>NZ_FWFG01000063.1 GCF_900163655.1 Brachybacterium nesterenkovii
TCAACGGCAGGCTCGAGCACCTGCGCGGCTCGGCGCTGGGGTTCCGCAACCTGACCAACTACATCGCCAGATCCCTGCTCGAGACCGGCGGGTTCAGACCCCGACTACACCCTGGATTCGGATGAGCCCCTATGGGGTCGTCGACAATGCAGGATCCCGCGTCTACGGTGACGCTCATGGCCGCCTGAGTACCTGAACTTGACATAGGAGCATCGCGGAGCTCGACCGCCCACAGCGTTGATCGTGGAGTACATCGACCAGTACAGGCATGAGTTCGGCGTTGAGCCGATCTGTCGAACGCTGACCGCAGCGGGCACGCAGATCGCGCCGAGCACGTACTACGCGTTCACGACCCGCCCACCCTCGAAGCGAGGACTACGCGACGAGGAACTGCTGGTCGAGATCCACCGCGTCCATGCGGCGAACTTCGGCGTCTAGGGGGCGAAGAAGGTCCACGCTCAGCTGCGCCGCGAGGGTGTCGTCATCGCGCTTTGCACGGTCGAGCGGCTCATGCGCGGCGCGGGGTTGCGAGGGGTCGGCCGGGCCAAGGGCCCGCGCACCACGATCTCCGGTCGTGGCCCGGATAATCGTCTTGACCGGGTCGAACGTGACTTCACTGCGACCGTTCCGAACCAGTTGTGGGTCGCGGATATCACCTACTGCCGCACCTTTGCCGGCTGGGTGTATGCCGCGTTCGTCATCGATGTGTTCTCCCGCCGCGTGGTCGGCTGGCAGCTGTCGAAGTCGCTGCGGACGGACCTCGCGTTGGACGCGCTCGAGATGGGCATCTGGACCCGCGATCACGCAGGCCAGGCCGTTTCCGGGCTCACGCACCACAGCGATAAGGACGCTTCAGTACGTCGCCATCTGCTACACCGAGCGTTTTGCTGAGGCCGGCGCGGCCGCCTCGTTCGGCTCCACCGGCGACTCGTATGACAATGCCCTGGCCGAGGCCTTCAACTCGCTGTTCAAGGCTGAACTGGTCCGCAACCGCGGGCCCTGGAAGAACATCGACGACCTCGAGATCGCGACCGCGGAATACATCGACTGGTTCAATCACCGGCGACTTCACGGCGAGATCGGCATGATCCCGCCCGTCGAGCTCGAGGACACCTACCATCACAACCACCCCGCACCGGCACCCGCCGACGCGGCACTTGCGAGCCTCTAACAAACCCGGGATGCTTCTATGTTGTGTCAAGCCGCGGCGGCGGCGCCCGGGACGGGGTGGGCA
>NZ_FWFG01000049.1 GCF_900163655.1 Brachybacterium nesterenkovii
GAAGACCTCGACCCTCACCCCGACACCGACGCGCCGCCCCAGGTCGCACCACAGCTACACCCTCATCTGTGAAGAGCCAGTTAAGAGGGTGGCTCGAGGACAAGCGGCGCAAGGGCAGGAGCGGACTCGAGACATCAGACTGGGAAGGTGCCGGGGTCCACCACCTCGGCTCTTCGAACGTTCTGACCGTCGTGCAGCACAGCAGCGCTGATGCTCGGCTACGCCGTGCTCTCTTCGAGTACGAGGAGACCAATCCAGCGGGCGTGTGGACCACGCGGATGTATGCACTCAGCAGCCTTGCCTCCCACCAGAGCCAGGTCATCTGGTTCGAGAGCGAAGGGCGGACCAAAAGCCGGGCCCCCAGTATCCCGGCGACCCCAAACCTTGTGCGAAACACCTTGGAGTCCGTCGCGGCCCACGACTCCTCGGTGCCGATTCTCCCCCGACCCCAAACAACTCGCGCCGACGACGTAGACGAGTTGCTGGGGTACATCACTGATGCAGGTCGTTACATCTCGATCGTGGTGGTTGCACCCATCCCAGACGTCAGCAACGAGGAATGGGGACGGGCGGTCGACTCGCTCACACGCGACGCCATCGGCTGCGCATCCTTCTTCGTGCTCACCCCCGCCGCGCACAGCAAGCTGAACTCAGCTCTCGGGCCAGCTCACGCGATCCCCGCGGGCGCGATCCGCACCTTTGTACCGAGAGTGGACCTCTCAGATCCGACCGATGCCCGCCGTCATCGCCTGCTGACCGCAAGGACCATCGTCAAGGGGCTGACTGAGAAGAAGACGTTCGACTCGCGCATAAAGCACCTTGTCTCGATTACGCCCAGACTCTCGCTCCTCGAACGTGAGCTACCCACGGAGCTCATGCGCACCGTGCGCGTCCTCCAGCGAGAGCAGATCAATGCCACGGAAGTCGTCACCGAGAGCAATTCTGTTGTCGCACCGGCGCCTCCTGCCGCACAGCCTACGGTGCTTGAGCAGCCCTCCGTGGTCGAGAAGCAGGGGACGGCCACTGCCGAGGACCCCGCGCGGGTCAAGCCGTACCGCAAATCCACCACGCACGAGCCATGGTTCGACAGCCTGCGCACACTGGTGCGAAAGGTCCTTGGCAGAGAGCGGCTCGACGAGCGCGCAGTCCAAGAGCTTGCACAGCGCTTCGAGCAGAAGGACTCACTCGTCCGCACCGCGACAGCCGTGGCAGAGCGTCTGCAGTACGAGCGTGAGCAGTTGGAGGATCGCCTAACGACTCTCCACGATCAGCTCGAAGCAGAGCAGTTGGAACGCGCCGTAACAGAGGCCGACCTCCAGGACGCACAGAAACAGGTTCGCTCTCTCGAGCGGTGGCGTGCAACCCGCAAGGACCAGTACGAGTACGTGCCTCCGTCGATCGAGCCATGGTGGGCCGCCCCCGTTGTTAGGTCCGGTCTCTGTGTGAGTCGTCGGGTTCCATTTC
>NZ_FWFG01000082.1 GCF_900163655.1 Brachybacterium nesterenkovii
CACATCCTCAGGCTGGTGACGACTGGTCGTAACAGCCGAACTCATCAGATACATGCAAACAGTATGCACGCATACTACAGGGCTGGCAAGATCCACCTCCGATCAACGTCCCCGGTCAGTACAACTAGAAGAGTCCCGCGCCGCCGGGAGACGGCCGAGCGCGCCGCGGCCCGGACGAAGAGCCTCCGTCCGGGCCGCGGCGTGTGGACTGCTGTCGTGCGCAATGCTGTCGTGCGCAGAGTCGATGTGCGCGCGCAGCGGGCGCATCCGCTCCGCGCGCCGCGCGATCAGGCGGTCTCGCCCTCGATCGTGCGCCGCTCGTCCGTGTCCTTGTCGCCCGAGCCGGCCGTCACCGAGCGGTCCGAGTGGGACACGCTGATCTTGCGCGGCTTGGCCTCCTCGGCCATCGGGATGCTCAGGCGCAGCACGCCGTCGGAGTACTCGGCCTCGATGCGGTCGAGGGCCACGCGGCTGCCGAGCGTGAGCTGGCGGGCGAAGGTGCCGCTGGGGCGCTCACGGGTGAGCCACGAGCGCTCGGCATCCCCCTGGTTGCCCTTGCGCTCGGCGCGGACGGTCAGGGTGCGGTCGTCGACGTCCACGTCCACGCTCGACGGGTCCACGCCGGGCAGATCGATCTCGGCGATGAACACGTCGCCCTCGCGGTAGAGGTCCATCGGCATGCCCACCGAGGCGGGGGTGCGGGTCAGATCGGAGAAGAGACGGTCCATGTCCTGGAAGGGAGCGAAGGTGCGAGCCATGGTGATCCTCCTTGCGTGCGTGTCGAATGTCCGATGACGGCGTCTGCACCCGGTGCGGGTGCCGTACGTGTCGAGGAGCCTCCGCGTGGTCGCGCCGTTCGTCCGGCCAGCGGCTCTCCGCGGCTGCTCACCCGGTCCAACAACCTGCGCGGCAGCGGTATTCCACAGTTGAGCCCACTAGGTTCACGTGATGCTCATCACAGGAGCGGAGGGCTCGCGTACTCTGCGCGGGACGGGGGACGCGACAGGACGATACGGAGAGGCAAGGGCCGTCATGCGCGAGATCGAGAAGCTGGACGCCGGGCTCGAGTACGACGTCACGGACCCGGAGGTCGACGCCCGAAAGCTGCGCGCGATCGAGCTGTGCGCGGCCCTCAACGCGATCCCGGTTCCGGACACCGCCGCGCGCGATGAGGCGATCCGCGCGCTGCTCGGCTCCTGCGGCGAGGGCGTGGCCCTGCTGCCGACCATCCGCTGCGACCACGGTGCGCACATCCACGTGGGCGACGACGTGTGGATCGGCGGGAACGCGACGATCCTGCCGGGCGTCACGATCGGCTCGAACGTCGTCGTCGCGGCCGGCGCCGTCGTGACCCGGGACGTGCCCGACAGCGCCCTCGTGGGCGGCGTCCCCGCGAAGGCCCTGCGCGAGCTCGAGGACGACGTCGAGCGGGGCTGATCGAGCGCGCCAGGAGCTCCCCTCCCCACCGCCCGCCTTCACGTCGCGCCGTCGCGTCCCGCGCCCTCAGACGCGCCGCAGGATCACCAGGGCGACCGCCGCCGAGACCACCTCGCCGGCGGCGAGGGCGACCCACACGCCGAGCGGCCCGGCGGCTCCGCCCAGCAGCACGAGCGGCACCCGGATCAGGACCAGCGTGCCCAGCGAGGTCGCGTCGGCCGCACGCGGCCTCCCGAACACCTGGCAGTACGCCGCGGCGACCGGGGCGATGCCCGCGACGGCCATGCCGATGGCGAGGATCCGCAGCGCGTGCACGGCGGTGCCGACGACCGCGGGATCGGTCACGAACAGTCCCACCATGATCGGGGCGGCCAGCGCGATGAGCAGCGCGGATGCACCGCCGTACGCGACGCTCGCCCGCAGGCTCAGCGTGCGCGCCCGCGCCACGCGCGCGGCGAGCCCCCGCCCGGCGTTGAAGCCGACGATCGGCTGCATGCCCTGGGCGATGCCCGTCTGCGGCATCGCGATGAAGGTCTGGACGCGCGCGCAGACCGCATAGGCGGCGAGGAACGCGGCGCCCGTGGCGGCCAGGGCCGTGTTCACGAGGATCGCCAGGAGGGTCGTGCCGATGCCGGCGAGGAACGAGGGCGCCCCGATCGCCACGATCTCCCGGGCGTCCGCCGGATCGGGCACGAGATGCGCGGGACGGATCCGGTAGGGGCGGTCGCGCTGGACGAGGAAGAACCACAGCGCCATCGACGCGGACACGGCCTGGCCGCCGAGGGTGCCCAGCGCGGCGCCCGTCACTCCCATGCCCGCCCCGAGGATCAGCAGGGGGTCCAGCACGATCTGCACGATGACGGGGATGATCCACAGCATCGTCGAGAACAGCAGGCGCCCCTCCGCCCGCACGATCGAGGAGAAGCCCGTGGACAGGACCGCGCCGGCGATGAGGACCTGCGCGTACGGACGGGCGTACGGGAGCATCTCCGCGGTCGCGCCGACGAGCCGCAGCAGCGGGTCCAGCGCCGCCAGGCCGATCACGGAGGTCGCCAGGGCCGCGCCCCAGAAGATCGTGAACGAGGTGCCCGCGGCGCGGGCGGCGGCATCGGGCCTGCCCGCGCCGAGGCGCCGGGAGACGAGGGAGGCGCCTCCCACGCCGACGGTCGTCGACACCGCGCCGAGCAGGAGCAGGAGCGGGGCCACCACGTTGACCGCCGCGAGCGCCGTCTCCCCGACGCCGCGCGCGACGAACCAGGCGTTCGTCAGGGCGTAGATCCCGAAGACCCCGACGGAGACGGTGGTCTGCGAGCAGCTCCACCACAGGAGGCGGCCGATCGAGTCCGTGGCCAAGGCCTCGGAGCGGGCCGAGGCCCGCGCGGGGACGCGGGCGGTGCCTCGGGCGTCAGGCCGCACCGAGGGCGCGCATGATGACGTCGAGCTGCTCGCGGCCGAAGACCGCGATGCCGGGATCGGCCCCCGTGCGGTAGCTGTTCTCGACCACGATGATGACCGCGAGGTAGAGCGAGTACAGGCAGCGGCGCGTGCGCTCGGACTCCGTGAGCTCGGTGATCCCGAAGCCGGCCATGAAGTCCGACGGGTCCCCGAAGAACGGGAAGTCCAGGCCGGTCAGGCCCGCTTCGATCAGCGGGTCGCCGTAGATCGCGCGCTCGTGGTCGAAGACCGCGACGATCCTCCCGTCGCGGATCATCGAGTTCTTGGCCCACAGGTCGAGCTCGACCAGGCGCGGCACCGTGACCTCATCGAGGGTGTCGGCGTGGCGGTTGAGCACCTCGCGGATCGCCGCCTCGGACCAGCCGAGCTGCGAGCCTGCGCGACGCCCGTCCGCCAGGACCTCCTCGATGGTCTGCGTGAACGCCTCGCGTCAGGTCGCGAAGCCCTCCCCCAGGATCGGCCCGAAGTGCGGTCCGACGACGGAGGTGATCTCGCGGTTGAGCGCGCCGAGCTGGCGGTGGCCTGCGGCGACGACCTCGGGCGGGAGGCCTCCGGCGTCGGCGGTGAAGCCGAAGTTGTCGGCGTCGATGTGCTCCATGAAGAACAGATCCGCGTCGACGATCTCGCGGCTCAGGTCGACGCGGAGGATCTCGGGGACGGGCACCGCGGTGCGGTCGGAGATCAGGCGCATGGCCTCGAGCTCGGCGCGCATCATGTCGATCTCGCGGGTCAGGACCGGCACGTCGGCGGGCGGCGCGATCTTCAGGACCGTGCGGCGGCCGCTGCGCAGATGGATCCGGTACAGGACGTTGAACCAGCCCTCGGTGATCTCCTCGGCGAAGCCGTCGGCCGTCGGGACCTCGTCATCGCCGAAGGCGCGTGCGATCAGCGTGCGCAGCACGGCATCGCCCTGGCGGTTCTTGGTAGTGCTCTCCATCGAACAGGACTCCTCGTGCGGCCCCGCCGCGACGGGGATTCTCATGCGGCCCCGTCACGGCAGAGCTCCGGACCTTCGGGGACGGCGCGCGGCGATGGGCGCCGTCGTGGCTCCGCAGGCGCCGAGAGCGGCTCGGCCGCACCCCGGTCAGGGGTGCGGCCGAGCCGTCGGCTGGGGGCCGCGGGGATGGTGCACGGTCGGGGCGCCCAAGCGTCGGGACCGTGCACCGCAGGCGTCATACCTCGGGCGCGGGTGCCGCCTCGCCGAGCTTGCGCGCCATGCGCACCACGCGCGCGGCCTGCTTCTCGAGCTCCTCGCGGGTGATCGACGGGAGGTCGCGGACGCCGGCGAGGCCGTCGAGGAGGGTCTTGCGGTCCTCCTCGCAGCCCGGCATGAACAGCTCGTTGCCGGCCTTGACGGTCGCGACGGCCGAGGCCCGAGGGTGCTTCATGTCCGTGCGGGTCATGGAGTAGACGACCCAGTCGGTCATGACCAGGCCCTCGTAGCCCCATTCGTCGCGCAGGATCGTCTCGAGCAGCTCGGGGCTCTCGGACGTGTGCACGCCGTTGATGAGGTTGTACGAGGTCATGATCGCGTGGGGCTGGGCCTCGCGGACCACGATCTCGAAGCCGCGCAGGTACAGGTCGCGTGCCGCGCGCTGCGAGATGCGGCTGTTGGAGTTCAGGCGGTTTGTCTCCTGGTTGTTGAAGGCGAAGTGCTTGACGGTCACGCCGCGACCCGGGTGTTTCTGGACGCCGCGGGTGATGCCGGCGGCCATGCGGCCGGAGATCAGCGGGTCCTCCGAGAAGTACTCGAAGTTGCGCCCGCACAGGATCGACCGGTGCAGGTTCATGGCCGGGGCCAGCCACAGGTGGGCGCCGAAGTGATCCATCTCGGCGCCGACGACGTCGCCGAGGGCCTCGGCCACGGCGGGATCCCAGGTCTGGGCGATCGCCGTGCCGATCGGGATCGCGGTCGCGTACTGCTCGAAGACGCGCTCGGGGGTGCGCTCAGGGGCGTTCGGGTCGACGCCGAAGGCCTCCATCGACGCGTCGTCCATGAGCTCGGCGAACAGGCCACCGAGGGCGTCTCCCAGCGGGAACTTGCCCTCGGCGTCCACGCCCACCTGCGGGACGATGCGCAGACCCGCGGGGCCGTCGGGCAGGATCAGCGAGGGCAGGCCGTCGAAGCGGGTCGTGGTCTGCCCGGCGGCGCCCACGAGGCCCTGGGAGGCCTGGCCGATGATCGACTGCTTCGACGCCTCGTCGGCGTAGTCCCCGAGGACGACGTACGTCAGCTCGTCGTCGCTGAGGCCCTGGACGAAGGCGAGGGCCTCGGAGAGGTCGACGGGCTCGGCGGTGTCCTCGCGGCGCAGCGCGGCGGCCTCGACGGCCAGGCGCGGGAGGTTGGCGGGGATCTCGACGGCCGCCGGCGCGGCGGGCTTCCAATCGGTGAAGCCGGGGTCGCCCAGGACGTCGTGCAGCTCGCGGACGACGGCGGTCTCGGCGACCTCGATGACGGCCGCCGGGGCCGTGTCGCGGCTCGAGGTGCCGACGCGCACGAGGTAGTCGCCCGCCTCGAGGACGGTGGCGTGGCGAGCGGTGTCGAAGGACGCGAGCTCGGCCAGGTCGAAGGCCACCGCGAGCTTCTCGGAGGCGCCCGGGGCGAGCTCGCCGGTCTTGGCGAAGCCGGCGAGGGTCTGGAACGGCTGGTCGAGCTCGCCGGCGGGGACCGACACGTAGACCTGCGCGACCTCCTTGCCGGGGCGCTCACCGGTGTTGCGCGCCTCGACCTCGACGGTCACGGCAGAGCCGTTGACGGTCACGGTGGCCCCGCCGAGCTCGAACGTCGTGTACCCGAGGCCGAAGCCGAAGGGGAAGATCGGGGCGACGTCGACCGAGTCGAGGTAGCGGTAGCCCACATAGACGCCCTCGCGATAGTGGGTGTCGTCGGGGTCGCCGAAGTCGCCCTCGGAGCAGTAGTCCTCCCAGGCGGCCCACGTGGTCGCGAGACGCCCCGACGGGTAGGCGCGGCCGAGGATGACGTCGGCGAAGGCGTCTCCGGTGGCGGCGCCCAGCTGGGACAGCACGAGGATGTTGCGCACGTCCTTGACGGGCGAGAGGTCGACGGGTCCGCCGACGTTCAGGGCCAGCAGGAAGGTCGAGAACTTCTCCTCGAGGGCGAGGATGTCGCGGATCTCGGACTCGGTGAGCTTGACGTCACCGGCCTCGGGGGTGCGGTCGTTGCCCTCGCCGGAGTCGCGGGAGAGCACGTAGATCGCGGCGTCGGCCTCGGCGTCGAGCGGGAGGTCCACCACCGGGGCGGGCTCGACGGCGCCCATTCCGAACATGAGGGCGGGAACGCCGGCGGCCTTCGCCCGGGCCTTGAGGTCCTCGACGAACTCGCGATGGTTCTTCTCGGCGATCTCGTCGTAGGCATCGAGCCACGCCTTGGACGAGATAACGAATCCCGCGCTCTCAAGCCCCTCCTCGACCGAGACGACATGACGGGAGTTGACGTCGCCGGAGCCGGTGCCGCCCTTGATGGTGCGGCGGGCGCCCGCGCCGTAGAGGGCGAGCGTGCCGGGACGCTCGAGCGGGAACGAGCCGTCGGTGCGCAGCAGCACCATCGACTCGGGCGCCACCTCCCGAACGGTCGCGAGGTGGTCGATCTCGTACTGGTTCATCGTCACGGGGACTCCTTTGGCCTGTCGCGCACGCGGTCGCGGTGTGTGTCGATGGCCGCGAGGCGCATCTAATAGTGAGTATCCTCTATTTCTCGTCGGAGGGGAAGGGGCGGGCGGAGCCCTCTCGGCGCCGCGCCTCCCACCACCGCATCCGCTCCCCGACCATGCGCTCGTAGCCGTTGCCGGTCGGCTCGTAGAACGTCGGCCGCTCCATGCCCTCGGGGAAGTAATCCTGACCGGAGAACCCGGTCTCGGTGTCCGGGTCGTAGGCGTACCCCTCCCCGTAGCCGAGCTCCTTCATCAGCCGCGTGGGCGCGTTGAGGATGTGCGCGGGCGGCATGAGGGAGCCGGACTCCTTCGCGGCCTTCCGGGCGCGGCCGAAGCCGCGATAGACGGCGATCGACTTCGGTGCCGTCGCGAGATAGACGACGGCCTGCGCGATCGCGAGCTCGCCCTCCGGCGAGCCCAGGCGCTCGTACACGTCCCACGCCGCGAGCGCCTGGTCGAGGGCCCGGGGGTCGGCGATCGCGACGTCCTCGGTCGCGAACCGCACGAGGCGGCGCGCGATGTACAGCGGGTCCTCTCCCCCGTCCAGCATCCGCGCCAGCCAGTACAGCGCCGCGTCCGGGTCGGAGCCGCGCATCGACTTGTGCAGGGCGGAGATCAGGTTGTAGTGCCCCTCCTGCGACTTGTCGTACTGCGGGGCCCGCCTCTGCATCAGCTCCGCGAGGCGGGTGACGCCGACCGGCTCCGTCCCGTCGGGCAGCGCCAGGAGCTGCTCGACGAGGTTCAGCAGGTAGCGGCCGTCGCCATCGGCCATCGCGATCAGCATCTCGGAGGCGTCCTCCGTCAACGGGATGCTCCGACCCGCGAGAGCCTCGGCGCGGGCGATGAGCTTCCGCAGGGCCGCGTCGTCGAGGCGGCGCAGCACGAGCACCTGGCATCGCGAGAGCAGGGCGCCGTTGAGCTCGAAGCTCGGGTTCTCCGTCGTCGCGCCGACCAGCACGATCGTGCCGTCCTCGACGTGCGGGAGGAAGGCATCCTGCTGGGCCCGGTTGAAGCGGTGGATCTCGTCGACGAACAGCAGCGTCCCCTGCCCCACCTCCCGCCGGCGCCGGGCGGCGTCGAAGACCTTGCGCAGGTCCGCGACGCCCGAGAACGTGGCCGACAGCGGCTCGAACACGAGGCCCGTGCGCTCGGCGAGGAGCCGGGCGACCGTCGTCTTCCCGCACCCGGGCGGGCCCCACAGGATCGTCGAGACGAGCCGCCCCTGGGCGACCATGAGGCCCAGCGGTGCCTCGGGCGCCAGCAGATGGTCCTGGCCGACGACCTCCTCGAGCGCCGCGGGCCGCAGACGGTCCGCGAGCGGTCGCGCCCCGTCGTCGACCTCGAACAGCGAGCTCTGCTCGCTCATGCCTCTCCTCCTTCTGGCCGGATCCACAGCCGCCGGGCACGGCAGCCGCCCGTCGTCGGTGCGCGGCGCCATGCTCGTCGCTGCTCCGGCGACCGACCGCCGCACTGAGCCGACCGCTGCACTGAGACGACCGCTGCACTGAGACGACCACTGCACTGAGCTGGGCCGACCGCCGCACTGACTCCCGATGCCATGACGGTACGCAGGGGGTCTGACGAACGAGCAAGGATCACCGCGCCAGCGCGCGCCGGCCCGCCCCACAGGACCCACGTCCCGGGTGTGACCTGCATCGCAGTCCTACGCTCGATGGAGTCGGAACGTCTCAACGAGGAGCGCTGACATCCGTGACCGCACACCGTGACCGCCAGGCCGTCCCCCAGCCCGCACCGCGGACGAGTCCGCCCGGCCTCCGCACGGCGGTGCCGGTCCTCGCCGCCCTGGTCGCCGCCGCGCTCGCCGGCTGCTCGAGCGCCCCGGCGGGGAGCGCCGAGGGCGCGGTCGGCGGCGGCGAGGCGAGCCTGGTCCTGCCCGATCTCTCGCAGGCGACCACGGCGATCGGCATCGACGGCCGCCTCCTGCTCGTCATCGGCATGGGCATCTGCCTGCTGGGCCTGGGCTTCGGGCTCATGACGTTCCTGCAGCTGCGCGCCCTCCCGGTGCACCGCTCGATGCTCGAGGTCTCCGAGCTGATCTACACCACCTGCAAGGCGTACCTCGCACGCCAGGGGCGCTTCCTGCTCATGCTGTGGGCGTTCATCACCGCGGTGATCGTCGTCTACTACGTGGCTCTCGTCGGCTTCGGCTGGGGCCGCGTCGCGATCATCGTCGCGTTCTCGCTGCTGGGGATGGGCGGCTCCTACGCCGTCGCCTGGTTCGGGATCCGCGTCAACACCTTCGCCAACGCCCGCACCGCCTTCGCCTCCCTGCGAGGGCGGCCCCACGACGTGCACCGCATCCCGTTGCGCTCGGGCATGAGCATCGGCATGGTCCTCATCAGCCTCGAGCTGCTGATGATGCTGATCATCCTGCTGCTCCTGCCCGCCGACATCGCCGGCGCCTGCTTCATCGGCTTCGCGATCGGCGAGTCGCTCGGGGCCTCGGCCCTGCGCATCGCCGGCGGCATCTTCACCAAGATCGCCGACATCGGCGCCGACCTCATGAAGATCGTCTTCAAGATCGACGAGGACGATCCCCGCAACCCCGGCGTCATCGCCGACTGCACGGGCGACAACGCGGGCGACTCGGTGGGCCCGTCGGCCGACGGCTTCGAGACCTACGGCGTCACCGGCGTCGCCCTGGTGACGTTCATCCTGCTGGCGGTCGAGAGCCCGGCCCTGCAGGCCACGCTGCTGGTGTGGATCTTCGCCGTCCGCGCGGCGATGATCATCGCCGCCTGGGCCGCCTACGCGCTGAACTCCGCGATCGTCCGCTCCCGCTTCGGCGAGGCCGAGCGGATGGACTTCGAGAAGCCGCTGACCTCGCTGGTCTGGCTCACGAGCATCCTGTGCGTGGCGCTCACCTTCGGCGTGACCGCCCTGGTCCTGGGCGATCAGCCCGATGCCCTGTGGCTGAAGCTGTCGGCGATCATCACCTGCGGCACCCTCGCCGGGGCCCTGATCCCCGAGCTGGTCAAGGCCTTCACCTCCACCAACTCCCGCCACGTGCAGGAGGCCGTGAAGTCCTCCCGCCACGGCGGGGCCAGCCTCGACATCCTCTCGGGCGTCGTCGCCGGCAACTTCTCGGCGTTCTGGCTGGGCATCGCGATCGTGGGGCTGATGAGCATCGCCTACCTCGTGTCCCTCACGGGTCTCGAGGACCTGATGCTCGCCCCGGCGGTGTTCGCCTTCGGCCTCGTGGCCTTCGGCTTCCTCGGGATGGGGCCCGTGACGATCGCCGTCGACTCCTACGGTCCCGTCACGGACAACGCGCAGAGCGTCTACGAGCTCTCGCGGATCGAGGCGGCAGAGGGGATCGACGCCGAGCTGCGGGAGGACTTCGGGATCATCCCCCAGTGGGGCCGCGCCAAGGACATGCTCGAGGACAACGACGGGGCGGGCAACACGTTCAAGGCCACCGCCAAGCCGGTGCTCATCGGCACCGCCGTCGTCGGCTCCACGACGATGATCTTCTCGATCATCATCGGCCTGACCGATCACCTGCGCGAGAACGTCGAGAACCTGTCGCTGCTGCACGCCCCGTTCCTGCTGGGTCTGATCACGGGCGGCGCGGTCATCTTCTGGTTCTCCGGCGCGTCCATCCAGGCCGTCACGACGGGCGCCGACCGCGCCGTGTCGTTTATCAAGGACAACATCCGCCTGGATCCTGGGGCCGAGCGGGCCAGCGCCGAGGACTCCCGTGCGGTCGTGGACATCTGCACCAAGTACGCGCAGCAGGGGATGCTGCTGATCTTCCTCGCGGTGTTCTTCGCGACGCTGTCCTTCGCGTTCGTCGAGCCGTTCTTCTTCATCGGCTACCTGATCTCGATCGCCGTGTTCGGCCTCTACCAGGCGATCTACATGGCCAACGCCGGCGGCGCCTGGGACAACGCCAAGAAGGTGGTCGAGGTGGACCTGCACATGAAGGGGACGCCGCTGCATGAGGCCGCGGTCATCGGCGACACCGTGGGCGACCCGTTCAAGGACACCTCGTCGGTGGCGCTGAACCCGATCATCAAGTTCACCACCCTGTTCGGGCTGCTGGCCGTGGAGCTCGCGGCGAGCCTGACCGCCCAGGGCATGGGGACGCTCGTGCACGTCCTGTCCGGGGCGTTCCTGCTCCTCGCGCTCGTGTTCGTGCACCGCTCCTTCTACGGCATGCGGATCCAGGAGTCCGATGCGGAGGAGCTCACGGAGGATCTCATCGAGGAGGCGGCGTCATGAGGATCGCGATCAAGTGGGACGGCGTGGTGATCGGCCCCGAGGGCACGGTGACCGGGCACGAAGCCGGGGACACCCTGGTGCGCCGTCTGATCCGGATCTTCGAGCGTCCGATCGTGATCGGGCCCGTCCAGCGGCGCTGCGAGGGCTTCGACGAGGTGCCGCTGGAGTTCCTGGACCCCGCCGAGGCGGTGGTCGTGAACATGGACGTCGCCGACTCCCCGCAGGTCTACTCGGCGCTCGCGAGACGCGGGACGCCGCGGATCATGAACTTCGTGTGGCGGCCCGTGCCCACTGGCGGGCCCCTCGAGCAGACCGCGGCGTTCGCCCTGTCCTGCGCCCTGTTCCCCACCTTCGCCGACGCGCAGCGCACCGCCGGAGAGGTGCGCGACCTCGTGCACCGCTGGACGGTCGCACCGCTCGCCGCGCAGGCCCGCCTGGCCTGGGTGAACCTGGGCTTCCGCCTCGACCACGTGCAGCCGCGCCGTCCGACCGACGTGCCGCTCGTCCTCTACCCGGCGATCTACCTCTCCCCCGCCAAGCGCCCCGACGTCTTCTTCGAGATCGTCGAACGGGTCCGCCTCGCGGTGCCGCTGCGGGTCGAGATGCGTCTGCACGAGTCGCACCTGGTGTCCGAGCAGGCGATGCGGCTGTCCGCGAAGGACTGGGTGCGCACGGGGCCGCTCACGGCCACCCGCACCTCGTACTGGGAGGCCCTCGCCCGCACCACCGCGTTCTTGGCGACCGCCGAGGAGGAGTCCTACGGACTCCTGTACATCGAGGCGCTCGGCGCCGGGGTGGTCGGCATCCTCCCGGACCGCGACTGGGCGCGGGAGCTGGTGCCCGACGCCTATCCGTTCCTGTACCGCGACCAGGCCGAGGCCGAGCGCATGCTCACCCGCGCCCTGCGCGAGCCGGAGGCCTGTCGGGCGGAGATCGACGCCAGCGCCGACGGCTCCTTCGGGCGCTGGGTGGCCGAGCACCACAGCGACGACGCGTTCGACAGGGCGATCACGGCGCGCGTCGCCGAGTGGTTCGGCGCCTGAGCAGGGCCGCGGCCGGGGTGCGAGCGGGGCCGTTCCCCGGTCGTGACGTGCCGGTCCGGGAGACTGCTGTCGCCCCGTGGCCGGATCGGCTCAGCCCGCGTCCAGCGCCGCGACCATCGCCTCCCGGCCGATCTGCACGGCCTGCTTCTGCACCGCGACGGAGCTGCCGACCACGGAGATCCGCGGGGCGCCGACGGGCGGGTGCACCTGCAGCACTCGCGGGTCGGTGGCCATGAGGCGCTCGACGTCGCGGGCGACCTCGTTGCGGGTGCGCCAGGCCTCGGAGGCCCCGACGGCGTGGCGTGCGAGCCAGCGTCCCACCGTGAGCCGCCGGGCCGGGTGGGTGCGGCGCAGCTCGAGGCTGGGGACCCGGGTGCGCAGCGCGAGCACGTGCGTGGTGCCCTGGGCGAGGGCGTGGCGGACGGGCACGTTGTCGGCCAGGCCGCCGTCGATGAAGGAGCGCCCGCCCAGCTCGACGGGCGGGCCCGAGAGGACGGGCAGGCGCGAGGTGGCCTTGAGCGCGAGTGCGAGGGTGGCTCGGTCGCGGATGAACGGGGCCAGGTCCGTGCACTCCCCGGTCTCGATGTCGGTGCCGGTGGGGTGGTACTCGACGTCGCTGGCGAGGACGTCCTCGAAGCCCAGCGGCGTGACGGTCTCGTAGATGTGGTCGATGAGGGTGTCGCCGTCGACCACGGGGCGGCGGCGCAGGGCGTTGCCCGGGCGGATGATCGCCCGCATCGATTCCGGCTCCCACCAGCCGTGGACGTTCGCGCGGGCCCGCCCGCACACCAGCCAGGCCCCGTTCAGGGCACCGGCCGAGGAGCCGTGGACCGCGTCGACGGCCTGCAGGATGCCCCGCTCCTCGAGCTCGCACACCATGCCGCCGGCGTACGCGGCGCGCGAGCTGCCGCCCTCGAGGACCACGGCCAGGCGCGCGCCGTCGTCGCGATGGAGCGGGCGCGAGCCGCTGGCGAGGCGCGAGCGGATGAGGTCGAGGACCGGGTGGGCGGGCATGGGAGGAATCCTCCCACTCGGACGGACCTCCGTCCCCGTCCGCCTCGGGGAAGGGCCGATAGGCTTCCGGGACCAGCTGGGGAGGCCAGCGACCTCCCGCGTCCCGCGTGTGATGGAGGAGCTCAGGTGCCGCGCCGCAGGACCGTTCCGGATCCCGCCGCCGATCGGGCCCTGGACCGGGACTGGTCGGTCTGCGAGGCCGACGAGGCGGTCGCCGCGCAGGGCGCGGACGCCGAGCGGGGGCTGACCCGCGAGGAGGCGGATCGACGGCGCGCGCAGCACGGGCCCAACGAGCTGGACGCCGCGCCTCCGGAGCCCGCGTGGCGCCGCTTCGCGCGCCAGTTCGCGGACCCGCTCGTCTACCTCCTGCTCGCCGCCGTCGCGGTGTCTCTCGCGGCATGGGCCGCCGAGGGCGCCGCGGGCGTGCCGATCGAGGCCCTGGTGATCGTCGCGATCGTCCTCGCCAATGCGCTCCTGGGCTTCTTCCAGGAGGCCCGTGCGGCCGATGCCGTCGCGGCCCTGCAGTCGATGAGCGAGGTCACCGCCGGGGTGGTCCGCGACGGGCGGACGCAGCGGATCCCCGCCGCGCAGATCGTGCCCGGCGACATCCTCCTGCTGGGCGAGGGCGACTCCGTCGCCGCCGATGCCCGGCTGCTGCGGACGGCGTCGCTGCAGATCGCGGAGGCCTCGCTCACCGGGGAGTCGCAGCCGGTGGTGAAGTCCCCCGCCGCTCTCGCGGAGCCCGCGCCGCTCGGCGACCGCGCATCGATGGTCTTCAAGGGCACCGCGGTCACCCAGGGCACGGGTCGCGCCGTGGTCACGGGCGTCGGCATGGGCACGGAGATGGGCCGGATCGCCGCGATGCTCTCGTCCACCGAGGACGAGAAGACCCCGCTCGCCCAGGAGATCGAAGGCGTGGGGCGGGTCCTGGGCATCTCGGTGATCGTGATCGCCCTGGTGATCATGGCGACGATCGCCCTCACCAGCGGCGTCCATTCCCTGCGCGAGGCGATCGACATCCTCCTGGTCGGGGTGTCCCTGGCCGTCGCCGCCGTGCCCGAGGGGCTGCCCGCGATCCTGTCCGTCGTGCTGTCCCTCGGCGTGCAGGCGATGAGCCGCCGCAACGCGATCATCACGTCCCTGTCCTCGGTCGAGACGCTGGGGTCGGCGTCCGTGATCTGCTCCGACAAGACGGGCACGCTCACCCGCAACGAGATGACGATGGTGCGCTCGTCCACGAGCTCCGGCACGGCCGAGCTCGAGGGCATCGGCTATGCGCCCGAGGGCCGGGTGCTGGTCGACGGGACGCCGCTGCCCGAGCACCCCGAGTCGCTGCCGCAGCGCCTCGAGCAGACCGCTCTGCTGGTCGGCGGGGCGCTCGCCTCGGATGCGGTGGTCGAGCGCCGCGAGGGCGCCTGGGAGGTCCTCGGCGACCCGACCGAGGCCGCGCTCGTCGTCGCCGAGCGCAAGGCGGGGCTGCGGTCGCAGCGCGAGGGAGCGCTTCGCCCGCGTCGGCGAGGTGCCGTTCACCTCCGAGCGCAAGATGATGTCGGTCCTCGTGGAGGACTCCGCCCCGGCCGGGTCCGGGGACACCCTCGTCGCCCCCGCGGAACCGTCCGTCGACGCCGGGGACCCGTCCGTCGGCTCCGGGGACCCGTCCGTCGGTTCCGGGGATTCCCCCGTGCTCCTCGTCGCCAAGGGCGCCCCCGACGTCCTGCTCGAGCGCTGCACCCACCGCCTCGTCGGCCAGGAGGCCGTTGCGGTGGACGACGAGGCGAGGGCGCGCGTCGAGGAGGACATCCGGGCCATGAGCTCCGAGGCCCTGCGGACCCTGGCCGTCGCGCTGCGGCCCCTGGACCGCGCAGAGCTCGCGCGGGTGACGCGGGATGACGGCGGCATCGACGCGGATGCGGCCCTCGACCTCGAGCGCGACCTCGCGCTCGTCGGAACCGTCGGGATCATCGATCCGCCGCGGACCGAGGCGGCCGCGGCGATCGCCGAGGCGCACCGCGCCGGCATCCGCGTCATCATGATCACGGGCGACCATCCGGCCACGGCGCTGCGGATCGCCCAGGAGCTCGGCATCGCCCGTGAGGGCGACCGCGCGCTGTCGGGCGCCGAGCTGAGCGCGATGTCCGAGCAGGAGCTGCGCGATGAGGCCCAGGAGGTGTCCGTCTTCGCGCGCGTGGCGCCCGAGCACAAGCTGCGGATCGTCTCCGCGCTCCAGGAGCATGGTCAGATCGTGTCGATGACCGGTGACGGCGTGAACGATGCGCCCGCCCTGAAGAAGGCGGACATCGGGGTGGCGATGGGCATCACGGGCACCGAGGTGTCCAAGGAGGCCGCCGACATGATCCTGGCCGACGACGACTTCACGTCGATCGTCTCGGCCGTCCGCCAGGGCCGCGTGATCTTCTCCAACATCCGCAAGTTCCTGCGCTACCTGCTGTCCTCGAACATGGGCGAGGTCCTCATGATGTTCCTGGGCGTGGTCCTGGCCGGCTGGTTGGGGCTGACCGGCCACGGCGAGACCCTGGTCGTGCCGCTGCTGGCCACGCAGATCCTGTGGATCAACCTGGTCACCGACTCGGCCCCCGCCCTCGCGATGGGCATCGACCCGGAGACCGGGGACGTCATGGCGCGGCCGCCGCGACGCTCCGCGGAGCGGGTGATCGACGCGCGGATGTGGGGCGGAATCCTCAGCATCGGACTCGTGATGGCCGTGGTGACGCTCGTGGCGATCGACATGGAGCTGCCGGGCGGGCTCATCGAGGGCGACCAGTCCGTCGCGAGCGCCCGCACCGCCGCGTTCACCACGCTGGTGCTGGCCCAGCTGTTCAATGCGCTGAACTCGCACTCCGAGACCGTGTCGGCCTCCATCGGCTCTTCGTCAACGGCTGGCTGTGGGCCGCGCTCGCCTTCGGCGCGGCGGCTCAGGTGGCCGTGGTGCACGTGCCGTTCCTGCAGGCGGCGTTCGGGACGGAGGCGCTGAGCCTCGGGCAGTGGGCGATGTGCCTCGGGCTCGCGTCCTGCGTGCTGTGGTTCGACGAGCTCCGCAAGGCGGTGCTGCGGGGGCGGGAGCGCGCCGGGGGCTGATCTTCCGGGCTACGCCCGGGCGGGCCCCGCCAGCCCGATGCACGAAACGCGGACCGCGGGACGGTTGGAGACGGCTTGCACGGACAGCACTCGGTCAGGCGCGGGCTCGGTGTCTGGCCACCAGTGCATCGTTCGCCGCCCGCCACCGCTCGGCCATCGAGACGCCGCCGTGCCCGTCGCCCTCGTCGATGATCAGCTGGGATCCCGGCCATCCGCGGTGCAGGCGCCACGCGATCGAGGCGGGACCGGAGACGTCGCGGCGCCCGTGGATCAGCGTCGCCGGGATCCCGGCGAGGCGGTCGAGCCGGTCCAGGATCGGCGGGTCGCAGAAGCCGTCGTGCGACCAGTAGTGCGTCACGAGGCGGCAGAAGGCGAGGCGGAACGCGTCGTCCTCCCACCGCGGGTCACGGCGCAGACCGCCGGTGCCGATCGAGATATGCGTGTCCTCCCACAGCGCCCACTCGCGGGAGGCCGCGTCACGGACGGCGGGGTCGGGGTCCTCCATCAGGCGTGCGTACGCCGCGACGAGGCGGCCTCGCCCGCGGGCGTACCCGATGCCGGCGCCCTCGGCGTGGGAGGCGAGGCGGTCCCAGGCCTCGGGGAAGATGGTCCCGACCCCCTCGGTGATCCAGTCGATCTCCATGCGGTGCGTGGTGGTCACGGCGAACAGGACGATGCCCGCGACCCGCCCAGGGTGGGCGAGCGCGTAGGCGAGGGCGAGGGTGGAGCCCCAGGAGACGCTGTTGAGGATCCAGCGGTCGACGCCGAGGTGCTCGCGCAGGGCCTCCATGTCGGCGATCAGGCGGTCGGTATCGTTGGAGGCGAGCGACACGGACGGGTCGCTCGCGTGCGGAGCAGAGCGTCCGCAGCCGCGCTGCTCGAATCCGATGATCCGCGTGCGCGCCGGGTCGGCCTGGCGCCGGTACCCGCTCCTGCCGAGTCCCCCGCCCGGGCCGCCGTGCACATACAGCAGGGGGACGCCGTCGGGGCTCCCCCACTCCTCCCAGTAGATGCGCTGGCCGTCGCCGACCTCGAGGAGGCCATGGGCGCGCGGGGCGTCGGGAGCCGGGGGCGGGGTCGGCGCCGGGTTCGGAGGCAGGGAGCTCATCGCTCGGCCCCGTCGACCGCCGCGAGCCGCCAGCCATCGGAGGACTCCTCGGCCGACGAGCGCCGTGCCGCCCGCTGGTACTCCTCGCCCCATGCCCGGAGGCTCTCCAGCACGGGGTCCAGGCTGCGCCCGGCATCCGTGAGCCCGTACTCCACGCGGGGCGGGACCTCGGCGTAGGCGCGGCGCCACACCAGCCCGTCCTCCTCCATGGCGCGCAGGGCGGCGGTCAGGACCTTCTGACTGATGCCGCCGACCGCCTCCTTGAGCTGGCCGAAACGGAGGTCGGCGTGCATGAGCTCACGAAGGATCAGCACCTTCCACGTGTTCCCGATCAGCAGCAGCGTCGTCTCCACCGGACAGTCCGGCAGGCCGCCGCGCGCCGCGACGGAAGTTCGAGCAGGCGCGGAGGTTCGAGCAGGCGCGGAGGTTCGAGCAGGTGCGGTCACCGCGATCACCCCTTCAGTTTCCGTTCGGTTTCTAGTATCTCTTGGATACTACAGTGCTCAGCGAACGTCACCTCACGCAACGATCATCACCCCACGGAAGGACCGCACACCATGCGCATCGCCATCATGGGAGCGGCCGGCAAGGCCGGAGCCCTCATCGCCCGCGAGGCCCTCTCGCGCGGCCACGACATCACGGGCTTCGGCCGCTCGGCCAAGCCCGGCGTGGACGTCGTCAAGGACGCCCTGGACCTGACTGCCGAGGACCTCGCCGACGTCGACGTCGTCGTGGACGCGCTGGGCTTCTTCAACCCGGAGAACCTCGATCTGCACACCACGGCAGCCCTGCACCTGGCAGATCTGCTGGCCGGCGCCGATGCGCGCCTGCTCATCGTCGGCGGCGCCGGCTCCCTGTACGTCGACGCGGAGAGGACCACGCCGCTCCTCGAGACCTCCGACTTCCCCGACGCCTTCGTCCCGCTCGCCCGTGCCCAGGCCGCCCAGCTCGCCGCGAGCCGCGAGCGCACGGACGCGGCGTGGACCTTCATCAGCCCCGCCGCGGACTTCCAGGCCGACGGCGAGCGCGAGGGCGGTTACGTCCTGGCCGGGGATCTCCTCGAGACGGGTGCCGACGGGACGAGCCGCATCTCCTACGCCGACTACGCGATCGCCGTGGTCGACGAGGCCGAGCGCGCCGAGCACGTGGGCGAGTGGATCTCGGTCCACGCGGCCTGACCGCGCGCTCCTCGCGCGTCGCATCGGCGCACGCCCCGTGCGAGCGGCTCTGGCGCGCGCTCGCCCTCAGCGGCTCACCCCCCCTGGCACCGACCGGGCGCGCTCAGCTCACGGCGCCCAGGCGCTCCTTTCCGGACTCCCCGGCGAGGTGCGCCTGGGCGCTGCGATGCTCCGCGGGGATCCGATCCGTCGGCAGTGCGCGCACCGCACCCTCGGTCCCCGCGGCGACGGCCTGCTCGTAGTACCAGGTCTTGAACTCCAGGACGTCCAGCACCTGCTGGAGCTCTCGCATCTCGCGCTCCATGGCCTCCTTGCGCTCTCGGAAGAGCTCGAGGCGTTCCGGCAGGGTCGCGTCGCCCTCGACCACCATGTCCATGAAGGCCTTGATCTGCCGGATGGACAGCCCGGAGGTCTTGAGGCAGTCGATCACGCGGCACGCTTCCAGGTCCTGGTCGCTGAAGGCCCGGCGCCCGCTGGCGCTGCGCTCCACGGCGGGCAGCAGCCCCTCGCGCTCGTAGTAGCGCAGCGTCGAGGGCGCGACGCCCAGCTGCGCCGCCACCTCGCCGATCGTGTATGCCACTGGTTGCGCCTCCCCGCCTCTTGACCTGAAGCTGACTTCAACTTCTATGTTGTGAGCATGACGCACACCGACCAGACCGCGCAAGCCGACACGACCACTACCCTGGCCCTGACCTCCGAGTGGGACAAGGTGTTCCCTCGCAGCGAGGCCGTCGAGCACGAGAAGGTGACCTTCCGCAATCGCTTCGGCATCACGCTGGCCGCCGATCTCTACCGCCCGCGCAGCGCCTCCGGACGCCTCCCGGCGCTGGCCGTCGCGGGCCCCTTCGGCGCCGTCAAGGAGCAGTCCTCGGGCCTGTGCGCCCAGACGATGGCCGAGCGCGGCTTCCTCGCCCTCGCGTTCGATCCCTCGTACACCGGCGAGAGCGGCGGCACCCCGCGCCGCGTCGCCTCCCCCGACATCAACACCGAGGACTTCTCCGCCGCCGTGGACTTCTTGTCCACGCACGAGGGCGCCGACCCCGAGGCCATCGGGATCATCGGCATCTGCGGCTGGGGCGGCATCGCCCTGAACGCGGCCGCTCTGGACCCGCGCATCAGGGCCACCCTCGCCTCGACCCTCTACGTCATGACGCGCATCGCCACCCGCGGCTACTTCGATGCCGAGGACTCCCCCGAGGCCCGCATGGCGGACCGTCGCGCACTGGCCCGGCAGCGGACGGCCGACGTCGTCGCCGGTGAGAACCAGCGAGCCGGCGGCGTCCCCGACGAACTTCCTGCGGACGCGCCGCAGTTCCTCATCTACTACCACGCCTACTTCAAGACGGAGCGCGGCTTCCACGAGCGCTCCGGCAACTCCACGGACGGCTGGAGCACCACCTCGAACCTGTCGTGGATGAACACCGAGCTGCTGCGCTTCGCCTCCGAGATCGAGCACCCGGTGATGGTGCTGCACGGCGAGAAGGCGCACTCCCGCTACATGGGCGAGGACGCCTTCGCGCAGCTCACGGGCGATGACAACGAGCTCGTGATCGTGCCGGGCGCCAGCCACACCGATCTCTACGACGGCGGAGACGCGGACGCGATCCCCTTCGATACGATCGAGCGGTTCTTCACCGCGCATCTGGGAGGCACGCGTGACTGACCCCGACGACCGCACGGAGGACCGCACGAACGACAGCGCTGAGGGCGGCACCGAGGACAGCATCGAGGAGCCGCGCTGGCGCGCCGCGGACATCGAGGGGCTCGCCGAGCTCCTCGCCGCCCTCGACGCGGGCGAGACGATCCGCGGCGACTCCCCGCACCACCGGGCGATGCACGCCGCCAGCCAGGAGGCGCTGCGCCTGGCCGCCGAGCTGAACGGGCGCTACCGCTCCCCCGAGGAGGTCACCGCGATCATGAGCGCCCTTACCGGGCGCCCGGTCCCCGCCTCGTTCCGCGTGTTCCCGCCGTTCACCGCCGACTTCGGCCGGAACCTCCGCATCGGCGAGGACGTCTTCCTCAACAGCGGATGCCGCATCCAGGACCAGGGCGGCGTCGAGATCGGCGACGGCGCGCTCATCGGCCACAACGCCGTCATCACGACCCTCAACCATGATCTCGACCCGGCCCGCCGCGCCGACATGCACCCGGCCCGCGTGCGCATCGGGCGCGGCGCCTGGCTGGGCGCGAACGTGACGGTCCTGCCCGGAGTCACGATCGGGGAGCACGCCGTCATCGGCGCGGGCTCCCTCGCGACCAAGGATGTCCCGGCCCGCACCGTCGCCGTCGGGAGCCCGGCGCGGGTCGTCCGGACCATCGGCGAGTGAGAGGGCAGGAGGACGCCACCATGATCGTCACCGTCAACGGCCACGACCTCGAGCTGGAGCTCGCCGACAACCGCTCCGCACAGGCGCTCGTCGACCTCGTCGGCACCGAGGGCCTCACCCTCACGATGGAGGATTACGGCGGCTTCGAGAAGGTGGGGCTGCTCCCCCAGCGCCTGCACGCCGACGACGAGCAGATCACGACGGGGCCGGGGGACGTGATCCTGTACCAGGGCGACAAGCTGGCCATCTACGACGGCACCAACAGCTGGAGCTTCACCCGGCTCGGACGCATCACGGGTGTCGGCGAGCAGGAGCTCCGGCAGGTGCTCGGCCCCGGCGATATCAGCGCCACGCTGCGGCGGTCCGGCACCGAGGGCTGAGGCCGCGCCCTCGACCTCGACCTCGACAGATGCACCACGACCTGCGCGCCTTCGACGAGGAGCTGACCACGACGCTGGGCCCGACCGTCCGGCCCACGGATCCGACAGGGAGACACCAGCGTCCCAGGAGTCCTCGATGCCGCACGTCACGCTACCCGCGCCACAGACACGGGAGACCACCGCGCGCTGCACATCCCCCATCGAGATCGGACGACCGCGGCTTCTAGCTCGACCACGATATCGGCACAGTGAAGAGCAGCCAGAGCATCGAATGCGGGAATCGCACCCATGTCGCGATCGTGCGCCCGGCGCTCTCCACCCATCAACTGCGCAACGCCCGCTCACCCGAGCACCGAGCCACCGCCGCCCCCACGAGAGGATCGGGCGTCGACGTCACGCCTTGCCTCCCGGCGACATCATGAATACAGTGTATTCACTGAGTGCGAGGAGGACCGATGAGCACCATGACAGTGCGCATGAGCGAGCAGGACGCTGAGCTCGTCCGCAGGTTCGCCAAGTTCGAGGGGGTCACGATCTCCGACTTCGCACGTACCGCGATCTTGGAGAGGATCGAGGACTCCTACGACCTCCACGAGCTGCGCGAGGCCATCGCGCAGGACTCCGGTGATCGCTACAGCATCGACGAAGTCCTCTCCGACCTCGCCTGATGACTGAACACGGCGCCCCCTACCGTGTCGAGCTCACCGCCCGGGCCCGCAAGCAGCTCGGGAAAATGGATCGCTTCGACGCCCGGATTCTGGCGACGTGGATCAAGAACAACCTCGACGGATGCGCCGACCCGCGCGCCTTCGGTAAGGGCCTGACCGCGAACCGCTCAGGCGAATGGCGCTACCGTGTGGGCTCCTACCGAATCCTCGCCCTCATCCACGATGACGTCGTCACGATCGAAATGTTCTCCATCGGGCGCCGCGACACGGTCTATTCCGACTAGCCCCAGAGCTACACGTTGAAGCGGAACTCGACCGAGTTGCGGAACGTAGAACCATCTGCGCGATCGCTCAGACAGGCACAGGAGTCCAGAGCCGGTCGATGGGCATCACATGCAGCCGGTCCTCGTAGGTGTAGGAGCGGCTACCGGTCGTCAGCATAATGCCGCCGATGAACCTCTCCCCCAGCAGGTCGCGAAGCTGGGCAAGACCGCGGTACTCCTTCCCCGAGGCCCGTTCGCTGGCTTTGACCTCGAACGCGACGACTCGCCCATCGTCGTACTCGATGACGAGGTCGACCTCAGCCCCATCACTCGTACGCCAGTGCCCGAGCGTGACGGGATCATCGAGCCAGGACGCCTGCTTGCGCAGCTCCCCGACGACGAAGGTCTCCAGCAGGTGCCCGAAGTCAGTGAGCGACGTCGGGTCGATGCCGGTGACCTTCTCCGGCGTGAGCCGGAGCAGTCGGGCAGCCAGCCCGGAATCGACGACGTGGACCTTCGGCTTCGCACTCACCCGCGAGCGGAGGCTCTTGCCCCACGCGGGGAGACGCACAGCCAGGAACAGGTCCTCGAGGAGCCGGAGATGGCTCTCCGTCGTCTCCCTGTTGGTCCCTACCCTTTCCGCCGTCGCCGCCACGTTCAGCAATTGACCGGTCTGCGCCGCGATATGCCCCAAGAGATCGGCCAACGCTTGACGCTCGCGGATTCTGCTGAGCTCGACGGCATCGCATTCGACGGACGCCCGAACGAAGTCATCGAACCAACGGGCTCTGGCCGAGGCTGACCGACGCAGGGGCGAGAGGCATTCCCCCGTAGCACACACGGTCGACATAGTCGGGCCGCGTGGTCGACGAAGACGGGACGGCACTCACGACGCCGTCGGCATCACCCGCGAGCGCCTCGAGCAGGTTCTCCCGCACCCCCTCGAGTTCCCCTTGGGAGAGCGGCCAGATGACGAGCGAATGGAGCCGGCCGGTCAGCGCCTGTGCCGTCGCCGGCAGAGCGTCCTGCCTCGTCGACCCCGTGATGATCGCCGTGCCCGGGGGGCTGCCTTCACGGTTCAGCCGGGCCTTGAGCGCATCGAGGATGTCTGGAACCCGCTGGTACTCGTCGATGCAGATCGGGGCCCCGGCGCGCACCGAGGCGGCCAGGTTCCCCTGGATCGCCTCACGCACTTCAACGTCGTCGAGGTCGATCACCGAGCCGCCGGCTGTCTCGGCGAAGCCGCGGAGCACCGTCGACTTGCCCACCGATCGTGGACCATGCAGCGCGATCACCGGCTCGGTGCGGATCTGTTCGGCCAACAGATCGCTGACGCGGCGTGGTACAAGTCCATCGAGCTGCATGCCGCCACCCGAGCAGGACCAACTATGCCAACCCTACAAACGTGAGCACCGCAAACCAGCAGACGTGAGCCTCTCGATCCAGCAAAAATGAGCGCCCAAGCCCCATGAGCCAAGGATCAGACGTTGAAGCGGAACTCCACGGCGTTTCGCAGCTGGAGTGAGCCTTCGGAGGACAAGAATGGGCGTTGTTGCTCTCCCTTGGGCCAATTGTGTCGCACTTGGCCGCCCCGACGGTCAGCTGAGAATCCGTTTGACGAGCGGGAGCGCATATCGCCAGTCGTCGCCGTCTTGATCAAAGAGATCGGCGTCCTCGAACCAGGTTGCGTCCGCCTCCGGATGAGGGCCAATCAAGCCCACACTTCCATCGCCAAACCGATAACACGCGGCGGCGAGGTCGCCTGTCTCGTAATGGGCGTAGGCCTCAGCGCCGCCTACAGGCAACCGCGCGCCCTCTTGGAAGTAGGTCCATCGCAACGTGCCGCCCCACGTGACTGCCACCACATCATCCGTACTATCTTTCACAGGGAAGTCGGGAACGCCTACCTCACCCTCGACGGATTCACTGAAAAACCCGAATCCCTCGCTCCCTGCAAGATATGCACCCATGCAGATGCCGAGGTAGCTACCGCCGGTAGCCACAAAGTCACTCACCCCGCGGATGAAATCCGCAGGAAAACTCTGGGCAGCGGCACGAATATCGTCTCCACCGCCCGGCTGGGCGTAGAGAGCGACTCCAGAAAGGGCACTTGATTTGAGAGGGAATTCTTCATGCGGGCCGATAAACGCAACGTCCATACCAAGCGGTGATTGCGACAGTCGCTCAGCAAGAGTTTTCGAGCATCCTTCGCACCCCGCCGGGCCGCGGTACACGAGGGCGATCCGCGCATCCGGAGTCTCGTCGTCGTTCCTCCTGCTGATCGGTGCACATCCGTTCGCCAGCCCAGCGAAAGGGACCGTCAGCAGCCCCGCGAGGACTGACCGGCGCGACCGTCCAGCAGGTGAATCGAACGTACCCATCCTTCAATGCTAGTTCAGCTTAGTACACTGCCCAAAGCGACCGGTGCAGCCTGCTCCTGGCCTCTGATCGTTGAACGCGGCCCGAAGTCAGGGGCTGCTGCTCCTTCCTGCAGTCCAAGCGGACCAAGCGCCGACCACGTACGACCGGGCGGGCGCGCGGTGGCCCAATCGTAGGTATGGTCCCGATCGCGGAGCGAGGTGAGGACGC
>NZ_FWFG01000038.1 GCF_900163655.1 Brachybacterium nesterenkovii
GATGACACCATGACCACGGATTTCTCCGCCCCCGCCGCGGGGGCGGGTGCGGTCGCCGCGGCGGGGGCGGAGAAATCCGTGGTCATGGTGTCATCACTCCCGTGGTGGGGTCAGAGCAGATGTGATCTGACGCCGTGGCACCACGCTAGGACCATCCCATCGCACGCAACAAGCGTTGCTTCTCGCACAGATCTGTGCAGAATTCCTGCATGATCGATCTGCGAATCACGACCCTGCGGACGTTCGCCCACGCCGGCACGATCGCCGCGACCGCCGAGCTCCTCGGCTACTCGCCCTCGGCCGTCTCGACCCAGCTGCGCGAGCTGCAGCGCGACCTCGGCATCCCCCTGCTCGTGCGCGAGGGGCGCACGCTGCGCCTCACCCCCGCCGGTGAGCGCCTCGTCGCCTCCTCGGCGGATCTCCTCGAGCTCGCCGATCGGATCGGCCGGGATCTGCGCGCCGAGTCCGAGGCGCCGCACCCCCGCCTGCGCGTCGGCGCGTTCTCCACGGCCACCACGCAGATCGTGATCCCCGCGGTCACCGACCTGCGCCACGAGCTGCCGGGGCTCGAGCTGCAGCTGGTGGAGGCCGAGCCCCAGCGCTGCCTCGAGCTGCTCGCGGCCGACCGCCTGGACATCGCCGTGGTGGTGCCCCTGCTGTCCGTCGACGCCGCTCCCGACGCCCGCTTCGAGGAGCTGCCCCTGCACGATGACACACTCGACGTGCTCCTGCCCGCCGGGCACCGCTGCGCGGACCGCGACAGCGTCGAGCTCGCGGAGCTGACCGACGAGCCCTGGATCACCGACCGTCCCGGCACCCAGTACCGCGCCCTGTTCGTCGCCGCGTTCACGGCCGCCGGCTCCACGCCCCGGATCGCCCACGAGGTCGTCGAGTGGGACACCGAGGCGGCGCTCGTCGAGGCGGGCCTCGGCATCGGCCTGGTGCCCCGGCTCGCCCCCGTCGCCGGGACCTATGACGTGGTGCGCGTGCCGATCGCCGGTCCTTCGCTGCCGAGTCGGCGCGTGGTCGCGGCGATCCGTCGGGGCGGCCGTCGCCTCCCGCTCGTCGCCCGCGCCCTGGAGCTGATGCAGGAGGCGGCGCCGCGCAGCGCGGACGAGCCGACCTGAACCATCCGCGGACGAACCGGCGCGACCGGCCCCCGGGTGCTGCGCGCCGCGACCGGCCCCCGGATGCTGCGCGGCGCGAGGACGGGCGGGCCGCGCCGGGCCCGCAGGTGCGGCCCAGGACGTCGGCGGGCGGGCCGTGACGGGAGCTCCGCCACGGCCCGCCCGCAGCCTCAACGCCGGATGCGCTCGCCCTCGGGATCGACCACGGGATCGGCCAGGACCCGTGCGGGCAGAGAGCGCCCGAGGCGCTCGACCCGCAGCGCCGTCCCGACCTCGGCGAGCGCGCGCGGGACGCGCACGTAGGCGAGCACCTGGCCCGTCTCGTAGCTGTAGTCGCTGCTGGTGACCCAGCCGACCACCTGCCCGTCGGCGTCGGTCACCGGGCTGCCGGCGTCGGGCACCCCGGTCTCCATCCGCAGCCCGACGGTCGCCAGGTGCGGCGCGTCCTCCGTGAGCCCGCCGCCGTCGGGCAGGGCCGCGAGCGCGTCGTGGCCGATGAACTCCGTCTTGCGGGGGCTGACCGCGAAGCCGAGCCCGCTCGTGGCCGGCGTGTCCTCGCGCGTCACGTCCGTGCCGTGGGAGCGGTACCCCTTCTCCAGGCGCATCGAATTGAAAGCCAGGCGGCCGGCGAGGACCAGGCCGTGCTCGGCGCCCGCGGCCCGGATCGCATCGAACAGATGCAGGCCGTAGGCGGCGTCGGTGTACAGCTCCCAGCCGAGGTCGCCGACATAGCTGACGCGCAGCGCGAGCACCGGCACGTCGGCCACCATGATCTCCGCCGCGCGGAAGTAGCCGAGACCCTCATGGGAGATGTCGCCCTCGGTGATGGGCTCGAGGATGTCGCGGGCGCGCGGCCCCCACAGGCCCAGGCAGCAGGTGGAGGTGGTGATGTCCTCGATGTGGATCGCCGGGTCGGGCCGCATCCGCAGCAGGTGGTCGAGGTCGAGGGGGCCGTTGGAGCCCATGAGGTAGCGCTCCGGGGCCAGGCGCGTGACGGTCACGTCGGAGCGGATGCCGCCCTTGTCGTCCAGCAGCATCGCGTAGGCGACCGTGCCGACCCTGCGCCCGACCTTCGCGCTGCACACGGTCTCGAGGAAGTCCGTCGCGCCGGGCCCCTCGATGAGGAAGCGGGAGAGGGCCGACATGTCGAACAGCCCGGCCCGCGTGCGCGTGGACCAGGCCTCGGCGGCCGCGATCGCCGACCACCCCGCGTGGTCCCAGGCGTCGTGCTTGGGCACGTGGACCGGCACCCCGGTGTCGGCGGCGCGGAACGCGGCCGAGGAGAGGATCCGCGCGTTCTCCTCGAAGTACTGGGGGCGCTCCCAGTCGGAGGCCTCGGTGAAGACCGCCCCGGCGAGCTGGTGGCGCAGGTAGAACGGGGAGGTCTTGCGGCCCCGCTGGACGGAGGTGGAGCCGCGCGGGAAGGAGACGTCGTAGACGGTGTCGTAGGACTCGCAGCCGCGCTCGCGGATCCAGCCGCGCGAGAGGGTCGAGGGCTCGAAGCGGTGCAGGTCGAGCTCGTGGGGGTCGATCCCCGGGTCCCCCGTCGTCATCCATTCCGCGAGCACCTGCGCGCAGCCGGCGCTCTGCGTGACCCACACGGCCTGGCCCACCCAGAAGCCGCCGACGGTGCGCGACGGGCCCAGCAGGGGGCCGCCGTCGGGGGTGAAGGAGAAGACGCCGTTGAACTCGTCGCCGAGCTCGAGGCCCGCGGTCTCGGGCAGGACCTCCTGGACGGCCTTCCAGCCGTGCTCGAAGTCCGCGGGGGTGAACTCCCGCTTCGCCGGATGGGTGCCGGTGGCGCGCATGTGGGCGGTGTCGGTGAGGTTCTCGGGGTCCACGGGGATGGGCCGGTGCTCGTAGGCGCCGATGCCGATGCGCTCGCCGAACTCGCGGAAGTAGACGCCGGCGGCCTGATGGCGGACGATCGGCCGCGTCGGGGACTCGGGTCCCTGCTCGGCGCCGGCGAGGGACGCCAGGGGCTCGGTCCACGCGAAGCCGTGCTCCATCGGCTGCATCGGGGCTTCGACCCCGGCGAGCCGGGTCAGCGCCGGCCCCCAGATGCCGCCGCAGGCGACGACGGCGTCGGCCTCGATGGTGCGGCGGTCGCCGCCGTCGAGGGCGTTCTCGACGACGACGCCCGTCACGCGCCCGTCCTCGACGCAGACCTCGACGACCCGGGTGGCGCCCAGGGCCGTCGCGCCGCCGGCGACGGCCCGCTCGCCCTGGGCGCGCACGGCGCGCCGGGAGTGGACGACGCCGTCCGTGGGCGTGTGCAGGGCGCCGAGGATCCGGTCGCTGTCGAGCCCGGGCCACAGCTCGGCGGCGCGGTCGCCGTCGACGAGCTCGGCGGGCACGCCCCAGGCCCGGGCGAAGCCCAGGCGGCGGCGCAGCTCGGCGAGCTGGCCCTCGGTCGTCGCGATCTCGAGGCCGCCGACGGCGTCGACCACGGGCTGCCCGTCGGACTGGAGTCCGGCGAGCTTGGCGACGGTGCGCTGCGCGAGCAAGCACATGACGCGCGAGGGGTTGGTCTGGAACACGAAGCCGGGGGCGTGCGAGGACGAGCCGCCGGTCTCCCAGAGATCGCCCTGGTCGACGATCGTCACGTCGGTGACGCCGCGGGCGACGAGCTCGTCGGCGAGGGCGGCGCCGACGACACCGGCTCCGATCACGACGACGCGACGGCCGGGGCCGACGAGGGGCTGGGCGGGGGCGGCGGGTGCCGTGGTGCGGGTCGCGAGAGTCATCATCGTCTCCATCGCTCGGGCCCGGAGGCCGGTGGGGGCGGGCCATCCGCAGCATGTCGCGCTCACCGCGTCTCCCGCCGCGTCCGTGCGACGACGACGTCGACCGCCGGTGCGGCCGGTGTTGCGGGTTGTGCAACGACTGCGTAATGTGCACCCATCGAACCGTGCGGGCGTCGGGCGCGTCAAGAGATGCGCCACAATGTCCGCGATGCGGTCGGACTGCGCGGGAGGACACTGTGCGGGAGGGCAGGGCCGAACGCCTCGCGGTCTGGCGCGCGACGGCGCGCAGGAGAGCGAGGGGAACGATGAGCGACACGGCGGTGCAGTCGGTGGACCGGGCGGCGAGGATCCTCGAGCTGCTCGGGGCGCGCTCCCCGCGGACAGTCACCGAGGTGGCCGCCGAGCTCGAGGTCCACAAGTCGACGGCCTCGCGCCTGCTCGCCTCGCTCGCCGCGCATGCGCTCGTCGAGGCGGTGCCGGGCGCCCGCGGCGGCTTCCGCCTGGGCCCGGCTCTGGTCCGTCTCGCGAGCACCGTCTCGGCGCGGCCGGACTTCTCCCAGGTGGCGCAGGCGCTGTGCGACCGCACGGGCGCCGATCTCGAGCTGACCGCGAACGTGGCGATCCTCGACGGCATCCATGCCGTCAACGTGTCCCAGGCGCTCGGCGGCCACGGGCTGTGGGCGCCCCGCCACTACATCGGCCAGCGCACCCCCTCGCACGCCACGAGCTCCGGGAAGTGCCTGCTGGCCCACAGCGGGGATGAGGTCGTGGAGGCCGCGATCGCCGCCGGCCTCGAGCGCTGGACAGCACGCACCATCACCGACGCCGACGCCCTGCGCGCCGAGCTCGATCGGGTGCGCGAGCAGGGCTGGGCCGCCGTCGACCAGGAGTGGGAGGAGTCGATTACCGCCGTGTCGATCCCGCTGTTCGACGCCGCGGGCGCGCTCGAGGGGGCGCTGTCGGTCACCGGGCCCGTGCACGCCCTGCACCCGGAGCGCTTCGCCGCGACGGCCGAGCGCATGCGCGGCCTGCTGGACGCGACCGGGCGCTGGCGGGCCGCGCGGGGCTGACGGTCCGGGCAGGGCTGACGGCACGGGCGGGGCCCGGGCCGCTTAGCCCGCCCGGCGCACCGCCGCCTGTCCAAGCAGCGCCCGGTGGAACGTCGCGTCCCCGGTGAGCTCGGGATGGACAGCGATGCCGGTGACATCTCCGCAGCGAACGCCGACGATCGGGGCATCGGTGTCCGTCGGCTCGGCCCCGCGGCGGGCGATCACCTCGACGCCCTCCCCCACGGACACGACCAGCGGGGCGCGGATGAACGCGGCGCGCACCGGCCCGAGCACCGTCGCGACGGTCTCCTCGCTCGAGTCGGCCTGGCGACCGAAGGCGTTGCGGCGCACGGTCACGTCGAGCACGCCGAGGGTCTGCTGGCCCGGGGCCGGGTCCTCGATGCGATCGGCCAGGAGGATCAGTCCCGCGCAGGTGCCGAGCACGGGCAGGCCCTGCGCGATCGCCGCCCGCAGGGGATCGCGCAGGTCGAGGACGCGCAGCAGCCGGTCGATCGTCGAGGACTCACCGCCCGGCAGGACCAGCGCGTCCAGAGCGTCGAGCTGATCGGCCCGGCGCACGGGGACGACGTCGGCGCCGAGGCCCACGAGCATCCGGGCGTGCTCGCGGACCCCGCCCTGCAGCGCGAGCACGCCGACGCGCGGCGGCCGGGCCGGACCGCTGCGCCTCGGCGCAGGGCCAGGCCCGTCGGAGGCAGGGCCAGGCCCGTCGGGCCCAGGGACGAGCGCGGTCACCAGCCGCGCTCGGCCAGACGGTGCGGGGCGGGGAGGTCGGCCACGGAGATGCCGACCATCGCCTCGCCGAGTCCGCGGGAGGCGTCGGCCACCGCGGCGGGGTCGTCGTACTGCGCGGTCGCGCGGACGATCGCCGCGGCCCGGCGGGCGGGATCCCCGGAGTGGAAGATGCCCGAGCCCACGAAGACGCCGTCGGCCCCGAGCTGCATCATGAGCGCGGCATCGGCCGGGGTCGCCACGCCGCCGGCGGTGAACAGGACGACGGGCAGCTCGCCGCGCTCGGCCACCTCGCGCACGAGCTCATAGGGGGCCTGCAGCTCCTTGGCCGCGACGTACAGCTCCTCGGGGCTCGAGGCGTGCAGGGCGGCGAGCTCGGCGATCTGCTTGCGGATGGTGCGGATGTGCTTGGTGGCCTCGGAGACGTCCCCGGTGCCGGCCTCGCCCTTGGAGCGGATCATCGCGGCGCCCTCGGCGATGCGGCGCAGGGCCTCGCCGAGGTTCGTGGCGCCGCACACGAACGGCACGGTGAAGGGCTGCTTGTCGATGTGGTGGGCGTAGTCGGCGGGGCTGAGGACCTCGGACTCGTCGATGTAGTCCACGCCCAGGTGCTCGAGGATCTGCGCCTCGACCTGGTGCCCGATGCGCGCCTTGGCCATGACGGGGATGGAGACCTCGCGCATGATCCCCTCGATCATGTCCGGGTCGCTCATGCGGGAGACGCCGCCCTGGGCGCGGATGTCGGCGGGCACGCGCTCGAGGGCCATCACGGCCACGGCCCCGGCATCCTCGGCGATGCGGGCCTGCTCGGGGGTGACGACGTCCATGATGACGCCGCCCTTGAGCATATCGGCCAGGCCGCGCTTGACGAGGGGGCTGCCGGTGGCGGGGGCGTCGGTACCTGGGGTGTTCTGTGCCATGGGCACCATGCTCGCCCCCTGCAGTGGTCCATCACCAGTTCCAGTTTTCGCGTGTTCCGATGGACCACATACCCCTCGCCGGACGAGGATGTGCATGTGCCCCGCTCCGCTCGCCCCGTGCACCTGCCGCTCGATCCGACGACCGGTCCCGAAGGGTCCGTGCCCGAACGCCTCGCCGCGCAGATCCGTGCCCTCGTCGCCGAGGGGACCCTGCGCCCCGGCGACCCGCTGCCGTCCTCGCGCGCGCTCGCCGAGCGGCTGGGCGTCTCGCGCGGGAGCGTCGTCGGCGCCTACCTGCAGCTGAGCGCGGAGGGCTACCTCGCGGCCGTGCGCGGCAGCGGCACCGTCGTCGATCCCGCCCTCGCCCTTCTGCCCCGCCATCCGCGGGCCGGAGCACCCGTCGCGTCGCCGACGTCCGACCTGTCCCGTGCGGCACCGGCTCCGATCGATCTACGCCCCGGAGCCTCCCGTGGGCTTATCTCGCTGACGTCGCCCGCGTGGCGACGGGCCTGGCGCGACGCGGCGGCGAGCGCACACGGGGTCCGCGCCGAGCCGCTCGGCTCCCGCGCCCTGCGGGAGGTGCTCGCCGAGCGGCTGCGACGGGTGCGTGCCGTGCGTGCGTCGGCCGAGCACGTGGCGGTCACCGCGGGGACCCGCGACGGCCTGATGCTCCTGCTCACGGCGCTGCAGCAGCGCCACGGGCGCCCTCTCACGGTGGGCTTCGAGTCGCCCGGGTATCCGAGCCTGCGGCGCATCCCGCATGTCCGCGGCGATCGCGTCGTCGACGTCCCGGTCGATGGGCAGGGTCTTGATCCGGAACGTCTGCCGCGCGGCCTCGACGTCCTCGTCGTGACCCCGTCGCACCAGCACCCGCTCGGCGGGTCGCTCCCAGTCGGGCGGCGGCTGGCGATCCTCGAGCGGGCCCGGGCCGAGGGCTTCGTGGTGGTCGAGGACGAGCACACCGCCGAATGGCGCTGGGAGGGCGCGCCGCTGCCCGCTCTCGCCGGGCTCGACGATCCGGCCGATCCCTGCACCGTGCTGCTGGGCAGCCTGTCCTCGCTCGCGGATCCCGGCATCGTCGCCGGCCACCTCCTCGCACCTGCCTGGCTCCTCGAGTCGCTCGCGAGCGTGCGCCGGGCGGTCGGGACGCCGCTCGGCGCGGTGCCGCAGGCGGCGATGGCGGCCTTCGTCGGCTACGGCGCGCTGGACCGGCAGCTGCAGAGCGCGCGACCGGGGCATCGCCGCCGCCTGCAGCTGCTCCGCGACCGGCTGAGTGAGGTGCCCGGCCTCTCCGTGCAGGACGTGCCGGGCGGACTGGCCGCGATCATGCTGGCCGATGCGCCCGTCGGCCCGCTCCTCGAACGCGCCGCCCGCGCCGGGGTGCGCGTGGAGTCACTCGACCGCTACTGGGCTGACAGGGCGCCGCGGCCGGGCATCGTCGTCGGGTTCGGCGTGCCCGACGACGACCTCGACGAGGGGCTGCGGCGACTCGTCGCGGCGCTCTGAGCGCGGCGGGCGCCGGGGGTGACGACAGGGTGGGCGCCTGGGCCGACGACAGAGCCGGCGCCCGGGGCGACACGGAGCGGGCGCTCAAGACAACGACAGTCACGACCACGACCACGGACGAGGACCCCACACGCCTCGGCCTTCGAGGCGCATCCAGGGAAGCGCTCCTCCCGCATCGACAGGCACGAAGACGTCGAAAAGTAGCCCTGCACCAACGGCAACGTGCACCTCGATCCAGGAAAACGACGCAAACGTGCGTCTCGACGGGATCCGCGTCGGGTGACCCCCGCGAGGACATCGACAGGCACGAATGCGTCGGAAAGCCGTCCTATACCGACAGCAACGTGAACCTCGATCCAGGAAAACGACAGCAACGCGCACCTCGATGACAGAGACCGGCACCCGCAACATCGACGTCTGCGTTTCGGTCGTCATCCATGCCATATAGCGACCAAGGCGCAGACGTCGATCCCCCGTGACAGCCGGAACGCAGAGATCGAGGCGAACGGAGCGACCCGGCCAGGGCCTCCACCCTCGGCTCCGCGCCCTCCGCACGCCCCGCTTCCCCCAGACG
>NZ_FWFG01000050.1 GCF_900163655.1 Brachybacterium nesterenkovii
CTCGACGGCATCGAGGCCACCCGGCGGATCCTCGAGCAGGCCCCCGAGGGCCGCGGGCCGAAGATCATCGTGCTGACCACCTTCGACCTCGACGACTACGTCATGGCCGCGATCCGCGCCGGCGCGAGCGGCTTCCTGCTCAAGGACGCCCAGCCCGAGGATCTCCTCGCCGCGATCCGCACCGTGCACCGCGGGGACGCCGTCATCGCCCCGTCCGCGACCCGCCGCCTGCTGTCCCAGATGGCCACCACGGCGCCGGCGGCCCCCAAGGACGCGACCCCGCTCGAGGCCCTCACCGACCGCGAGCGCGACGTCCTCTCCCTCATGGCCAAGGGGCTGTCGAACACGGAGATCGGCGAGGCCCTCTTCGTCGCCGAGGCCACCGTGAAGACCCACGTGGGCCGCGTGCTGGCCAAGACGGGTGCGCGCGACCGCGTGCAGGCCGTGATCGTGGCCTTCGAGACGGGCCTGGTCAGCCCCGGGGAATGAGCGCTCGGGGCTGAGCATTCGGGAGTGGGCGCTCGGGACTGGGCATGCGGGAGTGGGCGCCGGGGCGCGCTGCTCCCCCTGCGGTATGACGCCCCTCTCCCCCCGAGGTCGGCCCCGCGCCGCGGCGGTCGAGCCCGCGGCCCGATGCGGGGCCAGACCTCCGGGTCGAAGACTGATGAGGTCCCTCCCGGCAGGTGCCGGGGCCCCGACCCGCAGCAGGAGAACCCATGACCGCGCCAGCGTCCGCCGCCGCCCACGACAGCCTCGCCCACGACCCCAGCATCGGCGACCCCAGTACCGGCGACCGCAGCGGAGGCGGCGGGCACGCCGAGCCCGCGATCAGCGCCCGCGGCCTGGTCCGCACCTACGGCACGGGCGAGAGCGCCGTCCGGGCCCTCGACGGGGTCGACGTCGACATCGCGCGCGGCGCGTTCACCGCGATCATGGGCCCCTCGGGATCGGGCAAATCGACCCTGCTGCATGTCCTGGCCGGCCTCGATGCCCTGGACCGCGGCTCGATCCGCATCGACGGCACCGAGATCACCCGCCTGCGCGACGACGCCCTGACCGCCCTGCGGCGCGACCGCATCGGCTTCGTCTTCCAGTCCTTCAACCTGCTGCCGATGCTCACGGCCGAGCAGAACATCCTCCTGCCGCTCGACCTCGCGGGCCGCCGCGTCGATCGCACCTGGTTCGACACCGTCACCGGCGCCTTCGGCCTCACCGACCGCCTGGGCCACCTGCCCTCCGAGCTCTCGGGCGGGCAGGTCCAGCGCGTCGCGATCGCCCGCGCGCTCATCACCTCCCCCGCCGTGGTCTTCGCCGACGAGCCCACCGGCAACCTCGACTCCGCCACCACCGCCGAGGTCCTGGACTTCCTGCGCCTGAGCGTCGACGAGTTCGGCCAGACCGTCGTCATGGTCACCCACGAGCGCGATGCCGCCGAGACCGCCGATCGCATCATCACGCTCGCGGACGGCCGCATCGCGACCGACGAGGAGATCGCCCGATGAGCGCCATCGCCGCCTCCCGCCCCGCGGAGCATTCGCGGCGCGGCGGACTGCGCATCCGCCTGACCCCGCGCCGCCGGCACCTCGCCGCGATCATCACCATCGCGCTGTCCACCGCCTTCGTCGTCGTGATGGTGCTCGCCGGCGGCCTGCTGCGCTCGAGCATGTCGGCCGATATCGACGACCGGATGCGGGGCGCCGACCTCGTGGCCGCGGCGCCCGCGGGCGATGAGAGCGGGCCGGCCGGCACCCTGGCCCCGCAGATCCCGGGCGCCGTGGCCGTCTGGCCGCAGGGCGACCTGTACGCCACCGCACGCTCCGCCGCGCTGGATGCGCCGGTGTTCATCACGCTGAGCGTGGATCCGCCCGCCGCCGCCGGTGGGACCCCGATCGCCGAGGGACGGGACGCGAGGGCCGGGAACGAGATCGTCATCGACCCGACCGCCGCCGACCGGCTGCGGGTCGGGGTGGGCGATGAGATCACCCTGCCGGCCGAGTACTCGCCGACCGGAGCCGAGCAGCGCCTCACCGTCGTCGGCATCTCCCGCGGCACGCAGGCCGGCGCGATCGGCGGCGGCTATCCCCGGATCCACCTGAACCAGGCCAACACCGATGCGATCGCAGGCCCGGGCGCCTTCGACACCGCCGCGGGCTGGTCCGTGGCGCTCGAGGACGGGGCCGATGCGCAGGCCGTCGCCGCCGCTTCCACGACCGACGGCATGGATGTCATGACCGTCGAGGAGGCTCGCGAGTCGCAGCTCGACACGATGATGCGCGGCGCCGCCGCGCTCGGGCTGATCCTGGGCGTCTTCGTCCTCATCGCGCTCATCACGGCCGCGGTGGTCATCGCCAACACCTTCGCCGTCACCCTGGCCCAGCGGGTGCGCTCGCTCGCCCTGCTGCGGACGCTCGGGGCGCAGCGCCGCCAGGTCGCCCGCGTGGTGCTGCGCGAGTCGCTCGCGGTCGGCCTGATCGGCTCCGCGCTCGGGGTGGTCATCGGCCATGCGCTCGTCCAGGCGCTGCTGGCCGGGGCCCTGGCCGTGGGCTGGCTGCACGGCTTGCTCTGGGTGCCCGTGAGCGCCGCCTCCGTGCTGCTGCCGGTAGCGGCGGGCCTGGTCGTGACGCTCGGCGCCGGTATGGGACCGGTCCGCGCCGCCACGCGCGTCGCCCCGCTCGAGGCGCTGCGCCCGGCCCCGGACTCCGGCGGGCACGCCGAGGGCCGTCTGGGCCTCCGCGGCATTCTCGGGCTCGCGGCGCTCGTGGTCGGACTCGCCCTGCTCGGCGGCGGCGTCGCCCTCTCGCACGCCGGATCGACAGGCGGGGGCACCCTGCTGGGCGTCGTCGGCGGCGCCCTCAGCTTCTTCGGGATCCTCGTGGCGCTGGTCCGGGTCACGGCCCCTCTCGCGCGTCTGTCCGGCGCGGTCATCGGGCGCCTCGGCGGCCTCCCGGCGCGCATCGCCGCCGCCAACACCACGCGCTCCCCGCGCCGCAGCGCCGCAACGATCGCGGCCCTGCTCATCGGGACGACGCTCATGACGATGATGGCGGTCGGCTCGCAGTCGGCCTCGCATACCCTCACCACGGAGCTCGCGAGCCGCAAGCCCGTCGACATCGTCGTGACGGCCGAGTCGATGCCCGCCGACGCGGCCGAGGAGCTCGCCGGTGTCCGCGGGGTCGGAGACGTGGCGGCCGTGCGCCGCGGCGACGTGCAGGTCGGGGCCGACGAGCCGATGACGGTCTACGGCGCCACGGGCGCGCAGCTCGACGCGGTCGCCAACCGCGACGACCTCGGTTCCCTCCTGAGGGACGACGAGCTGCTGCTGGGCGCCGAGCGCGCCGACCGCTTCGGCGTCCACGACGGGCAGGAGCTGCGGATCACCGGGGCGGACGGCGCCGAGCACACGGTGCGCGTGCGGGTCGACGGGAACCTGCAGATGACGCTCGTGACCCCCGCGACGCTGGAGCACCTCGTCGCCGCCCCGACCCCGGTGCTGCTCGCGCGCTTCGCCGAGCCCGGCTCGGCCGACCGCGGCGACGCCGACGGGATCTCGATCTCCACCGGGGTCCAGGACCTCGTGGCCGGCGAGGGCTGGCAGGGCGCGGACGCGAACGGCGGCGCCGGCATCGAGCGCGAGATGTACGGGAAGACCCTCGGCACGCTGCTGGGCATCACCATCGGCCTGCTCGCCGTGGCCGTCATCGTCGCCCTCGTGGGCGTCGCGAACACGCTGAGCCTCGGCGTCATCGAGCGCACCGGGGAGAACGCCCTGCTGCGGGCGCTGGGCACCACGCGGCGGCAGATGCGGGCGATGCTCGGCTGGGAGGGCGTGCTGCTCGCGCTCGTCGGCGCCGTGCTCGGGATCGGCCTGGGCACCGTCTACGGGATCCTCGGCATCCACGCCCTGCTGGGCTCGGCGTTCCCGGTGATCATCGCGATCCCGTGGGCGCAGATCGGCGCGGTGCTGGTCCTCGCAGTCCTCGCCGGATGGGCGGCCTCGGTGCTGCCGGCCCGGCGCGCGGCTCGCACGGCACCGGCGCAGGCGCTCGCGGCGCGGGACTGAGCGCGGCGGGCCGAGAGCCCCCGCAGGAGATCGCGGAGCAGAGCCCCGGCAGGAGATCGCGGAGCAGGAGGAGACGACGGGCGGGACCGGTCATCAGGACCGGGCCCACCCGTCGCCTGCAGGGTGCGGCGTGCGGGGCGCCGCTCCTGGCCGAGCGGGGTGAGGCCGTCGCCGCGTCCGGCGGCTCGGCGCCGTGCGCTGCTCCTGTCAGTCCTGGTCGAGCGGGGTGGGGGTCGAGCTCACGAGCCGCATCAGCAGCACGATGGCGATGATCGCGAGGACCAGCCCGATGCCGCCCGCCGTCAGCAGTCCGCCGCGCAGCATCGAGGCGGCGGTCAGCGCCTGGAACAGCTGCCACGTGATGCCGAAGCCGACGCCGAAGCGCCCGCCGCGCAGCACCGAGGCCGCGGCGAGGCCCACCAGGACCGCGAACAGCACCAGGAAACCGGCCAGTCCCAGCAGGAACGTGCGCGAGGCGTCGGAGTCGGTGCCGCCGAGCGCGACGATCGAGGCGAGGGCCAGCAGGCCGAGGGCCTCGAGCGCGAGGACGAGCGCCGCCGGCGTGCGGGACGGGGAATCAGCCATGGCCAGAACTGTACGTGCCGCCTCGTGACTGCCACGCCGTGGCTGCCGCCCCGTGACCGCCGCGCTGTGACTGCTCCGTGCGCTCAGCCGCGCTCCCTGCGTCCGGGACCGGTGCGGCGCCCACCCGCCGCACCGGTCCCGGTCGGATGCAAGGGATGGCGGTGTGGGAAGTGCCACCGAGTTGCGCACGCGCGATCCCTTGTCCCGTCGACGCGGCCCCGGGGAAGATGGACAGCGCCCGTTTCCGAGGCCGACGCCCTGCATACGCGCAGACGTCGCCTCGTTCACGGGCGATGACCCCCACTGCACGTCCTGCGGGACGTACCGCGGCGTGCCGCCTCCTCGGAGACGGCGGGCCGCACTGGAAAGAGAGAGTGACGATGGACTGGCGCCACCGCGCGGAATGCCTCACGCAGGACCCGGAGCTGTTCTTCCCGATCGGGAACACGGGACCCGCGATCACGCAGATCCAGGAGGCCAAGGCCGTCTGCCAGCGCTGCGAGGTCATGACCACGTGCCTGAAGTTCGCTCTGGAGACGGGGCAGGACTCGGGCGTCTGGGGTGGTCTGTCCGAGGACGAGCGCCGCTCGCTCAAGCGCCGCACCGCCCGCGCCCGTCGCGCCGGCTGAGCCACTGCCCCTGCATCGGAGCTCCCCGGAGTCTCGACAACCACGGCCTCCACGGTCATGGCCTCTGCGGCCATGGCTCCGCGGCCATGGCATCCGCGGTCATGACGAAGGCCGGTCCCCCACCCGCTCTGCGGCGCCGGGGACCGGCCTTCGTCATGCGCGGGGTGGCTGATGGGCCACCGCATCGCCCCTGGCGGTGCTGCCGTCGGCGGCAGGAGCGGCCGGCGCGGAGCCCCGCTCGCGGCCTCAGACGCCCAGCGGGTCCAGGTAGACGTCGAGCGTCGCGATGGTGCCGCCGCCGGGGCGGTCGCTCCAGGTGAGCGTCCCGCCCAGCTCGCCCTGGACGAGCGTCGAGGCGATGTTGGTGCCCAGCCCGGAGGGCTTGCGCGAGCCCATGCCCACGCCGTCGTCCTCGATGCGGATCACCAGGTGGGATCCCGTGCGCTCGGAGCGGACCGTGAGCGTGCCGCCGGTCTCCGAGAGCCCGTGCTCGACCGCGTTGGTCACGAGCTCGGTGACGACGAGCGCGAGCGGCGTCGCCTCCTCGGCCCGCACCGTGCCGGCCTTCCCAATGCGCTCCGTGCTCACCTCCACCTGCACGGCCCCGTCCATCGGGTCGGTGTCGGCGTGGCGCACCGAGGCGCTCGCGGCGTCCACCGCCAGGCGCAGGCAGCGGTCGATCACCTCGTCGAAGAACACCGCCTCCTCGCTGCCCTGCAGCAGGGACTCGTGCACGAGCGCGATCGTCGAGACCCGCCGCATGGCCTCGAACAGGGCGTCGCGGGCCTCATCGCTCTTCATCCGCCGCGACTGCATGCGCAGCAGCGCCGCGACGGTCTGCAGATTGTTCTTGACCCGGTGGTGGACCTCGCGGATCGTCGCGTCCTTGGTCATGAGCTCGCGCTCGCGGCGCCGCAGCTCCGTCACGTCGCGCACGAGCACGATCGCGCCGTCGCGGACCCCGGAGGCCTTGAGCGGCACCGCCCGCAGCGACAGGGTGCCCCCGCGGGCCTGCATATCGGTGCGCCACGCCGCGCGCCCCATGAGCACGAGCGGCAGCGACTCGTCCACGGGGGCACGGGACTGCAGCACCTCGGTGGACAGCTCGGCCAGGGTCGTGTCCGTCATGTCCCCCTCCACGCCGAAGCGGTGGAAGGCGGACAGCGCATTGGGAGAGGCCCACTGGACCACGCCGTTGGCATCGAGCTCGACGATGCCGTCACCCACGCGCGGGGCGCCGCGTCGCGGCGGGATCGGCGCGCCGGCGATCGGGAACTCCCCCGTCGAGACCATCCGCAGCATCCGCATCCCGAGCTCCCGCTGGCGCACGCGGTCCGGGGGGCGCGGCGTGCTCGGCACGGGCGACTCGACCGTGATGACGCCGGCGACGAGACCGTCCTTGCGGACGGGGATCGTCAGCAGGTCCGCCGGCCGCCCCTCGCGCTCGACGAGACGGGGATCGACCTGGTCCCGTCGGCCCGTCAGCAGGGCGAGCAGCTCGGGGTCGGACCGGTCGTCCACGGCGATCCCGACGGGGTCCTCGTAGTAGACCGAGGAGCCGGCGGAGGGACGGATGTGCGCGACCGCGGTCGCCTGGCCTCCGCGCAGGATCCACAGCACGAGGTCCGCGCGCGTGAGATCGGAGACGACGTTCCAGTCGCCGACGAGCAGGCGGAGCCATTCGGCGGTGCGCTCGTCGTGTCCGGGGGCGTCGGAGAGGAAGTTCGCGCGGCTCGGCATGCGCCCAGGATACGGCGCGAGGGATACTCGGATCCGCCATGACCGCATGGCCCGGACGGCCGAGCCGGACGACTGCCCCCTGACGAGACCGCGCACCGCCGCGGAGAGACGGAGCACGCGTTGCACCTGACCGAGACCCTGCACCTGCCCGTCTCCGCGCCCGATGCGGCCCGGATGTACGCCGACCCGGGATACGCGCAGCTGCGCCGCCGGGAGCTCGAGGCGCAGGACGCGGATTCCCATATCGACGGCTCCCCCGAGGGCCCGTTCACGGCGACCACCACGCTGCGCATGCCCACCGAGCAGGTGCCCGACATCGTGCGCCGCTTCGTCGGGCAGAGCGTGCAGGTGCGAGAGACCCAGGAGTGGGGCGCGCCGGAGGCCGACGGGTCCCGCCGCGGCACGATCCGCTTCGAGGTGATCGGGGCGCCGGCGACGATGACGGGGCGCACGCGCCTGGTGCCCGCGGGCGATGGCGCGTCCCGCCTGGAGGTCGACGGCGATCTCGTCGCGAAGGTGCCGCTGATCGGCCGGAAGATCGAGCAGACGGCCGTGCCCTACATCGGCCAGGTGCTGCGTCGCGAGGAGCGTTCGGCCGCGGCCTGGGCGGCGCAGGGCAGCTGAGGATAGCGCCAGCACTGAGGACTGCAGCCCGCTGAGGGTGCAGGACTGCTGACGACCGCACAGCCGCTGACGCCTGCAACGCCGACGAGAGCTGCAGGAACGCCGGGGCGTCAGGAGGCCGAAGCGTCCTCGTGCAGGTAGGCGAGGGCCGCGGGGATCTCGGCGACGTCGAACCACAGCAGCGCGGGGTCCGTGTCATCGGCCCGGACCGCATCGGCGCCGAGCTCGGTGACGTGCACGCTGGCCAGGCGCACGTCCTCGGCGCGCACGGCGCGCAGGCCGAACGCCCCGTGGGTCTCCGAGGCGTCGGTCACCGCGCCGTCGGAGACGTCGCCCGCGAGCACGGCCACGCGCCGCGCGCCGGTGACCGGCCGGGGCGACGACTCGAGGGCGGCGTAGACGGCGTCCTGCAGCGCCTCGTACTCGAGATCCTCCGGGTCCTCGCCCGGGTGCTCGGCCTGCACGCTCGGCGTGACGCCCCAGACCGGACGATCGGCCTCCAGGCGCACGCGCGAGGGGACCGCCGCGGGGGCGCTCTTCGACGAGGTCGCGTCCGAGGCGGCGGGGGCCGCGGAGCTGCCGTGCGGGGCGAGCGCGGCGGCATCGGCGTCGAGCAGGGGCAGGTAGATCCTCATGCCCTCATCCTTCCACGCCGCCTCCGGCGCCCAGGAGCCCTCGTCGACGCCTCCCCTCCCGCGCGCTCGCCCGCCGCCGACGATGCGGACTCGAAGGCCGTGGCGCGCACCAGGGGCTCCGCGATCTGCGCGGCGAGATCCCGCACGGCGCGCCGCAGCGGCGTCCGCGGGCCGGCCTCGGACAGCAGGGCGCCGTCCCAGGCCGCCGCACGGCAGGTCGCCGGATCGTCGGGGAGCACGACCACGTCCTGGACCGGGAGGCGCCGGGCGACGAGGTCGCGCACCCGGTCCACCGGCACCGGTGCGGCATGCCGGTTGACGACCACGCGGGGTGTCGGGGCGCCGATCTCCGCGAGCCGGTCCTGCTCCCGCAGGAGCCGGGTGAGGGAGACGGGGTCGGCCAGGGCCACGGCGATCACCTCGTCGGCCCGCGCGAGCGCGCTGGTCGTCACGGCGTTGCGGCGCGGCGCCATGGTGTCGTAGCTGAGCTCCTCGTCCTCCTCGAGGCAGAAGCCGACGTCGACGATCACGAGCGCGCCGGTCGCCACGAGCGCGTCCCAGACTCCGTCGAGCACGCTCGCGCGGACCTCGGGCCAGCGGGCGGGCACCCCGATCCCGGACAGCAGGCGCAGCCCCGGGTGGACGACGGGGACGAGCACCTCGAGGGTCGCGGCGTCGAGGGTGTCGCGGGCACTCGCACGACAGGCGGCCACGAGACCCGGGGCCTCGTCGACGATCCCGAGGTTCTGCGCGAGGCTGGGGCCGTAGGTGTCGGCGTCGACCAGGATCACCTCCGTCCCGGCGAGCGCGGCCTCGTGCGCGAGGTTCGCCGCCAGCAGGGAGCGTCCCGGTGATCCCGCCGGTCCCCAGACCGCGACCAGGCGGCCCCTCGGCCCCGGCGGCGCCGTCTCCTCCGGCATCGCCTGCTCGTCCTGCGCGGTCCGGGGATCGAGCGCCGCGGCGATGGCATCGAGCACGACGGGGACCTGGGCATCCGCGGCGACCACGTGCCGCAGGCCGAGCGTCGTGGGCTGCGCGTCCGCGCTCGGCGGCCCCGTGAGCCCCACGACGGCGACGCCGTGCGCCATGAGGTCGGCGAGGGCTCCCCGGTCGAGGCCGCGGACGGCCAGGTCGATGAGGACGACGTCCCCGATGCCGGCGGCGGCCGCGGCGAGGACCTCCGCGAGGTCGGCGCAGCGCCGCACCACCCGCATCCGGGCGGCATGGTCGGTCGCGACGCCGTGGACGATGCGGACCTCGTCGCTGCCCGAGGCGCACAGCACGATGTCGATCGTGCCGGTGTCGCTCACGGCGTGACCCCTCTCGCCCCGGGGACGGCGATCACGTCCACCCGGTCCTCGGCCGCGAGGGCCTCGAGAACGGGTGCGACCGCCTCGACGGGGACGAGCACCTCGACGGACATCGACCGCATCCCCAGGGAGCTGCCCTCGTCGACCGACCGCACGACAGCGCCGTCGACCAGGAGGGAGGCCGGCGCCCGGTCCGTCGTCCCCGCGTCCGCCGGGGTGCTCCACAGCTCGACCTGCGCCCCCGGGGCGACGGAGGCCGCCACGGCCTCGTCGACCTCGATCACGACCGGGCGCAGCTGCACTCCGTCCCCCTGGCCGACGGAGCTGACGGGAAGCAGCTCTCCGGCGCGGACCGTCTGGACCGCCACGGCGCCGTCGGGGACCTGATCGGGCGAGCCGACGTACGCGGCGGCCTGCTCCCCCAGCCGCACCTCGGCGGTGACGAAGTCCGCGGGGTCGAGGGTGTCCCCGACCACGATGTCGTTGCGCGCGACGAGCACGGGGGTGGTCGCGGCGAGCCGCGAGACGAGCAGCATGCCGCCGGCCACGCTCAGCAGCACGAGCACGATGCCGACGAGAAGGCGGGGGTCGCGCCAGCGGGGGCGGCGCAGGCGCATGGCGGCGACGGCGGTCATGGGGCCTCCTCGGGGACGGGCACCGCAGCCGGCCCCGGCGGCGTCGCGGGGACCGTCGCGCGGCGATGCACGGGACTGGGGGCAGAGTAGACCGATCCGGGCATTCCGCGCCGCGGTGCACCGAGGATTGTGGACAACCGCGCCGCGGTCCACCATGATCGGCGCGCAGCCGCGGTTCCGGGTCCCGAGTGCGACAATGGGCGTGTCCCCGCCCCGTCCATGCCGCCGCCGCGGCCGTCAGGAAGTGCGATGCCCCCTCGCTTCGTCCCGCTCGCCGATGTCGCCGAGACGCTGTCGATCTCGGCGTCCCAGGCCTATGCGCTGGTGCGCTCCGGCGAGCTGCGGGCGATCAAGGTGGGCGGCCGCGGCCAGTGGCGCGTCGAGCAGGCCGAGCTCGAGGCCTACATCCAGCGCAGCTACGAGAAGACCGAGCAGGAGCTCGCCCGCGAGCGCGCCCTGGACTCCGAAAGGGCCTGACGGCGGAGCGCGCCGGGCGGGTCAGAGCACGCGCACGACGCTCACGGCGTCCAGAGCCAGAGTGATCGTCCCGCCTCCGAGAGCGCTGCGCTCCCCGGTCGGGAGCACCGCGAGATCGGCGCTGTCGCTCCCGATCCCGGAGAAGCGCCCGGTGACCTCGATGCCCTCGCAGGTGACGCGCACGAGGTCGCGATCACGGGCGAGCGCCCGCAGCAGCGAGGCGAAGGAGCGGCCCGGTCGCGCCCCCTCCCGAGGCCGCGACCGCGCCGCGAGCCCCTCGATGCCGGCGACGGCCGCGCGAGCCACGATCGCGCGGACCCGCCCCTCCGCATCACCGAGGACGATCCAGGCGTCGGAGACCTCGGCGATCTGCCCTTCCACGATGCCGCCTGCACGCAGATGCACGCGCACGCGGCGTCCGAGACTGCCGCGCAGGCGGTCGAGCAGGGTCAGCTGAGCCCGCTCCGCACGCCCGAGCTCCTCCGCGTTCGCACGGATCTCCTCGCCCTCGAGATGCTCCAGCCGCGCCTCGAGGTCCTCGAACATCCGCTCCATCGACATGGCGCCACTGTAACCAGCGCGCTCCCGGTTCTCGGTCGACTCTTGCCACATCGCCCCCACACGGCTAGTTTGAGTCCGAACATCATCAAACTGCATCAAACGAAGGCACTAGCGCCGGGTCGGTGCATCAGCGACGCGAACGACGAGAGCGATTCATGGCCGATGAGGTCTGGAGGGTCGGTCAGATCGACGTCAGCGATCAGCGGCGAGAGCGGCCGGTCGGGAGGAGGAACGGCATGGGCGGGACATCGAGGACGCCGCTGGCGGTGCGCACCGGCGCGCAGGCGGTCGTCGCCGCGCTGCTGGGCTCCGCCGCGCTCACCGCGGCCCGGGCTGCGTCCGGAACGGCGGCGTCGAGCTGGGGTGAACAGGCGCTGCTGGCCTGGGTCTGCGCACTGATCGCCGGTGCCGCCGCCCTGGGCTGCGCGTATCTGGCGCTGGTATGGACGCTGGCCACTGTCGTCATGGCATGGGGCCCGCGCGGCGCGATCGGCGGCGCGAGCCTGCGCGCGCTGCGCCTGCTCGCCCCCGCTCTGGCACGACGCACCGCGGCGACCGCCCTGATCGCCTCGACGCTCGCCTCCGTCCCGCTCGCCGCGGCGCAGGCCGACGACGGCTCCTCGCGCAGCGCCCCGCGATCCGCCACCGCCGCAGCCCGCCTCCTGCACACCGAGGCAGGCACAGACATCCCCGTGACAGGCGCGGGACGGGCCGAGGCGGCACGGATGAGCGCACGGGCGTCCTTCGGCTCCCTCGCCGCCGCACCCGGTCCCCGCGCCGAGCAGCCCGCCGACCCTTCTGGCGTCGACTTCGCTGCGGCTGACCCTCCTGTTGCTGACCCGCCTGCCGCGGACGGCGCCGACGCATCGGAGCTGCCCCCGCTGGGCTGGGGCGAGAGCCCGGAGGATCCGACGCCGCCGACCGCAGAGACGGCATCGCCCGCAGTGGAGACGGCAGCGCCAGCGACGGAGAGCGCGTCGCCCGCGGCAGACAGCGCGTCTCCGACGCCGGGGAGCGCCGGTCCGCAACCGCTCGTCGTCGTGGAGGTGCGCCAGGGCGACACGCTCTGGTCGATCACGGACGATCTGCTGGGTCCCGGCCCGGATGATCCCGCCGCGATCGCCTCCGCCTGGCCCACTCTCTGGGAGGCCAATGCCTCCGTGATCGGGTCCGATCCGAATGCGCTCGACCCCGGTCAGCAACTCGTCGTCCCGACACCGCTCGCCCCACGGCCGTCCCCCGCGGCCCCGCTCCCCTCGCAGGAGGAATCATGACCATCACCCAGCAGTCGAGCGCCCCGACGGGCGAGGCGATCGGCGGTCCCGGCCCGCACTCCCCCGCCACGGCCGTGCGCATGACCGAGACGGTCGCGCGCTTCGCCGTCGAGATCGTGCGGGACATGCGCCCGGCCGCGACCCTCTGGCGCCTGGTCGTGCCGGAGATCTCCGTGATGCTCGAGCGCCGTGCTCAGCTGACGCGGCGCCTCCGCGGCGCCGTCGGCCCGGACCGGAGCGCCGCCTCGCGGATCGTCGTGCGCGGGGTGCGCACGTGCATCGTCAGCGACACCGTCGTGGAGGCGAGCGCCGTGGTGCACGAGCGCGATCGCGCCCGGTTCCTCGCCCTGCGCTGGGAACTGCGGCCGCGCGGCTGGCGCGTCACCGTGCTGGAGCTCGGCTGAGGCGGCGCCTCACGCCCCCGTGCGCCGCTTCCACCCCATCGGGGCGGGCCTGCCCGTGCAGGGATCGGCGCACATCGGTGCCACCGGACCGGCTGCCGGGAATCACCCGGCGTCCGGCTCACCCGCATCCTCAGAGCCGTTCAGCTCCCGTATCTCGTCCGGGAACACCCAGAGTGGAGACTCGTGCTCGACTCCCATCTCGAGCACGCGCTCCTGCATCTCGACGTGCTCCTGCTCGGAGGGGAACAGCTCCGGAACACTGCTCGCCATGGATACGCGGAAGAAGTCCCGGAGCTTTCATCTCATGGCATCCCCTCAGAGCAGCTCGTGCGTTCTCAGCGCTTCCCGCTCTTGCGCTCCTGGCGCTCCTGACGGCGGCGCTCGGCGCGGGACAGGGGGCGCCCCTGCCCTTCGACGGTCGCCGCCGAGTACTGCAGCTGACCGGGCTTGGAACCGTCGTCGAGGCCCTTCGCCCGCAACTCGACCTCGGGCGCCTCCTGCGCGGTCTCCTCGTCCGCACCGGCCTCCACCTCATCGGCCCCGGCCGCGACGTCCGCATCGTCATCGGTCGCAGCGTCGGCCGCACCGCCGCCTGCGGCCTTCACCAGATCGGTGACGGCCTGCGGGACCACGGTGGCGGACTGCTGGACCTTCACGTCGAGGTTGTAGAGGTAGCCGACGGCGTCCTCCTTGATGCCCGCGATCATGTCGTTGAACATCAGGTGGCCCTCGCGCTCGTACTCGACGAGCGGGTCGCGCTGGGCCATCGCACGCAGTCCGATGCCCTCCTTGAGGTAGTCCATCTCGTAGAGGTGCTCGCGCCAGCGGCGGTCGATCACGTTGAGCAGCACGCGCCGCTCGAGCTGGCGCATCGCGTCCTCGCCGAGCTCCTCGACGCGCTTGTCGTAGGCCAGGCGGGCATCGGCCATGACCTCGGTGCGCAGGCGCTCGGCGGTCAGGTTCTCCTTGCCGCCCACCTCCTCGACGAGCTCGTCATGGGTGATGGAGATCGGGAACAGCGCGCGCAGCGTGCCCCACAGCTCCTCGAGATCCACGTCCTCCGGGTTGGTGCGGTGCGTGGCGTTGTCGACGGCCCCGCCGATCACCTCATCGATGAAGCGGTCGATGTGCTCGGTCAGGTCCTCGCCGTCGAGGATCCGGTTGCGCTCGCCGTAGATCGTCTTGCGCTGCTTGGTCAGGACGTCGTCGTACTTCAGGACGTTCTTGCGGATCTCGAAGTTGCGGGACTCGATCGAGGTCTGCGCGCGCTGGATAGCCCCGGAGACCATGCGCCCGGTCAGCGGCACCGACTCGTCGACGCCGCCGCGCGCGAGCAGCGACTCAGCCGCGCCGGAGTTGAACAGGCGCATGAGGTCGTCCTGCAGCGACAGGTAGAAGCGGGACTCGCCCGGGTCCCCCTGGCGGCCGGAGCGCCCGCGCAGCTGGTTGTCGATGCGCCGCGACTCGTGGCGCTCGGTGCCCAGCACGTACAGCCCGCCGAGCTCGCGGACCTCCTCGCGCTGGGCGGCGACCTCCTCCTCGGCGCGCTCGACGGCCTCGTCCCACGCGGCCTCGTACTCCTCGGGCTGCTCCTCCGCGGACAGCCCGCGCCGCTCGAGCTCGGCATGCGCCATGAACTCGACGTTGCCGCCGAGCATGATGTCGGTGCCGCGCCCGGCCATGTTCGTGGCGACCGTGACGGCGCCCTTGGCGCCGGCCATCGCGATGATCGCGGCCTCGCGCGCATGGTTCTTGGCGTTGAGGACCTCGTGCGGGACCTTCTTGGCCGTCAGGAGCTTGGAGAGGTACTCGGACTTCTCGACGCTCGTGGTGCCCACGAGCACCGGCTGTCCGGCCTCGTGGCGCTCGACGATGTCCTCGACGACCTCGGCGAACTTGGCCTTCTCGGTGCGGAAGACCTTGTCGACCTGGTCCTCGCGGATCATCGGCTTGTTGGTGGGGATCGGGATGACGCCCAGCTTGTAGGTGTTCATGAACTCGGCGGCCTCGGTGTCGGCCGTGCCGGTCATGCCCGACAGCTTGTCGTAGAGCTTGAAGTAGTTCTGCAGGGTGATCGTGGCCAGCGTCTGGTTCTCGGCCTTGATGGCCACGCCCTCCTTGGCCTCGATCGCCTGGTGCATGCCCTCGTTGTAGCGGCGCCCGGCGAGGATGCGGCCGGTGTGCTCGTCGACGATCATGACCTCGCCGTTGAGGACCACGTAGTCCTTGTCCCGCTTGAACAGCTCCTTGGCCTTGATGGAGTTGTTGAGGAAGGAGATGAGCGGGGTGTTGAGCGACTCGTACAGGTTGTCGATGCCCAGGTGGTCCTCGACGCGGTCGATGCCGGCCTCGAGCACGCCCACGGTGCGCTTCTTCTCGTCGACCTCGTAGTCGCGGTCGCGGCGCAGCACCTGGGCCACCTTGGCGAACTCGGCGTACCACTTGTTGGCGTCGCCGGAGGCGGGGCCGGAGATGATCAGCGGCGTGCGGGCCTCGTCGATGAGGATCGAGTCGACCTCGTCGACGACGGCGAAGAAGTGCCCGCGCTGGACCTTGTCGTCGGTCGAGACGGCCATGTTGTCGCGCAGGTAGTCGAAGCCGAACTCATTGTTGGTGCCGTAGGTGATGTCCGCGGCGTACTGCTCGCGGCGCTCGGGCGGCGTGAGCCCGGAGGTGATGACGCCGGTCGTCAGGCCGAGGGCGCGGAAGACGCGCCCCATGATGTCGCTCTGGTAGGTCGCGAGGTAATCGTTGACCGTGACGATGTGCACGCCCTTGCCGGCGAGCGCGTTGAGGTAGGCCGGGAGCGTGGCCACGAGCGTCTTGCCCTCGCCGGTCTTCATCTCGGCGATGCGGCCGCGATGCAGCGCGTACCCGCCCATCACCTGGACGTCGTAGGGACGCTGGCCGAGCGTGCGGTCGGCGGCCTCGCGGACCACGGCGAAGGCCTCGACCGCGATGTCGTCGAGGGTCTCGCCGTCCTCGAGCCGCTCCCGGAAGCGGGCGGTCTCCTCGCGCAGCTCCTCGTCCGTCATGTCGGCGAAGACGTCCCCGGCGGCGGTGACCTTCTTCGCGAAGGACTCGAGCAGTCGCCGTTCGCGGCCCTCGCCCGCGCGGAGGATCGTGTCGAAGAGGTTGACCACTCGTGCTCCCTGAGTCCGGGACGGCCGTGCCGCCCGGGTCGTCGGACCGGTCCGGTGACCGGCGATGCTCTGGCGGGCGCCGTCTGGGGCGCCCGGATGCGTCGTCCAGTGTGGCAGAACCGCGCCGGACCGTCGCCCATCCTACGGCGGACGCCTGCACGGCCCCCGGGGCGACGGACGCGATGCGCGGAGCAGGCTCGATCCGCAGAGCAAGCCCGATGCGCGGAGCGGACTCGCGTCAGGCGAGCGCGCGACCGAGCTCGGCGGCGAGGTCCCCGCGACCGAGCACCTCGATGCTCTCCAGGCCCTGCCAGACCCTGGCGCGCTCGAGCTCACCGGCCAGCGCCTCGGCCACGACGGCGACGTCCGTGCGGCGCCGCACGCCGGGGGCCGGTCGCGCCTCCCGATGCGCCTCGCACACCTCGAGCACCCCGCGGCGGCGGTCGGCGCGCAAATCGACCCTGGCCTCGATGCGGTCTCCGAGCAGGAAGGGCAGCGGGTAGTAGCCGTGGGTGCGCCGATGGCGGGGCGTGTAGATGCCGATGCGGTAGTCGACGCCGTACAGCGCGGCCAGGCGGGGACGGTAAAACGCGATCGGGTCGAAAGGGCTCACGAGCGCGGCCGCGCGGACGGGGGCGTCCGAGGGGGCATCGACATGGCGGAGCATGGGCAGCTCCCCGGCGGGCAGCGCGACGACGACGTCCTCGAGCAGGCCGTCTCCGCGCAGCTCCGCGATGGCGGGGGCGACCTCGCGGCGCGGCAGGCGGAAGTAGTCGGCCAGGTCGGCCTCGGTGGCGACGCCGCAGGCGAGGGCGGCCCGCAGCACGAGCTCCCGCACGGCGGCAGGGTCCTCGGTGCGCGCCGCGAGGTCTCCCGCGTGCGTCTCGGCGGGCCCGTCGACGAGCCCGTCGGCTCCGGCGCCGTCATCCGGCACCCCGGTGCCTGCGTCCGGCGCCCTCGCGACGAGCGGCGCGCTCGCGTCGGGAGCGAGGTCGTAGAGGCGCTCGAACTGGGGACTGCGCCCCACGCAGGCCAGGCGACCGGAGCGGAACAGGTACTCGACGATCCACTGGGTGTCGGTGCGCCGCCAGCCCCAGCCCTCCTCCGATCGCGCGGCGTCCCCGCGGACGCGGGAGACGCCGGCGGCGCTGATCGGCGCCCGGCGCGCCACCGTGTCCAGCACGTCCTCGAGGACCCGGGGATCGGACTGCCCCGCCCGGCGGACGGCGCCCCAGTCCTTGCGCGCAGCGCGCTCGCGGCGGAACGCGAGCAGGGCGTGCACGTCCGGCGGGACGTAGGCGGCCTCATGGGCGAGCGCCTCGGTCAGCAGCGATGATCGGCCGGGACGGCTCGCGGCGTCCAGGACGGTGGTGTCCCAGGAGCCCGCGCGGGTGAACACCGGCATGAGATGGGCGCGGGCGAAGACGCTCACCGAGTCGATCTGCAGCAGCTGCGTGCGCTCGACGGTCCGCCGCAGCGCCTCCCGGCTCGTCCGGCGGTCCGGGACCTCTGTGCGCCGCGACCGGCCCATCCCCTGGGCCCGCAGCGCGATGCGGCGAGCCTGGACGGCGGTGAGGCGGGCGGGCGGGCGAGCGTTCATGGGGTCTCATCCTGCCCGATCGGCGGCGGCCGTCGCGCACACGCTCACGCACGGGAGACGGCCCCCCGATGCTGTCCTGCCCTGGACCCGTACGCGCGCACCCGCTCACGGACGGCAGACGGCCCTCCCGGGCAGGGTCTGCTCCGGCGGCGCGCACGATGGGCGCACGGCGTACGGCCCACATGCGCACGACGGCCGTGCCGGGGCGGGCCCGGCACGGCCGTCGACGCATTCCAGATCCGCTGCGCCGGTGAGCGTCCGATCACCGGAGCAGCTCGCGGCTCACCCCTCGGGAGCAGTCTCGCTCTCGACCTCGGGCTCGACGTCGGGATCGAGCTCGATCACGCCGTAGTTCCAGCCCTTGCGGCGGTAGACGACCTTGGGGTGACCGGAGCTCTCGTCGATGAAGAGGTAGAAGTCGTGCCCGACGAGCTCCATGCGGTAGAGGGCGTCGTCGATCGACATCGGCACGGCCGCATGGCGCTTCTCGCGGATCACGACGGGGCTCTCCCCCGTCTCCGTCGTCGGCTCGCCGCTCGTCGCCGTCCCGTGCTCGGACTGCAGCAGGCCCTCGGCCTGCATGCCGCGGACGCTCTCCGGCTCGCCATGGGCCCGGTCCTTGCCGCGGCGGCGGTCCTTGGCGCGATCGCGCGCCCGCCGCAGGCGCTCGAGGAGACGACCGTAGGCCACGTCGAGCGCGCCGTAGAGATCGTCGGCACGGGCCTCGGAGCGGACCACCGCGCGGCGGTCGTGGACCGTCAGCTCGACGCGGTCGCAGAGCTCGGCCTGCCGGGGATTGTTCTCGTGGGAGATCTCGACATCCACGCGGAGCGCCTCGGGCGCGAGCTGCGTGATCTTGTCGAGCTTGTCCTCCAGGTGGCGGCGGAAGCGATCCGGCACGTCCATGTGCCGACCGACGACGTTGATCTCCATCAGGGTCCTCCTAGGTGAGTGGGGCGGCCGCTTCCTCGCCCGGCCGCTCGGCGCTGGATCGGGGGTGCCACCTCCTCGTCTCGAAGGTCTGTGTGACCTCCGATTCTGCCATGCCGTGTGGCGCGCGTCTCACCGAACTCCCAGATCCGATCCGCCCCTCCCGATCCCCCGGGCACGGACGCCGGGCGCGGCGGCCGCGCGGCGGTCACGACGAGGGCGCCCAGGACCTCGATCCCCCGAGCGGTCAGCGCATCGTGCGCATCGCGCAGCGTGGTCCCCGTCGTCAGGACGTCGTCCACGAGGATCACCCGCCGCATCCCGGCGCCCGCTCCGCGCACGCGGATGCGACCGGTCCGCGCGGCCCGGCGATCGCGACCGCCGCGGCCCGCCTGGCCGGGCCCGTGCAGGACCAGCGGCCGCGCCGTGCGACAGCCCGTGCGCCGAGCGATCTCCTCAGCGAGCTCCGCCGTGTGATCCGCCCCGCGCCGCACCCGGTGCGACAGGGCCGACGGCACCGGGACGAGGTGGACGGACCGCGGATCGAGAGGGCGCCGGATGCCTCCCTCCCCGCTGTCGGTGACGCAACCGCGCTTCCCGACGCCGCCACCCTCACCACCATCCTCACCACCGCTGCACTTCCCACCGTCGCGCTCCCGCTCGCGCAGCATCCGCTCGGCCCCGGGAGCGAGCGCCGCGCCGAGCGGCTGCGCCAGGCGCAGCTGACCCCCGTTCTTCCAGGACAGGACGATGCGGCGCAGCGCACCGGCATGCTCACCGAGGGCGAGCACCGGCATCACCGGCGCGAAGACCAGGGAGGCGGCGCCGCGCGAGGCGTCGGATGAGGCGAGCACCTGCAGCGCGGGCGCGCCGGCCTCGACCCGGCGGGGTCGGTGACGCAGGCGCGCCGCGCACTCCGGGCACAGGACCGTGCCCTCTGTGCCGCACGGGCAGACGAGCGGCACCGCGAGGTCGCACACCGCGCCCAGCACCGTGATCAGGGTCCGGATCCATCGCTCCATGCCGACAGCAGACGCCGGAGCCGCCCCGGACGTCGAGCGCCAGGGCGCGGATGGGGACAGGCGGCGCCTGGGGAGGAAGCGCGCGGTCACGAGATCGGCATCGCTCGCTCAGCCCCGGCCCTCAGCACACAGCCCCGCCCTCAGCAGGCGGCCCAGCCCTCAGCAGACAGCACCGCCGTCAGTAGAACGAGGGGCCGCGGGCCGACAGCACCAGACGCGTCCAGGCGGTGCCGTCGCTGCGATGCAGCGCACCGGACTCGTCGGAGCAGTACGCGACCCCCGACAGCGCGCTGCCGGCCAGGCGCGTGGTCCCGGTCGGCGGATCGGGCATCGGGTCGTCGGTCCCGGCGAGGTCGTGCACGAGCGCGCGCCCCTGGGCGTCCTCGACGGTGCCGAGCACGGCGATCGAGGCCTCGTCGTACCACGTGGCCTGGATGATGCTGTCGACGGGGAGGGCGACGGGCATCGGTTCGGTGACCGCCCGCGGAGCCCCGTCCTCATCGCGGACGACGGCGCACAGGTCCAGCTCCGTCACGCCCTCGCGGGACGAGATCACCAGCAGCCGCGTCGCGTCCCCGGACAGGTCCAGGCCCATCACCTCGCGGCCGGCGAGCCACGGGACCTCGACCTCCTGGTCCTGCTCGGGGCCGTGCGGCGAGAGCACGAGGAGGGAGGGCGCGCCGTCGTGCCGGGCCGTCCAGGTGCGTCCCGTGGCGTCGCAGCGCGGCGGTGCCGCCGGTGCCCCCAGCGCGACCTCGCGGACCCCGTCGGCCTCCTCCAGCGGGCACAGCAGCACGGTGGACGCGTCGGATCCGAGGGCCGCCGCACGTCCGGCGGCGGCGGATGCGCTCGGATCGCTCACGGCGCGGTCGGCGAGCGCGGGGATGAGCCGCACCGGGGCCGCACCGGGCGCCCCCTCGGCCAGTGCGACGATCCCCTGCTCGGCCGCCCCGAGCGCCCGGTGCCCCGGGAGCGGCCGGTGCAGCGAGGTGTCCTCCTCGTGCGTGAGATCGACGCCGTCGGAGGAGATGCGGACCTCCCCGAGGAGCTGCCCGGAGCGCACGGTCGCGAGGATCTGGGTGACGGCCAGGCGGCGGCGCTCGGACGGGAGGGCGCGGACCGCGGCGGGCACGGAGACGCGGAGCTCCCCCGAGCCCGTCGTGCGGATGGCGCTGTCCTCGGTCGCGAGCTGCGCGGGGACGGCGGAGCGCACGGCGTCGGCGAGGAAGGGCGCCGGGCGGCCCCCGAGATGCCGCAGGAGGGCCTGCGTCTGCTCCTGCGCCGCGGCCCAGCGGACGTCGGGCACGAGACGCTGGAGCGCCGGGTCGAGGTGGTACACGCGCCCCGGGGCGAAGAGGATCTCGAACACCGGCTCGGACAGGAAGACGCCGGCGGGCGGCCGGGAGATGCGCCACTGCCCGTCGACCTGCTCGAGGGCGATGTCGATCTCGCGCTGGGAGGGGGAGGACAGCGCGGTCCTCACGCCGAGGGCGTCGACCTGCGCGAGCGCCATCACGCGCATCGTGATCTCCCCCGGTGCACCCGGGTTCGGCGTCGCCGTCCCCGTATCGGCCGCGTACACGGTCACGCCGCTGCGGGGGTCCCAGGCGTCGCGGGCCTGCGCGGTGAGGTACGAGCGGGCGATCGCGTAGTCGTCATCGGCGCCGACTCCGGCGCGCACGAAGCCCTCGACGATCTGGGACGGATCCGCGCCGGGGCTCGGCGGCCGCGGCTGCACGTAGGGCGCGCTGCCGTCCTGCGCCTGGCCCACCGGGGTCGCGCTGATGTCGGAGGAGACGGGGATGCGCGCGCATGCGCTCGCTCCGAGCGCGACCGCTGCGGCCGCCCCCGCCTGCAAGATCCGGCGCCGCGCGGGCCGGACCGTCCCGGAGGTCCGACCAGGAGTCCGATCCGTCATCGTCGCTCCTCCTGGTGCCCGAGGCACCGCATGAGCGGCAGGGGCGCCGCCTCCGCACGCAGCGTCGCCCCGGCCTGCCGCGGCAGGGTCAGCAGGAACACCGCCCCCTCGCCCCGGCGGCCCCAGGCCTGCAGGCGCCCGCCGTGGGCCTGCGCGTCCTCCAGCGAGATCGCGAGCCCCAGCCCGGTGCCGCCGACGGTGCGCGCGCGGGAGGGATCGGCGCGCCAGAAGCGGTCGAAGACGCGCGCGGCCTCCGCGTCGTCCAGGCCCACGCCGCGGTCGATGACCGCGACGGCGACCGCGTCCGCGGTGCCGGCCGCCTCGAGGCGGACGGGACGGCCCCCGCCGTGCTCGATCGCATTGGTCAGCAGGTTGCGCAGGATGCGGTCGATCCTGCGGGCATCGGCCTCGAACTCGAGATCGTCGTCCCCCAGATCGAGGATCAGCTCGCTGCCGCGGGCGGCGGCGAGCGCGCGCACGTCCTCGGCCGAGCGCTCCGCGATCGCGCGCAGATCGTGCACCTGGGCGTCCAGCTCGACCGCTCCGGCGTCATAGCGCGAGATCTCCAGGAGCTCCTCGAGCAGGCCCTCGAAGCGCGCCACCTGCGCCGTGAGCAGCTGGGTGGTGCGGTCCACGTCCGGCGGGAAGCCCTCGCGGGCGCCGTCGAGGACGGAGGCGGCCATGCGGATCGTCGTCAGCGGTGTGCGCAGCTCGTGGGACACGTCGGAGACGAAGCGCTGCTGGACCCGGGACAGCTCCGTGAGGTCATCGACCTTCTGCTCGAGCGATGCGGCCATGTCATTGAAGGACGTGCCCACGCGGGCGAGCTCATCGCCGCCGGAGACCCGCACCCGGGAGGAGAGATCGCCGGCGGCGATGCGCTCGGCGGCCGTGGCCGCGCGGCGCAGGGGCGTGGTGACCAGGCGCGCGACGACGATGCCGATCCCGACCACGAGGGCCTCGAGGACGAGCCCGCCGCCGAGCATCACGCGCTGGATGAACGAGAGCGTGTCCTGCTCGGGCTGCAGCGAGTACAGCAGGTAGAGGTCGTAGCCGCCCGCACCGGGGACGGCGACGCGGGTGCCCACGAGCAGCCCCGGCTCGCTCCGGCCGTCCCGGCGGATCTCGACGCTGCGCAGGCGCAGGGAGTCGGGGGCGGAGGCGACGGCGGCCGAGAGCTCCGGGTCGATGAGGTCGGTCAGCACGCGGTCGGTGGAGATGACGGAGACGGTGCCCTGGGCGCCGGCCGGCACGAGCGCGATCTCCCGTCCGCCCGCATCGGCCCCGCCCTCGCGGGTGTCCTGGACGAACTGCGCGACGGTGTCGAGCTCCTGCCCCTGGCCCCGCCCCGTATCGGCGTTGAGCGTCTCGACGAGCCCGGAGCGGGTGGTGAGCGACTCGGCCACGACCCGGTCGCGCCGCTGGGTGAACAGGCCGTCGGCGATGACCGAGGACAGGTAGCCGCCGACCGCGAGGACGGCGAGGGAGGACAGGAGCACCGTGACCGTGACGACGCGGACGGTCAGCGACCATCCGCGCGGGTCGAGGGCGCCGAGCAGGCGACGCCATGGGGCTCGGACAGGTCTCACCCGTCGTCGCCGGCGCGATAGCCGACGCCGCGGACCGTGAGGATCACGCGCGGATGCTCCACGTCCTTCTCGACCTTCGAGCGCAGGCGCTGGACGTGGACGTTGACCAGGCGGGTGTCCGCGCTGTGCCGGTAGCCCCAGACCTCCCGCAGCAGCGTCTCGCGGGTGAACACCTGCCAGGGCTTGCGGGCCAGCTGCACGAGCAGGTCGAACTCGAGCGGGGTCAGCGGGATCACGCGGTCGCCCCGGCGGACCTCGTGACCGTCGAGGTCGATCCGGAGGTCGCCGATGGACAGGCGCTCGGTCGTCGGGGGCGCGGCGCGCCGCACGCGGGCGCGGATCCGGGCGACGAGCTCATCGGGCTCGAACGGCTTGGTCAGGTAGTCGTCGGCACCGGCCTCGAGGCCCTCGACGACGTCGGAGGTGTCGCTGCGGGCGGTCAGCATGATGACGGGGACGCCGGAGCGCCGACGCAGCTCGCGGCACACCTCGATCCCGTCCATGCCGGGGAGCATGAGGTCCAGGAGCACCAGATCGGGGCCCACCCGGTCGAAGGCGTCGAGGGCGGAGGCGCCGTCCGGGGCCGTCACAACGTCGAAGCCCTTGCCCCGCAGCACGATGCCGACCATTTCCGCGATCGCATGGTCGTCGTCGACCACCAGGATGCGGGAGGGGGCTGCCATGGACACATCATGCCATCGCGGATGCCGTCGATTACGGAAGCGGGGCATGGGCCGCCGGGCCGTGCGAGAGCACCACGGGGCGGCGACCCGTCGGCGAGGACCGGAGGCGGCCGGGCCGAGAGCGGACCGAGGTCGCCGCGATCATCGACCATCGTCGGATCGCACCGCGCACGACGGACCGTACGGTGAGGGCATCGCCCCGTGGGAGAAGCGAACCCCGTGGACGAAGCGACACGTGGAAGGAGCGCCGTCATGACCAGTCCCTGGACCGCCCCCGGCTCCGAGGGCGGGCGTGCCGACGAGGCGCCGCCGACGATCGCTCCGATGAGCCCCTGGGCCGATCCCGTCGCGGACTCCGACCGCGCAGCCGGTGCACCCGCCGGGACCGCCGCCTCCGAACGGGCCCAGCGCCGCGAGCTCGTCGCGCGCGCGCCGCTGTTCCCGCTGCGCCCTCTCGGCCTCGGGGAGATCCTCGGGGCGGCGACCGGGCTCTACCGCCTGCGCCCCCGCCGGATGCTCGTGGTCTCCGCGGTCGTCTTCGCGATCGCGACCGTCATCATCACGCTGCTGTCGGGGATCTCGCTGGTGCCGATGGTCGGCACCCTGCAGGCGACGATGGAGCAGGCCTCCACGAGCACCGGTGCGGAGGTCGACCTCGGGACGACGCCCGCCGAGGCGATCGCCGTCCTCGCCGGCACGCTCGCGACCTCGCTCATCTCGGTGATCGCGGTCCAGGTCGTCACCGCGGCGATGGCCCCGCTCGCCCTGGCCGAGGCGACGGGCCGCCCCCTCTCGACGAGCCGGATGTGGGCGAGCGCCCGTCGTCACGGCCCGCGCGCCGCGCTGCTCGGCCTGATCATCGCCCTCGCATCGGCGCTGCTCGTGGGCATCCTGATCGCCCTGGGCACCCTGCCCCTCGTCCTGACCGGCGGCGAGAACCTGTGGCTGCTGCTCCCCCTGGGGCTCGCCGTTCTGCTGTCGATCCTGGGCGTGCTGTGGCTCATGGCGCGCACGACCCTCGCCACCCCCGCCCTCGTCCTCGAGGACCTCGGCCCGGTCGCGGCGCTGCGCCGCTCCTTCGCCCTCACGCGCGGTCGCCGCCTGTGGCGGGTGCTGGGGATCACGCTGCTGCTGATGCTCCTGGCCTACGTGGCGATGCAGATGGTGGCCGGCGTCGTCTCGATGGTCGCGACGATCGTCTACATCGCGATCCTCGTCGCCACGCAGTTCCAGCAGCTCATGCTCGCCGTGGGCGTCATGCTGGTGCTGTCGATGCTCGGGAGCTTCATCGCCTCGACCCTGGTCCAGCCGTTCGTCTCGGCGGGCACGACCGTGCTCTACGCCGATGAGCGGATGCGGCAGGAGGCCTGGGACGTGGAGCTGAACCGGGCCTCGCGCGAGCGGCGCGACGAGGATCTCTCCGCGCTCGCAGCGGACATCCGATGAGGAGGCGCGCGAGGTGAAGGACGTCGATCCCGACGAGGCGCGGCGCCTCCTCCTCGACGAGCTGTCCGAGGGGCAGTACGCCCACCGCCAGAACATCCTCGAGCGCCTCTGGGGCATGCTCCGCGATCTCCTCGACGCTCTCCTGCAGGGGGACGGCGGGTCCCCCGCCGCGGGCACCGCCGTGGCGGTCGTGGTCGTGCTCCTCGCTCTCGCGCTCGCCGTCGTCCTCCTCCGGCGCCGGGGCATGCTGCGCCGGAGGGTCGCGCTGCGCGAGGAGATCGAGCTGACGGCGGATGCCGCCGTCCCCGCGGAGGAGCTGCGACGCCGTGCCGGCGCGGCCGTCCTCGCGGGCCGTCACGACGACGCGGTGGTCCTCGCGATGCGCGCGATCGTGCGCGACCTGTCCGAGCGCACGCTGCTCGAGGTGACCGACGGCATGACCGCCCATGAGGCGGCCGCCGATGCGGGACGCGCCTTCCCCGAGCTGCGCGGACGCCTCGCCCGCACCGCCGACGACTTCGACACGGCCGCCTACTCCCGGCGCACCGCGAGCACGCGGCAGGCCGAGGCGGCCGTCCGCCTCGCCGAGTACCTCGCCCAGACCAGCCCCGAGGCGTCCGTCCTGGAGGCGCTGTGACCGGGGCGGGCATCGACACCGGAGCGGTCCCCGGGGCTCCGGCGTCCCCCGAGATGGCGGCCGTGCCCGGGGCTGCGGCCGCGCCCGGGGCTGTGGCCGTTCCCGACGCCGCGGCGAGCAGGGCCCGACGCGGTCGGCGGCGCGGCGGGGGCGCGGCGCGGGAGGACCGCTCGACGCGGATCGCCGTGATCGTCGTCGTGCTGGCGCTGCTGGCGTCGGTCGCCTCCGTGCTGGCCCAGGGCCGTTTCCGCGAGGCGCCCTTTGAGCCCACCTCCCCGCTGCCCGCGGGCTCCAAGGCCCTCGTGTCCGTCCTCGAGGAGCAGGGCGCGGAGGTCGGGACCGTGCGCCGCACCGACGAGGCGGCGCGGGATCTGCGGGGCGGGGGCACCGTGCTGGTGACCGACCCGTCCGCCCTCGGCCGCGACCAGCTCGAGCTGCTGCGCTCCGCGCTCGATGCGGGCGAGGGCCGCCTCGTGCTGCTGGCCCCCGACTTCGGCTCCCTGTCCGTGCTCGCGCCCGGCATCCGCCCCACCGGGCGCGTCGCCGAGGACGCGCCCGCGATCCGGGCCGATGCGTCCTGCGCCGACGCCTCCTTCCGTGCCCGCTCCGTCCGGGCCGGTGAGCTGCCCCTCGAGGACGACGGGGAGCAGACCGCGCCCGGGCTGCTGTACACGGGCGGATCCGGCACCCGCTCGTGCTTCCGCACCGACGCCGGTGCCGCCGTCGTCCGCACCGACGACGTGATCGTCCTGGGCAGCGCCCGCTTCATCACCAACGAGGGCCTGCGGGAGGCCGACGGCCCCGCCGTCGCGCTCAACGCGATCGGGACCGCGGGCCCGGTCACCTGGTACCTGCCCTCGGCCACCGATCCGATGGCCTCCGACCTCGCGAGCCCGCTCGAGCAGCTGCCCCCGTGGACGGGCCCCGTCGCGCTGTGGCTGGCGGTGTGCCTGCTGCTGGCGCTGTGGGCACTGTCCTGGCGGCTCGGCCCCGTCGTCGTCGAACCGCTGCCGGTGAGCGTGCGCTCCCAGGAGCTGACCGTCGGCCGCGCCCACCTGCTGCGCCGCGCCGGGGCGCGGGACTCCGCCGCCCGCTCGCTGCGCTCGGCCGCCGCGGTGCGCCTGGCCGACCGCCTGGGCGTGCGCCGCCGCGAGGGCCTGGACGCCCTCATCGCGGCGATCGTCCCCCACTCCCGCCGCGACGGCGGCGAGATCCGCCGCCTGCTGGGGCCCGAGACCGTCGCCTCCGACGCGGAGCTCGTGCGCCTGGCCCATGAACTCGACCGACTCGAGAAGGAGATCGACCGATGACCGCTCTGCCCCCGCATCCCGCGATGCCCGATCCCGAGGACGCCCCGGATGTCCGCGCCGGCGCGGGTGCCGCCCTGTCCGACGATGCACCGGCGCGCGAGCGCCTCGTCGCCCTGAGCGGCGAGATCCACAAGGCCGTCGACGGGCAGGACGCCGCGGTCACGAGCCTCGTCGTCGCCCTGCTGTGCCGCGGCCACGTGCTCCTCGAGGGCGTCCCGGGCGTCGCCAAGACGCTGCTGGTGCGCGCCCTGGCCGCGTCGCTCGACGTCCAGATGCGCCGCGTGCAGTTCACGCCCGACATGATGCCGGGCGATGTCACGGGCTCCCTCGTGTACGACAACTCCACGAGCGATCTCGTCTTCCGCGAGGGGCCGGTCTTCACGAACCTGCTGCTGGCCGACGAGATCAACCGCACCCCGCCCAAGACCCAGTCCGCGCTGCTGGAGGCGATGGAGGAGCGCCAGGTGACGGTCGACGGCCGCTCACGCGCCCTGCCCGACCCCTTCATGGTGGTCGCCACGCAGAACCCCATCGAGTTCGACGGCACCTACGCGCTGCCCGAGGCGCAGCTCGACCGCTTCCTGCTCAAGGCCGTGATGCCGCTGCCGGGCCGCGACACGGAGATCGCCGTGGTGCAGCGCCATGCGCGCGGCTTCGACACCGGCGACCTGGCGAGCGCGGGCCTGCGCGCCGTCGCGGACCCCGACAGCCTGCGCCGCGCGCAGGCCGAGGTCGCCCAGGTGCGCGCGGAGGACTCCGTGGTGCAGTACATCGTCGACGTCGCGCGGGCGACCCGCCGCTCCCCCAGCCTCGCGCTCGGCGTCTCCCCGCGCGGCGCCATCGCGCTGCTGCGCACCGCGCGGGCCTGGGCCTACCTGCAGGGACGCGACTTCATCACGCCCGACGACGTCAAGACGATGGCCCCGTCCACGCTCGGCCACCGCGCGCGCCTGACCACCGAGGCGGATCTCGAGGGATCGCAGATCGAGGCCGTCCTGGCGGCCACGCTCGCGGCCGTCCCGGTCCCCCGCTGATCCAGGGGCGATCCGCTCGTGCGCATCCGACCGACCCCGCGCGCCGCGCTCGCGGCGCTCATCGCCGTGCTCCCGCTCGTGCTCGCGCCCTCGTGGATCACGCTCGCGATGTGCGCCGCCGTGCTCCTCGTCCTCCTCGTGGTCGACGCCCTGGCGGCCCCGTCGCCGCGGGCCCTGGTGGTGCGGCGGACGATGCCGGCCAAGGCGCGCCTGGGTACCGCGGTCACCGGGCGCCTGCTGGTGACGAACCCGACCGGTCGGCGCGCCGTCCTCGACGTGCGCGACGCCTGGGATCCGACCGCGGGGCTCGCCGCGCAGCGCTCCCGCCTGGTCGTCCCGCCCGGGGAGCGGCGGGCCATCACCCAGGAGTTCTCCCCCGTCCGACGGGGCCCGCACGCCTCGCGCACGGTGGCCGTCTCCTCGCGCGGGCCGCTCGGCCTGGCCCGGCGCACCGCCTCCCAGGATGTTCCGGGCACGCTGATGGCCCTGCACGCCTTCGGCTCGCGCCGCCACCTGCCCTCGCGCGTGCGGCGCCTGCGGGAGATCGAGGGACTGGCGGCGGTGCACCAGCGCGGCCAGGGCACCGAGTTCGACTCCCTGCGCGACTTCGTCGACGGCGACGACGTGCGCTCGATCGACTGGCGGGCGACCGCGCGGCGGCGCAGCGTCGTCGTGCGGACCTGGCGCCCCGAGCGCGACCGCCACGTGCTGATCGTGGTCGACACCTCGCGCACCTCCGCCGGCCGCGTGGGCGAGGCCCCGCGGCTCGACGCCGCCCTCGACGCGACGCTGCTGCTGACGGCCCTGGCCACGCAGGCCGGTGACCGTGTGGATGTGGTGTGCCTGGACCGGATCGAGCACGTGTCCGTGGTCGGCTCGAGCGTGCGCACCGTGCTCGCCGATGTCGTGGCCGCGACTGCGCCGGTGCATCCCGCGCTCGTGGAGACCGACTGGGAGCTCGCGGCCGCCACGATCCGGCGCCGGGCCCGCAAGGGCGCGCTCGTGGTGCTCGTGACGCCGCTCGAGCCCGCGGCGGTCCAGCAGGGGCTGCTGCCCGTCGCCGCCCGCATCGCCGCCGACCATCCCGTGGTGCTGGCATCGGTCGCGGACCCGGCGCTCGCGGCGATGGCGCGCGAACGCGGCGATGCGGAGGCCGTGTACCGGGCGGCGGCCGCCGAGCAGGCGCGGGCCGAGCGCGATGCGGTCGCCGAGCTGCTGGGCCGCAGCGGCGTCCAGGTCGTCGACGAGGTCCCCGAGCAGCTCCCGCAGGCGCTCGCGGACCGCTATCTCGCCCTCAAGGCCGCCGGACGGCTGTGAGCGGAGGTCGGGGGATCAGCCGGCGACGGCGACGCTGTCGCCCACGACCTCCTCGGACAGGTCCCCGGTGATCCCGCGGCGCGCGGCCCTGCGCCCCAGGACCCCGGCGTAGGCGAGGAACGCGCCCCAGGCCAGCGCCCCGATGCCGATGCGGACGACGGTGGGCAGGGGCGAGGGCGTCACGAACGCCTCGATGAGCCCGCTGACGAGCAGCACGGGCACCAGGCCCAGGGCGACGGTCACGAGCGCACGGCCCGCGCGGGCGAGCGCCCAGGTGCGCGGCAGCGGCCCCGGATGCAGCCACGCCCAGAACAGGCGCAGCCCGGCACCGGCGCCGACGGCGACGCACGTCAGCTCGAGCAGCCCGTGCGGGGCGATCGCCAGCAGGAACGTGCCGAGCTGCCCGTGCGCGCCCATGACCGCGCCTGCCAGGCCGATGTTCAGCCCGTTCAGCACGAGCATCCACACCGGCCAGACGCCGGTGACGCCGAAGACCACCGCCTGCAGCGTGATCCACGCGTTGTTGGTCCAGACGTTGGCGGCGAAGCCGCCGGCATCGCCCTGGACGTAGTAGGAGGTGAACGCCCCGGAGGCCAGGCGCCGCTGCGCGGCCTCGGGGACGAGGGAGGCCCGCAGCCCGTCGTCGAGCCCCAGGACGATGCCGACGAGCAGCGCGGAGCCGAGCATGATCCCCGCCGCCAGCGCGGTCTGCCACCGTGCGGACCACAGCGCCGCCGGGAGGTCCTCGAGCACCACGGCCCGCACATGCGCCCACAGCGGGGTGCGCGAGCCGATGATCCGGCCGCGCGCGCGGGACAGCAGCACGGAGAGCCGGGCGGTCAGGACGGGGTCGGGGTTGGTCGAGCGCACGGTGGACAGGTGCGTGGCCGTGCTGCGATACAGGGCGATGAGCTCGTCGACCTCGGCGGCCTCGAGGTGCCGACGGCGCACGAGAGCAGCCAGTCGGTCCCAGGTGGGGCCGTTGACGGCGATGAAGGCGTCGGTGTCCACGCCCTCACCCTAGGACCGTCCGGGAGGCTGCGGCCTTCGACGAAAGTCGCCCGCCGCGCCGCCGACGGGCGACCGATGGACGTGCCGCTCGCGCGCCGCACCTGCCAGACTCGTCCCATGAGCACGGCCATGAGCACGGCGACAGGCACGGCGACGGGCACCGGGGGCACGGTCTGCTCCGCGGGGCCCGCGGAGACCGCACGGCGCGAGGCCCTGGTGACGGGCGAGGCCGTCCTGCTGGACCTGCGGCCCGCATCCTTCGCGATGCGCATCCTCTCCTTCGCGATCGACGGCCTGGTGTCCCTCGCCCTCCTCGTCGGCGGGATCTGGTCGCTCGCGATGCTCGCCCGCTCCGCGTCCCTCGATGAGGGCTATCTCGCGGCCGGCTCCGTGCTCATCACCGCGTTCGCGCTCCTCGGGATCCCCGTGCTCGCCGAGACGGTGTCCGGCGGCAGGTCGCTGGGGCGGTGGGCCGTCGGCACGCGCGTGGTCCGGGACGACGGGGGCCCGGTGCATGTGCGCCAGAGCATCCTGCGCGCCGTATCCGCGCTGTTCGAGATCTGGACGGTGTCGGGCACGCTCGCCCTGGCGATCGCTCTCGTCGATGCGCGGTCGCGTCGCCTCGGCGACCTGCTCGCGGGCACGTTCGTGCTGCAGGAGCGGCTGCGGACGCCCGCGCCGACGCAGGTCGAGGTCCCCGGGCATCTCACGGCTTGGGCGCGCGGCGCCGATGTCGGCCGTCTGCCCCCGACCCTGCTGCAGGAGATCCGGACGTTCCTGGCCCGGTCGTCATCGCTGCACGCGCGCTCCCGCCGCGACCTCGCTCTCGACCTGGTGCAGCGGGTGGTGCCGTCGGTCTCGCCGCCCCCGCCTCCGGGCACGGACCCCGAGGCGTTCCTGCAGGCCGTGCTCGCTGAGCGGTCCCGGCGCGACGAGGAGCTCCTGCGGTCCCGCCGCGAGCGGGAGCTCGAGCTCGCCCGTCAGGTCGGGACGCTGCCGTTCAGCTCGTGAGGCGCATCGCCCCGCGGCGGGCGGACCGATGCGGCGCTCAGTCCTGGGCGGCCTCGCCGCGGTCGGCGATGAGGACGGGGATCCCGCCCTCGACCGCGTAGGTGCGCGGGCACGCCTCGCACTCGAGGGTCCCGGTGCCGTCGACGAGCTCGCCGCGGCACACCGGGCAGCGCAGGCGCGAGCGGACCCAGGAGGGGACGTCCGCCCGGCTCGCTCCCGGATGCGCTCCCCCAGTGCTCGGGCCGACGCCGTCGGACGCGCTCGGGGCTGCAGTGCCGGGTGCTTCAGTGCCGCGTGCAGCGCTGCCTGCCGAAGCACTGCCTGCCGCAGTGCTCTCCGCCGCGGCGGCGTCAGGTGCAGAAGCATCGGGCATGGTCGCCTCCTGGGGGATGATGTCGAGGACCTCGTCGCGGACGCGCTCCATCGTCGCGGCGTCCTCGGCCTCGACGTTCAGGCGCAGCAGCGGCTCGGTGTTGGAGGAGCGCAGGGAGAACCACCAGCGCTCGGGCGATGCCGGAGCGAGGCCCGCCGCGCTGGCGTCGGTTCCTGCGGGGTCCGCCGCAGCGGCATCCGGGGCCCAGTGCTCGACGGTCATGCCGTCGAGGTCGTCGATCACGGTGCCGGGCCGCGGGGCCATCACGGCGCGGACCCGCTCGCGGGCCGCGGCCGCATCGGCGATGCGCGAGTTGATCTCGCCGCTGGCCACGTACGGGTCGTGCTCGGCGACCAGCGCGGACAGCGGTCCCTCGGTCTCCTGCAGCGCCGCGAGCACGTGCAGCGCCGCGAGCATCCCGGAGTCGGCGAAGAAGAAATCACGGAAGTAGTAGTGCGCGGAATGCTCGCCGCCGAACACGGCGTCCTCGCGCGCCATCAGCGCCTTGATCAGCGAGTGGCCCACCTGCGAGCGGACCCTCCGACCCCCTGCCCCAGCGATCGCCTCGCCCACGTGCCGCGAGGACACGAGGTTGGCGACGACGACGGGCTCGTCCTCGCCCGCCGCCCGGGCACGGGCGATCTCCCGCACGGCGATGAGCGCGGTGATCGCCGAGGGCGGCACCGGGGTGCCGGTCTCGTCGACCACGACGCAGCGGTCGGCATCGCCGTCGAAGGCCAGGCCGAGGTCGGCCCTCTCGCGGCGCACGGCGTCCTGCAGCTCGCGCAGGGTGGAGGTGTCCAGCGGATTGGCCTCATGGCTCGGGAAGGTGCCGTCGAGCCGGAAGTTCAGCGGGACGACAGTCACGGCGTCGAGGTGCTGGGCGACGGCGGGCATCGTGTGACCGGCCATGGCGTTGGCGGCGTCGACCACGACGCGCAACGGGCGGCAATCCGGCACCGGGACCAGGCGGAGCATCATCGCGACGTAGTCGTCGAGGGTCTCGACGCTTTCGCGCGCACCGCCTTCGCGCTCCGGGATCTCCCCCGCCGCGAGGTAGGTCTCCGCCCTCTCGCGGATCTGCGCCAGGCCCGTGTCCCGGCTGATCGGGCGGGCCCCGGGTCGGCACAGCTTGATGCCGTTGTCGGGCGCCGGGTTGTGGGAGGCCGTGAACATCGCCCCGGCGAGGTCGTGCAGGCCCGAGGCGCAGTACAGCTGGTCCGTCGAGCTGAGTCCTGCGACGAGCACCCGGGAGCCGCGGCGGACGGCGCCGTCGACGAACGCGGCGGAGAGCTCGGGCGAGGAGACGCGCATGTCGTGGGCGACGATCATCCCCGCGCCGTCGAGGAGGTCCGCGAACGCGGCCCCCAGCGCCCGGGCGACGGGCGCGGTCAGCTGCTCCCCCGCCGTCCCGCGCACGTCGTAGGCCTTGACGATCGCGGAGAGGCCGACGGGCGCGGCGGAGACCTCGGTGGGCGCATCGACGGGCGTCGCCGCCGCGCTCGTGCCGGTCATGTCCGCATCCTGCTCGTGGGTGCTGCGGTCACTCATGAGGGCTCCTGACGACCTGGAGGTGCGGAGGGCGGCCCGGGCGCGGGTGCTCGACGGGCTGGGCCGGCGGCGCGGAGGGCCGCGGACGGACGGCGTCGGCGAGGGCGACGAGCTCGTCGGAGGCCTCGGCAGTCCCGGGGACCCGGATCACCCGCCACCCGCGCGGGACGGTCATCCCGGCGGAGTGCTCTGCGCACAGGTCGTAGGAATGCGGCTCGCTCGCGCGGGCCAGCGGGCCCAGCACAGCGGTCGAGTCCGCGTAGTTGTAGGTGAGCGTGCTGACAGCGGGTCTCGAGCACGCCGTCCGGGAGCATTCGCGAGCAGGCACGGGTCGGAGTCTACGGCGAGCGGGGCCGGTACAGTCGGACCATGGCACGAGGCGAAGGGCACAGCACCGCGGATCCCGGCGCGGACGGCACCGGCGCCTCCCGCCCCCTCCGCCCCTCGATCGCTCCCGCAGCCGTCGCCGCACGGCGGCCCCGACGTCGTGACCGCCACGGCCGCGGATTCCGCGGCATGCTCCTGCCCCCGCACTTGCCGGGGCATCTCACGCGGCGGGAGATCTTCGACGACACGGTCCTCGAGAGCGCCGAGGCCCTCATGGACCGCTTCGGCCGCCGCCTCGAGCACCTCGCCGTCTCGGTCCAGGAGATCCCCACCACCGACCCCGCGCCGTGGGAGATGCAGGCCGTTCCGCTCGGGCGCTACATCGCCCCGGATCGCGATCACCCGCCGCAGATCGTCCTGTACCGCCGCCCGATCGTGAGCCGCTGCTCCGCGCCCGGGGACCTGGAGATGCTGGTGCGCCAGGTCCTCGCCGAGCAGATCGGCGCGATGCTCGCGATGGACCCCGAGGACGTCGATCCGGGGGCCTGGGACCTCTGAGGCGCCGCCTCCCGTGAGCGGACCGCCCTCCTGACCCGACGGCGCGCACGCGCGAGCGCGCCGCTGAAGCGGGTGCGCCGCTGGGGCGGGTGCGCTCGCGGATCAGGCGGCGAGCGCGGGTCAGGAGGCGGCGACGTCGAGCGCCGCGGCGCCATCATCCGCCGGTAGCACCGGCAGCGTCGACAGCACGGCTCCCCCCGCACCGGCCGGGGAGGGGGCCTGCGCCCATGCGCCGTGGACGCCCCCGCCGTCGGTCGCGACGACCAGCGCCACCGGGGCGCCGCGCGTGCCCGTGAGGGAGGCGGCGGCCACGAGGGCCTCCCGTCCCGCACCCAGGCGCACGGGCACCGGGGTCCCGGCACCGCCGTCGGCTCCGAGCAGGATCACGGTCGCGGCGGTCTCCTCCGCGGACCACAGCGAGAGCACCGCATCGGATGCGCCGTAGGGCAGCGGGAGCAGTCCGGCGCCGCCGAGCTCCGGGGTCTGGCCGGCGATCGCGAACTCGACGGGCGCGCCGATCGTGTCACCCGGGAGGTCCTGCCCCACGACGGTCGAGCGAACTGCGGCGTCGACGGCCCCGTCGGCCGTCACGACCGCCGTCAGATCGCCGTCGCCGGTCCCTGCGAGCGGCACGGAGACGACGGCCCCGGGAGCCACCTCGATCCCCTCGCGGTGCGCCGCCGCGATCGGCCCGTCGGCACCGTGCAGGTCCACCGCCGCGGTGATCGCGGAGCCTCCGGGATTGCGCAGCACGAGGACCGGGGTCTGCCCGGGCGCGACGTGGACGGCGGGGATCACCTGCTCCGGAGCGCTCGGCGGCAGCGGGGCGAGGATCTCGCCGCCGCCCGGGGTCAGGCCGCTGCGCTCGGTGGTCTGCAGGTGCATCGCGAGCGGCGCGCCGACGGTCTCGACGCTCACCCCGAGCGCCTCCTGGCCGGGCGCCACGGATTCCAGGAGGAGGCGCTCCGTCGTCCCCGGGGCGACGACGATCCGGCTCGATCCCGCGAGGTCGGCGGGGCCGTCGGGGGTCGAGACCTGGATCGCGGCGGTGGCCGGGCGCGTGCCGGGGTTGGTCAGGACCAGTGCGCTCGAGGTCCCGGCCTCCGTGCCGGCCCCGAGGAAGGACGCCGACACGACCGGCTCGGAGCAGCGCGACAGGGAGAGCGAGCGGAAATCGCCGGCGGGCGTCAGGGCGGCCTGGCCGGCGACCGCGGCGAGGCCGCTGTCATCGACGGGCTCGGCGGCGACCTGCACGGGGCCGGTGGCCGCGGGGGCGGCGAAGGAGGTGTCGCCGTAGGCGCCCGAGGCGATCCGGGCACCGGCGACGGGGGCATCCCCCGCGCTCATGGTGACGCTCGGGGCCGGTGCGGTGCCGTCCGAGGCGAGCTGGGTCTGGGCACCGCTGGCACGGCCGAACAGCAGCGAGGAGGATCCCGTGAGCGCCGCACCGCGCACGGCGGTCTGGGGGCTCGGGGGGATCACCGCGAGCGCGGCGTCCCCGCCCCCGCTCAGGAGCTCGTCGGGGACCGTCAGCGGGCCCGGGCACAGCAGGTCGGCGCTGCGGGGAGGCGCCGTGGCCGTCGCCGCGGGGAGGTCCTCGGCGGAGGGGGCCGGCAGCTGCGCGAGGAGGACGCCCGCTCCCACCAGGGGGAGCAGGCTCAGCACGGCCAGGACGGGGCGGACGGTGCGACGGCTCACGGGGTCCTCTCCTCCGGGACGTGGGCTCGTCCGCGCCAGGGGACGGCGACGAGCGCCGTCAGCGCGAGCGCGAGGGCGAGCAGCAGCTGGGCGAGTCGGACAGCCGGGGCGTCCGTCGTGATGACGAGGCGACCGGAGGCGTCCGGGGGCACGAGGAAGCCCTGGGCCCAGCCGTCGACCGTGACGGGCTCGAGCTCACGGCCGTCCAGGCTCGCCCGCCAGGCGGCCGAGCGGTTCTCCGCCAGGGAGACGGTGCGCATCGCCGGGGCGGCCCCGACGGGCGCCTCGACGTCGATCACGGACGCCGCCAGGTCCTCGCGGGGCTGCCCCGGCGCGGTCGCGCCGATCGTCGCCCGGCCGTGCTGGTCGATCACGCGCCACAGGGAGCCTCCGGTGCCCTGCGTGACCTTCTCGAGCAGCGACGATGTGTCCAGGGCGGTGATGAGCGCGGGGTCCTGCTCGGGGTCGCCGGGAACGAGCACGTAGCCGACGGCGAGGTCCTGCAGGCCGGTGGGGTCGGTGTCGGAGGCCAGCAGGGCCGCGGTCGTGCGCAGCACTGCGGCGTCGTCCTTCGCACTGCCGTCGGTGCCCTGCGCTCGGGCCCGCTCGAGGTCGCGCGCCGCGGAGAGCGCGGAGGTCTGCGTCGCATCGGGACCGCCGGCGCGCACGAGGCGCGCCGGGACGGCGCCCGTGCGGGCCGCGCCGTCGCCCAGCACGAGCGTGCGGGTGCGCGCCTCCGATCGCCCCTGGTCCGCGGCGGCCGCCGGGATCTCCCGCAGCTCGCCCCGCGTCACCTCGAGCGCACCCGGCAGGGCGAGGGACCAGCCGAGGACGAGCGCGGCGGTGGACGCCCCGATCACGAGGGCGGCGAGCGCGGTCGCGCGGCGTCTCAGCATGCTCATCCGCGCCCCGCGCCGGGCGAGCGCGTCGATCATGCAGCCGGCGCCGAGCAGCAGGGCCAGGAGGGTCGCGGACATCGCCGCGTTCGCGGGGGCGCGCAGCACCTGGCCGTCGACGACGCCCGTCGGGACGGTGACGGTCACGATCGCGGCGCCGACGCCGAGGGCGGTCAGGAGCGCGGCCAGTCGACCGACGGTGCCCGCATCCCCCCGCAGGAACGGGGCCGCCAGCGCGCAGGCCGCCACCGGGATGAGCAGCAGCAGCGGCGCCCAGGCCGCGCCGTCTGCGCCCAGCGTCCCCGCGAGGGCCTGCCAGCCGCTGCCCGGGGCCAGGCGCAGGGCGTCGAGCAACGTCGATGCCCCGTCCGTGCCGACGCCGATCCCGTCCTGGGCCCCGACCGCCAGCAGCGTGCGCGGATGCGCGAGATAGCGGGGCAGGTACGGGAGGTGGAGCGCGAGGGAGGGCACGAGGACCCAGAGCAGGCGCACGCGGCGCCCGGGCACGAGCAGGGCGATGATCGCGAGGGCCGCGGCGGCGAGGACCACGAGCCCGGCCTGGACGGCGCCGATCACGAGCAGGAGCAGGCCGGCTCCGGCGGCCGCGGACACGCTGGCCTGCGAGCGCTTATGGGGCAGGCCCACGGCGCGCGCCACGGCGAGCGCCCACAGCGGCAGCAGCGTGTGGACGAGCGCGAGGGGCCAGCGGCCCTGGGCGACGGCCTCGAGCAGCGACGGGGCGAGCGCCCAGGTCGCGCTGAGCACGAGGCGCCCGCCGACGGCCCGGGTGAGGGCCCCGGCGGCCCACCAGGCCCCGAGGGCCGCGCAGGGGATCGCGCCCAGCAGGATCGTCTCGACGAGCAGCGGCCCCGGGACGGGGAGGTGCCCCAGGAGGCGGATCAGCGGGTCCGCGGCGACGCGGGCCCCCTGCCCGCTCGGGATCCACGAGGCCCACGCGGTCTCGAGGGTCTCGTGCCAGTCGGCGGGCAGGGGCACGAGGGCTCCGCCGCCGAGGTCGCCCCCGGCCAGGAGAGGGCGCAGGCCGATCAGCGTCCCGACCGCCGCGAGCACCCCGAGGGCGAGCGTCCACGCCGTGTGCCGACCGAAGTCGGCGTCGTCGGCCCCATGGGTGGTGCCGGCGATGCCCCAGGTGGTGCGTCGGATCCGACGGCTGCGCTCGTCATCGGCCAGGGTGCGGGTCCACAGGGACCCCAGGGACCGCCGCACGGCCTCGCGGCGCGGGAGGAACAGCGGGGCCAGGCGCGAGCGCGGCGTCCGGGCGCGCGAGGCGGCGCGCGCGGAGCGGGCAATGATGCCGGGGCCCGCGACCGCGGCGCGCAGCGATCCGACGATCTCGTCGAGGATCGTGGAGGGGCTGTGGGTCATGACCGCGCCGAGGGCGCGCCAGAGCGCTCCGAGCGGCAGCAGCAGGAGCGCGAGCACGGCGAACGGGGCGCGGCGCATCGCGAGCGCGGTGCCCAGGCGGCCTGCCCGGTTCGCGCGGCGCTCCGCACCGGTGCTCCCGCGCACGGGCGCCAGGGCCCGTGCCGCGGGGACCACCTCGACGCGGTATCCGCCGCGCCACAGCCGGTGGCACAGCTCGACGACGGCCCAGCGGTCGGGCAGCGCCGGATCGAGGCCGCCGACGCGGACCAGCGCGTCCTCCGCCAGCAGCAGTCCGTCCATCGGGAGGGCGAGGACATCGCGCCGCCAGTCGTCCTGGCCCTGGTCGATCTCGCCGCCGTCGACGCCTGTGACCACGCGCGCCGACCGGGTCAGGGTGAGTCCGACGTCGACGAGGCCGTCGGCCGCATCCGCAGCCGTGCCGCCGCGGCGCCGCCCGGACCCTCCGTCCCGCGCCTGGACGCGCTTGGCACCCGCCGCGGCGATGTGCGCATTCTGCGCGGCCCGGCGCGTGAGCTCCTCGAGGCAGCGGCGTCCCGGGTCGGATCCCGCCGGGACGAGCCACAGCCAGGAGCTCTCGCGCTGGAGGAGGTCGTGGGCGAGGTGATCGCCTGCGGCGGCGAGCGCGGCGCGGAGCCCGGGGCGGGCGGGCCGCAGGACCGCCTCGACCTCGTCGCGAGCCGCGATGGAGCCGGGATCGACGGCGTCGTCGCCGTCCGCCCCCTCCGCGGCCGGGGAGGCGTCGGCGGAGCGGGGCGAGATGATCACGAGCACGCGGTCGGGGGCGCGCGTCTGGGCGCCCGCGGCGGCCAGGGCGCTCTCGACGGCACGGGCGCGCGTGCCGGTATCGGCGAGGACGAGGGCGGTGACGACGGGGGCCGTGACGACGAGGGCCGTCGTGCGGGTCATCATGCTCGATCGAGGGCGCGCACGGCGCGGCCCTCAGACGGCCCGGCGCTTGAACTTGCGGCGCTCGCGTTCGGACAGTCCGCCCCAGATGCCGAACCGCTCATCGTTCTGGAGGGCGTACTCGAGGCACTCGGCGCGGACCTCGCACGAGACGCAGACGCGCTTGGCCTCGCGGGTGGATCCGCCCTTCTCGGGGAAGAAGGCCTCCGGGTCCGTCTGCGCGCACAGGGCGCGCTCCTGCCACGAGGGCTCGGCCTCCTCCGCCCCGTCGATCACCGTGAGGTCGAGGAGGGTGAGCTCGCGGGCGGCGTCCTCCGTGCGCTCGGAGTCCGGGCGGCGGCTCATGTCCATGCGGACTCCTTCGGTGCGTGGTGGGACGGTGCACGGGGTCCTCGCGGCGCGCCGCCGTGCGGGCACGGGTGCTCGCGCGGCGGGCATGCGGAGAGGACGACCTCTAAAGTACACCGGTGTAACTCGGGACCGTCAAGCCGCATCCGCGCCCGCGATGAGATGATCCCGGTCCCGGTGATCACCGTCTCATGGCCGACAGACGGCCGATCCACGGCCGAGCGCGAAGGAGCACAGACCGTGAACACTCCCCTGCCCGCTCCCCCGCCCGCCCCGCTGCCCGCCCCGTCATCGACCGCCGTCCCGGGACTCGCGGTGCTGCCCGTGACCGGTCTGGACGAGGTGCGCGCGGGCGATGATCTCGTCGCACTGCTCGCCGCCGCGCTGCACGGCGACGGACCGTGCCCGGCGCGCGACGGCGACGTCCTGTGCCTGGCCTCCAAGCTGGTCTCGAAGGCGCAGGGCCTCGTGGTGGATCCCTCCGCAAAGGAGCGCGCCGTGGAGGCGGCGACGGTGCGCCGCGTCGCACGGCGGCGTCACGGCGCCGTCGTGACCTCGGTGGTCGAGTCCGTGAGCGGTCCCGTCATGGCCGCCGCCGGGATCGATGCCTCCAACGCCCCGGACGGCCTGCTCCTGCTTCCCGCGGATCCCGATGCCGCCGCCCGCGCGCTGTGCGGTGCGCTGCGCGAGCTCCTCGGCGTCGAGATCGGCGTCATCCTGTCGGACACCTGCTCGCGGATCTGGCGCACGGGCGTGACGGATCTGGCCCTCGGCGCGGCCGGCGTGCAGGTGCTCGAGGACCTCCGCGGCGGCATCGACGATGCCGGTCGTCCCCTGGGGGTGACGGTGCGCGCGCTGGCCGACGAGATCGCCGCGGCCGCGGACCTCGTCAAGGGCAAGGCGACGCGGGTTCCCGCGGCCCTGGTGCGCGGCCTGCCCACGGGGACCGTCGCACCCCTCGGCGGCATGCAGTCTCCCGCGAGCACCGTCCCGGGAGAGCCGTGCTCCGCCCCCGCGCAGCCCTCTGCGGTCGGAGCGCGGACTCTCGTGCGGACCGGGGAGGGCGACTGGTTCCGCCGCCCCTCGCTCGAGTCCGTCTGGCAGGCCCTCGGGCTCGGCGAGGACGACGAGCCGATCGCCGCGATGGGCCCCGAGCCCGATCACGTGCGGATCGCCCGGGCGCTCGCGGTCGCGGCGACGCGGCGCGATGATGATCGCGATGATGAGGACGAGCAGGACCTCCTCGTTGCGCTCTCCCCCGCCGGCGCCGCGCCGACGGTCGACGGGCCCGTCGCGGACCCGGCAGCACCCGGGCCCGTCGCGGACCCGGCAGCACCCGGGCCCGTCGCGGACCCGGCAGCACCCGGGCCCGTCGCGGACCCGGCAGAACGCGGGCCCGTCGCGGACCCGGCAGCACCCGGGCCCGTCGCGGACCCGGCAGCACCCGGGCCCGTCGCGGACCCGGCAGAACGCGGGCCCGCGGAGGGCTCGGCGCCGCTCCTCGTCCACGTCGTCCCGGGCGGCGATGATCCCGCATCCTGGATGCGCGCCGGGGCGAGGGCCGAGCGCATCCGCACGGCGCTGGCCGCCGAGTCCATCGCCCGTCCCCTGCCGCCGGTCCGCGTCGTGGTGCGCGGCCCTGCCCCGGCCGCCGACCGCCGGCCCGATCCCCAGGAGGATGCATGACCGACTCCCGCTCCCCCGCGCCCCGCACGGGCCGCGAGCTGCTCGATGCCCTTGCCAAGCTCGGCCCGCGACCGGCCCTGACCTGGTTCGGCGCCGATGGCCGCACCGAGCTGTCCGGCCGCGTCCTGGGCAACTGGGTGATCAAGGCCGCGAACCACCTCGCCGACGAGATCGCGCTGTCGAGGGGCGATGCCCTCGTCCTGGATCTCCCGCCCCACTGGAAGCGCCTGGTGCTCGCGCTGGCCGGCTGGACGACCGGCGCGGAGGTCCGTGTCCTCGACCGCGACCCGGCGACGGCCTCGACCGCGCCGGTCCCGCCCGCTGACGTCGACGGGATGCTGATCGTCGCCACCGACCGCCCCGGGACCGAGCTCGCCGATGCCGCCGAGGAGCTGCTGGTGCTGGACGCCGTGTCGCTGGCCCTGCGCGCCTCGATGCCGCTGCCCCCGCTCGCGCACGACTGGGCGCAGGAGGTGCGGGGCGCCGGGGACGTGCTGGCCCTCGCCCCCGGCCCGTGGTCCGGCCCTGTCGTCGCCCCCGCGACCGCCGCCGACGAGGGCGCAGAGGTCCTCATCGGCTCCGACGGCGCGGACGGCTCCTCGGATGTGTCGGCGATGCTGGGCGCCTGGCTCCGGGGCGCCCGGGTGCTCGGACCCGTCGCCGCGATCGACGACGCGACCCGGGCCGCGGAGGGCATCGGCCCCGATCGCCCCGCCTGAGACCCGCGGGCGCTGCCGGATGCGCGAGAGCCCGACTGCTCCCCGAGGGGTGCGGCCGGGCTCTCGTCGTGTCGGCGGAGCCGAGGCTCAGCCGGTGCCGTCGATCAGGCGGCCCCGTCGATCGGGCGGTGCCGTCGATCAGGCGGAGCCGAGGCTCAGCCGGTGCCGTCGATCAGGCGGCGGTGGCGCGCAGGCGCGCGACCGCGGTGCGCGGATCGCCGTCGTAGATGATCTTCCCGTGCTCGAGCACGACGATGCGGGAGCACAGCTTCTGCAGCATCGCGAGCTCGTGGGAGACGACGATCATCGTGCGGCCCGCGACCTGGAGCTCGCGGATGCGCTTGATGCACTTCTTCTGGAAGGGCTCGTCGCCGACCGAGAGGATCTCGTCGACCAGGAAGATGTCGGGGTCCGTATGGACCGCGACCGCGAATGCCAGGCGCAGGAACATGCCCGAGCTGTAGTACTTCACGTCCGTGTCGATGAACTCCTCGATCTCGCTGAAGTCGACGATGTCCTGGAACCGGTCATCGATCTGCGAGCGGGTCATGCCGAGGATCGCGCCGTTGAGGTAGACGTTCTCGCGCCCGGAGAGGTCCGGGTGGAAGCCGGCGCCGACCTCGATGAGGCCCGCGACGCGGCCGCGCAGCATGACGCGCCCCTCGTCGGGGAACAGCACGCCCGAGATGGTCTTGAGCAGCGTCGACTTGCCCGAGCCGTTGAAGCCGATGAGCCCGACGGTCTCCCCGGCGTGGACCGTGAGGTCCACCCCGTTCAGCGCCGTGAACTCGTCCTTCAGCTTCTTGCGCTGGAGCGCCGCGAAGGCGAGCTCCTTGAGCGAGTGGTTGTGGCGCAGGTCGAACTGCTTGGTCACGCTCTCCACGCGCACCATCTCGCGCGTGAGGTCCGGCTTGGGCGGCGCGCCGGGGACGTCGATCGTGGAGGGTGCCATCACAGCTCCTGGGCGAAGCGGCGCTTCGTGCGCTCGAAGACGAGGGTGCCGATCGCGAAGACGATCGCGGAGGTCAGCAGGCCGACCCACCAGTACCCGAACGGGCCGTTGGACAGGGGGCCCAGCGGCGGGACCAGCGAGAGGTCCTTGTCGACCTCGACGGCCTCGACCACCTCGGGGCCGTAGCGCCAGAACGCGACGTGGAACAGCTCGACCACGATCGCGAGCGGGTTGAGCGAGTACAGCCACCACCAGATCGAGTCCTGCAGCGCGTCCTTGACCATCGTGATCTTGTACATGATCGGCGTGATCCACATGGCGACCATGGTGATCAGGTCGACGAAGTTCTCGATGTCGCGGTAGGCGGCGTTCAGCGCCGCCCCGATCATCCCGAGACCCATGGACAGCAGCAGCAGGATCACCATGCCGAGGAAGAACGCGATCGCCGCGGTCGGCGAGGGAATCCAGCCGTAGAGCAGCGCACCGATCGTCAGCACCAGGACCTGCGGGAGGAAGTGGATGAGCGCGACGATCATGGACGACCACGGGAACAGCTCGCTGGGCAGGTAGATCTTGGACACCAGCGCCTGGTTGCCCGTGATCGACCGCGTGCAGTTGCCGAACACCTCGCCGAACAGGTTCGCCACCACGATGCCCGAGAACAGGTACACCGCATAGGCCGGCATGCCCTTGTTCAGCTGCAGGAACACGCCCAGGGCCAGGAAGAACACGAGGAACTGCACGGCGGGCTTGACGTAGCTCCACGCCATGCCGAGCACGCTGCCGCGGTAGCGGACCCGCAGCTCCTTCTTGACCAGGAGGTGCAGCAGGAAGCGCTCGTAGAGCGGGTTCAGCCAGCCGTGGTCCTGCCCCGGCGTGCGCCAGCCCTGGGCCTTCTCGGCCTTGGACAGGCGTCCGATCGACGGGGCTGCGGCTCCGGCGCTCACGCGGTCTTTCCCGCGCCGGCGTCCTTCGCGGGGCGCTCGGGGGCGGGGTTGTCGCGGAACGTCTTCTCCCACGCCTCGAAGCTCGTCAGCTCGGGGGCGGCGGCGCGGAACTGCTGCTGCAGCTCCGACCAGCGCCGGGCGAGCTCGACGTGCGTGCGGGCGGTCTCGGCGAGCATCTCGCGCGCCTTGGCCCTGTCGCGCTTGTACCAGGAGACCTGCGTGCCCTCGGCGTTGGAGACGAGCGCGCTGTCGTACTGCGACAGGCGCCACCAGCGCGCGTCCTGGTGCGCGACGGCGGTCTCGGGGTTGCGGTCGGCGCGCTCCTTGACGGGCGTGGCCAGCTGCTTGACGAGGGTCTTGGCGGTCCACAGCGGAAGGCGGGAGCGACGCGGCTCCATGAACGGGCGCCCGCGGTGCGGGGGCTTGTCCACGTGCACGGCCGGGTACTCCTCGGCGTCCTTCTTGGCGCGCGAGTCGTCGAAGTCGGCCGCCATCTTCCGGATCTCCGGGAGCTTGGTGCCGATCTCGGAGTGCAGCGGCGAGGGGCCGCGCAGGACGTCGCGCTGGGCCATCATGCGCCCGGTCTCCGTGTAGTACTGCATGGAGATGATGTGCTTGACGTCCATGTACTGCGACTCGCGGATCACGCGGCCGCCCCGCGGGTACGGGGAGTGCAGGAGCGCGGTGATGATGCGGTTGCGCTCATGGAAGTAGGCCTGCCAGCCCACCAGGTCGTCCTTGTCGACCCAGCTGACGTGCCACACGCCCGCGCCCGGGAGGCTGACGGTCGGGTAGCCGGCCTTCTTGGCGCGCAGGCCGTACTCGGCGTCGTCCCACTTGATGAAGACGGGCAGGGACAGGCCGATCTTCTCGACGGCCTCGACGGGGATCAGGCACATCCACCAGCCGTTGTAGTCGACGTCCGCGCGGCGGTGCAGCCAGGGGGTCGTGCGCAGCGGGAAGAGCGCGAAGTCGTGGCCCAGGAAGTTGTCCGGGTTGGGCAGCGAGGGCTGGATGCGCCAGGGGTCGACGACCTCGCCGAAGGTGTGCAGCACCGAGCGGTTGTTGAGGTCGAACATGTGGGCGCCCGTGATCGTGGGCTTCGTCGCGTAGTCGGCGAAGGTCACCAGGCGGATGAGCGACTCGGGCTCGATGACGATGTCGTCGTCGCAGTTGACCACGTAGGTCGAGCGGCCCGCCTTCGCGGTCTCGTACATGCCGCGCGAGAAGCCGCCGGAGCCGCCGATGTTGCCCTGCTCGACGATGGTGAGCTGATCGCCCATCGACTCCTGGAGCGGGCCGAGCTCGTCGGGGTGGTCGGAAAGGCGGTCCGAGCCCTGGTCGATCACGTACATCGTGTCGAGGACCCGGCGCAGGTCCGGGTTCGACTCGAGGGTGCGGATGTTCTCGAGGCAGTACTCGACCTTGTTCATGGTGGTCATGGAGATCGAGAAGGTGCCCTCGGTGCGGGCGAGGGACGCCTCGGCGGACCAGTCCGCGCCGACGATCGTGAAGTCCTTCGAGCCCGCGTAGGCGTCGAACCAGTACCAGCCGCCGTCGCCGAAGGCGGTCAGCGGGAGATCGAAGACGTGCTCGCCGTTCTCGGTGACGACCAGGAACTCCTGGCGCTGGATCGCGCCGCGCGCGTTGGAGCGGTAGACGACGATCTGGCCGCGGCCGCGGGTGACGATGCGCAGGCGCACCGAGCGCACCGGGGTCCAGCGCCGCCAGTAGCTGGCCGGGAACGCGTTGAAGTAGGTGCCGAAGGAGCGCATCTGGCCCGCCGGGATCCGCACGCTGTAGCGGTCCGAGAGCTCGGTGGCGTCGACCTGCGCGGCGGGAGCGGTCGACCCTCCCGCGGCGTCGACCTGCTCGTCGCCGCCGCCGAGGCCGAAGCTCGAGGACACGGCGCTCGAGCGGGCGCTCTGCTGCTCGATGTACAGCGGGATGATGTCGGGCGTCGCCTCGAGCGGGAGGATCAGGCGGTGCAGGATGCGGCGCTCGGCCTCGGGCCGGGCGGGGGCGTCAGTGGTGGTCACGGGGTGTCTCCTCAGGAGGCCAGCAGGTCGGCCAGCTTGTTGTCGGCCACGGACAGCGCCGCGCCGATCGCCATGTGCATGTCGAGGTACTGGTAGGTGCCCAGGCGCCCGCCGAAGATCGTCCTCGGCTCGGCGTCGGCCATCGCCCGGTAGGCGAGCAGGGTCTCGCGGTCCTCGGTGGAGTTGACGGGGTAGTAGGGCTCGTCGTCCCGCTCGGCGAAGCGCGAGAACTCGCGCTGGATGATCGTGCGGTCGCCCGGGTAGTCGCGCTCGGGGTGGAAGTGGCGCGGCTCGATGATGCGGGTGAAGGGGACCTCGGCGTCGGCGTAGTTCATGACGGAGGTGCCCTGGAAGTCGCCCGTGGAATCCAGGCGCTCGGTCTCCAGGTCGATGGTGCGCCACTTGAGGTCGCCGTGGGCGTAGTCGAAGTAGCGGTCGACGGGGCCGGTGTAGACGACGGGGATCCGGCCGCGGACGGCCGCCTTGTTCAGCGGCTGGCTCTCGTCGAAGTAGTCGGTGGACAGCTGGACCTCGATGTTCTCGTGGTCGGCCATCTTCTCCAGCCACGCGGTGTAGCCGTCGGTCGGCAGGCCCTCGTAGGTGTCGTTGAAGTAGCGGTTGTCGTACGTGTAGCGCACGGGCAGGCGGGAGATGATCGAGGCCGGGAGGTCCTTCGGATCGGTCTGCCACTGCTTGCCGGTGTAGTTCTTGATGAACGCCTCGTAGAGCGGGCGGCCGATGAGGGAGATGCCCTTGTCGTTGAGGTTCTCCGGGTCCTGGCCCGCGAGCTCGCCGGCCTGCTCGGCGATCACGGCGCGCGCCTCGTCGGGCGTGTACGCGGCGGAGAAGAACTGGTTGATCGTGCCCAGGTTGATGGGCATCGGGTACACGACGCCGTCGTGAGTCGTGTAGACCTTGTGGACGTAGTCCGTGAACGTCGTGAAGCGGTTGACGTACTCCCACACGCGCTCGTTCGAGGTGTGGAACAGGTGGGCGCCGTACTTGTGGATCTCGATGCCCGTCTCGGGATCGCGCTCCGAGTAGGCGTTGCCGCCGATGTGGTCGCGACGGTCGATGATCGTCACCTTCGCGCCGTGCTGCGTCGCCGCACGCTCGGCGATCGTGAGACCGAACAGGCCGGAGCCCACGATCAGGAGGTCAGGGGTCGCCACAGGTCTGCCTTTCGATGGACTGCCGAACAGCCCCACAGTAGACCAGGCGCGAGCGCGTCCCGGGGAGATCGCCGGGGTCCGATGCCCCGTGCGGCGGAGGTCACCCCGCCAGCGGCGGTCCCGCTCAGCGGGAGCGCGGGGAGAACGGCTCGACGAACGTGCGGTACACGAAGCGGCGCGCAGCGCCCGGCACGAGGCGGTAGGCGCCCCGGCTCGCGAGATTGCGGACGAAGCCCCACGGGCCGATCACCCGATCGCGCAGGAAGATCCGCTGCAGGCGCAGGTCCGAGGCGAGCATCCCCCAGCCGCCGCGCCGGGCGAACAGGTCCTCGTCGACGCGGTAGTCGACGAGGACGTCCGGCAGGTTGCCGCAGCGGGCCCCGGCCAGCACCATCCGCTCCCACAGCCAGTAGTCCTCCAGATGGTCGAGCTCGCGGTACCCGCCGGCCGCCAGGGCGACCGGGGCGCGCATGACGACCGTCGGGTGGTGGAAGGGGCTGTGCACGGGCAGGTAGGCCACGATCTCCTCGTGGCTGAGCGGGCGCCGCCGCAGCGGCCCCGTGCCGGGGGCGACGTCGTCGGAGAACTCCTGCATCGCGCAGCCCAGCAGGTCCAACTGCCCGTCCGCGAGGGCGGGGATCTGGCGCGCGAAGCGGTCCGGACGGCAGAGGTCGTCGGCGTCGGCGCGCGCGATGATCTCGGTCTCAGCCCGGTCGAGCGCGTCCTGCAGCGCGGGGGCGAGTCCGCGGTGCCTGTCGTGGCGCAGGACCAGGGCGGGCCCCAGCTCCCCGGTCTCGATGCCCGCGAGCTCGCGCTCGAGCTCGGGGCCGACCGGGCCGTCGACCGTGACGATCAGGTGCGCGGGCCGCAGGTCCTGCTCGAGCGTCGCGGAGCGCGCGGCGGCGCGGAAGCGATCGGCGCGGTCGCCCCGCCACAGGGGCATGACGACGGTGAAGGGCGGGGGCGCGACCTCGTTCATCGACCGGCCGCGCGCTCGATCCGGCGGATGTCGGCCGCCGCCTCCGGATCCGCCGAGAGCACGGCCTCGCTGCGGCGGGGACCGCGGCGCAGCGCGTCGCGCAGGCCGCGGACGCCGACGCCCACGAGGTCCACATCGCGGGTGCGCCCGAGCATGAGCGCCCAGCCGAGCGCGGTGCGGCCGCCGTAGAGGACCCGCTCGAGGGGGGCGAAGGAGCGGGTGCGTCCGAGCGCCCACACCCGGTTGCGCACGTCGTAGTAGAAGCGCCCGCCCGGGGATGCCTGGGCGTTGCCGAAGGTCGCGGTGCGGTGCTCGACGACGCTCGAGGGGACGTGGATCCCGCGGCCGTGGCGCAGGAGGCGCCCGGTGTGCTCGAAGTCGTCGGACCAGATGAAGTAGTCCGCCAGCGGGAGGCCGAGGCGGCGCACGTCCTGGCCGTTGAGCAGGGCGGAGACGAAGCTCGCGGTGCGGATGGGCCGTGCGCCGGGCGAAGCGGCGGCCGCATCGGCCTTCTCGGCCGCGCTCGCGCCCAGGCGCGTGCGCGGGCGGTTCATCGGGTGCTCGCGGCCGTCGGTCCACTCCGCGCGGGAGGAGAGGACGGACAGGCGCACGGGGGAGGCCTCGAGGGCGGCGACGTGGGCGGACAGCGCTCCCGGGCGCGGGATCGTGTCGTCGTCCATCACCCAGACCCAGTCGGCGTCATGGCGCACCAGGGCGCGCGCGATCCCGGCCGCGAACCCGCCGGCGCCGCCGACGTTGCGGCGCAGATGCACCACGTCCGCGCCGATCGGGTGCGCGTCGGCCACGGCGCCGGAGGAGTCCGAGGAGGCGTTGTCGACGACCACGACCGCATCGGGGCGACGGGTCTGCGCCGCGAGCGCATCGAGGCACGCGGCCAGCAGCTCCTCGCGGTTGTAGGTCACGACGACGGCGACGACGCGCTGGGCGTCGGCGCCCGCGTGCGCCCCGGCGTCCTCGGGGTGGGCGGCGGTCATGCGGGCCTCCTGGCGGCGGGACGGTCGCGGGTGCGGATGCGAGAGCGGAAGCGCGGTGGCGCGGGTGCTCGGTCGCGCCGCCAGTCTACGGACGGCGCATGCCGCGGGCCGTGCACGCGGCCGTGGCCCGTGTCGCACGGACGGCGCTCGTCTATGAGGGCCCCGTGTCTGTGAAGGCCCCGTGTCTGTGAAGGCCCCGTGGATGTCCCGGATACCGGGCGGCGGTGGCGGCGTCGGGCACCGATCGCCGCTGTAGCCTGTCGGCAGCCCCGCCGCGGGGCCTCGCAGGACGACGGAAGGCCCAGCTGTGGACGATCGCGACGACCGGAGCCCCTCGTGCCCCGGAGCGCCCCGGCGCCCCGTGCGCCACCGCGCCCGACCGGGCGGCTCCGCTCGCCCCGTGCCGCCGGCCCAGCCCTCCGCCCCCCGCGACCAGGGCTCCCCGGGGGCGGACCGCTCCGTCGGCGCCGATCGCGCCTGCGAGGGGCGTTCGACCGCACCGGCGTCCGGCCGCGGCTCCGACACGCCGACGACCGCGATGCGGGCTCCGTCGCCGACGCGGGTGGACATGCGGGCGGTCCCCGCCGAGCCCGATGCGCCCGATGCCATCCGCACCGCTTCGCGTCCGCAGGACCGCCCGGGCGGCAGCACGGAGGCGCCCCGCGGTGCCGCCGCCCGTGCCCGAGCCCGCTCGCGGCGCGCCGGGACGGCCGGGACCTCGCCGCTCGCGGCACGCCTCTCCCGCATCCCGCGGCCGCTGCGGCTGGCCGCCTTCGCGCTCGCCGTGGTCCTCGTCGTCACGGGGGCGTGGTTCACCGGGCTCGCGCTGTGGGCGAACGGCCGCATCGAGCACGTCGATGCCCTCTCCGACATGCAGGGCACGCCGGGCACGTCGTATCTCATCGCGGGATCGGATCGCCGCGGCGGCGAGACCGTCGCCGACGACGGCACCGCGGGCGAGCGCGCCGACACGATGATGCTCCTGCACAAGGCGCCGAACGGGAACTCCTATCTCGTCTCCCTGCCGCGCGACACCCTCGTGGACATCCCCGGGCACGGGAAGTACAAGCTCAACGCGGCCTACGCGTTCGGCGGCCCGGCTCTCCTCGTCGAGACGGTCGAGGGGTTCACGGGCATGAAGGTCGACCACTTCGTGGAGATCGGCTTCGACGGCGTCTCCGGCCTCGTCGATGCGGTGGGCACCGTGAACCTGTGCATCGACCAGGACGTCGATGACGAGAAGTCGGGCCTGAAGATGACCAAGGGCTGCCATGACACCGGCGGCGAGCAGGCGCTCGCGTTCGTGCGCGCCCGCTACTTCGATCCGACGGCGGACATCGGACGCCAGCAGCGCCAGCAGCAGTTCGTCTCCGCGCTCATGAAGCGGGTGATGACGCCGGGCGTGCTGCTGAACCCGCTGGCGCAGGTGCGCCTCGCGGACGCCGGGACGGCGGCGCTGCGGACCGACGACTCGACCGGCGTGATCGACCTGGCGCGGATGGCGCTGACGATGCGCACGGCCATGAACGACGGCACGACGCTGACGATGCCGATCAAGGATCCGAACTATCACACGAAGAAGTCGGGAGTCGCGATCCTCACGGACGAGGACGACATCAAGGCCTTCTTCGGCTCGATCGAGGACGGCTCGGCGAAGGCCCCGGCGCAGGGCTGAGGCTCTCCCCTCCCCTGGTCCGCGCTGCTCAGCGGAACAGCATGTCGATGACGATGTTCACCGAGTTCAGGGCGCTCTGCCCCTTCGCCCGCGAGTAGTCGGTGTAGAGGATGTGCACGGGGTGCTCGCGGACCGTCAGGCGGTGCCGTCCGATCTCCTCGACGATCTCCGAGGCATGGGCCATCTTGTTCTGCTCGATGGTGATGACCTCGCAGGCGCGGCGACCGAGGACCCGCAGCCCGTTGTGGGCGTCCGTGAGGTGCAGGCCCGAGGTCAGGTTCGAGTAGTGCACCGCGCCCCACAGGACGAGCCGCTTGATGAGCCCGGGCTTCGTGCGGTCGTCGAGGAAGCGGGAGCCGAGCACGCAGTCGACGCCCTCGGCCTCGCGCAGCGCGATCATCGCCGCGGCATCGTCGACCTGGTGCTGGCCGTCGGCGTCGAAGGTGACGATCTGCTCCATGGCCGGGTCCCGCAGGGCGTAGTCGATGCCGGTCTTGATCGCGGCGCCCTGGCCCATGTTGTACGGGTGGCGCACGACGGCGGCGCCCGCGGCCTCCGCGATGCGGGCCGAGTCGTCCCCGGAGCCGTCGTCGACGCAGACGACCAGGGGGTAGCGCTCGCGCAGCCCGCGGACCACATCGCCGATCACAGCGGCCTCGTTGAACAGGGGGATCACGAACCACGTGGTCTCGGCACCGGGCGCGGAGGAGCCGTGCTGCGGCTCGGCGTCGCGCATGTGGTCTCCTCGCTGCGAGAGGGCGCCCGGCGTATCGACGCCCTGATTCCCTGGGAGGATAGCCTGTCGCCGTGGACAGACTTCTCGGCCCCCCGGCTCCGCCCATCGGTGTGACAGGGCACACCGTCATGATCCAGCTCTTCCTGCTGATCGGCATCGTGGGCATCGCCGCGTGGCTGTTCGTCAATCGCGGCGCCAAGCAGCTCGCCGTGCGTCGGCTGCTCCTCGTCGCCTTCACCGTCTTCGCCGTGCTCGCCGTGCTGTTCCCCACGCTCGTCACGGGCGTCGCGCACCTCGTCGGCGTCGGGCGCGGCGCCGACCTGCTGCTGTATCTGACGGTGGTCGTGCTCCTCGGGTCGCTCGCCCTCCAGGAGGCCCGGACGAAGTCGGCCGAGGTCCGCACGACCTACCTGGCACGACGCATCGCGATCGACGAGTCGGAACCGCCGGTGCAGTACCGCGAGCGGGTCCTGGGCGACAGGTCCCGATGACCGATCTCCTCCAGCTGGGCGCCGCGTTCCTCGGCGTCCTGCTCATCGCCTATGCGCCCGGCTATCTCGTCGTGAGGGCGGCGGCAGGGTCGCGGGGCCTCGCCCTCGCGCTCGCCCCGGCGCTCGGCGCCTGCATCGCTGGAGTCGGTGCGATCGCCGCCCAGGGCGTCGGGCTGCGCTGGTCGCTGCCCGTGCTCATCGTGCTCTCCGCCGCGGTTATCGCCCTGGCCGGCGGTCTCGCCCGACTGGGGCTCGCGCTCCCGTCGACCGTCCTCGACGCGCCCTGGTCGGCGTTGGGCCGCCGCGCCCAGCTGGCCTGGAGCGGCATCCTGGCCGGCGCCCTGCTCCTGGCCGTCGGACCGATCGCGGCCCGCGCCGGCCGCGCCGACGCCGTGCTCGAGCGCTACGACACCCTCTTCCATCTCACCGCGCTCGCCTACATCCGGGAGACGGGGCAGGCCTCGAGCCTGACGCTGAATGCGGTGGCGAGCCCGGCCCGGTCGCCCGCCTCCTACCCCGCGGCATTCCACGACCTCGTGGCGCTCATCCCCGGCATCGACATCCCGATCCTGCTCAACGGCGCGACGCTGGCGCTCGCGGTGGTGCCGTGGGCCCTGGGCGCCGCGCTGCTCGCCCGGGTCGCCCTGCCGCGGACCCCGTGGGCCCCGCCGGCCTGCGCGGCCATCGCCATCGTGATCCCCGCGAGCCCCCTCGACCTCTGGATCCACCTCTCCCCCATCCCGAATCTCGTGGGCTTCGCGTTCCTGGGCGGAGCCCTGGCGGGCGCCGCCGCGCTGTGGGAGTCGTGCACGGGCACCGTGCCGCCTGCGGACGGCAGCTCCCCCGTCGAGGCGGAGGCGGCACCGTCACGCGCAGCGACCGCCCCGGCCCGCACCGCTCAGATCCGCACTGTCCCTGTCCGCACCGCGCCGATCCGCACTGCCGTCGCCGCCACGGGCATGATCGCGGCGGCAGGAGCGGGCCTGACGCTGCTGCAGCCCAACGTCGGCGTGACCGCGCTGCTCGCCGTCGCCGTGCTCACCGCGGTGACCGGCCTGCCGCACTGGCGGACCCGACCGCTGCTGGCGATCGTGCCGCTGCTCGCGCTGGCCCCGATCGCGGCCCTCGTCCTCACCCCGCTGGGCGCGCGCGTCACCGGTTTCACGGGAGGCCTGCGGGTCCCGTGGTACACGGCACTCGGCGAAGTGGGACTGGGGCTGTGGACGGTCTGGCCGATGGCTCTGGGCGTCTGCCTCGCCGTGCTCTGGTGGCCGGGGCTCGTGCGCGCGGCGAGGACGCCACGCATCCGCTGGATCGCCGCCCTGTGGGGGGTGCTCGTGGTGCTGTACCTCGACGCCGCCGTGGACTCCCCGCTGAACCTGTCCGTGCTGTACTTCCGCGGGCAGGACCGCATCGCGGTGCCGCTCGCCCTGGTCTCGGCGCTGCTGGTGATCCCCGGTCTGCAGGCCTGGGCTCGGCGCCTGCGCCTGGTCGGCGAGGACGCCGAGCCACTCTCGGCCGCGACGCGCGCGGTGCTCGTCCTCACCGCCGTGGCCGTCGCCCTCTCCTCCGTCCCTCCGCGCCTGGACAATGCCGCGCTGAATCTGGACGCGGAGTACGCCGGGCGGGGCCGGTTCCTCCAGGCCGACGAGGTGGCCCGCTTCACCGAGGTGGCCGATCAGCTCGACCCGGACGCGACGATCCTCGCGAGCCCCTACTCGGGCGCCTCGCACATGTATGCGCTGCTCGGCCTGCGGGCCTACGTGCCCGTCGCCGGGGCCGTCCTGACGGCACCGGATCGTGCGGCGATCGACGCGGTCCCGGAAGCGGGCTCCTCCCCCGCGGCGTGCCGGGCGCTGCGCGACCGGGGCATCGACTACGTGTACCAGGAGTCGATCCTGTACCAGCGGGACACGACGTTCTCCCCAATCGGGTGGGGCGGGGACGACCTGGGACCCGTGGTCTTCGAGACCTCCCATTCGCGGCTCATCCGCGTCGAGTGCGATCCCGGGGCCTGACCGCTCGCGCCGTCCTCCGGGGCTCATGGACGCCCTGGCCCACGGAGGGGCACCCTCGCCGTGCGGGCGGGCGCCCTCGTCGCATGGACGGGCGCCCGGCCCGGAGCACGGAGCCCCGGACCGGGCGCCCCGGTCCCTGCCTGCGGCGGCCCTCAGCCGGCGACGGCCTTCCGCACGGCCTCGATGACGCACTCGACGTCGGCGTCCGTGAGCCCGGGGAACATCGGCAGCGAGATCTCGCGCCGGTAGTAGTCCTCGGCGACCGGGCACATCCCGCGCTGGTAGCCGAGGTCCTCGAAGACCGGATGCCAGTAGGCGGGGATGTAGTTGACCTGCACGCCGATGCCCTGCGCGCGCAGCGACTCGAAGATCTCGCGGCGCCGCTGGGCGGGGACGCGGAGCGGGTACAGGTGCCATGCGGGCGCGGCCCCGGCGGGGGCGACGGGGATGTCCACGCCGTCGAGATCGGACAGCGCCGCGTCGTAGGCCGCCTTGATCTGCGCGCGGCGCGCCGCGAAGTCGTCGAGCCGCGCCAGCTGGCTGGTGCCGAGCGCCGCCAGGACGTCGGGCAGACGGTAGTTGAGCCCGAAGGTGTGGACCTCCTGGTGCCACGGGCCCTCGTCCGGGAAGCGCTGCTGGGCGCGGTCGCGCACCAGGCCGTGGTTCTTGAACGCCCGCGCGCGGGCCGCGAGGTCATCGTCCGCCGTGACGACGGCGCCGCCCTCGGTGGTCGTGAGGTTCTTCGTGGGGAAGAACGAGTAGGTCGTGAGGTCGGCGAGCGAGCCGACGGGCGCGCCGTCGAGCGTCGACCCGATCGAGTGCGCGGCGTCCTCGAGGAAGAGGAGGCCATGGCGCTGCGCGAGGTCCCGGAAGGCGGGAGCGTCGACGGGGACGCCCGCATAGTCCACGCCCGCGACCACGCGGGTCCGGTCCGTCACGGCGGCCTCGGCGGCCTTCGGGTCCAGATTGCCCGTGGCGGGGTCGACGTCGGCGAAGACGATGCGCGCCCCGAGGAGGGCGGCGGTCGCGGCGGTCGCCACGAACGTCAGCGGCGTGGTCACCACCTCGTCGCCGGGCTCGATCCCCGCGGCGGCGTACGCGATGTGCAGCGCGGCCGTTCCCGAGGTGGCGGTCACCGCGTGGCCGACTCCGGCCCGCTCGGCCACGGCCGCCTCGAAGCGGTCCACCTCCGGGCCCGTCGTCAGCCAGTCGCTCCGCAGGGCGCGGACGACGGAGTCGACGTCGCTGTCATCGATGGACTGGCGCCCGTAGGGCAGCATCTCAGATCCCCTTCTCGATGATCGCCGCGATCTCCTCGCGCGTGTACCACTGGTCGTTGGAGTCCGAGCGGAAGAAGAATCCGTCCTCGACGGGGGTCGCGCCCTCGGGCGTCGTGTACCCCCAGGTCGCGAGGTCCGGCTGGATGATGAAGTACTTGCCGTCGCGGATCGAGACGGCGCGGCGGCCCTCCTCCGGGCTGATCATCTCCTCGTGGAGCTTCTCGCCCGGGCGGAGGCCGACGTCGACCATCTCGGCGCCCGGGACGACGGCCTGGGCGAGGTCCGTGACCTTCATCGAGGGGATGCTGGGGACGAGCAGCTCGCCGCCCTGCATGAGCTCGAAGGTGTCGATCACCATCTGCACCGCCTGGGGCAACGTGATGAAGAACCGCGTGCAGGTCAGGTCCGTGATGGGCAGGGGCTTGCCCTCCTCGCCGAGGCGGCGGAAGAACGGGATGACGGAGCCGCGCGAGCCCATCACGTTGCCGTACCGCACCACCGCGAAGCGCGTGTCGTAGGCGGCCGCGTAGTGGTTGCCGGTGATGAAGAGCTTGTCGGCGGTCAGCTTGGTGGCGCCGTAGAGGTTGATGGGGCTCGAGGCCTTGTCGGTGGACAGGGCCACGACCTTCTTCACCCCGGCGTCGATGGACGCCTCGATGACGTTCTGGCTGCCCAGGACGTTGGTCTTGACGAACTCGAACGGGTTGTACTCCGCGGTGTCGACCTGCTTCAGCGCCGCCGCGTGGACGACGTAGTCGACCCCGTGCAGCGCGCGGGCCAGGCGGCGCTCGTCCCGGACGTCGCCGATGAACCACCGCAGCCGCGGGTCGTTGCCGAACAGGTTGCGGACCTCGTACTGCTTGAGCTCGTCGCGCGAGAAGACGACGACGCGACGCGGATCGTGGTTGTCCAGGACCTCCCGCAGGAACGCCTTGCCGAAGGAACCGGTCCCACCGGTCACGAGGATGGATGCACCGTTCAGGAGTGACACGCGGATCTCTTTCGTCGTCGGGTCGGGAGGGTCGCCGGAGCGCCCGGACTGTGCGTGCGATTATGGCACGGTGAGTGACTCGCGAATCGTTGCCGTGATCCAGGCCCGGACCGGATCGTCCCGTCTTCCCGGGAAGGTGCTGCGACCGCTGGGCGGCCGCCCGGTGCTCTCCTGGATGGTGCGAAGCGCCCGCGCGGCCCGGGGCATCGACGACGTCGTCGTCGCGACCTCGACCGCGCCGGGCGACGACGCCGTGGCCGAGCTCGCTGCCGAGCTCGGCGTGCTGGTGGTGCGGGGCAGCGAGGACGATGTCCTGTCGCGCTTCGCCCTGGCGCTCGAGGAGACGGGCGCGGACGCCGTGGTGCGTCTCACAGCGGACTGCCCCCTCGCCGACCCGGCGCTGATCTCCGCCGTCGTGAGCCTGTGGCGCAACGACGAGAGCCTGGACTACGCCGCCTCCACGCTCGTGCGCACCCTGCCGCGCGGCCTGGACGTGGAGCTCGCCTCCCGTCGCGCTCTGCTCACCGCCGATGCCGAGGCCGAGAGCTTCCACCGGATCCACGTGACCTCGTATCTGTACGACTCCAAGCGGACGTTCCGGACCATGGGCCTGGTGGTGCAGCCGGCCGCGAACGATCTGCGCGTGACGCTCGACACCGCGGAGGACGGCGAGATGCTCGACGCCGTGGTCGCCGAGCTCGGCGACCGCCCGCCGTCGTGGCACGAGGTCGTGGATCTCCTGCGCTCGCGGCCGGACATCACGCGCATCAACGCCGCCGTGCGCCAGAAGGGGCTGGCGGACGGATGACGCTCGCCGTCCTGCGCTGCGACGCGACGCCCGACGGCGGCGTCGGCCACCTCGTGCGGGCCGTCTCGGTGGCGGACGCCGCCCGGGATGCGGGGCATGAGGTCGTGGTCGCCGGGGCGATCCGCTCCGAGCTGGCGCAGCAGCTGCTGGCCGACGCCGGGATCGAGGCCGTCCCGGCCGGTGATGATCTCGGGATCCTCGCCGCCGAGGTCGGCGCGACGGTCGTCCACGTCGACGACTACGCCGTCGGCCCGGACGCGATCGAGCAGGTGCACGCCTCGGGCGCGCTGCTGTCCTCGATGGAGGACTCCTCCTTCGGGCGCCGCCCCGCGGACATCGCCATCGACTCCACCATCGGCGCGGAGCGGACGCAGCGTCCCCGCGACGGCAGCGGTGCCGTGCTGCGGGGCATCCGGTACGCCCCGATGCGCGCCGCGGTCCGCGCGGCACGGGCCCAGCGCGAGGCCTCCCGGCCTGTCGGCCCCGCCGCCTCGATCCTGGTCGTCATGGGCGGCACCGACGCGACGGGCGCCGCGGGCACCATCGCAGCGGTCTGCACCGCGGCCCGCGGAGCCGGCGATGTGACTGTCATCGCCCGCGCGAGCGCCTGGGACGATGTGCGGGCCGCGGCAGGGGACGAAGTCCGGCTCGAGGAGCCATCCCCCGCCTTCCTCGACCGCGCCCGCGACGCCGATCTCGTGGTCAGCGCCGCCGGGACCACCGCGTGGGAACTCGCCTGCATCGGCGTGCCGAGCCTGCTCGTCGCGGTCGTCGCGAACCAGGTCGCCGGGTACGAGGCCGCGCTCTCGACGGGCATCGCGCACGGGCTCGGGACGCTGGACGAGGTCCGCGCGGATCCCGCGGCGGCGACCGCCCGCGTCGAGGAGGCGCTGCGGGACCTGCGCGAGGGCCGGTCGTGGGCGGCGGCCGGTCGCGATGCCGTCGACGGGCTCGGCGCGTCCCGGATCGTCGCGGCATGGGGGGACGCGCTCGACTCCCGCCGCGGAGGGGACGGCTCATCGATCACGGCCCGTCCCGCCGGGGAGAGCGATGCCCTGCTCCTCCTGCGCTGGCGCAACGATCCGGCCACGCGCCGGGTCTCCCGCTCCACCGGGCTCGTCCCCTGGGGCGACCACGCGGGCTGGTTCCGCGCGGTCCTGGCGTCCGAGGACCGGGAGCTGTACGTGGTCGAGCAGGCAGGCGCACCGATCGGCACGGTCCGCTTCGACCGTCTCGAGGAGCCGGAGTGGGAGGTGTCCATCACGCTCGCCCCGGAGGCGCGCGGGCGGGGCCTGGCCGGCCCTGTTCTCGCCGCCGGAGAGCGCGCGTTCGACGGGCGCCATCCGGGCACGAGGATCGTCGCCGCCGTCCTGCCCGGCAATGAGGCGTCGCAGCGGCTGTTCCGGCGTGCGGGCTACGAGCTCGCGGTCGGTCGCCGCGACGGCGACTTCGACGTCCTGGTCAGACGAGATCCCAGCTGAGCGGCGTGCCGCGCTCGGCGTCCCGGGCGAAACGGCGCCCGAGGACCACGTCGAGATAGCGCGGCTCGAGCCCGCCGGCCGGGCGGATCGACCGGACGTTCGCCTCGGTGACCTCGTCGCCCGCGCGCACGTCCTGGACGACGAAGAGCGAGCGGCGCAGGCGCTGGCTCTCCGCCTCGCTCGCGGTGGGGCCGACGTGGACCTCGCCGAGGGCGAGCCACGCGGCGTAGGACTCGTCCACGAGCGCCTTCAGCTCCTCGGGCTCGAGGGAGAAGTCCGAGTCGACGCCGCCGTCCGCGCGGCGCAGCGTCACGTGCTTCTCGAGGATCGAGGCGCCGAAGGCGACGGCGGCGACGCTTACGCCGATGCCCTTGGTGTGGTCCGAGAGGCCGACGACCACGTTCCAGGTGTCGCGCAGCACCGGGATCGTGCGCAGGTTGGACGCCTCGGCGGTGGCCGGGTAGGACGAGGTGCAGCCGAGCACGGCGATCTGGTCGTTGCCCTCAGCGCGGATGGTCGAGACCGCGAGGTCGACATCCGCCGCATCGGCGGCGCCCGTGGACAGGATGACCGGCTTGCCGGTGCGGGCGACCTTCCGCAGGAGCGGGATGTCCCCGATCTCCAGGGAGGCGATCTTGTACACCTGGGCGTCCAGGTCCTCGAGGAGGTCGACGGCCGTGGCGTCGAAGGGGCTCGAGAAGGGGATCATGCCGCGCTCGCGGGCGCGGGCGAAGATCTGCTCGTGCCACTCCCAGGGGGTGTGGGCCTCCTGGTAGAGGCTGTAGAGGTTCCGCCCGCCCCACAGGCCGTGGGAGTCGGTGATGCGGAACGCGGGGCCGTCGGCATCGATCGTGATGGTGTCGGCCGTGTAGGTCTGCAGCTTGATCGCGGGGGCGCCCGCATCCGCGATCGCGTCGACGATCTCGAGCGCGCGCCCGAGGTCGCCGTTGTGGTTGCCGGACATCTCCGCCGCCACGAAGGGGCGATGTGCCTCGGAGACCGTGAGGTCGCCGATCCGGATCTGATGCGCGGGGGTGCTGCTGGTCGAGGACATGGGGCGATGCTACCGGAGCACCCTCCGCCCTCCGCCCGCCGCCTTCAGACGGAGCGGTGAGCGCGGGCACGACGCACCAGGCGCGCGCGGCAGTCGGCCATCACGAGGTCGACGCAGCGCTCGTCGGGGTCGCTGAAGTCGATCCATCGCGGCGCGATGATCGTGGAGTTGCGCGAGAGCTGGTCGACGGAGGTCGCTCCCCCGGCCGTGCGGTAGTAGTAGTTCTCCGGAGAGAAGCCGAGCAGCCAGGCGGGTGTCCCGACGGCGGCGGCGAGCTCCATCGGCACCGTGCTGATGCCGATCACGAGGTCCATCGATGCCAGGTGCCCGGCCAGCCCCTCGAGGTCGTCGAACAGGTCCACATCCTCGATCTGCCGGATCCCGTGCTCGGCGCAGTAGGCGGCCTCCTCGGGATCGGTGGCGTGCTGCACCGACCAGAACTCCACGCCCTCGACGTCCAGCAGCGGCGCGAAGCGGTCCACGCCGAGGTACATCATCCGTCGTGAGGCGCTGGCGAAGTGGCTCTTCCAGACCAGCCCGACCTTGAGGGAGTCCGAGCTGCGCGGAACGGCCCGGGCGGGATCGGGCACCAGGTAGGCACCCTCATCCGAGCGCGGGAGCACGCCGGCGAACCTGTTGAAGGTGAGGTTCTGCCCGAAGGTCACGTGATCCGCCGACTCGATGTGCGGATCGCACTGCACCGGAACGTGGCTGGCGAGGATGGCATCGCTGTACCGGCCGTCATAGACGGGGTTCAGGACTCCGCGCAGTCGTCGCGCGACGTCCACGAACTCGATGGTCGGGAAGCTCCGCTCGAGGAGCGGGCGCAGGCGCGGGTCGCAGGTGGCCGTGACCGAGTACCTCGCGGCGAGCTCGGCGAGGTACTGGGCTCCGCGGATCTCGTCGCCGACCCCGTCGTCCATGATGAGGAACAGCGAAGAGCCGGGGTCATCCGGCAGCTCTTGGTAGTTCAGGAATCTGGTGCCGAGGTCGCGCGCGAGGATGCGCCACTGCAGTGCCGCCCTGCGGACGCTCCAGCTCCTCAGGTACTGCCCCGTCAGCAGCAGCGTCGTGGCCTGATCCCGGTCTCCGGAGCGGATACCCGGGCGCCCGGCGCTCGCAGAGCCGTACCCGATCTCGTTGCGGAGGTCGATGACGGAGCGGTCGTCGTCGAGCCGGGCGTAGACGAAGCGCAGACCGGTGGCGGCCGCGGTGTACGTGGGGTCCTCGACGAGGACCGACCGCAGCAGCTCAGCGGCATCGCGGTGAGCGCCCTGCTCCATCGCGATCAGGCCCCGCCCGCAGCGCGCGCCGAGCATCGTGTCGGGCACGCCTCGGAGGTCGGGAGCCAGGGCGTCGAGCTCGGGGAGCAGATCCTTGACGGTGAGCACCCTGAACAGGGAATCGCGGGTGTACACGTCCATCGACGGGTATCGCGCGGCCGTCGCCGCGAGGCAGGCGGCGAAGAGGGCCGCGTGGGCGGAGCTCACCGCCCTCAGGTCGTGGGCGAGGGCCAGCACGCCGGGGGCCGTGTGGTGATCGTTCGGTATCGTCGCAGGGTCGTCGAGGAGGGAGCCGGAGTCGAAGCGGAGCACCGCCTCGACGACGCCCCGGTCCCGCAGCCCGTGCTGGGCGAGCTGGCGCTCGAGGAGTGCGCGCGCCCGTCGCTCGTGCCCGTGGGTGACGAGGTCGCCGACGTAGCGCAGGTTGTCCTTCCACTGGTCAGGATCCCTCTCGCCTCCCTCGAAGAAGTCGAGGACGTCCACGCCTTCCAGCGCAGCGGTGCGGAGCCTAAACGCGCGGAAGCGCAGGTCCCTGGTGACGCTGCCGAAGGCCCGCGGGTCTGTGCGCTGGACCGGGAGCGCCTCGAGGGCACCGAGCTTGTCCGACAGCTCCAAACCGGAGAGGTGGATCCACTCCCCCAGGCGGGACGCCTCGGCCGGGCGGAGGGCGCGCTGCCCGATCCCTCGGAGCTGCGCGGCCAGCAGCTCATCGGAGGCGATCCCGCTCTGGGCGCTGAGCAGCGTCGTTCCCACGAAGCACTGGTCGACGAGGTCCAGCTCGTCGGGATCGAGTCCGCTGACGAGGTCCGATGCCGTCCGGAAATTGCGCAGCCGGACGAGGTGCCGGGCGATGGCGAGGAGCTCGTCCGGGGCCGCTCCCGTCGCCGCATCCATCAGCACTGCTCGCCGGGCTGCGGGAGAGAAACGCCGATCCGGGGCGCTGAGACTCCTCTGTCTCGCTGCGCGTACGAGCTTGCGGAGCACGGTGTCCACGGCGCCCACCTTCGGAGTCCGGTCGAGCTCCGGGCGGCTCGTCTCAGTCGGGCATCTTATCCGGAAGCGCGCCGGTGGCCCAGGATGCCCGAACCGTGCTGCCGATCACGACGCCGCAGGTCCGTTCGGGATCGAGGACCGGCACCGTGTCGGCCCTGGTCGATTCCCATCACCCCCATCGGGCGACGGCGTCAGAGCGAGGGCTCGAGCGGCTCGGCGAGGAGCTCCTCCCCCTGCGGCACCCGGGGCAGTCGTCCCGGGAGATGGCTGAGGGGGTGGCGCAGGAACACCAGGGGCGATGCACCGGAGCCGGCGTCCTGCGCCCCCTCCGCACGCTCCAGGATCCCCAGCACCGCGCCGGCCTTGCGCACCGGCGCCCCGAACCAGTAGCTCATGGCCGGGCGGGCACGGCGATGGTCCCAGCCCAGGAGGCCCGACAGCTCCCGCGGATCGCGCAGGGACGGGTGGCCGAGCTCGTCGAGCGCGAGGGCGCGGCGGATATCGATGCCGGCGTCCTCGGCGTGGAACTCCGGCCACAGCTCGCGGGTGCGACGGGCGACCTCCGAGCCGAGCGCACCGACCTCGACGCCCTCGCCGTACACCGCCGTCGGCGTCCCTTCGGCGGCGGCGTAGACCACCGCGGTGGACAGCTGGTTGGACACCACGCGCCGCGCACCGCGCACCAGGCGCAGGATCCTCCCCAGGAAGAGGGGGTCGCGCCGCTCCCCCGCGCTGACGACGCGGTGGCCGTGCTCGCGCCAGACCTCGAGGCGCTCCGGGCGACCGAGGTCCTCGGGGTGGAGGCAGACCACCGAGGGGCCGTCCCGCTCGGCGAGCTCGCGGGCGAGGGCGCTGTCCTCGGCCCCGATCTTCACGACGCGGGTGTCATGCACGGGGAAGGCCACCGCGGCGCCGAGGGGATCGATGGTCCGCTCCGCCGTCATCGCGCTGAGATAGAGGAAGGGGGCGCCGATCGCCGTGGTCTCCGCCGTGTCCTGCGCCGGGTCCCACGCCCGCGAGGCATGGCTCCACACGAGGCGTCGGGCGCCGCGCGGGAGGCGGGGGAAGTCGGCGAAGTGCACCGTGACCGGTGAGCGCACGGTCCAGCCGTGCTGCAGGAGCCCGTCGATGTGCCGCACGGAGTCGAGACCGGCATGCCGCGCGAGGGCGGCGCTGTGCCCGTAGTAGTGGTTCTGGATGTCCATGTGCCCTCAGCCGAAGATGTCGCGCCGGGACTCCGGCACGTCGAAGGGGACGAGATCATGCGGAGACCGGGCGATGCGGAACAGACCCGAGGCCACGTCCTGGAGCGTCTCCTCATGCCCCGGGACCTCGATCACGTACGAGGGAACGCCCAGCGCCGCCGCCTCCCACATCGAGGTCGAGAACGTGCCCACCGCGAGCACCGAGGACGCCACGGTCGTCAGCGTGTCCTGCTCCGCCACCGCGACCGCATCGGCGAGCCCCGCCGCAGCGAGCTCCTGGCCGATGATCTCCCGCTGCGCCGGATGCGGCGCGATCACCACGCGCAGCTCCGGGCGCTCCCGGACGAGGTCCTTCACGAACGCCAGGATCCGACGCAGCACCCGCGGCTGCGAGATCACGCACACGTCCCAGGAGCGCTCACGATCGGCCGGCGCCTCCATCAGCGCCCGCAGCTCGGGCTGCTCGCGCGGCACCACCACATGCTCGGCATACGCATTCGTCCGCTCCGCCCAGAAGTCCGACCACGCGTAGAAGCGCGAGGCCCCGTAGTGCAGGCGCCCGCCGAACCAGAAGCTCGGGGCATACCGACTCGTGAGGGCGTACTGGATATCCGACACACGAGCACCCGAGCGCGCCGCGGCCGCACCGATCCCCGCCCACCAGTGGCTCGAGGCGATCAGCACCTCCTCCGGCCGCACCCGCTCGAACACCGGCGTGAAGAACTCCCGCTCCGCGAGGAACTTCGCCAGGCGGTTGCGCAGGTGATCCCCGAGGTCCACGTGGATGCCCAGAGTCCGCGACAGCGCCTCCTCGAACGGACGCGCATCCACCTCGGGCACTCGCAGGTGGTCCCAGCGCCGATGCCACCCGTTGCGCCACGCCGTGAACTCGCCGAACGGGTACACCATGTTCGACTCCGTGACGTCCGGGTACCCGTCCGCGGACGGCTGCACGACGAAGAGGCTGTCGTCGCGGACGAACGGGGCGGTGCGATACCCGGTCTGGCCGCGGCGCACGTAGTCGAAGACCACGGTCCGGGCACGAGGGGCATCCACGATCCGCTTCCGGACGGGGCTGATGTCGGCGACGGTGCCTCCGGCGTTCACCGACGGCCCCCACAGCCCGGCGGCCTCCGCCAGCTGGATCACGAGCGCGGATCGGCCGAGCTCCCACACATGGACGCCGTCATCGGTGGTGATGTCGAACAACCCGTAGTCGCGCTCCGCGGCGCAGAACGCCTCGAACAGCTCGCCGTAGGACCACGGGGGCTCCACCCGGCGCTGAGAGGCGCCGTCCCGCAGGAGCAGCCAGTCGTACTCCCCCTGGATCGTGACCGTCGGACGCTCCTGCGTGCCGCTGTTGGCGACGCGCACGCCGCCGGTGGTGTTGATCGGAGCACCGAAGCTGTCGACACCCGACGACACCGGATACCACGGATGACGGGGGATCTCACGGCGCGTCGGCATCGACTCCTTGACCGCCACGGCGTTCATCGCCATCGTCGCGGCCGTGCGGGCGTACGTCCTGCCCACCCTCATGGCGACGCGCGAGGCGTCCAGGGGCAGCCGGAGCCTGCGCTGCAGCCCCTGCGCCTCGGATCCGCCGGCGGTCGGTGCGGGGGCCGGGCTGGTCGCATCCGTCTGCGCGGGAGCATCCGTCGGTGCGGGAGCAGCCTCCTGCCCGGGAGTCGTCGTCTGCACGTGGGCATCCGCCTGCGCGGGAGCCTCCGTCGGAGCGGACGCTTCCGCCGGAGCGGTGGGCGCCGTCGAGGCCGCGGCGCGCCGGGCCGCGAGCATGGTCGTTACCTGCCCGGACTTCCAGATGACCGCCTCGGTCGCCTGGGCGCCGAAGCTCATGAGCGCTCGCGGCGTCGTGCGCCAGGAGACGTGCCCGGCCCCGCCGCGGGCCGCGAAGATCGCGTCGTCCTCCACCGGCGGAGCGCCGTCGCCGTAGGTCGCATCGCGTCGCAGGCGCGGGAGGAGGGGGGCGCGGTCACCGGTCACGGGCCCGACGAGATAGTGCCGGTCGGCCGAGCCGGGCTCGCTCGCGTAGGAGACGACGTCCGACCCCGTCGCCGGGAACTCGATCATCGTGCGGCCCGGCGATCGCTCGACCGCGGGCTCCGCACGGCGCGTCCCGTCGTCGATGCGGATGTCGTGGAGCGGCGCGTCGGAGCGGACGAGGAGCTGGTGGACCTTGCGCGGCCCCCACCCTCGGGTCCGGAGGGAGACGGCGCCCGCCTCGACCGCTTCGTGCCCGTCCGTCGCGAACAGCTCGGCGAGGTCGACCTCGCGGGCGTCCGCGGGCCCCAGGACGGCGGCGTAGCGGTCGACGACGGCATCCGCCGAGAAGCGCTCGTCGAAGATGGCACGAGCGCGCTCCCCGAGACGGCGGCGGAGCTCGTCATCGCCGACGAGGGCCGCGAGCCGGCGCGCGAGCTGGTCGACGTCGCCGAGGGGCACGATGTACCCGCTCTCCCCGTCCTCGATCACGTCCCGGGGGCCGAAGTCGAAGTCGTAGGCGACCGTGGGCAGGCGGTGGTGCGCGGCCTCGAGCAGGGGGTAGCCGAAGCCCTCCGAGAGCGAGGTCATGAGGACGATGTCGGCGGTGCCGTAGACGTCCTGCTCGGTGCCGAACCCGGGGATCTGCACCCGGTCCTCGAGCCCGAGATGCTCGATCTCCTCCTGGAGCGCGATGAAGTACGGGTTGAGCGGGCTGATGTTGCCCCACAGCATGAGGTGGACGGACGGGTCCTCGATCCGGGCGAGCGCACGGACCGCGTCGAGCTGGTTCTTGCGGTGCTGGAACGAGGCCGGCAGGACGATCCGCACGCCGTCGTGGGGCGTCCGCGGCACGTCCACCGCCCGGTGGATGTTGGGCACGCACACGACGTGCTCCGGCGCGAACTGCGGGATGAACTGCTCGCGGAGTTCTTCGGCAACGGTCTGCACGATGTCGATCGAGGCCCGGGCCTCCGCGACGAGCGCCACGAGCTGGTCATGATGGCGGTAGTCGCCGTGCGCCTGCAGCACGGTCCGGACCGTGCGCGGCCGTCCCGCGAGCGCCCGGTGGAAGATGAGCGCCTGGAGCGCGGTCGTGAAGATGATCGTGTCCGAGGCGTCGAGGCCGTCGCTCAGCTGCCGGATCGCGGCGAGCTGGTTCTCGGTGATGGCGTACCGGGTCGAGTAGACCCTGCCCTCGAGGACCGGATGCACGTTCGACGCGAGCAGGCGTCCGCCGTCCGCGGGCAGCGACTGCAGCGGGAGGACGGGCACCTCGGGATCCAGCGGCCAGCGGGGCATGGCCAGAGCCGAGCCGTCGCCCTGGCCCAGCAGACTGAGCACGGCGACCGGATAGCCGCGGCCTGTGAGGGCATTGGCTGTCTCCACGACCGATTTGTGGTAGCCCGTGGGGCCGGCGAGCTCATCGACGAAGATCAGGATCATGGTCCGCGCAGTCTACTCACGGGCTCGAGCTCAGATCCGGCCCTTCCGCAGCGCGGCGAGGATCCCGGTGCCGAGGTGGACCGCGGCGCTCAGCGGGCCGAGCCCCTCCTGCCGCCGCAGCACCGCCCAGACGGCCCGGATCGCGCGCCACCGGTCCGAGGAGTGCGACCCGGTCTGCGCGGCGCGGTACAGCGCCAGCGGCTCGTCGATGCCCGCCGCGGGCCCGTGCTCGCGGACGATCCGCAGCCAGAGCGCCCAGTCCTCCGCGCCCGGCAGGTCGGGCATCGAGATGTCGCCGGTCACATCCCGGTCCACGACGGCTGTGAGGTTCCCGATGAGATTGCGCCGCAGCAGCGCCGCATGCGAGGCGCGCTCGGGGACGTGGACGACGCGCCCCTCGGGGACGAAGTCCTCGGCGGAGCCGGAGAAGTCCGCATCGACCCGGTGGTAGCCGCAGTACACGAGAGCCGCGCCTGTCGCGGCGGCGAGCGCCAGCTGCCGTTCGAGCTTCGCAGGCAGCCACAGGTCGTCGGCGTCGCAGAACGCGACGAACCGGCCGCGCGCCAGGGCGAGGGCCGTGTTGCGCGCCGCGGCGGGGCCGCCGCAGACCTCCCGGCGCACCAGGCGCACGCGGGGATCGCGCGCGCAGATGCCCTCCGCCAGAGCCGCGCTGGCGTCCGAGGAGGCGTCGTCGACGATCAGCAGCTCGAGATCGGTGAACGACTGATCGAGTACACTCGCGACCGACCGATCGAGGGTCCGTGCGCCGTTGAAGACCGGCATCACCACTGTCACCGACGGGGTCGCTTCCCTGGAGGCGTTCACACCGACCGATCCTACCGATGCCGCGGGACCGAACTGCCCGTCGGGCCGTCCGGCTGGAGGAACACGAACTTGTCACAGAACATCGCGGCGGAGCCGCTGGCACCGCGCATCTCATCGGCGGAGGCCGAGGCGCTCGCAGCCCGCTCGGGATTGGAGCAGATGGGGGTCCGGCCCCCGCTGCGGCGCTACATCGCGCAGGTCTGGGAGCGCCGCTCGTTCATCTGGAACCTGTCCGCGTCGCGGGCCTACTCCCGCAACCAGGGGTCCTACCTCGGTCAGGCCTGGGCCGTGCTGCGCCCCATGCTGGATGCGGCCGTGTACGTGGTGATCTTCGGGTTCCTCTTCCACTCGAGCGCCCCGGGCATCGACAACCGCGCGGCCTTCATCACCATCGGCACCTTCACCTACACCCTGTTCCAGACCTCGGTGATGTCCGGCCTGAACTCGATCCCGAGCAACATCGAGCTCATCCGCTCCCACAGGTTCCCCCGGGCCGTGGTGCCGCTCGCGACCGTCATGACGGAGACCGTGCTGTTCGGGCCGATCCTGGTGGCGATGGTCGTCATCGTCATGATCACCGGCCTGCTCCCGGGCATGGGCGCGGTCTGGCCCACCTGGTCCTGGCTGACCCTGCCCTTCGCCGCGTTCCTGCTCGCCGTCTTCTCCTCGGGTCTGGCGATGTTCTTCGCCCGGGTGGGCGCGCGCGCCCCGGACATCGCCAACGCGATGCCGTTCATCCTCACGCTGGGCCGCTACGCCTCGGGCGGCATGTTCATGATCTCCGCGGTCGTCCCGGACCATCTCTGGTTCAAGCCGGTGCTCCTGCACCAGCCGGTCGCGATCTTCCTCGAGCTCTTCCGCGCCGCCTTCGGCAACGAGAGCCTCATCCCCATGACACCGGGTCTGTGGATCGAGGCCACCGCCTGGGCGGTGGCCAGCTTCGCGATCGGGTTCCTGTACTTCTGGCGCGCAGAGGAGACCTACGGCCGTGACTGAGAACATCGATGTCGAGGTCGACGAGTCCAATCTCCCCCGACGCGTCGAGCGCAGGCCCATCGGGGCCCCGTCCGTGATCGTGGACGACCTCCACATCACCTATCGGGTGTTCGGTGCGCGACGCGGCGGCACGACGCAGGACCGCAAGTCGCTGTGGGACCGGGCCGTGAGCCTCGGCCGTCCCGACACCGGCCCCATCACCCACGTCCCGGCGGTGCGCGGCGTCTCGTTCGTGGCGCACCACGGCGAGTCCATCGGGATCCTCGGCACGAACGGCTCGGGGAAGTCGACCCTCCTGCGGGCGGTCGCCGGGCTGCTGCCCCCGACCTCGGGCCGCGTCTTCACGTCGGCGGAGCCGGAGCTGCTCGGCGTCAACGCCGCGCTGCTGCCGCGCCTGACCGGCGAGCGGAACATCATCATCGGCGGCCTCGCGCTGGGTCTGAACGCGAAGGAGGTGCGCCGCAGCGTCCCCGACGTGGCCGACTTCGCCGAGCTCGGCGACTTCCTCTACCTGCCGATGAGCTCGTACTCCTCGGGCATGGCCTCGCGCCTGCGCTTCGCGATCTCGACCATCCGCTCCCCCGAGATCCTCATGATCGACGAGGCCCTGGCCACCGGCGACGCCTCGTTCCGCAAGAAGTCGATGGCGCGCATCGAGCAGATCCGCGACAAGGCCGGAACCGTGTTCTTCGTGTCCCACTCGCTGGCCTCGGTGCGGGCGATGTGCACGCGGGCGCTGTGGATCGACAAGGGCGTCCTCGTGGCCGACGGCGACGTCGATGAGGTCGCCGATGCCTATCACGCCTACGTCGAGGGCCGCACCGATGCGTCCTCCGGAGCGAAGCTGAGCTGAGGGCCGGCTCAGCGCCGGGACGACGACCTGTCGTGGTGGCGGTCCGAGGCCCGGGCCGCCAGGCGGTCGACGAACTCCCGGGCGCTCTGGGCGCGCCCGGTCGTCGACGGCGTCGTCTCGTCCTCCTCGGCGGGGAGGATCTCGTCCTCCTCGTCCCGAGGGTTCGTGGTCGCGCGCGTCGCGTCCTGAGCACGCGAGAGGCCGCCGCTGATCTCATCGGCGACATACCAGTCGCCGGTCACGGGGCAGACCCAGGCATCCGAGCCGTCCGCGGCGGGCTGCAGGGGCTGCCCGGCCCTCCCCACCCAGGCGATGCGGCGGGCGGGGACGCCGTCCACCAGAGCATGCGGCGGCACATCCTCGGTGACGACGGCACCGGCGGCGACCATCGCCCACGCTCCGATGCGCACCGGCGCCACGCAGACGGCGCGCGCCCCGATCGACGCGCCCTCGTCGCAGGTCACCCCCGCCGAGACCCGGTCCCGCACCGTCCGGGGGCTGAGGTCGGGGTCGACGGCGCGCGGGAAGCGGTCGTCGGCGAGCACGACGGCCGGGCCGATGAGCACGCCGTCGGCGAGCACCGCGGGCTCCCGCACGAGCGCGAGGTCCTGCACCACGCACCCGTCGCCCATCACGACGCCGGAGCCGATGCCGGCGCCGCGCCCGACGGTGCAGTCGCGGCCCAGACGGGCACCCGCCCCGATCTGCGCGTCGCGCTGGACGGTGCTGCCCGCGCCGATCACGGCGTCGGCACCGACGTCCGCGCTGTCGGCGATGCTCACGCCAGTGCGGTCCTCGGAAGCGGACGGGGACGGGAACGCCCCGTCATGGCTGCGGCTCGGGTCGTCGTGCATGAGCCCGACCCTACCGCGCCGGGCCCTGCCTGCTCAGAGGGACGAGCGCAGCGACTCGCCCTTGCGGATCGCGGTGCGGCGCAGGTCCGCCTGGAAGCGCACCATCTTCTCGCGCAGGGCGAGCGAGGCCTCGTCGGTGCCCGCGGCGAGCATCCGCACGGCCAGCAGGCCCGCATTGCGGGCGCCGCCGATCGAGACCGTCGCGACGGGCACGCCCGCGGGCATCTGGACGATCGAGAGCAGGGAGTCCATGCCGTCGAGGTGCTTGAGGGGCACGGGCACGCCGATCACGGGCAGCGGGGTGACGGCGGCGATCATGCCGGGCAGGTGGGCGGCGCCGCCCGCGCCGGCGATGACGACGCGGATCCCGCGGTCGGCCGCGGCGCGGCCCCAGGCGATCATGTCCTCGGGCATGCGGTGGGCCGAGACGACGTCGACCTCGATGCCGATGCCGAAGTCGCCGAGGACGTCGGCGGCGTCCCGCATCACGGAGAAGTCGGAGTCGGAGCCCATGACGATGCCCACGGCGGGGGCGGTCGACGGGTCCTGGGGGTCGGTGACGGTCATGCCGCGCTCCTGGGGTCGGTGGGGTCCTGCGGTGCAGTGCGAGGTCGAGGTGCCGTGCCGCTCTCCGGGCCGGCGGTCTCGTCCGGTGCTCCGGCGGCGTCCGCGCGGCCGATGATCAGGCGCTCGGCGCGGTGGGCACGGGCGCGGACGTCCTCGAGGTCGTCCCCCGCGACGGTCACGTGCCCGACCTTGCGGCCCGGACGGACGGACTTGCCGTAGAGGTGGACCTTCACCCCGGCGTCGGCCTCCATCGCGGCGGCGGCCCCCGCGGCGAGGTCCTCGCTCGCGCCGCCCAGCAGGTTGACCATCACGGTCCACGGGGCCTTCGGCGACGGGTCGCCCAGCGCGCGGGAGGCGACGGCCCGCAGGTGCTGCTCGAACTGGCCGGTGACGGCGCCGTCCATGCTCCAGTGCCCCGTGTTGTGGGGGCGCATGGCGAGCTCGTTGACCAGGACGCGGCCGTCGACGGTCTCGAACAGCTCGACGGCGAGCATCCCGACCACGCCCAGGTCCTCGGCGATCGCGCGGGCGAGGCCCTGGATCTCCTGCTGGCGCTCCTCGTCGAGGCCGGGGGCCGGGGCGATGACCTCGAAGCAGATGCTGTCGCGCTGGGTGGACTGCACGACGGGGTAGGCCGCGCTCGCGCCGTCGGGGCGCCGCGCCACCTGCGCGGACAGCTCGCGGCGGAAGTCCACGAGCTCCTCGACGAGGAGCGCGCCGTCGGCACCGAGGTCCGCGATCCAGTCGCTCGCGTCCGCGGCGGTCTCGACGATGCGCACGCCGTGGCCGTCGTAGCCGCCGCGCGGCGTCTTGACGACGGCGCGGCCGCCCGCGGCGGCGATCGCCGCGTCCAGCTCGGCGGCGTCGCGCACCTCCCACCAGCGGGGGCAGGGGTGGCCGAGCCGCGTGAGGCGATCGCGCATGACGAGCTTGTCCTGGGCGTGGACGAGGGCGGCGCTGCCCGGGCGCACGGCGGACAGGGCGTCGTCCTCGATGCCGTGCAGAATCTCCTGGGGCACGTGCTCGTGGTCGAAGGTGAGCGCGTCGCAGCGCTCGGCCAGCGCGCGCACCGCCGCGGGGTCGTCGTGGCGCCCGAGCAGCGTGTCGGCGCTCACCCGGGCGGCGCTCTCCGTCTCGGCGGTCGCGAGGACCACGAGCGGGAGGTCGAGCTCGATCGCGGCGGGGATCATCATGCGGGCCAGCTGGCCGCCGCCGACGACGCCGATCGAGCGCACGCAGGCGGGATCCGCGGCGACGGGGACGGGGGCGGTGTCAGGGGACGTCACGGAGGCGAGTCTAGGCGGCCGCGGCGGCCTCACGCCGTCGGGTCCGTGCCGTCGCCGCTCTGGCCGTCGGGGCTCGGGCCGTCACCTCTCGGGCCGTCGCCGCTCTGGCCATCGCCGCTCTGGCCGTCACCTCTCGGGCCGTCGCTCTGGCGGCCACGCCCGCGGGCCGGGCGCCGGCGCGGCAGGACCGCGCCCTGCTCGACGGGAGCGGCGGGCGGCGGCTCGGGGAACGCCCCCTCCTGCGCCTCGTCGCCCGGGGCGGAGATGAGGAACACCCCGAAGGTCGCGGGGCGCTCGGCGAGGAGCTCGAGGCGCCCGCCGTCGTCCTCCACGAGAGTGCGCGCGAGGGCGAGCCCCACACCCGTTCCCTTCGAGCGCGGCCCCGAGACGGCGCGCTCGAACACGCGCTTGCCGAGCGCGGGGTCGATGCCCGCGCCCTGGTCCGAGACCTCGATGACCGTGGAGCGCTCGTTGCGCCGCACCTTGACCTGCGTGCGGCCGCCGCCGTGGGCGAGGGAGTTCTCGATGAGGGTCGCCACGACCTGCGTGAGCGGCCCCACGCTGCCCCAGACGGCGGCGGTGCGCGGTACCTGGATCGTGAGCTCGCGCTGCGCGGCGCGGAAGGCGGGCGACCACTCCTCGCTCTGCTGGGTGAGCACCTGGCGCAGCTCCACGACGCCGGGCGTGCGGCGCTGGGAGGAGCGGGGGGCGTTGATGAGGTCGTGGACCACGGAGGTGAGGCGGTCGATCTGCTCGAGCGAGATGCGGGCCTCCTCGCGCACCCACTCCTCCGAGCTGGTCGCGAGGATCTCGTCGAGCCGCATCGACAGGGCGGTCAGCGGCGTGCGCAGCTGATGGGAGGCATCGGAAGCGAGCGCGCTCTCGGCCTCGAGACGCTCGTTGAGCATGGCGCCCGAGCTCGCGAGCTGCTCGGCGACGGTGTCGATCTCCGCGATCCCGCTGGCCTCCCAGGGCGCGCGGGCGCGGCCGGTGCCGAGGGCCTCGGCGCGGCGCGTGAGTCGCGCCAGCGGTGCCGAGATCCGCTGGGCCTGCCACAGCGCGACGGAGACGGAGATGGACAGCGCCGCCAGGCCCGCGACGATGATCAGCACCCAGGCGCTCGCGGTCTGGGAGCGCACCTCGGACTGAGGGATCTGGACCTCGACCGTCTCATTGTGCAGACCCGTGCCGGAGACCGTCAGCGGGTGCTCCCCCGCCTCCGCGCCAGCCGCGACGGGCGCCTGCCCGGCGACCTGGACGACCACCCGGAAGCGCTGGCCGGAGAAGGACGGGGACTCGACGATCTCCTGCAGCATGGCCTCGTCCACAGGCTGGCCCTGGGACAGGCGCTCGTCGACCGCGACGATCGTGTGGCGGTGGATGTCGATGGCGGCCGCGTTGAGGTCGCTGCGGACCACCAGCAGCCAGGACACGGCCAGCGGGATGCCGAGCATGAGGACGGCGAGCAGGACCGTGATGATCGTCGCCTGGAGGATCCTCTGGCGCACGGCTCAGCTCTCGGAGCCGGTCTCGAACCGGAAGCCCACCCCTCGGACCGTCGTGATGCGACGCGGGCTCGTGGCGTCGTCGCCGAGCTTGCGGCGCAGCCAGGAGATGTGCATGTCGAGCGTCTTGGTGGAGCCCCACCACTCGGCGCCCCACACCTCGCGCATGAGGTCGTCGCGCGTGACGACGCTGCCGGCCTCGCGCACGAGCACGGTCAGCAGGTCGTACTCCTTGGCCGAGAGGCTGATCTCCTCGCCGTCGACGTAGGCGCGGCGGGCCGAGACGTCCATGCTGACGCCGTTGACGTCGAAGCTGTCCGAGGACTCCTCGACGCTCTGCGCGCGCCGCAGCAGGGCCCGGATGCGGGCCTGCAGCTCGCCGAGGCGGAAGGGCTTGGTGACGTAGTCATCGGCCCCGGCGTCGAGGCCCACCACGGCGTCGACCTCATCGGCCCGCGCGGTGAGGATCAGCACGGGCGCCTCGAGACCGCCCTTGCGCAGGCGCCGGCACACCTCGAGCCCGTCGAGGTCGGGCAGGCCGAGGTCGAGGATCACGAAGTCGATCGGATCCCCCGCGGAGGCGAGCGCGAGCGCGTCCATACCCCGGGAGGCCCGGGAGACCTCGTAGCCCTCGCGCCCGAGAGCCCGGGACAGCGGCTCGGCGATCGCGGAATCGTCCTCGACGAGAAGTAGTCGTGTCACACCGGCATCCTAGACGCCCGCGACTCAGAGCCCCAGCGACAGCGGAGCCGCATCCCCGCGGCCGAGCTTGACCGCCTCGACGTCGCCGATCCCGTGCAGTTCGTGCACGGAGCGGGCGAGCTCGACGAAGGAGCCGGGCAGCGCCGCCTCGATCGCCCGCTGCGTATCGGCATCGACCACCACGGCTCCGGGCTCGGCGACGCCCTCGAGGCGGGCCGCGAGGTTGACGGTGGGCCCGAAGACATCCCCGTAGCGTGAGAACATCGAGCCCCAGGCGAGGCCGACGCGCACGTCCGGCAGGCCGGGCTCGGCGGCGATCGCCTCGGACAGGCTCAGCGCGATCTGGGCACCGTCCTCCGGCGTGTCCGCCAGGAACATGATCTCGTCGCCCACGGTCTTGACCACTCGCCCTCCGCCGACGGAGACGATGTCGCGGCAGATCGCCTCGAAGTCCCCGATGACGTGCGCGAGCTCGGAGCCGCTGAGCGACTGCGACAGCCGCGTGAACTGGACCAGGTCCGCGAAGCCGACCGCCCGCTGCAGGGGGAACAGCTCATCGGGGTCCTGCTCGGTCGCGGCCATGTGCAGCACCTCGGAGCCGGCGCGCGCCGCGTAGGCCGCGAGCCGGCGGCGGAAGACGTACAGAGTCTGGTCCTCGAAGACCTCGAGGAACCGCGGGATCTGCTCGAGCATGTGCTGGCGGGCCTGGGCGTCGGTCATGCCCTGAGCGGCCTTCGCCTCGTCCACGAGGGCCTCCGTCAGCCACATCGCGAGGCGCCCCATGTGGTAGCCGAGCCCGCGGGAGAGCGTCGCGAAGGTGCGCTCGGAGATCTCGCCGTCCTCGACGAGCGCCGCGAGGTCGCCGATCGCGTCGGCGTCGTCCTCGGTGAACACGATCGTGTCGGGATCGACGGCGGTGAAGCCCATGGAGCGCCAGTAGACGGCGGTGAGGCGCTCGGGCACGCCCTGCTCCTCGGCGAGCTCGCGGCGCGAGTAGTGGCGCGGGCCCTGCAGGAGCACCTTCTCGAGGGCGCCGATCGCCCGGCGCACCTCGGCGAAGCGGCGGTTGAGCTCGAGCGCGGCGTCCCCGTCGATGCCCTCGGCATCGCTCCCGTCGTCGCTGCGCCCCTCGGCATCGCTCCCGTCGTCGCTGCGCCCCTCGGCATCGCTCCCGTCAGCGCCGCTCCCGTCGACGTGATCGCCCTCGTCGGGCGCGGGGGGCGTCGGCTCGTCGTCCGTCACGGATCCGTCCGCCGTCACGTCCACCACCGTCGCGTCCTCGATCACCGCGTCGTCCACTGTCGCCTCGTCCACGGTCCGCCCGTCGTCCATCCTCAGTCGTCCTGTCCCGATGCGAGCCCGCGGGCCGCATCGTCGTCCGCGGCGCGGACATGCTCGACATCGCCGATGTCGAGGCGGTGGGTGGCCCCCGCGTCGTCCCGGACGATCAGGCGCCCGCGATCGTCGATGCCGACGGCCGTCCCCTGCACGGCAGGCCGCGAGCCCGCGCCCGTGACCCGGACGCGGCGCGACACTGTGATGCACGTCTCACCATAGTGCTCGGCCTGGCCGCTGGCCACCGCATCGCCGTGCGCGGCCTCGAGCCGCCGCAGCTGCCCGACGATCCCCCGGGCGAGCTCGGCGGCCAGCGCCGAGCCCATCCCCCGGGCCTCCTCGGGGCCCATCCCCAGCACCTCCGAGAGGGCGCACGCGCCGGGCATCACCTCGCCGTCGTCGGTCCGGACCGGGCCGGCCAGGTTCAGCCCTACCCCCAGGATCACCGCGCCGTCGGCGGTCGCCTCGGCGAGGATCCCGGCGAGCTTGCGGCCGCGGGCGTCATGCACGTCGTTGGGCCACTTCAGCCCCAAAGGCCCCGCATCCTCGCACCCGGCATCGCCGGGCCCCGCATCGTCGCGCCCGGCCTCGTCGGCATCGGGCGCCCCCGGTCGTCGGGCGAGCGCCTCGCGCCGCAGACACTCGAGGACCTCGACCACGGCGAGGCCCGCGACGAGGGGGAGCCAGGTGCGCGCGGCGGGCTCGAGCGCCGTGGGATGGGCGACGCTGAGGGCCAGCCCCTGCCCCAGCGGGCTCGACCAGCTGCGTCCGAGCCGCCCCCGGCCCGCGCTCTGCTCGGTCGTCGCGACCGCGAGCGGGGCTCGCAGCCCGCCCGCGAGCAGCGCGCGGACCTCGTCCTGCGTGGAACCGGCCCGGTCCCGCCACACCACGGGCACCGCCGCCTCCGCCGGGCGGGGGGAGTCGGCCCCGCGGGCGGCGCGGGATGCGGGGCGGGGCATGGCGGGTCCTCTCGTCAGCGGGGTGCGGGTGCCGGTCGGACGGTGGCGACGGGCCCCGGTAGCGTAGTATCCCGATGTTCCAGGCAGGCACTCCGGACACCCCGTGCAGGGCTCTCGGCGAGGGTGCGGAGACGAAGGAGACCCAGTGACCGACGCCCCCCGGGCCCAGACCACGGCTCAGCGACTGCAGGATCTCCGCGATCGGGAGCAGCGCGCCGTCGCCGCGGCCGCCGAGGTCGCCGTCGAGAAGCAGCATGCGCGCGGCAAGAAGACGGCCCGCGAACGCATCGCCGACCTCCTGGACGACGGCTCGTTCGTCGAGACCGACCGCTTCGTCCAGCACCAGTCCCACGCCTTCGGCATGGAGCGGCGCCGCCCCGAGGGCGACGGCATCGTCACCGGCTACGGCACGATCGACGGCCGCCAGGTGTGCGTGTACTCCCAGGACTTCACCGTCTTCGGCGGCTCCCTCGGCGAGGCCCACGGGCGCAAGATTCAGAAGATCCAGGACCTCGCGCTGTCGACCGGGGTCCCGATCATCGGGATCCTCGACGGCGGCGGCGCCCGCATCCAGGAGGGCGTCGCCTCGCTCGCCGCCTTTGCCGGGATGATGCGCCGCAACACGCGCGCCTCCGGCGTGATCCCCCAGATCTCCCTCGTCATGGGGCCGGCCGCAGGCGGCGCCGTCTACTCCCCCGCGCTCACCGACATGATCGTGATGGTGGAGAAGACCTCCCACATGTTCATCACGGGCCCGGACGTGATCCGCACCGTCACCGGCGAGGACGTCGGCTTCGAGGAGCTCGGCGGGGCCCGCGCCCACTCGACGCGCTCGGGCGTGGCCCACTTCATGGCGCCCGACGAGGGCGAGGCCATCGAGTACGTCAAGGACGTCCTGTCCTACCTGCCCGCCAACACCCTGTCCCCGGCCCCGGTGTACCCGGCACCGTCCGTCGAGCCGGGCGCGCCCGAGGACGCGGCGCTCGACGCGCTCATCCCGGACTCGCCCAATCAGCCCTACGACATGACCGAGGTGCTGCGGGCCGTCCTCGACGACGGCGAGTTCCTCGAGGTCCAGCCGCTGTTCGCCCCGAACATCCTGATCGGCTTCGGCCGCGTCGAGGGCCACAGCGTCGGCATCGTCGCCAACCAGCCCTCCCATGTGGCCGGCACGCTCGACATCGACGCCTCCGAGAAGGCGGCGCGGTTCGTGCGCCTGTGCGACGCCTTCAACATCCCGGTGCTGACCCTCGTCGACACGCCCGGCTTCCTGCCCGGCACGGACCAGGAGTTCGGCGGGATCATCCGCCGCGGCGCCAAGCTGCTGTACGCCTACGCCGAGGCCACCGTCCCGCTCGTCACGCTCATCACCCGCAAGGCCTACGGCGGGGCGTACATCGTCATGGGCTCGAAGGACCTGGGCGCGGACATCAACCTCGCCTGGCCCACCGCGCAGATCGCCGTGATGGGCGCCCAGGGCGCCGTCAACATCCTCCACCGCCAGACGCTGCGCGCGGCCAAGGAGGTCGGCGAGGACGTCGAGGCGGAGCGCGCACGGCTCCAGACCGAGTTCGAGGAGCGCTTTGCGACCCCGTACACGGCGGCCGAGCGCGGGTGGATCGACGGCGTCATCGCCCCGCACGAGACGCGCGAGCAGATCGCCCGGGCCCTGCGGATCCTGCGCACCAAGCGCGACGCGCTCCCGGCCAAGAAGCACGGGAACATCCCGCTGTGAGCGGCGCAGGGCTCCCGTCGGCCGAGGGATCCGAGCTCGGGGCGAGCACGGCCTCCGACGCGCAGGCCGCGGCGGAGATCGAGGCGTCGGCACGCCCCGAGGTCCGGCTCGAGGCGGGACGCCTGTCGGACCACGAGCTGGCGGCCGTGAGCGTCGCGCTGGCCGCGATCAACGCCGCGAGCCGCGCCCAGGCCGATGAGCGCGCCCTCCTCGAGGGCACGAGCGCCGACGCCTCGGGCTGGTCGGACGCGGTGCACCGCCTGTCGCGGATGCACGCCGCCCGGGTGCACGCCACGGCATCGGCCTGGCAGTTCTCCCACCGCTGACGTCCCTGCGATAGGGTCGACGGCAGACACGGGGTGCCCCGCCGGGGCTGAGATCACACCCGCGAACCTGCTCGAGCTCGTACTCGCGAAGGGATGTCGACCTGATGACGCCGCCCGCTCCTGCGCCGTGACCTGAGGTCGCGGCGCGCTCGACCCTGCCCGGGTCGTGCCGTCGCACCGTCGCGCACGGGAACGCAGTCGCGCTCGGGATCGTGCTCCGTCCCTCGACGCTCCTCGGGCGGTCCGGGGGCTCCCTCGGCATCGTCGCCTCGCGTCCGCGGACGCCGCAGCCGCTGCGTCCGCCCGCCGCGCACGAGATGAGGAGAATCGATCCGATGCCCCCTTCCTTCACCGACCGCCTGCTCTCGCCGGACGGAGCGCAGCGATGACGCTCTTCGACGACCTCACCCGGGCCATCGGATCGCAGTGGACGGACTACACCGAGCACGAGTTCGTGCGGCGCCTCGGCGAGGGCGCGCTCCCCCTCCCCGCATTCCAGGACTACCTGGTCCAGGACTACCTGTTCCTAATCCAGTTCGCCCGCGCCAACGCGCTGGCGGCCTTCAAGAGCACGAGCCTGGCCGACCTCGAGCAGGCCGCCGCCGGCCTGTCCGCGATCCTCCACGAGACGGGGCTGCATCGCCGTCTCACGGCCGGCTGGGGCATCGCCCCCGAGCAGCTGGACGCGGCCCGCGAGAAGCAGGGGACCGTCGCCTACACCCGCTTCGTGCTCGACTGCGGCATGTCCGGCGACCTGCTGGACCTGCAGGTCGCCCTGGCCCCGTGCACGATGGGCTACGCCGAGATCGGGCGCGCCCTGGCCCCGGCGCTCGAGGCCGACCCCCGCCACCCGTATCGCGACTGGATCGCCGAGTACGCGGACGAGGGGTTCCAGGCGACCGCGCGCGCCGCGATCCGGCGCCTCGACGAGCTGGGGGCCGACGGCATCGGCCCGCGGCGCTTCGCCCGCCTCGCCGAGATCTTCGGTGCCGCCTCGCGCCTCGAGGCCGATTTCTGGCAGCAGGCGCTCAATGCCGCGGCGCCGAGCGCGCCCGCCGACCCTTCCCAGAAGGAGACCGCATGACCCCCGCACCGTTCGACATCGCCGCCGCGATCGCGCAGATGGACGCCGTCCGCACCCGTCAGCCGCTCGTGCAGTGCCTGACCAACAGCGTCACCGTCGGCTTCGTCGCCAACGTCCTGCTCGCCGCCGGGGCGACCCCCGCGATGGTCGACAGCGCCGGCGAGTCCGAGGTCTTCGCCCGCGAGGCCGCCGACGCGGTGCTCGTCAACCTCGGCACGCCGCACCCGGCCAAGTGCGAGGGGATCCGGGCCATCGGGTTCTCCGCGCCGTCGATGCCGCCCTGGGTGCTGGACCCGGTGGCCGTGGGAGCGCTGCCCGTGCGCACCGAGCTGGCGCATGCGCTGGTCGCCGCCGGCCCGTCCATGATCCGCGGCAACGCCTCGGAGATCGCGGCGCTCGCGGGCACCGGGACGGGCGGCCGCGGCGTCGACTCCGTGCTCGGCCCCGACGACGTCGTCGACGCCGCCCGCACGCTGGCCTCCCGCACCGGCGGGGCCGTCGCGGTCTCCGGCGAGGTCGATCTCGTGACCGACGGCGAGACCGTGGTGCGGATCGCCAACGGCCATCCCCTGTTCACCGCGGTCACGGGCGGCGGCTGCGCGCTGGGCGCCGTCACCGCGGCCTACGCGGCGGTGGCCCCCTCCCCGCTGATCGGGGCCGCGGCGGCCGCGACGGTCTACGCCATCGCCGGGGAGAAGGCGGCCGCTCGCTCCGCGGGTCCGGGGAGCTTCGCCGTCGAGCTGCTGGACGCGCTGCATGCGCTGACGCCCGCGGACATCGCCCAGAAGGCGGTGATCTCGTGAGCACCGTCCCTCCCCTGGACCTGTCCGTCTACCTCGTCGCGGATGCGGGCGTGTGCGAGGCCGTGGGCGCCGATCTGCCCGACGTCGCCGCGCGCGCCGTCGCGGGCGGGGCGACCGCGGTGCAGCTGCGGGCCAAGGACCTCGGAGGCGGGGCCTTCACCGAGCTCGCCGCGGCGGTGTCCCGGGCCCTGCCTTCGAGCGTCCCCCTGCTGATCAACGACCGGGTCGACGTCGCCCTCACGCTGCGCGCCCGCGGCCTGGCCTGCGCCGGCGTCCATCTGGGCCAGAGCGATCTGCCGGTCGACGATGCGCGGGCGCTGCTGGGAGCCGACGCGATCATCGGGCTCAGCGCGGCCCTGCCGGAGCAGATCCGGGCGGCGGCGGACTCCCCGGCCCGCGTGGACTACATCGGCATCGGTCCCCTGCACTCGACGGCCACGAAGCCCGACGCTCCCGCGGGCATCGGCATGCCCACCGTCCTCGAGCGCGCCCGGGCCAGCGCCCTGCCCGCCGTCGCCATCGGCGGCGTGACCGCCGCGGACATGCCCGCCCTGCGCGCCGGCGGGCTGGTCGGCGGCGCCGTCGTGTCCTGCATCTGCGCCGACGACGACCCGGAGGCCGCCGCGCGGCGCCTCGCCGATGCCTGGAAGGAGACCCCATGACCACCGCCGTCCCCTCTCCCCGCGAGGGCCTCGCTCCCCGCGAGGATTCCGACCGCCGCGAGGAGCTCGGCCGCCGCGAGGATCTCCACCACCCCGGGGACTCGCCGTCGGCAGGCGGCCCCGCTGTGCCGCCGCGCGTGCTGTCGATCGCGGGCACCGATCCGACCGGAGGCGCCGGGATCCAGGCCGATCTGAAGGCGATCGCGGCCTGCGGCGGCTACGGCATGGCCGTGGTCACCGCCCTCGTGGCCCAGAACACCCGCGGCGTGCGCAGCGTGCACGTCCCGCCCACATCCTTCCTGCGCGAGCAGCTGGACGCGGTCGGCGAGGACGTCGCGATCGACGCCGTGAAGACGGGGATGCTCTTCGACGCGGAGATCATCGCCGAGGTCTCCGACTTCCTGGAGCGGACGCGCCCGCCGATCGTGGTGATGGATCCCGTCATGGTCGCCACGAGCGGCGATCGCCTGCTGCGCCCGGAGGCGGAGCAGGGGATGCGCGAGCTCCTCGAGCGCGTGGACCTGGTCACGCCCAATGTGCCCGAGCTCGCCGTGCTGCTGGACGAGGCCCCGGCGCGCGGATGGGAGGAGCTCATCGGGCAGGCTCAGCGCCTGGCCGCCGCCTCCGGGACGCTCGTCCTCGCCAAGGGCGGGCACCTGACGGAGGACGCGGTGCAGGACGCCCTGGTGGATGCGGACGGCGTGCGCCGCGTCGTGTCCTCGCCGCGGCTCTCGGGCGCGACCACGCACGGGACGGGGTGCTCGCTGTCCGCCGCGATGGCGACGCTGCGCGTGCGACACGGCGGATGGGAGCGCGCCCTCGAGGAGGCCAAGCCCTGGCTGGCCGGGGCGATCGCGGAGGGCGAGCACCTTGATGTCGGCGGCGGCACCGGACCCGTCTCGCACTTCTGGGCGCTGTGGGAGGCGGCGGGCATCCACTGAGGGCGGAGAGCTCGGCTCGGGCCCCAGGTGCCTCAGCGGCCCCAGCCGGCGATGAGGGCCCGGAGCCCTTCTGCGAACTCGCAATCGGGAGCCCAGTCGTAGCCGTCGGCGAGCGCGCGGGCCAGGTGCGGGAGTCCGGCCGCGTCGAGGCGCTCCCGGGCGGCGCGGGGATCCGTGCCCTCGGCGTCGGTCGGGTCGCGTAGCTCGCCGAGAACCTTGCCGGTGGTGTAGGCGACAGTGATGTCCAGCAGGCGCATCGCCTCGGCGGGGTCGAGGCCCCCGGCCACGAGCGCGGCGACGGTCCGCTCGGCGAGCGCGAGCTGCGCGGGCGTCGCGACGGGGCGCGTGGCCACGAGCACGGCTGCGGCGGGCCGACGGAGGAGGGCTGCGCGCAGGCCCCGGCTCACGCGCGCGATCTCCTCGCGCCAGGACGGCGAGGGAGTATCCGATGAGGTGGCGGCCTCGGCCCAGACGGTCTCGGCGATCGCGTCGAGGAGGGCGCCGCGGCCGGGCACGTACCGGTAGACGGTCATGGGGTCGACGCCCAGGCGGGCGCCGAGGCGGCGCATGGTCAGCGCCTCGAGGCCGTCCTCGTCCAGCAGGGCGAGGGCGGCCTCGAGGACGGCGGCGCGATCAGTGCTGGGTCGTCGTGGGCTCATGGTGCCGGGCCTTCCGCGGAGCGGGCCGTGCGAGGAACAGGGCCCGATCCTTCCACAGCACCGCGGCGCACAGCGCAGCGAGGACGGCGGTCTGGATGATCTTGGTGCCCGGGTCCGTGCGCAGCACCTCGTTGCCGAAGTTGGCGGCGAGGTGGAAGAGGACGGCGATGCCGATGCAGCGGCCCGAGCGCATGTAGACCCAGTTCATGAGCAGGACGAACGCGAAGATTGAGACGACGAAGTTGAGCCCGGTCGCCCAGTCCTCGTCGACCACCTCCGCCTGGTAGTAGCCGCGGATGCCCGCGAGCGGCGCGTGCCAGGCGACCCAGAAGACCCCGAAGACGATCGAGGTGCGCAGCAGGGACCAGCGCGTGAGCAGGGCGCCGGTGCCGTAGGAGTGCCAGGCGAGCTCCTCGAGGACCGCGGCCCCGGCGAGCACGAACCACGCCGGCAGGAGCCCGGAGCTGAAGCTGAAGCCGCCGCGCGGGAGGAACTGCGCGGCATCCCCGCCCAGCAGGACGGAGATCGCGGTCGCGACGAGCAGGGAGCCGGGCAGCAGGGCGACGGCCGCCGGGAGCATCCACCACGGCGTCGAGCGCCCGGGCAGGAGACGGGCGGCGACGTCGCGCCGCAGATCTGCCCGGCGCAGCACGAAGACGGCGGCGATGACCACCGGGGCGAGGAGCCCGGCGACGCCGAGGGCGCGACGGCGCCCTGCAGCGCGTCGGCGTCGGGGCGGTGCGAGAGACGTCCGGCGCCCAGCCACAGGGCCCAGGGGATGGCGATCGCGAGGACGTAGAAGAGCCAGGGGCGCCCGTAGGCCCGGCAGAGCTCGGGCGGCAGGAGCCGCGGCAGAGGCGGTGGGGCCGTGCGGGCGGAGGCGGCGGGGCGTGGGGCCGGGATGGTGCTCGCCGTGCGGACGGATGCGCTGCGGTGGCTGGGTGCGGGGCCGGAAACGGTGCGGGGGCGGGGTGCGGTCTCCATGGACACAGCGTATTTCTACGCCGTAGAGAAAAGGGAGGGGGTTATCCCCCGTCCTGGGCTCCGGATCCCCGCCGCGGTCCGCTCGCACGTCCCCGGGCGGACGGTCGGCGTCGATAGACTCCGACCATGTCCGAGCAGCCGCGCGCCCAGCGCACCCCCACCGCCCTCGATGCCCTCGCCGACGCCTACGTCGATGAGGTCGCCCGCCTCGATCCGTTCACCGCCACCGCGATCGGCGCGGCGGGCCACGATCACGAGGTCACCGACCTCTCCCCCGCCGGCGAGGATGCCCGCACCGAGGCCGCCCGCCGCGTGCTCGCGCAGATCGAGCGCTCCGCGGACGCCGACGAGGTCGATGCCGTGACCCGCGCCGCGATGACCGAGCGCCTGGGCCTGGACATCGCGCTCGACGAGGCCGGCATCACCCGCTCGCGCGTCAACAACATCGCCTCGAACCTGCAGGCGCAGGCGGTCTTCGATCTCATGGACGCCGAGACGACCGAGGACTGGGAGGTCATCGCCGAGCGCCTGTCGCGCATGCCCGCGGCCCTCGGCGGCTGGGGTGAGACCCTGCGCGCCTCCGCCGCGTCGGGCCACCTGTCCGCGGCCCGGCAGCTCGAGCTCGGCGCCGCCCAGGCCCGCGGCTACGCCGACCCCGACGGCGGCTACTTCGCCTCGCTCGTCGCCCGCGTCCCCGAGGACTCCCCGGTCCGCGGCGCCGTCGCCGCCGGGGCCGAGGCCGCCTCCCGGGCCTACCGCGAGATCGCCGACGTGCTCGACGAGCTGCGTCCCCAGGCGCCCGCGGCCGATGCCGTCGGCCGCGAGGCCTACCAGCTGTCCTCGCGTGTGTTCCTCGGCGAGGAGATCGACCTCGACGAGACCTACGCCTGGGGCGTCGAGGAGCTGCGCCGGATCATCGCCGAGCAGGAGCAGGTGGCCGCCCGCATCAACGACCGGTACCGCACCGGCGGCGGCACCGACGTCGCCGCCGCGCGCGAGGCCCTGAACGCGGACGCTGCGCGCACCCTGCACGGCACGGATGCGCTGCGGGCCTGGATGCAGGAGACCTCGGACCGTGCGGTCGCCGAGCTCGCGGGCACGCACTTCGACATCCCCGATCAGATCCGCCGCCTCGAGTGCTGCATCGCGACCACGGGCTCCGGCGGCATCTACTACACGCCGCCGAGCGAGGACCTCTCCCGCCCCGGCCGCATGTGGTGGGACGTCCCCGCCTCCACCACCGAGTTCCACACCTGGTCGGAGACCACGACCGTCTACCACGAGGGCGTTCCCGGCCACCACCTGCAGTGCGGCACCCAGACCCTCCAGGCGAGCACCCTCAACCGGTGGCGCGCGCTGCTGTGCTGGGTCTCCGGCCACGGCGAGGGCTGGGCCCTGTACGCCGAGCGGCTCATGGAGTCCCTCGGGCACCTCGACGACGACGGCGACCGCCTGGGGATGCTGGACGCCCAGCGGATGCGCGCCGGTCGCGTGGTCCTGGACATCGGCCTGCACAACGGCCTGCCGATGCCCGAGGGCGTCGTCGGCTCGGCCGGCGGGGAGTGGACGTACGAGAAGGCATGGGACTTCATGACCCCCAACTGGGGCATGGGCGAGGCCGAGCAGCGCTTCGAGCTGCACCGCTACCTCGGCTGGCCCGGTCAGGCGCCGTCCTACAAGCTGGGCCAGCGCGTCTGGGAGGAGCTGCGCGACGCGCAGACCAGCGCGGGCGATGCGGCGAGCGTGCGCGATTTCCACCGCCGCGCCCTCGAGCTCGGCTCCCTGCCCCTGTCGGTGCTGCGGACGGCGCTGGCCCAATGAGCGCGCAGTCCGCGCCCGGCGCCGACCGCCTCCAGGACGCTCCCGCGGACGCCCCCGCCGACGTCGAGAGCGAACCCGCCACCGAGGAGGGCTTTGAGCCGCTGCTGCTGCTGGCCTCCGCCTCCGCGGGCCGCCGCGCGACGCTCGAGCGCGCGGGCATCGCCTTCACCGCCCATCCCGTCGACCTCGACGAGGAGGGCGTGCTGGCAGCCGCCCGCGCCGAGGGCGAGCTGAGCACGGCCGACGCCGTGCTGCTGCTGGCCCGCGCGAAGGCGGAGGCGGCGCTCGCGACCAGCGACGGCGGCTACGTCGTGCTCGGCTGCGACTCGATGCTCGAGCTCGACGGCGAGGACTTCGGCAAGCCGCACACGCCCGAGCGGGCGATCGAGCGGTGGCGCAGCCTGCGCGGGCGTACGGCGACGCTGCACTCGGGGCACTGGCTCCTGGATGATCGCGACGCCGAGGACGGCGGCACGGGCGCCACCCTCGGGGCGACGGCGAGCTGCGAGGTCACGTTCGCCGCCCTCGACGACGACGAGATCGAGGCCTACGTCGCGACCGGGGAGCCCCTGGGCGTCGCCGGCGCGTTCACGATCGACGGTCTCGGCGGCCCGTACATCACCTCTGTCCACGGCGACCCGCACGCGGTCGTCGGGCTGTCCCTGCCGCTGCTGCGCGAGCTGCTGCGGGAGATCGATGTCCCGATCGACGTTCTGTGGCGGCCGGAGGCCGCGGGGGCCTGACCGCGCACCGCAGGCTGATCGCGCACGGCCCGCACCGCCGCTATTAGACTGCGCGGATGCGCCCGCCGCGTCCTGCGCGGGCCCGCCGCCCCCTGGAAGGAACCCGTCTCCATGGCAGCACGCCAGAGCCCGCAGCGCCCCTTCTCCACGGTCCTCATCGCCAACCGCGGCGAGATCGCGGTGCGCATCGCGCGGGCGTGCCGGGACGCCGGTCTGCGGTCGGTGGCGGTGTACGCGGATCCGGACCGGACCGCGCTGCACACGACGATCGCCGATGAGGCCTACGCCCTGGGCGGCGCGACCGCGGCCAACTCGTACCTCGTGGTCGACAAGCTGCTGGACATCGCCCACCGCTCCGGTGCGGACGCAGTGCATCCGGGCTACGGCTTCCTATCCGAGCGCGCGGACTTCGCGCAGGCCGTGATCGACGCCGGGCTGGTGTGGATCGGGCCCTCGCCCGCGGCCATCGAGGCCCTCGGCGACAAGGTCTCCGCGCGCCACATCGCGCAGAAGGCCGGCGCCCCGCTCGTGGCGGGCACGAAGGACCCGGCCCGCGGCTCCGACGAGGTCGTCGCGTTCGCGCGCGAGCACGGACTGCCGATCGCGATCAAGGCGGCGTTCGGCGGCGGCGGCCGCGGCCTGAAGGTCGCCCGCGAGGAGTCCGAGGTCCGCGAGCTGTTCGACTCGGCGGTCCGCGAGGCCACGGCGGCGTTCGGCCGTGGCGAGTGCTTCGTCGAGCGCTACCTCGACTCGCCCCGGCACGTCGAGACCCAGTGCCTGGCCGATGCCCACGGGAACGTGCAGGTGGTCTCCACGCGCGACTGCTCGCTGCAGCGGCGCCACCAGAAGCTCGTCGAGGAGGCGCCGGCCCCGTTCCTCACCGACGCCCAGAACGCCCAGCTCGTGGCGTCCTCGAAGGCGATCCTCAAGGAGGCGGGGTACATCGGCGCCGGGACCTGCGAGTTCCTCGTGGGCCGCGACGGCACGATCTCGTTCCTCGAGGTGAATACGCGCCTGCAGGTGGAGCATCCGGTGACCGAGGAGGTCGCCGGCGTCGACCTCGTGCGCGAACAGCTGCGGATCGCCGCGGGCGAGCGCATCGAGGAGACCACGCCCGCGCCCCGCGGCCACAGCTTCGAGTTCCGCATCAACGGCGAGGACGCGGGCCGCGGCTTCATGCCCTCCCCCGGCCGCATCCGCCGCTTCGATCCGCCGCTGGGCCCGGGCGTGCGCGTGGACTCCGGCGTGCGCGCGGGCGACGAGATCTCCGGCGCCTTCGACTCGATGCTCGCCAAGCTGATCGTCACGGGCGCCACCCGCGCCGAGGCCCTCGAGCGCTCCCGCCGGGCGCTCGCCGAGTTCACGATCGAGGGCCTGCCGACGGTGCTGCCCTTCCACCGCCTGGTCGTCGAGGACCCGGCGTTCGCGCCGAAGGATCCGGACGAGCCCTTCGAGGTCCACACGCGGTGGATCGAGACCGAGTTCACCGGTGAGATCCCGCCCGCGCCGCTGCCCGGCGCGGTCTCCGAGCCCGAGGGCCGAGAGTCCGTGGTGCTCGAGGTCGACGGTCGCCGCGTCGAGGTGTCCCTGCCCGCGTCCCTGCGGGCACCGGAGGCCCCCGTGCGCCAGCGCCGCAAGCGCACGCACCGGCAGTCCGGCCCGGCCGCCGGCGGCGACGCGGTGACGGCGCCCATGCAGGGCACGATCGTCAAGGTCATGGCCGAGGAGGGCCAGACCGTGGCCGACGGGGACCTGCTGCTGGTGCTCGAGGCGATGAAGATGGAGCAGCCGATCACGGCGACCCGCTCGGGCGTCGTGACCGGGCTCGACGCCGAGGTCGGGGCCACGGTCTCCGCGGGCGCCGTGCTCTGCCGCATCGTCGACTGACCTCCCGCGCCGGGAACGCATGCGCGACCCGCATCACCCGTGGAACGGGCCGGATCACTCGCTGCGCGACCCGCATCACTTATCACGCGGGCCGGGCCGCTCGCCGCACGGGCCGCACCACGCGCTGCGCGGGCCCCGTCGCCGTGCCGTCCCCCTGGCGGGCCGTGCTCTCGGTACGCTTCGGGGATGACGCTTCCGCATGCCGCCGACTCCGCCTCGGCCTCCCCCACCGACCCCGCCGCCGCAGCCGGATCCCCCGCTGCCGCAGAGTCTCCCGCCGCCGCAGAACCCCCGGCTGTTCTGGCGCGCCGTGCCGCCGCCGCGATCGCACAGGCCAGCGGCGTCGCGTCCCACGACATCGCCCTCGTGCTGGGCTCGGGCTGGTCGGGCGCCGCCGACCTCCTGGGCGAGACCGTCTGGGAGGCGCCCGCGACCGAGATCCCGGGCTTCCGCCCGCCGGCCGTCGCGGGCCATGTCGGGATGATGCGCTCGATCCGCGTGGAGGCGACGGGCGCGCACGTGCTGGTCCTCGGGGCGCGCACCCACCTGTACGAGGGCGCGGGTGTGGATCCCGTGGTCCACGGGGTGCGGACGGCGAGCGCCGCGGGCTGCTCGACCATCGTGCTGACCAACGGCTGCGGGGGCATCGATCCGTCCTGGGGCCCGGGCACACCGGTGCTCATCTCCGACCAGATCAACTTCACGGGCGACACCCCGCTGCGGGGCGCGGACTTCGTGGATCTCACCGATGTGTACACGCCCGCGCTGCGCGAGCTGGCGCACGAGATCGACCCGTCGTTGCCCGAGGGCGTCTACATGCAGTTCCGCGGACCGTCCTACGAGACGCCGGCGGAGGTGCGCATGGCCCGCGCGGTCGGCGCGGACCTGGTGGGCATGTCCACGGCGCTCGAGGCCATCGCCGCCCGCGCCGAGGGCCTGGACGTGCTGGGCATCTCGCTCGTGACGAACTCGGCCGCCGGGATCAGCGCCTCGCCGCTGTCGCATGAGGAGGTCCTGCAGGCCGGACGCGACGCCGCGCCGCGCATCGGCCGCCTGCTGGCCGACATCGTCTCCCGCATCCCGGCGCAGGGGGCGCAGCGATGAGCGCCATGCGTCCTGACGGCACGACTCCCGACGGCACGACTCCCGACGGCACGACTCCTGACGGCACGACTCCTGACGCCGCCGCCGAGGGCACGGGCGCGCAGGGCCTGTCCGCCGCGCTGCGGGAGACGGCGCGCGCGTGGCTCGCCGATGATCCCGATCCCCGCACGGCCGCGCAGCTGGGCGCGCTGCTGGAGCGAGCGGACGCGGGAGACAGCGCCGCCCTCGCCGAGCTGACCGACGCTTTCGCCGGCCCCCTGCAGTTCGGGACCGCCGGGCTGCGCGGGGCCATGGGCCCCGGCAGCAACCGCATGAACCTCGCCGTCGTCTCCCGAGCGGCGCGCGGGATCGCCGATCATCTGCTGGACCTCCTGGGCGGCGCGGGCACGGACCAGGCGCCGCTCGTGGTGATCGGCCACGATGCCCGCCACAACTCGCGGGCCTTCGCCGAGGCGAGCGCGCAGATCATGACCGCGGCGGGCCTGCGGGTGCGCCTCACCGACGGCTTCTGCCCCACCCCGCTCATCGCGTACGCGACGCGGGCGCTGGACGCCGATGCCGGGATCGTCGTGACCGCCTCCCACAATCCGCCCGCGGACAACGGCTACAAGGTGTACCTGGGCGCCCGGGCGAGCGAGCCGGACGGCCGCGGCGTGCAGATCGTCCCGCCCTCGGACGCGCAGATCGCCGCCGCGATCGCGGCCGTCGGCCCGGTGCGGGAGATCCCGCGGGCCGAGTCCGGTTGGGAGGTGCTCGGCGCGGATCTGCGCGAGGCCTACCTCGATGCGATCTGCGCCCTGCCGCTGCCGGATGCCCCGCGCGAGGTGCGGATCGTGCACACGGCGATGCACGGGGTGGGGCACGACACGGCGATGGCGGCGCTGACCCGCGCGGGCTTCTCCGAGATCCACTCGGTGGCCAAGCAGGCGGACCCGGATCCGGACTTCCCCACGGTCGCCTTCCCCAATCCGGAGGAGAAGGGGGCGATCGATCTCGCGCTCGAGCTGGCGCGGACCGTCGAGGCGGACGTGGTGATCGCCAACGACCCGGACGCGGATCGCTGCGCGGCCGCCGTGCTCGACCCGCACCTGGGCGACTGGCGGATGCTCCGCGGGGACGAGCTGGGCGTGCTGCTGGGCCACCATCTGATCGCCGAGCACCGGTACACGGGCGTCATGGCGGCCTCGGTGGTCTCGAGCCGCTGGCTGGGGCGGATCGCACGCGATGCGGGGCGCGAGAGCGCGACCACGCTCACGGGCTTCAAGTGGATCGCCCGCACGCCGGGCATCGCCTTCGGCTACGAGGAGGCGATCGGCTACTGCGTGCTGCCGGACGTGGTGCGCGACAAGGACGGGCTCTCGACGGCGCTGCTGGTCGCGGAGATGGCCGCGCTCGCGAAGTCCCGGGGCACGAGCCTCGTGGGGATGCTGGACTCCCTCGCCCGCGAGCACGGCCTGCACGCGACCGATCAGCTGTCCGTGCGCGTCGAGGACCTCTCGCTGATCGGGCAGATGATGACGCGCCTGCGCCAGAGCCCGCCGGCGTCCCTCGCGGGCTCGGAGGTCACGACGGTGCAGGATCTCGCGCAGGGATCGGTCGAGACGACGGGCCTGCCGCCGACCGACGGCATGCTTCTCGCCTGCGCGGATGACGCGCGCGTGATCGTCCGGCCCTCGGGCACCGAGCCCAAGCTGAAGGCCTACATCGAGGTGATCGAGGCTGTCCCCGCGGGGGCGGACGAGGCCGCGATGGGCGCCGTCCGCGAGCGCGCGGCCGAGCACCTGGCCCGGATCGTCGCCGACGTCAGGAGCGCGCTCGGGGTCGCGTGAGGCGCACGATGACGAATGCGGCCGCAGCGGCCACCAGCAGGGCCGAGACGACGACGCCGCCGAGCACCAGCAGATAGCCGACGGGGATGCCCGCGACCGTGATCACCTCGGTGACCGTGTACGTGGGCACGAGCTCGGCGGCGCCGGGGTCGGGCTCGAAGACGAAGTCGGTGGTGATGGTCTCGGGCGCCGCGGTGACCACGAACTCGGTGACCATCGCCGGTCCCTCCTCGGGATCGTAGGTGGCCGTCGGGTCGTACCCGGTCATCTCCCGCAGCACCGGATCGGACCAGGTGTGGCCCTGCTCGTAGGGGTCGGCGACCCAGGGGCGCTCGGTGGTCTGCGAGCTCGCCGCGGCGTCGGTCCGCCGGTAGGCCTCGTCGCCGATGAGGAACAGGTGGATCATCTGGTCGTTCCCGGCGGCATGGGACATCCGCATGGGGTAGACGAGGGTCTCGGACGGGAAGTCGAGGCGCAGCGGGTCCATGCGCCCGGTGATCTCGACGCCGTCGGCCAGGCGCACGGCGGTGAAGGTCCAGCCGTCGGCCACGTAGGCGGGCAGCTCGGCGGCCACGGTGTCGGGCAGCGCGAAGCCGTTCTCGCCCAGCCAGGCGGTGACGCCGTCCACGGAGCCGTCGAGGACGGCGACCTCGACGTCCCCGATCCTGGCCTGCTGGTGGACGGTGACGCCCTGGGTGGCCCCCGGTGCCGCCGCGTCTCCCCCGGAGCCCGAGCCCGCCAGCAGCGATCCCCAGATGGTGTGCTCGACCTTCTCGCGGGGCGCGGTCGCCACGGCCATCTCGTCGAGCGTGTCGGCGCTGCCTGCGGTGACCGTCGGCACGCTGGGGGTGGGCATGATGATCGTCGTCCCGGCCGCGTCGAAGGCCACGTCGAGGCTCATGATCATGGTCTCGACGCCGTCGCGGTGCGAGAGCACGGCGGTCTCCTGCGTGACGACGGTGTCGACGCGCTGGTCGGCGGGGCTCGCGAAGGCCCCGGAGGCGCAGGCCGAGGCCGGGGCGATCCCGAGGACCGCCCACCACGGGCCCGCCAGCAGCAGGGCGAGCAGCAGCTGAATTCCCCTCCCCCGGCGGGCCATGAGCGTCAGCCTTCGAGCACCGCGCGGGTGCCGGACAGGCCCAGTCGGCTCGCGCCGGCGGCGACCATCGCCTCGGCGGCCTCGCGCGTGCGGATCCCGCCGGAGGCCTTGACGCCCAGGCGGTCGCCGACGGTCTCGCGCATGAGCGCGACGGCGTGCTCGCTGGCGCCGCCGGCGGGATGGAAGCCGGTGGAGGTCTTCACGAAGTCCGCGCCCGCGCTCTCGGCGGCGCGGCAGACGGCGACGATCTGCTCGTCGGTGAGCGCGGCGGACTCGATGATCACCTTGAGGACGCACGGGCTCGGAGCGGCCTCGCGGACGGCGCGGATATCGGCCTCGACGGCCTCGAAGGAGCCCTCGATGGCCGCGCCCACGTCGATGACCATGTCGACCTCGTCCGCACCCTTGGCGACGGAGTCGGCGGCCTCGGCGGCCTTGACGGCACTGACGTGCTTGCCCGAGGGGAAACCGCACACGGTCGCGACCTTCACCGTGGTCTCCACCGGCAGCATCGAGGGGGACACGCAGATCGAATAGGCGCCGAGGGCCTCGGCCTCGCGGGCGAGCGCTGCGACGTCGGCGTGCGTGGCCTCGGGCTTGAGCAGGGTGTGGTCGACCATCTGGGCCAGCTGTGCGTTCTCCATGTGCGTCATGGGGGCGATTCTTCCATGCAGGGGCGGACGGGGCTGGTGCAGCGTCCGTGGAGATCTGCCTCGTCCCGGTGATCACCATCTCCGATCCCGGCGCGGCGAGCTCCGCGCTGCGCGACCAGCCTGTCCCGCGTCAAGTAGTTGGCAGGATTTCCTTGGTTTTGAATGTCGGGGTGGTGGGGTCGGCCAGGCCCAGGTGCACCTCCTTGGGCCGGTTCCATGAGATGGCCTCGTGGGGCCGGAGCTCGTTGTACTCGATCCGGTAGTCCTCGGCCCGCTCGGCGAGCACGATCGCGTCGTCGATCTCGTCCAGGTAGAGCCGTTCGTACTTCAGCGTGCCGAAGCCGCGTTCACGGGACCCGTTCTGCCCCGGGGTCTTCACTCGGGTGCGCACGTGGTGTAGCTCGGGGTGGGCGGCGATGAAGGACTCGAAGCGGAAGGACCGGAACGGCCCGCCGTTGTCCGTCACGATGGTCACCACGGGCAACAGCTCACCGGTCTCGGGATGAGGCGCCCTGGGTTTCGTTCCGAGGTCAGGACGCAACGGGCGCTGAATCCTGATCGT
>NZ_FWFG01000052.1 GCF_900163655.1 Brachybacterium nesterenkovii
CTTCCTCTTTGTCGTCTTCGTCGGCTGTGTATGTTGTGCATAAGAGACAGGGCGAGGCAGGAGCGGGGAGGGCGCGCGGATCGAAGGCACGGTCCTGGTCGGCGTGCTCGGGTGCGGCGGGCACGGGTGCGGCGGTCTCTGCTGCGGCGGGCACGGGTGCGGCAGGCTCGGGTGCGGCGGGCTCTGCTGCGGTGATCTGGCCGGCGGGACGGGGCGCCGCGGCGCCAGCGGACCGGGCGAGCGGCACGCGGGCGCTCACGCGGAAGCCGCCCGCCGGCAGCGGACCGGCCAGGAGCGTCCCGCCAAGCAGCCCGATGCGCTCGCGCATGCCGGTGAGCCCGTGCCCCTGCCCGTCGGAGGAGGGGTCGATGCCCTGGCCGTCGTCGAGGATCTCCACCAGGATCCCGGCGTCGTCGCGCTGCACGCGCACGGCGGCGCTCGCATGCTCGCCCGCGTGCTTGAGCACATTGGTCAGCGCTTCCTGGACCAGGCGGAACAGCGAGAGCCCGGTCGCCTGCGGGAGGCCGCCGAGGTCCCCGGTGACGTGGGCATCGACGCGCAGGCCCGTCGCCCGGACGCGGTCGAGCAGCTCGGGCAGGGCGGTGAGGTCGGGCTGGGGGCCGAAGCTGGACTCCTCGTCGTGGCGCAGGACGCCCAGCAGGGAGCGCATGTCCGCGAGCGCGCTGCGGCCCGTCGTGCCGATCGTCTCGAGGACGGCCACGGCCTTGGCCGGGTCCTGGGAGGCGATGAAGCGGCCGCCGTCGGCCTGGGCGATGATCACCGACAGGGAGTGCGCGACGACGTCGTGCATCTCGCGGGCGATGCGCGCCCGCTCGTCGGCGACGGCGAGGGCGGCGCGCTGCTCGCGCTCGTGCTCGGCCTGCTCCGCGCGCTCGCGGGCCAGGCGCACCTGGTCGATGCGGGCGTGCTGGTACTTCCCGATCGCCCACGTGCCCATCACGACCATGACCCCGACGAAGAAGGTCACGCTGCCGGACGTCACGAACGCGGCGATCCGGCTCGGGACGTCCCCGACGCCGGTCTGCGCCAGAGCGCCGACCGCGAGGGCCTGCAGGAGGGCCCCGAACAGTGCGGCGCCGAGGGCTGTGCGGGCGACGGCGACCCTGGCGTGGGCCACGGTGCAGTACAGCGCGTAGAAGATCATCGCGTCGCCGAGGATGACCTGCTGACCGACGGCGAAGTGGAGCACGGCCAGGATGCCGACGATGAGTGCGCACAGCCCCGGGCGGACGCGTCCGAGGGAACCGGCGGCGATCATCGGGAGCGAGAAGAACCACCACGGCTCGAAGGTCCACGTGAGCAGCCCGGGGACGAGGAGGAAGAACGTCGCGGCGCCGAAGATGACCGTGTCGACGACGCCCGGATGCTCGAGGACCCAGCGGAAGGGGTCGAACCGCGGGCGCGGGGGAGCGGGGGCGGCGGTCGACATACGACGAGGGTACGGCGAGCGGAGGGGCAGGGGGATCAGCCCCGGGCGGACGGACAGGCCGACCGGGTCCGTCGCGGGTCGCGGGCGACCTGATGCGCTCAGGGCGTGGGCTCAGGGCGTGGGCTCACGTCGTGGACTCATGACGTGCGCCCGGACATCGGCTCGGCCGGACGCGAGCTCACGACGAGCGTTCAGCTCCGTGCCGTCAGGGCGCGCGCTCAGGCGGTGACGGGGATCGCGGGGCCGATCGGTGCGATGAGCTCGGGCCCCTGCTGGCGCACATCGCCGACAGCGGGATCGACCGGACGCATCTCCAGCAGCGTCGGGTCCAGCAGGTGATCGTCGTCGAGGATCCAGGCCTGGGCGGCTGCGGCATCGTCCATGTCGGTCGACAGCCAGGCGTCGACGTGCTCGCGGTCGAGCATCACCGGGGCGCGGTCATGGAGATCGGCGAGCGTGCCGGTGGCCTCGCGCGTGATGATCGTGGCTGTGAGCAGCCAGCGCCCGTCCTCGCTCGTGCCGGGGAGCGGGACGGACGGGGGAACGCGGCTGGCATCAGTGCCGTCGAGGCGCCACCAGGACACGAGCGCGGCCATGAGCAGCGGCGCCCCATCGCGCCGGGCGACGAGGAACGGCTGCTTTGAGCGCCTGCCGCGGCTGTCGCGCCGCCACTCGTAGTACCCGTCCATCGGCACGATCGCGCGGTATCGCCCCAGGCTCCCGCGGAACGACGGCTTCTCCCGCAGGGTCTCGCGCCGGGCGTTGAAGGTGCGCGCGGAGAAGGAGAGGTCCTTCGCGAACGGCGGCAGCAGGCCCCAGCGTGCGGTGCGCGCCGCACGCAGCACCTCCCCGGAGTCGCGGTCGAGGGACTCGGTGACCACGACGATCGGCGCGGTGGGCGGCACGTTGAAGCGCGCCCGCATGTGCGGATCGGTCAGGTCGACGGCGCCGAGGTCGTCGAGCAGCGGGTCGATCTCCTGGTAGAACGCGAAGCGTCCGCACATGCCGGTCACCGGCCCTCTCTGCACGAGCGCGGCCCGCCCCGGCGGGGGCGGACCGCGCAGCATCTCATGCGATCTGTCGTCGGGCGATCACTCGACGGGGTCGGCGGGGCCGCGCGAGCGCATCGGATGGGAGCCGCCGCTCTCGCGGTCGGCGGCACCGGTGAGGCGCCCGTCGTCGCTCACGTAGGCGTCGCGGTCGCGGTGGAGGTTCTCGAGGCGGATGTCGCGGCCCTCGTCGACCACGTCCTCGTACTTCTTCTCCTTCTTCTCCGCGCCGTGGGCGCCGCGCAGCGGGAGGTTCAGCGAGGCCTCGGCGGGACGGCCGGCGGCGAGCTCCTTGGCGCGCTCGAACTCGGCGTCGACCTCAGCACCCAGGATCAGCACGATGTTCAGGACCCACAGGGCGAACAGCACGGCCATGATGCCGCCGATCGCGCCGTAGCTCGAGTAGCCGGCGACGGTCGACATGTAGATCGACAGGGCCACGGCCGCGAGGATCGTGCCCAGGATCGCGACGACGGCGCCGGGGGAGAGCAGGCGGAAGGGGCGCTTGATGTTCGGGGTGGCCCAGTAGAGGAGGGCGACGATGAGGATCGCGATCACGAGGATCACGGGCCACTTGACCCAGGCCCAGACCTGCAGGAAGGCGCCGGAGAGGAAGTCGAGCACGCCGGTGGCGCCCACGGACTGCGCGAGCGGTCCGACGACGGAGTCGACCAGGGTGCGGTTCAGCAGCAGCGAGACCATGATCAGCAGCAGGCCGATGATCGAGGCCGCGGTCACGGCGAGCATTCCGAGGTTGAAGCGGATCGGGCCGCGGCCCTCGGGCACCTCGTAGATGACGTTGGAGACGCGCGCGAAGGCCTTGACGTACGCCGAGGCCGACCACAGCGCGGTCGCGATGCCGATGATCAGGGCGATGGTCCCGCCGGTGGCCGAGCCCATGAGGCTCTCGACGGTCGAGCTCACGGCCGAGTCGATGCCCTGCGCGCCCTGCCCGATGCCGGAGCTCGTGATCGCTTCCGTCAGCAGCTGGGCGATCTGATCCTTCATGTCCGACAGCAGCAGCGTGGCCAGGGAGAACAGGGCCAGCAGCGTGGGAGCGATCGACAGCACCATGAAGTAGGTGAGCATGGCGGCCTGGTCGGTGCCGGCGTCGCGGCCGAACTCCGTCAGGACGCGCTTGGCCAGGTACTTCCAGCCGGTCCCGCCGATGGAGGCGGTGTCCTTCTCGGTCGCGTCGTCCACGGTGGTGCGGGCCATCGATGCCTCCTGGAGCGGGGAGCGGGGAAGAGGGGAGGTGCGGTCCCGATTGTGGCACGACGTCCGGATCGGATCGTGAACGGCGGCGACGGGACCGACCGTGCGGTCAGAGCAGGCGGGCCCTGGTCCCCGCAGGCGAGCGCCCGGCCGAGGCTGTCGACCGGGCGCTCGCGTGCTCAGCGCGTGCTGAGGGTGCGGAGGGCGCTGAGGGTCAGGAGGGGCGCACGTCCTCGGCGGCGGACTTCGCGGAGTCCGTCACCTCGTCCTTGCGCTCCATGCCCTCGGACCTGACCGTCTCGGCGCTCTCGGCGGCCGACTGCTTCACGGTCTCCACGGCCTCCTGCGCAGGCTCCTTGAGCGCGGCGGCGACGGACCGCGCCTGATCCTTGGCCGCGTCGAGGGCCGGCTGCGCCGTCTCCTCGAGACGGGCAGCGACCTGCTTCTCCCTGCTCGTCGCCGGCAGCAGCGAGGAGGCCAGGAGCCCGGCCCCGAGGGCGATGAGCCCGGCGGCCAGCGGGTTGCCCTGCGTCGAGCGCGAGACGCGGCGCGGCATGTCCTGGGCGGTGCCGACGGCGCTCAGGGCCTTGTCCTGGAGGGTGCCTGCGGCATCCTGCACCGTCCCCTTGGCGTCGGCCGCGGCCTCCCGGCCCGACGTGCGGAGGTCCTGGGCAGTGCCCGCCGCGCGGGTCTGCGCGTCGTCGGCCGTGCCCATCACGCGCTCGCGGACGGTGCTCGCGGCATCGCCCACGCGGTCGCGGACCTTCTGCTTCTGGCGCTCGACGTTCTTGGCGGGGGAGACCTTGTCGGCGACGGCGTCGACGTCCTCGGACAGGTTCAGGCGCGTGCGCTCGATCTCGGCGCGGATCTCTTCGGGATTCTGGGTCATCGTGCTTCCTTCGACGGGGTGACGGCTTCGGGGATGCGCTGGATGGAGTCGACCGTGCGCGGGGCGCCGTCGACCTCCTCCAGGTTCTTCTTGCCGAGCAGGGCCAGGACGCCCGCGATGATCGCCCACACGACGGCGACGATTACGCCGGACCAGGCGTAGCCGACGGCGGTGCCGCCGATGCCGGCCCACAGGGCGATGGACAGGAACAGCAGGACGAAGTGCCCGGCGATGCCGGCGCCGCCGAGCATCCCGGCGCCGGTCCCGGCCTTCTTCGCGCTCTGGGCGAGCTCGGCCTTGGCGAGGTCGACCTCCTGGTGGATCAGCGTCGAGAGGTTCTCGAACAGCTGGCCCATGAGGGTGCCGAGCGATGCGGTCTCGGCACGCTGCTCCGCCTCGGTGGGCGGGGGAGTGGAGGATCCGTGGGCGTGGGTCACCGCTGCGCCCCCTGGGTGTGCGCGGTGCCGGTGGTCGTGGTGCCCTGAGAACTCGAGGTTCCCTGTACAGTCGGGGCGCCCTGGCCGGTCGGCATCGGCGGCGCCGGCGGGACGGGCGGCAGACCCGGGGTGGTGCCGGTGTGGCTGACGCCCGGGGCGCCGGCGGACGGAGCTCCCGCGGCGGACGGGGCGGCCGGGCGCGCGGGCGCCTGTGCGGCGTCCGTGGAGGGGCCGTCGTCCGAGGAGCCCAGGCTGGTGCGGTTCTCGGCGGTCGAGCGCGTGAGGCGCCCGGCGACCAGGCCGATGCCGGCGGCCAGCCCCAGGAAGGCGAGGGGGCGGCGACGGGCGAAGGACTTCACATCCTCGAGGAGGTCCGCGGGCTCCTTGTCCTCGAACCAGTCGGCGACGGCGCCGGCACGGGCGGTGGCCTGTCCGGCGAGCTCGGTGGCCAGTCCCGGCTCGACCTGCTCGCCGCGGGAGAGGCGCTCGAGGTCGTCGCTCAGGGAGCGCAGGGCAGCGCTGAAGCGGGACACCTGCTCCGACGCCTGGGTGCCGAGCGTGCCGCGGGCCTCGCGGACGAGGCTGAGCCCCTGCTCGACGGCATCGTCCTTCACGCTGAGCGCCTCGTCCTTGGCGGTGCCCGCGACGGATGCGGCGGCGGACTGCGCGTCGCCCGCGACGTCCTGGGCCGCGGACTTCGCGCGGTCGGTGGTGCTGGAGTCGGTCATGATGCTCCTTCGTCGGTCGGTGGTGGTCGGTCGCCTCGGAGCCGTGCGCGGCGGGGATGGTGCCGCGTCGACAGCGGAGTGCCACAGGAGTGCCACAGCGGAGTGCCTCCGCGGGTCCGCCGCGCCCCTCGGGACGACCGATGCTCGCGGCAGACAGTAGGCACCGCCGCCGAGGAGCGGCAGGGGATCGGGAGGGTGCTTGACAGCCCGGATCCGACGTGACGTGCTTCATGTCCGCAGGTCATCGGGCAGCTTCGAGCCAGGTCAGCGCTGTGTCGCCAGCTGTGCCGCCCGAACGGTCGGTCGTCCCCACCACCGTTGTCCACAAACCGGTTCAGCCCTGATGCGTCGATTTCCTGATCCGCCTAGAGTGTCGGCAACCGGGGACGAGCCCGGGCCCGGGAGATGAGGGGGACGCGCGTGGACGCTCTGTCCGTCATCGAGGCCGAGTCCCGGGAGCTGATCCGGCGACGCGGTCTCGATACGCGCGCCGAGCAGCTCGACGGGCTCGTCCGCGAGGTGATCGAGGACTACGACCGGCGCGCGGCCACCGGTGCCGTGCCGATGCTGCGTGACCCCGACTCCGCCGTCGCGACGATCGCCGCCCGCATCGGCGGCTTCGGGCCCCTCCAAGTGTTCCTCGATGATCCGGAGATCGAGGAGATCTGGGTCAACTCGCCGAGCGAGATCTTCACCGCGCGCAACGGCCGCAGCGAGCTGACACCGCTCGTCCTCGACAACGCGCAGGTCCGCAGCATCGTCGAGCGGATGCTCGTCTCCTCCGGGCGGCGCCTGGACCTCTCGAGCCCCTTCGTCGACGCGCTGCTGCCCGACGGCAGCCGTCTGCACGTGGTCATCCCGAGCGTCACCCGGCGCCACTGGTCGGTGAACATCCGCAAGTTCGTCGCCCGGGCGCACTCGATGGGGGACCTGGCGGCGCTGGGGTCGCTGCCCGCCGGGGCCGCCGCCTTCCTCGAGGCCGCCGTGGCGTCGGGGCTCAACGTGATCGTCAGCGGCAGCACCGGGGCGGGCAAGACGACCGCCCTGAACTGCCTCGCGAGCGCGATCGGCCCCCGGGAAAGGATCGTGACCATCGAAGAGGTCTTCGAGCTCGACCTGCGTCACCGCGACGTGGTCGGGATGCAGACCCGCCAGGCGAACCTCGAGGGCACCGGCGAGATCACCATGCGACGACTGGTCCGCGAGTCGCTGCGGATGCGGCCCAGCCGGATCATCGTCGGCGAGGTCCGCGAGGCCGAGTCCCTCGACATGCTGATCGCGCTGAACTCCGGCCTGCCGGGCATGGCGAGCCTGCACGCGAACTCGGCGCGGGACGCCGTGGTCAAGCTGTGCACGCTGCCGCTGCTCGCGGGGGAGAACGTCTCGGCGGCCTTCGTCGTGCCGACGGTGGCCTCGTGCATCGACCTCGTCGTGCACCTGGACATCCTGCCCGGCGGGGCGCGCCGTGTCCGCGAGATCGTGGCGCTCCCCGGCAGGGTCGAGGAGGGCGTCGTCGAGATCGCCGATCTCTTCCATCTCGAGGGCGAGCGCCTGGTCCGCGGCGACGGCTTCCCGCCGCACCCGGAGCGCTTCGCCCGCGCCGGCTGCGATCTGACGCGTCTGCTCGGGCGGGCGGCATGAGGGCGGGGGCGCTGCTGGGGCTCGTGCTCGGCATCGGGCTGCTGGCGATCTGGGTCTCGATGTGGGAGGTGGACGGGGCCCCGAGGCGTCGGGTCTCCTCGAGCGGCCCGATCCTGCGGATCCGTGATGATCTCGTCCAGGTGGGCCTGGGCTCCGTCCCCGCGGGGGCGGTGCCGGTGGTCTGCGCAGGGGTCGGACTGCTGACTGCGCTGCTGGTCCAGTCCGTCTCGGGCGCGTCGGTCGTCGCGCTCGCCCTCGGCGGGATCCTCGCCGTGCTCCCTCTGGCGGCTCTGCGGGCGGCCGCGCATCGTCGTCGGGTCGAGCTGCGGGAGGTCTGGCCGGAGACGGTCGACCACATCGCCTCGGCGGTCCGAGCCGGGCTCTCCCTGCCCGAGGCGCTGGTCCAGGTCGGCCAGCGCGGTCCGGAGGCGCTGCGCGCGCCCTTCGTCGAGTTCGCCCGCGACTACCAGGCCAGCGGGGATTTCGGGTCCGGCCTCGACCGCCTCAAGGCGCGTCTCGCCGATCCCGTGGGGGACCGCATTGTCGAGGCCCTCCGCATCACCCGTGACGTCGGCGGGACCGACCTGGGGCTGCTGCTGCGCACCCTGTCGGCATTCCTGCGGGAGGACGCGCGCACGCGCTCCGAGCTCGAGGCGCGCCAGTCGTGGACGGTCAACGCCTCGCGCCTGGCTCTTGCGGCGCCGTGGATCGTGCTGGCGCTCATGTCGACCCGGCCGCAGGCGGCACAGGCCTACGACTCGCCGACCGGTCTGGCCGTGATCCTCGGCGGCGCGGTCGTGTCCGTGATCGCCTATCGGGTGATGTTGCGCATCGCCCGCCTCCCGCAGGACGAGCGGGTGCTGCGATGACCCTCGAGCACCCCCTCCTGATCGGCGCCGCCCTGGGACTCGTCCTGGGACTGGGGCTCGCCATGCTGCTGCTCGACAACCCGTGGACGCGCCGCCCCGATCTCGCCGCGCGCGTCGACCCCTACCTGCGGCGCGGCCAGACCAGCCGCCTGCTCGGCGTCCCCGCCCCGGAGGACGGGGCGCGATCCCGAGCGCGTGCGCTCGCTCGCGTGCTCGCCGGACCGCTGGCGGACAGGACCGTCGGCCTCCTCGAGCGCCTGACCGGCGGGCACGCCCAGCTGGAGCGACGGCTGCGCCTGGCCGGGCGGCGGGCCGGCGTCGAGGCGTTCCGCGTCGAGCAGGTGGTCTGGGGGATCGGCGGCGGGGCCGTCGGACTGCTCTCCGCGCTCGGCGCCGTGGCCCTGCGCGGCGCCTCGCCGCTGGTGGGCCTGGCCATGGTCGTCCTCGGGGTGCTGGGCGGCGTGCTCGCCCGGGACTGGGTCCTCACGCAGATGATCGCGCGCCGTGCCGCGCGGATGGCGCGGGAGTTCCCGACGGTCGCGGACCTCCTGGCTCTGGCGGTCGCCGCCGGGGAGGGCCCCGTCGCGGCGATGGAGCGCGTCGCGCGCACGAGCAGCGGAGCGCTGCCTGCGGAGTTCGCCGCGACGGTCGCCGAGATCCGTGCGGGCGCGACGGTCGACCAGGCACTCATTTCCCTCGGCGACCGGACGCCGCTGGACGCCCTGGGCAGGTTCGGCGAGGGCATGGCCGTCGCGATCGAGCGCGGCACCCCGCTCGCCGACGTGCTCCGCGCCCAGGCGCAGGACGCCCGTGAGGCGTCCAGGAGAGACCTCATGGAGATCGCCGGGCGCAGGGAGATCCTGATGATGATGCCCGTGGTGTTCCTCGTGCTGCCCCTGGTCATCGTCTTCGCGGCCTTCCCCGGCCTCGCCGTGCTGGAGATCTCGCTGTGAGGCCCGGGAGCCGACCGTGTTCGCACGATGCTGCGGGAGCTTGTCGGTGCGCCTGCCGACGCGCCATGTGCACGCGCCTCTTCCCGTCTTCCCCCTGCCACCTGTCAACCCCTCGGATCCCCGTCCCCCATCCACCAGGAGACCCGTCATGACCGTCCACCGCACCACGCTGCACCGCATCCCAGCGCCCGCCGCCCGCCGTCCGCTCCCCGTCGCGGGACGCCATCTGCGTCCCGCCGACCCGCTGCGCTCCCGCTTCGCATCCGACCGCGGCGATGTGCCCGGCTGGGTGATGATCACGCTGATGACCGCGGCGATCGTGGTGGCTCTCTGGGCCGTCGCGTCGGATCAGATCGTCGCCGTGTTCGAGAACGCGATGGCGCCCTTCCTCCAGGGACTCTGATGCGGATCCCGCGCCGACTGCGCTCCGAGAGGGGCTCGGCGGTCGTGGAGTTCCCGCTGATCGCGGCGCTGATCGTCCTCATCGGCCTGGCCACGATCCAGGCGGCGATCATCGTCCACGTGCGCAACACCCTCGTGGACGCCGCCGTGCAGGGCGCCCACCATGCGGCGCTGCTGGGCAACGACACCGATGACGGAGCCGACCGGGCCGCCCTCCTCGTGCGCGAGCGCTTCGGCGACGCCTATGAGGTCCGCACGGACGCCGTCCAGGACGCGTCCGGCCGGATCACGGTCCGCGTCGTCGCCACCATGCCTCTCGTGGGCCTGCTGGGGCCATCCGGAACCCTCGAGGTCGATGGGCATGCGGTCTCCGAGGAGGCGCTGTGAGAGCGCGGGCTGTGAGTGCGCGCGCTGTGAGTGAGCGGGAGGTGCGGGCGCACGCTGTGCGGGCGCGGAGCGAGAGCGGAGGCCCCGCGAGCGGCGACAGCGCGGGGGCGAGTCCGCCCCGTGCGAGAAGCGTGCTCCCGATGGCCCGCCTGCGGGATGAGCGCGGCAACGCGATCGTCGAGTTCGTCGCGCTCGCCGTGATCCTGCTGATCCCCTGCCTGTACCTCGTGCTGTCCCTCGGGAGCGTCCAGGGCGCCGTGTTCGCGGCGGACGTCATCGCGCGGGACGCCGCACGGATCCATGCGACCGAGCCCGACCCCGCCCGGGCCGACGCCCGGGCGCGGCAGATGACCGCGGACGTGCTGGCCGATCACCGCATCGACGCTGATCCCGACGCCGTCGTCACCATCCGCTGCAGCCATGACCCGTGCGCCGCCCCGGGTGAGGACGTGCGCGCCGAGGTCCGTCTTCCCGTTCCGATCCCCGGCCTCGGGCCGATGCTCGGCGGTGACGGCCCCGTGCGCGTCGGGGCCAGCCATATGGCGCGCGTCGACCAGTACCGCGACGTGAGCGCAGGCGCCGCAGCAGGGGAGGGGCGATGACACGACGAGGGGGAGTCACCCCTGCGCGACCTGCCCATGCCGTGCACGGGGCGCGGAGCACTGGCGCCCGCGCGCGCCTCCGCGATGACACGGGGACGATGACGATCCTCACGACCGGGATCCTCGTGGTGATCCTCATGGTGATCGGCGTCGGGGTCGCGATCACCGGCGTGCACCTCGAGCGCAACGAGCTGCAGGCGATGGCCGACGGCTCCGCGCTCGCCGCCTCGCAGGCCTTCGACGAGGCCCAGCTGTACGCCCCGGGAGCCTCCGCGGCCACGACCCCCGCCGTCACCCGCGACCGGGCCCGTCGCGCCGCGGCCGACTACCTCCAGGCGTACCCCTCGGGTTCCACGCGCCTGCGGGACGCGCGGATCGACCGGCTCGACGTCGCCGAGGACGGCACCGTCACCGTGGTGCTCGTCGCCCGCGTCGACCCGCCGCTCGTGGACTGGTTCACCCGTCGTACCGGCACGGCCGTCACGATCCGCGCCTCCGGGGACGCGCGCTCGCGGTGACATCCGGCGCGGCGCGGAGCGCCGCGTCGCCGCTTCTGGAGCCGGATGCGCCTCGAGCGATCGCCACCGCGGGAACGGATGCGGTCCTCGCACTGAGCGCCGTGCGCACGCCCTCCCGTAGACTCCCCTCCCGTGGCTGCCATCGACTTCTCCGAAGAGATCCCTCACCTCCGCGCGACCCTTACGTCGATCGAGAAGGTGACGGACCTCGACGCCCTGCATGCGAAGATCGCCGATCTCGAGAAGCAGGCCAGCGCCCCGGACCTGTGGGACGACGTCGACAACGCCCAGAAGGTGTCATCGGCCCTGTCCCACGCGCAGGCGGAGCTGCGCCGCGTCGACGAGCTCGGCTCGCGCATCGACGATCTCGAGGTGATGGTCGAGCTCGCCGCCGAGGAGGACGACGCCGAGACCCTCGAGGAGGCCGAGAAGGAGTTCGCCTCCATCCGCAAGGCCCTCGACGAGCTCGAGGTCCGCACGCTGCTGTCGGGCGAGTACGACGAGCGCAATGCGGTCGTCACGATCCGCGCGGGCGCCGGCGGCGTCGACGCCGCGGACTTCGCCGAGATGCTGCTGCGCATGTACATGCGCTGGGCCGAGCGCCACGGCTACCCGACCAAGGTCATGGACACCGCGTACGCCGAGGAGGCGGGCCTCAAGGCGGTCACCTTCGAGGTCTCCGCGCCCTACGCCTACGGCACGCTGAGCGTCGAGGGCGGCACCCACCGCCTGGTGCGCATCAGCCCCTTCGACAACCAGGGCCGGCGTCAGACGTCGTTCGCGGCCGTCGAGGTGATCCCGCTCATCGAGTCCACGGACTCCATCGAGATCCCCGAGAACGAGCTCAAGATCGACGTGTTCCGCTCCTCGGGCCCCGGCGGCCAGAGCGTCAACACGACCGACTCGGCCGTCCGCATGACCCACATCCCCACCGGCACCGTCGTGTCGATGCAGGACGAGAAGTCGCAGATCCAGAACCGCGCCGCGGCGCTGCGCGTCATGCAGTCGCGCCTGCTGCTGCTCAAGCGCGCCGAGGAGGCCGCCGAGCGCAAGGAGCTCGCGGGCGACGTCAAGGCCAGCTGGGGAGACCAGATGCGCTCCTACGTGCTCAACCCGTACCAGATGGTCAAGGACCTGCGCACGGAGTACACCGAGGGCAATCCGTCGTCGGTGTTCGACGGCGAGATCGACGGCTTCATCGAGGCGGGCATCCGCTGGCGCGTGGGACAGCAGCGCGAGGCCGCCGCCGAGGCCCAGGCGAACAGCTGACCGCGAACAGCTGGCCGCGCACGCCTTGACCGCGAGCAGCGGCGGTGCAACGGTGACTGCGAGCAGCTGAGGCTCAGCGGCTGGCAGGACACGGTCACCGCGCACGGCTGACCGCGAGCAGTCGACTGCGGTGCCAGCCCGTCGGCAGCGCCGACGATCCGGGTGCCGCAGTATCGCGGGAACAGGCACCGCGCGGCTTGACCAAGGCTTGACCGGACGCGCCCGGACTCCTCCCTCACGGCCCCGCGCTCGCATGCCACTCTGGGACCGCACCATCCCGCCCGACCGGTCAGGACCTCCGTGATCCGATTCGACGACGTCACCAAGACGTACCAGCGAGGCACCCGACCCGCGCTCCTCGACCTCGACCTCGAGATCGAGCGCGGGGATTTCGTGTTCCTCGTCGGCCCGTCGGGATCGGGGAAGTCGACCCTCATGCGGCTCGTGCTCAAGGAGACGAGCCCGACCTCGGGCCGCGTCTATGTCGCGGGCAAGGACCTCTCCCGCATCCCCTCGTGGAAGGTCCCCGTGCACCGCCGGGAGATCGGCATGGTGTTCCAGGACTTCCGGCTGCTGCCCAGCAAGACGGCCTACCAGAACATCGAGTTCGCCCTCGCCGTGATCGGGACCCCGCGCCGCCAGGTGCGCCGGCTGGTCCCGGAGATGCTCGAGATGGTGGGACTGGCCGACAAGGGACGCCGGCTCCCGCATGAGCTGTCGGGCGGCGAGCAGCAGCGTGTCGCGATCGCGCGCGCCTACGTCAATCGGCCCTCGATCCTCCTGGCGGACGAGCCCACGGGCAACCTCGACCCGGGCACGGCGCAGGGGATCCTCGAGCTGCTCGCCGAGATCAACGCGCAGGGGACCACCGTGCTCATGGCCACCCACGACCAGCGCGCGGTCGATCGCATGGCGCGCCGCGTGATCGAGCTGGCCGACGGCCGCGTGGTCCGCGACGAGGCGCGCGGCACCTACATCGCGACCGGCGCGATCCCCGTCGTGGAGTCCTCGGCGTCGGACAGCCCCGCCGAGGCGGCATCGGCGACGGAGGGCGCGGCGGGCATCACGACGGAGCTCTCGACAGGGGCCATCTCGAAGCCCTCGGGGGTCCCCGCCCCGAGCGTGCCGCAGGACGCGATCGGAACAGCGGAGACGCGCGCGGACGCGGACCGCCATGATGACGCGGAGGCGCTGGACCCCGCTAGCGCGTGGGCGCGGATCACCGCGTCCGGCTCGAGCGCGGCGACGCCCCAGGATGTCGAGGACGAGACGCTGCTGGACGAGGACTCCGATCCCGCCGGCGGCTTCGACGCGGCGTTCGGGATGACGTACGAGGAGTTCCTGGCGGCCCAGACCGCGGATCAGCCCGGCGCGGATCAGCCTGGCGCGGATCAGCCTGGCGCGGATCAGCCCGGCGCGGACCAACCCGGCGCGGATCAGCCTGGTGCGGATCAGCCCGGCGCGGATCAGCCTGGTGCTGCGCCGTCGGACGTGGAGCACCCGGATGCCGCGGGATCGCGGGCCGAGGCGGGGGCGGCAGAGCTCGGCGATGACGCGCCTGCGGCCGCTGCGCCCGGCGCGGGGCGGAGCGCGCTCCCCGACGTCCCCGAAGAGCGTGCGCGATGAGGGCCCGGTACATCCTGGCGGAGATCGTCCAGGGGCTGTGGCGCAACATCACGATGGTCATCTCCGTCGTGATCGTCACGGCCGTCTCGCTCACGTTCGTGGGCGCCGGGATGCTCATGCAGAAGGAGATCATCGAGCTCAAGCGCACCCTGGTGCAGGAGTCGCAGGTGACGATCTTCCTGTGCTCGCCGCACTCCACGGCCGCGTCCTGCGCCGGCGGAGCCGCGACCGACGCCCAGATCCAGGAGACGCGGGAGGCGCTCAAGAGCAGGACCCTGAGCCCCTACATCGACACCGTCTCCGAGCGCGATCAGGCCGAGGCACTCGCGATCTACCAGGAGCAGTTCGCCGACCAGTCCTTCGCCGCGGACCTGACGGCCGAGGACATGCCGGTGTCCTTCCACATCACCCTGAAGGACGCGGAGCGGTCGGACGCCGTGGTCCAGTTCTTCGAGGGGCGCGACGGCGTGGACGAGGTCAAGGACCTGCTCAGCGTGTACGCCCCGGTGATCGACGTCCTGAACCAGTCCACGGTGTTCGCGGCGGGCCTGGCCCTGCTCATGCTCGTGGCCGCGGTGCTGCTCGTGTTCACGACCATCCGCATGTCGGTCGCCAACCGACGCCGCGAGATCGCGATCATGCGCCTCGTGGGCGCCTCGAACCTGTTCATCCGCGTCCCCTTCCTCATGGAGGGGGCGGTCGCCGCCGTCATCGGAGCGCTCGCCGCCACCGGCATGCTGTGGATCGGCCTGCGCTACCTCGTCGAGGACTGGCTCGCCGGGGAGCTCGGCACCCAGATCGTCCAGGTCGGCGTCGCGGACCTGTGGTGGGTGGGTCCTGCGCTGGTGGCCCTCGGCGCCGTCCTCGCGATCGGCGCCTCGATCGTCTCCCTCCACCGCCACCTGAGGATCTGAGCAATGCTGCCCGTTCTGACGCTCCCCGCCGGCGCCACCCTGCGTCGCCGTGCGCTCCTGGCCGTGCTCGCGCTGCTGCTGGCGATGGCCTCGTGCCTGCTGACCGCGCCGACCCCCGCCGCGCACGCGGACGACAAGGACGACAAGATCCAGCGCAAGCAGGAGGTCGATCGCCAGCTCGACGACATCCGCGGCGACCTGTACGACGTGAACCAGGACCTCGGCGACACGTACCTCGCGCTCGCGCAAACCGAGCTGGAGATCCCGGGCGCGCAGCAGGACCTCGAGGACGCCCAGCGCGAAGCCGACGACGCCCGCAGGGCCGATGAGGACATGGGGCGCCGCCTGACCGATGCGCAGACCGAGCTCGACCGCCTCGAGGGCGAGGTCCAGACCGGTCAGGACGAGGTCGACCGCTCCGATGAGGACATGAAGCGCCTCTCGCTCGCCGCCTACAAGGGTGACGGGATCCCGAGCGCCGCATCCGTCTACCTCGGCTCGGCCGACCCGCAGGACGCCGTGGACCGGTCGATGAACTACACGCTGACGCTCGAGACCCAGGGGACCGCGCTGCAGGGCCTGCGGACCGACCAGGCGCTCACGACCAACTCCGCCGACCGCATCGGCGCGGTGCGACAGGAGGTCGCGGACCTCAAGGCGCAGGCGGAGGAGACGCTCCAGGCGAAGATCGACGCGGAGGGACGCGCGCAGCAGGCCAAGGACGACCTCGACGCCCTCTACCAGCAGCAGACGCAGCAGAAGGCCGATCTGGAGGCGAAGAAGACCCAGTACGAGGGCCAGGAGACCGACCTGTCGACCGATAGCGACGGACTGGATCAGGACATCGACGAGCTGACGCGCCAGGAGCAGGAGGCGGCGGCCCGGGGGAAGCCGGAGACGACCGTTCCCGACAACGGCGGGGCTCCCGGGGTGAGCGCCCGCGGGTTCATGCGGCCCGTCGGGGGGACGATGAACTCGACGTTCGGCTGGCGCTTCCACCCCGTGTACCACAAGCGGATGCAGCACAAGGGGGACGACTTCCCGGTCGCCTGCGGGACCCCGGTCCGCGCCGCCCAGGACGGGAAGGTGATCGCGACGACCTCGAACGGGCGCGCCGGGAACAAGCTGATCATCAGCCACGGTGTGCTCGACGGGAAGGTCATCACGACCTCGTACCACCACCTGTCGTCGTTCAAGGTCAGCGTGGGCCAGACCGTGCATCGGGGCGACATCGTGGCGGCGTCGGGGACCACGGGCGCGTCGACGGGGTGCCACCTGCACTTCGAGGTCCACGAGAACGGGACCGCGGTCGACCCGAAGCTGTACGTCTGAGGCGCTGCCGTCGCGGGGCGGGCGCTCCGTCGCGCTCGCGGGTGCCGTCGCGGGGCGGGCGCTCCGTCGCGCTCGCGGGTGCCGGCCGGGGCGGGGGGCGTCGACCGGCGGGAGGCAGGGCTGGTCAGGCAGGCGAGGCCGAGCGCGAGCACGTCATGTCCATGCGGTGCATCCATGAGCACCTGGCTGATCGATCGGTGCGCCGGGCGCGAAATGCGGTCGCCGCCGTCGGCCTCGCACCGTAGAGTGGAGCGTCCGCGCGGATGCGCCGCACGGGCACGGGAGACGAGCACGCCGACCAGGAGAGGAGACGCGATGTCCGCCGCGAACAAGGGCGCGAAGAAGGCCAAGCAGGCCGAGGGCGACGGCCCGGCCAAGAAGCTCATCGCGTCCAACAAGAAGGCGCGCCACGACTACCACATCGACGACACCTATGAGGCGGGCATCGTCCTGACCGGCACCGAGGTGAAGTCCCTGCGGGACCGCGGCGCCTCGCTGGTCGACGGGTACTGCTATCTCGAGGGCGGTGAGATGTGGATGGAGGCGGTCCACATCGCCCCCTATGTCAAGGGCACCTGGACCAACCACGCCGCCCGCCGCAAGCGCAAGCTGCTGCTGCACAAGGCGGAGATCGCCAAGCTCGCCGGGAAGACCCGCGAGAAGGGCTACACGCTGGTGCCGCTCGAGATGTACTTCCTGGGCTCGCACGCGAAGGTCGTCGTCGCGCTCGCTCGCGGCAAGAAGGAGTACGACAAGCGCCAGACCCTGCGGGAGCAGCAGGACATGCGCGAGGCCCAGCGGGCCATGCGCCGGCGCGAGCTGGTCTGACGCAGGCGGCACTGACGCGGACTGCACTGACGCGAGCAGGGGCTGCTGGAACCGTGTCGTTGTCGTTGTCGTTGTCGCTGATGCAGGTGCCGTCGCCGCATGGGTTATTCGTGGGTCACTGACACAGGTGCGGACACACCCTTCGTCACTCGTGCCTCACTGACGCAGGCGCTCCGTCACGACGCGGAGGAGGGCGAGCTCGACCGCAGATCCGGTGGGATCGATCCTGCCGGGCCACCGTCGCCGTTCGGCGTCCGGATCGGGGCCTGTTCTCGATGGTGGCGTCGAAGCCGGGAGCTGAGACGAACGGCCGACGGCGCCCGCTCCCGGTCCCGGCTGCCGTGGCGTCGAGAGCGCCCCGGAGGAAGCGCCCGGTGGCGTCTGCGCCCCATTGCCTTCTGCCTCTATCGCCGTGCGTGTCGCCGTCTCGGTCAGATCGTGGTCGACCGGATCGTGGTCGGACGGATCGTGCTCAACCCGGCGGCGTCGGCGCAGGACCGCGGGATCGGCAGGCGGCGGGGCCACCGTCGCGGTCCGTCCGGTCCGGCTCGTCCACTGCACGGCATGCGCGCCGTCACCGTCGGCCACGACTCGGACGTCGGCGAACAGACGCTCCTTGGCGTTGCAACCCGCGCACAGGCCCTGGCCGTTGTCGAGAGTCGTGCACCCGCCCTCGGAGACCGCGCGGATGTGGTCGGTCTGGCGCACCGGGGCGTCGCAGTAGGGAGCGGCGCACACGTCCCCGTCCCGCCAGCGCGCGAAGCGCGCGAGCGCCTTCGGGAACGCCCGTCCGACCGACTCGACGGCCACCAGCTCTCCGCTGGTCGGGTGCGTGTACAGCCGCCGCAGCACCGCCCGCAGGGCCGGGCCGTCGGCGCCGAGCACCTCGCCCTGGCCGTCGACGGGCTCGTGCAGCCAGCGGGCGAGCTCGCAGTGGATCAGGCGGGGCGGGACCGTGCCGTAGCCCTCGAGCACAGCGGCATCCCCGTGGTCGGGAGCGAACAGCGAGCGCTCGGTGATGATCACGCCGATGTCGAGCGTCACGGGGTCCAGGCCCGGGCCGCGGCCGATCACGGCATCGGCCAGGACGTCGGCCATGATCGCCTGGTGCCCGCGCTGATCGCCCTGCGCGCGCAGACGCTCGGCCTCGAGGGACAGCCGCTTGCGCATCAGGGACGCGTCGATCGCGGGCAGAACGGCCGTGACCGCCGCCATACCGTGCGCACGCGGTGTCATCGTGACTGTCCGATCCCGTCGGGCGCGGTCGTGCCGGGTGCTGGCCCCGGCGGGATCCATGGCGTGCACGAGCGCGCCGACCTCCCGCTCGAGGCGTCTGCATCCGGCGTGCTCGAGGTCGGGGAGACGCTCGGCGAGCAGCGCATCGACCTGCCCTCGTTGCTCGTCCGACGGAATCGGCCCCACCGAGCGGCCCACCGCGTGCGCCTGCTCGGGGGAGAGCGCGCCCGCGGCCAGGGCGGTGAGCGTGCGGGGCATCGCGTGGACGAGGCGGCGCGAGGACGCGACCAGGCCGGCGGCGCGGGCGGGGGAGAGGCGGGACGCCATGGAGACCTCACGCTGGGCGCTGCGTGAGGAGGTCGCATCGTCGTCCGCCGGGTGCTCCGCGCGGACGGCGCGCTCGATGGCCTCCTGGGCGCGCGCCTCGACGGCCGCCGCCGCGCAGTGCAGGCGGCGCATGGTCTCCAGGATCTCCGCGAGGTCGGCGGCGTCGAGCTCGCCGGTGCGGAAGCCGTCGTCGCCCTGGGTGCCGATCCGGGCGAGCTCGCCGATCGCCGCCTCGAGGTCGAGCGCGGGAGACCCGTCGGAGTCGGTGATGCGCACGGTTCGATCCTCATCGACGTGCAGACGGGCTGCGGTGCGCGAACGATCGCCGGAGCCGGTGCCGTGCACCCGTCCGGTCGCTCGTCCATCCCATCGCGTCGTCATGCTCCGATCCTCCCGCAGGGGTGCGACGAACGAAGGACTCGCGTCCCGCGCATCGTGAGATTCATGGTCCACCTGCGGCGATACGGATGCGTATGCTCCGATGGGAGCTCTCGTGCTGGATGCCGGACAGTGACGACGGAGAGACGGAGCGAAGGACCGGCCAGGGCCGGAGCTGGGTGCCAGGACCGGCGTGGAGGCCGGATGAAGGACCGGCCCTAGCGGGAGCGGGATACCGCTAAGGGAGCGGGACGTGCGACTTCGCCCACGGCGGACGGAAATCCCCTTGGGCACGCGGCCGGGGCCGCGGTAGACTCGTCGGCACGTGGACGGGCTCCGGCCCGCCGGCGGCTCGATCGGGCGGTTCGCGAGAACCGGACGGGAGGGTCGTCGGAGAACGCTGTTTGACAACAGAACATCGAGTGCGATGACGGCCCTTCGCGGTCGTCCGGCGCGGCATTTCGGTGCGGCGCCACCACATAGTGCAGTTCTGTTCCTCCACGCTCGGGGCCGATCGGTTTCGACGGTAGTTGTCCAGCGAGGGGAAGCGGGCCGAGGATCCCAGGTCATCTCGTCAACGCTCCTGGGAAACCAATAAGTGCCGAAACCAAGCGCACTGACTTCGCTCTCGCCGCCTGATAGCCGCGACAGCAGTCTGGAACCCCGGGTTCGCTCCTGACCCGGATCGTTCCATCAGCTAAGGAGCCACTGCTGCCCTCCCTCGTCATCGGGGAGGGATGAACACCTCAGAGTGACTGAGTCCGTCGACGAACGTGTCCGTGCGAGCGTCGGGACTGAGAAAACGCCTTCACGGACTGCGCCCGGAGAAGCCCTCGCTCCGCACTATCGGACGCGGGTTCGATTCCCGCCGGCTCCACGACGCATTCTCGAATGCGCGCACTCGATCGACGAAGGCCCCCTGATCTGCGCAGACGCGCTGGGCAGGGGGCCTTCGTCGTCGTTCTGAGCACTTCTTGAGCACCTCCCGGTCCAGATCCCTGCCCTGGCGGCCCAGCTCCGCCCGACCCGCGCGAGAACGCCGAAGCGATTGGCAGCTCCTGCCCCGGCGGCCTCCGCTTCGCTTCGGCGGGAAGGCCCGCCGTGCCCTGGCGGGAAGGCCCCGCCGTGCGCCGTTCAGCGGTGCCCTTCTCGCCCCGGCAGACAGGGTCTGTCACACCCCCGCGGAGTACGGGCAATGATCGGACGACGACAACGCTGGGCGGCGCGACAGCCGACCCCGACCCGAGTGCCGGAGGGCTGCATGACATACGACGATGCCCGGCTCGCAGCCATCTACGACATCGATAACCCCGACGGCCCGGATCACGACTTCTTCCGCAGCCTCGCGGACGAGACGGCGGCGACGCGGATCGTCGATCTCGGCTGCGGGACCGGGATCCTCACAGTCACCTTGACCCGCGACGACCGCCAGGTGACGGGCATCGATCCGGCAGGCGCCATGCTCGATCTCGCATCGAGGCGCCCCGGTGGGGACGAGGTCCGGTGGATCCGCGGAACGTCCGAGAGCATCGCTCAGGGCAGTGCAGATCTCGTTCTGATGACCGGAAACGTCGCCATGCACATCCTGGGGGACGCGTGGTACGAGACGCTGGACGACATCGCCGCGGGCCTGCGCTCGGGAGGGGTCCTCGCCTTCGAGAGCCGGAATCCCGAGGCCAAAGCGTGGGAGCAGTGGGGCGCCGGCGAGAGTGATCGCCAAACTCCCGTCGGTGCGCTGCGTGAATCCGTGGACGTCGACGCGCCGGATGAGCATGGTGTCGTGGTGATGCACTGCCACAACGAGTTCCTCGACGAGAGCTGCATCCTCGATATCGACCAGTCACTGCAGTTTCGAAGCCGTGCTGAGATCGTCGAGGATCTGGGCCGTGCAGGTCTTCAGGTCGATGGTGTCTATCGGAACTGGGACCGCGATGTCTTCACAGGCGGCTCTGGTCAGCCGCTGATGGTCTTCGTGGCACGTCGCCCGTGAGTTCCAGCGGCAGGTCTGCGGCCGACCACGTCCACCGGTCGTTCGACGACGTCATGACCGACGACACCTGATCACAGCGGGGCTCTGTCCGACGATCGCAGCCGGGCGCACCGCAGCCGGGCTCTCCCCCAGGGGGCCGAGGTGCCGGTGCCATCCGACAGTGCGCCGAGGCGGGTTACGCTCTCGGCGTTGCAGCGAGTCAGGCGACTGCCTCGAAGGACAGACGCAGGCCGAGCGCCTCGCTCACCTTCAACACCGTCGTCCAGGTCGGGTTGCCCTGGTCGGACAGGGCCTTGTACAGACCATCGCGGCTCATGCCGACGCGGCGGGCGAGCTCGCTCATATTTCCCGAGCGTGCGATGACGCCGAGAGCTCGGGGCACGGCTGTCGGATCGTCGTGGGATTCCTCGAGAGCGATCCGCAGGTAGCCGGCGACATCATCGATGTCGCCGAGGTAATTCGCAGCATCGAAGCGTGCGTAAGTCTCAGTCATTCTGTTCCTCCCCTTCCTTCCATTCGGCTGCCAGTGCGCGTGCTCGAGCGATGTCGTCCGTCTGGCTGGACTTGTCTCCGCCGCATAGCAGCAGCACCAACCGGTCGCCACGGCGTGCCAGGTAGATCCGATATCCGGGGCCGAAGGCGAGCCGCAGTTCGAAGATGTCGCTGCCCACGCACTTCATGTCGCCGATGTTTCCGGCTGCGAGCCGATCGAGGCGGGCCAGGATTCGCAGTCTGGCTTGCGTGTCCTTGAGCTTGCGCAGCCAACGGTCGAAGTCCTGCGTGGTGAGCACCTCGATCATGTGTCGATTCTAGTCGACACACGATCGGTGGGAGCAATATCCCGGGAAGAAGTCGACTCATGCGTCGTGCCCCGCCGCGCGCCGATCAGCAGCGCGCGTCCCGCCCGTCCGACGAGGTCTGCCTCACCTCGACCCGGTTCGTCGGGACGTGCCATCGGCCACAGCGCGTCCGTGTCTGCGCAGGCAGCGGCCCTGTGCGATGCAGATGACGGCCGATCGGCGGTGATCGGCGAGTCCTCCCCGATTAGCGTGGCGGCGTGACCTCACATGACGCGATCACCGTTCCCCCCGTCGCTCCGCCCCGGGCCGATCGGGCCATCGGTGCTGACGAGGTGGAGCGCCTGCGATCCCTGCTGGTGCCGGAGCCGGGCGTCGATCTGAGCCCCGTCGCGTGGGCCCCCGCGCCGCTCCCGCTCGGCGAGGGCTGGGACAACACGATCTGGGATGTCGGCTCGATGCCCGACGGCACCCCGCTGGCCCTGCGCGTCGCGCGCCGCGAGGTGGCCGTCGAGCTGCTCGACCACGAGGTGCTGGTGCTGCGCCACCTGGCCGCGTCAGCGCAGACGCTGCCGATGCGCCTGCAGTCCGTGCTGGCCACCGCCGACGCCGCGGTGATGGTTACCTGGGCTTTCGGGCACTCCGCCGCGGACGGCACCGACGACGAGCGGAGCGGCTGCGCCGAGGTCCTCGCGCGCATGCTCGCCCGGATGCACGCACCAGCGCAGGCGGGCCTGGCCCGCAACCCGGTCCGCGGATGCCCGCTCGCCGATCGCGATGCGGCGCTGCGTGCGGATCTGCTCGTCGCCGAGATCGATGACGAGGCCGCCGAGCGCGCGCTCGCCGTCTGGGACCAGGGCCTCGCGGCTCCCGTCTGGGACGGTCCCGAGCTGCTGCTGCACGGTGACCCGCACCCGGCCAACGTGATCGTCGCCGACGACGCCGGGGCGCCCTGGCTCATCGACTTCGGCGACACCACGCCCGGCGACCCCGCGAGCGATCTCGGGGCCCTCGCCCTGTTTCGCCCCGATGCGCTGGATCCCTCCGGTGCGGTCCTCGCCGCGTATCGCGCGGACGCCGCGTGGGACGGGGCCGCCGACGACGGGACCTGGGACGCCCTCATCGCTCGCGCCCGCGCCTGGTCCGTGCGCATGGCGGTCTCGCTGCTGACCGCCTACGGCCGCGGCGAGGGCCTGGGCCGCTGCGCGGCGGAGGTCCTGCGCCGCCTCTGAGCGCCCCGATCGCGGGGCGTCACGCAGGGTCCGCGCGGATCCGGATGTGGAGGGTGCGAGCGCCCTGAGCACCCCGATCGCGAGGACGTCAGACCGTGAGCGGGATGTCGACCGACGACGGATCATCGGTGGCGCCCGGGAACGGCGTGACCTGCAGGCTCGGTGCGCCGCCCTTCGTCATGAGCCGGAAGGAGCCGACCGCGTCCCGGGGGATGCCGTGCTCCTGCTCGGCGAGGCCCAGCGCGGTGTCGAGCGTCGAGCCCGACACCCGCTCCAGGGAGACGGGTCCCTCCGAGAGGGAGGAGGACTGCTCGCACAGGCCGTGCTCGAGGATCTCGTGCGGCGCGCCCGGTGCGCTGTCGCGACGCGTGCTGCGGACGACGCACGCGGAGCCGTCCGGCCGCGTCTGCGGGGCGGAGAGCAGGGTCGCCGAGATGCCCTCGCCGTCGGCGGCCGCGGTGAACTCGATCTCCGTGGCCTCCGCGCCGTGGATCGCGCGCGCTTCGGACAGCACCGTGTCGATCGCGGCGACGTCCCAGGTCTCGAGCCGCGGCACCTCGTCGCCGTCGATGAAGGCCTGCTCGAACGAGGGGTCGAAGGGCCCGCAGCCCGCGCTCTGGAGGATCGCACCGCCGATGGTCGCGGTCGAGCGGCCCACCGCGCCGTCCGGGCAGTCCAACGCATCCATCCGCGACTGGAGCGCGGCGGCATCGAGATCCTGGTCCGCGGCGTCGCCGTGGACGGCCCACGACAGCGGCTCGGGGAGGTCCTGGACGACGACGTCGCGCCGGCCCTCGCGGGAGGCGACCACGGGCCCATCGGCGGTCACGAGCGTCAGGGCCACGAGGTTGCGGTCGACGGCGATGGCCCCGACGCTCTCGTGCGGCACCTCGGCGAGGATCCCCTCCACGGTCGCGGCGAGGTCGGGCTTCGTCCCGAGCCCGAGCCCGAGCCCGGGCATGCAGCCGGTCAGCGGGAGCGCGAGGGCGATGGCGGCGCCGCATGCCGCGGCGCGCAGGAGCACAGGGGACCGGAGCGAGTCCGGATCGGGCGTCATGCGGCGATCATCCCACCGCCGCACCACCGCGCCACCACACCGCCGCAGCTGCGCGTCAGGCATTGTCGCCGACAGCCTCCCGCGCCGCGACGAACGCCGCCACCGCGGCCTCGATGTCCTCCGTCGAGTGCGCCGCCGACAGCTGCACGCGGATCCGGGCCTTCCCCTGGGGGACGACGGGGTAGCTGAACGCCGTGACGTACACGCCCTGCTCGAGCATCGCATCGGCCATGCGCCCGGCCAGGGCGGCGTCGCCGAGCATGACGGGCACGATCGCGTGCTCGCCCTCCAGCAGCTCGAAGCCCTCCTCCGTCATGCGGCGGCGGAACAGCTCCGCATTGGCGAAGAGCGTCGAGCGCAGCTCGCCCGAGTCGGAGACGAGCTCGAGGGCCGTCAGCGTGGCCGCGACGATCGACGGCGCGAGCGAGTTGGAGAACAGGTACGGGCGCGCCTTCTGGCGCAGCATGTCCACGATCTCCCGGCGCCCGGACACGTAGCCGCCGCTGGCCCCGCCCAGCGCCTTGCCGAAGGTGCCGGTGTAGATGTCGACCCGGTCGGACACGCCGAAGTGCTCGGGCGTCCCGGCACCGGTCGCGCCCATGAAGCCGACCGCGTGGGAGTCGTCGACCAGCACCAGCGCGCCGTACTCGTCGGCCAGATCGCAGATGCCGGGCAGGGGAGCGAGGTAGCCGTCCATCGAGAACACGCCGTCGGTGACGATGATCGTGCGGCGCGCGCCCCTGCCGTCGTTGAGCTCGCGCGTCGCCTCGAGCTGGGCGCGGAGGTCCTCGAGGTCGGCGTTGGCGTAGCGGAACCGCGCCGCCTTGGACAGGCGGATGCCGTCGATGAGGGAGGCGTGGTTCAGGGCGTCGGAGATGATCGCGTCCTCGCGCCCGAACAGCGACTCGAACACGCCGCCGTTGGCGTCGAAGCAGGAGGAGAACAGGATCGTGGCCTCGGTGCCGAGGAAGCGGGAGAGGGCGGACTCCAGCTGCAGGTGCAGGTCCTGGGTGCCGCAGATGAAGCGGACCGAGGCCATGCCGAAGCCGCGCTCGTCCAGCGCCTGCTTGGCGGTCGCGATGATCCGCTCGTCATCGGCCAGGCCCAGGTAGTTGTTGGCGCAGAAGTTCAGCACCTCGGAACCGGGGCGACCCGCGACGGCGGCCTCGATGCGGGAGGACTGCGGCGTCGAGATGGTGCGCTCGCGCTTGTAGGTGCCGGCCTGCTCGATCTGCGTGAGCTCGGCGGCGAGCTGGTCCTTGATGTCGGTGTACACGGGGCCTCCTGGGGGCGGGGTCGGGCATGCGGGCGGGGTCGGGCAGGCGGGCGCGGTCGGGCGATGCTAGCGGGGTCGGGTGGGGCCAGAATCGTCGGGTCGGGGAACGGCTGGTGTCGGACAGGTGCTCGCCGCTGCGAGCGAGTCGGGTCTGCACGATAGGCGGCGATCGGTCGGGCCCGTCGCTGTGCTCAGTCGAAGCGGGTCCAGTCCAGCAGGACCTTGCCGCCGCTGCCGGAGCGGGCGATCTCGTAGGCTCGCTGCCACTGCGTCGCGGGCAGCACGTCGGTGACGGTCGCGAGGATCCGGTCGCGCAGCGCGGGGCTGGTTTGCGTCATGGCGCTCATCGCGAACCACGTCTCGTACATCTCGCGCCCGTAGATGCCCTGCAGGGTGATCATGCGGGTGATGACGGCGGTCCAGTCGATCTCGAAGCTCCGCGGCGGCAGACCCAGCAGGGCGATGCGCCCGCCGTGGTTCATGTTCTCGATCATCTCCTGCAGCGCGCTGGCCTGGCCGGAGATCTCCAGGCCGATGTCGAAGCCCTCGGTCATGCCCAGCTCGGCCTGGGCGTCGCGCACGCGCGAGGCGGACACGTCGATCGCGAGGTCGACGCCGGCGGCCCGGGCCATCGCGAGGCGGTGCTCGGCCACGTCCGTGATCGCCACGTGCCGCGCCCCGGCGAAGCGCGCGACCGCGGCGCACATGAGGCCGATGGGGCCGGCCCCCGTGATGAGCACGTCCTCGCCCAGCACCGGGAACTTCAGCGTCGTGTGGACGGCGTTGCCGAAGGGGTCGAAGAGGGCGCCGAGCTCGGGGGAGATCACGGCCTCGCCGCCGTCGTGCTCGTGGACCCACACGTTGAAGTGCGGGACGACCACCTCCTCGGCGAAGGCGCCGTCGCGCTGCACGCCGACGGAGCGCACGCGCTTGCACATCTGGCGTCGCCCGGCGCGGCAGTTGCGGCAGGTCCCGCAGACCACATGGCCCTCGCCGGAGACGTGATCGCCCACGCGGACGTCGTCGACCGCAGAGCCGACCTCCGTCACCTCCCCGTAGAACTCGTGCCCCGGCGTGAAGGGCACCGTGTCGCACATGGCCTGCGCGGAGGCGTCCCACGCGAGGATGTGCAGGTCGGTGCCGCAGATCCCGGCGCGCAGCACCCGGATCCGCACGTCCTGGGGCCCGCACTCGGGCTCGGGCAGCTCGACCATCTCCAGTCCCGGTCCGGCCGTCGTCTTGCGCAGCGCGCGCATGATCCACCTCTCCTGATCGGCGAGTCGTCTCGGTGTCGATGCATGTCCACGATGCGGACACAAATCGATCCTAGGGGGCACGGCGACGTGTCGGGGCGCGATCAGCACGACTCCGAGGCGCGATCCGGCCAGACCCCGCGGACCAGCCCGTGCGGTCCCGCGCGCGCAGGGCGGAGTGCGGCCGAGGCCGTGCACCGGGGGAGCGGTCGACACCGCGCCTATCGGGACCGTCACAGCCGGGCGCGTCCCCGTGTGCGCCGAGCGCGAATCGAGAGGCGTCGAGAGTCGACGGCGACCTACAGTGGAGCACCATGAGCCGTCGTCAGGAGTCCGCGCCCCGCAGCCCGGAGAAGCAGGACCCCGCGACCGCCTCCGCGCCCCTGACGATCACCTATCCCGCGGACCTCCCCGTCTCCCAGCGCCGCGACGACATCATGGCGGCGATCCTCGACAACCAGGTGGTCGTCGTCGCGGGCGCCACCGGCTCGGGCAAGACCACGCAGCTGCCCAAGATGCTCCTCGAGCTCGGGTACGGCCGCCCCGGTCGCCTCATCGGCCATACGCAGCCGCGCCGCATCGCCGCGCGCTCGGTGGCCCAGCGCATCGCGAGCGAGCTCGGCGAGCGCCTGGGGGAGGGAACCGTCGGCTATCAGGTCCGCTTCACCAAGGAGACCAGCCGCGGCACCCGCCTGAAGCTCATGACCGACGGCATCCTGCTGGCGGAGATCCAGCGCGATCGCCTGCTGCGCCGCTACGACGCGATCATCATCGACGAGGCCCACGAGCGCTCCCTGAACATCGACGTGATCCTCGGCTACCTCAAGCGGATCCTGCCCGAGCGGCCCGACCTCAAGGTCATCATCACCTCGGCGACCATCGACCCGGAGCGCTTCGCCGCGCACTTCGCCTCCCGTGCCGCGGACGGCAGCGAGGAGCCCGCCCCGATCATCGAGGTCTCGGGACGCACCTACGACGTGGAGATCCGCTACCGGCCCCTCGTCCTCGAGCCCGGCCTCGACGCAGACGCCGACGAGGACGACGAGCTCGAGGATATCCATTCCGTCGAGCGCGACCTCACCCAGGCGATTATCGACGCCGTCGACGAGCTCGCCGCCGAGCCGGTCCCGAGCGCCCCCGGCGCCCGCGGCGACATCCTCGTGTTCCTGCCCGGGGAGCGGGAGATCCGCGAGATCTCCGATGCGCTGAGCGCGCACCTGTCGCGCGGCCGCGGGGCCGTGCGACCCACGGAGGTGCTGCCCCTGTTCGGCCGGCTGTCCGCCGCCGATCAGCAGCGGATCTTCTCTCCGCCAGCCCAGGGGAGCGCTCGCCGCATCGTCCTGGCCACGAACGTCGCCGAGACCTCCCTGACCGTGCCCGGCGTCTCCTACGTCATCGACTCCGGGCTCGCGCGCATCTCCCGCTACTCCCAGCGCACCCGGGTCCAGCGCCTCCCCATCGAGCCGATCTCCCAGGCCAGCGCGAACCAGCGCTCCGGCCGCTCCGGCCGCACCCATCCGGGCATCGCGATCCGCCTGTTCTCGCAGGAGGACTTCGCGTCGCGCCCGGAGTTCACCGAGCCGGAGATCCTGCGCACGTCGCTCGCCTCCGTCGTCCTGCAGATGACGGCCCTGGGGCTGGGGGACGTCGAGTCCTTCCCCTTCGTGGAGCCGCCTGCGACCCGCGCGATCACCGACGGCGTGCGCCTGCTCGAGGAGCTGCGCGCGATCGAGGCCGATCGCTCCGCGCCCGGCGGACGCCGCCTGACCGACATCGGGCGCCGCCTCGCGCGCTTTCCACTGGACCCGCGGATGGCGCGCATGCTCATCGAGGCCGACCGCCTGGGCGCGCTGCGCGAGGTGCTCGTGATCGTCGCGGGCCTGTCGATCCAGGACCCGCGCGAGCGGCCGCTCGGCCAGGAGCAGGCGGCCAAGGAGAAGCACCGCCGCTTCGACGACGAGACCAGCGATTTCCTCGCCTACCTGAATCTGTGGAACCACCTGCGCGAGCGCCGCCGGGAGCTCTCCGGCTCCGCCTTCCGCAAGGAGGTGCGCGCGGAGTTCCTGCACTACCTGCGCATCCGCGAGTGGGAGGACCTCCACCAGCAGCTGCGGGAGATGGCCAAGGACGCCGACCTCCACGCGAACGACACCCCCGCCGGGCCCGCGGCGATCCACCAGGCGCTGCTGGCGGGGTTGCTGAGCCACGTCGGCCTCTACGACGACCGCTCCCGCGAGTACTCCGGGGCTCGCGGCGCCCGCTTCACCCTGTGGCCCGGGTCCGCGCTCGCCAAGAAGCGCCCCGACTACGTGATGGTCGCCGAGCTCGTCGAGACCTCCCGCCTGTGGGGCCGCACCGCCGCCCGGATCGACCCCGCCTGGGTCGAGGAGGTCGGCGCCCACGTCCTGAAGCACACCTACTCCGAGCCGTTCTGGTCCTCCAAGCGGGCGAGCGCGATGGCGCACGAGAAGGTCACGCTGTACGGGGTGCCGATCGTCGCCGACCGCACCACCGGCTACGGCCGCATCGACCCCGTCGCCAGCCGCGAGATCTTCATCCAGAAGGCCCTCATCGAGGGGGACTGGCGCACCCGCCACCACTTCTTCCGCGACAACACCGCGCTCATCGAGGAGCTCTCCGAGCTCGAGGCCAAGTCCCGTCGGCGCGACCTGCTCGTCGGCGACGAGGCGCTGTTCCGCTTCTACGACGAGCGGATCCCCGCGAAGGTCGTCTCCGGGCGCCACTTCGACGCCTGGTGGAAGATCCAGCGCCACGAGACCCCGGACCTGCTCACGCTCACCGAGGCCGACCTGCTGTCCGAGGAGGCCGCCGACGCCGACCTCCAGGCGCGCTTCGCCCGCGACTTCCCCGACACCTGGGTCCAGGGCGACCTGGTGCTCCCGCTGACCTACGCCTTCGCGCCCGGCGACGCCCGCGCCGCGGCGCAGTCGCCGCAGCGCCGCCGGGACGGCGGGGACCGCCAGCAGGGACAGTATGGCGGCCGGGGGAACGGCGGCCGGGGGAAGAACGATGCGACGCAGCGCGAGCAGGTGCTCGACGGCGTCACGGCGACGATCCCGCTGGCGATCCTCAACCGCGTCCAGCCGCGCGGCTTCGACTGGCTCGTGCCCGGGCTGCGCGAGGAGCTCGTGACCGAGCTGATCCGCTCCCTGCCCAAGCCGATCCGCCGCCACCTGGTGCCCGCGCCCGAGCGCGCGAAGGCCGTCGCGGCCACCCTCCACGACGACGACCCGGACGCCGGCGAGCCCTTCGTCGAGGCCGTCGCCGATGAGCTCGTGGCCCTGCCCGAGGTGCCCCAGGACCTCCCGCTGTACGGGGAGGAGTTCGACCTCTCCAAGCTCCCGCCGCACCTGCGCATGCACTTCCGCATCGTCGACTCGACCGGGAAGCAGATCGGGCAGGGCGATGACCTCGAGCAGCTGAAGGCCCGCCTGCGCCGTCGCGTCGAGACCGCCGTCTCCTCCCAGGGGGATGACCTCGCCCGGCGCGACGTGCCCGGCTTCCCGGCCGAGGGCGTCCCGACAGTCCACGAGTCCCGCGCCCACGGCCTGAAGGTCACCGGGTACCCGGCGCTCGTCGCGTGCCGCGGCGCCGACGGGGCGCTGCAGCGCGTGGACCTGCAGGTGCTGCCCAGCGCCGAGGAGGCGCGAGCGGCCCACCGCGAGGGCGTCATCGCCCTGCTGGACCGGGACCTCGGGGCGGACCTGTCCTCCGTGCTCAACGCCCTGCCCAACCCGACGAAGCTGGCTGTGGCCGCATCCCCCTACGGCACGAGCCGGGCGATGCTCGCCGACGCCTCCCGCGCCGCGACCGAGCACCTGGTGGGCGATGCCGAGGTGCGCACCCGCGCCGCGTACGACGCCCTGCTCGAGCGCCTCCGCTCCGAGCACCGCGACCTCGCCGCGGGCGCCGTGCGCGAGGCCGCGGGCGCGCTCGCGATCAGCGCCCGCCTCCACAAGGCCGTCTCGAAGGTCTCCTCCCTCGCGGTGCTGGGCCAGCTCACGCAGATCCGCGACCACGCCGCTTCGCTCGTGGGCGAGCGGTTCATCTCCCGCGCCGGCCTCGACCACCTCGGGGACCTCGAGCGGTACCTGCGGGCCGACGAGATCCGTCTCGACAAGCTCCAGGACAACCCGACCCGCGACGCGCAGCTGGCCTGGCAGGTGGCCGACATCGAGCAGCTGTGGGAGCGCACCGCGGCGCAGATGACCGCGGAGCGGCGCACACGGCCCGACGCCCGGGCGATCCCGTGGCTCATCGAGGAGTACCGGGTGAGCCTGTTCGCGCAGACGCTCGGGACCACGCAGACCGTCTCCGACAAGCGCCTGCGCAAGGCCATCGCCGAGCTCTGACGCAGAGCCCGTGCACTGCGCGGCAGGGGCGCCGTGCGGCACGTGCACTGCCCGGGGCCGAGTCGCCGGGGACGATCTATGCGGCCGTGCGGCCGTGCGGCCGTGCGGCCATGCGGCCATGCGGCCGTGCGGCCCGTGCGCGGCACAGGGACGAGGGGAGCACAGGCGCCTCACAGTGCGGGCACACCGGAGCATGGCGAATCCCACGACAGGGTTCACGGCACGACGGGGACCTGCGTAGCGTCGCCACCTCCGTCGGACCTCGACCGCCGCGAGCATCCGAGCTCACGGCCCCGATCCGAGGGACGCGTCCTGCGCGACAGCACGTCGACCACCTGTCGGCCGTGCCCGTCGCACAGCGGGATGCGGCCTGGAAGGACCTGTCATGCCCCTGTCCACGTCCCGTCGACCCCGCCAGCACCCGACCGCCGCGTCGAGCCCGCTCGCTCCGTCCGCGACCGGCCGCCGCTCCCTGCTTCTCGGCGCCCTGCCCGCCGCGCTCGCCGTCGTCGCCGCCCCGGCGTTCACGGCCTCGGCCCGGGCCGATGAGCCCACCGCGTTCCCCGCGGAGTTCGTGACCGCCCGCGAGGACCGCTCCGGCTGGGACGCCGCGCACCCCACCGACACCCAGCGCGAGAACGCGCGCCTGATCATCGCCGTCGCCAAGGCCCACGACGTGCCCGCGCACGGCGCGCAGATCGCCCTCGCGACCGCGATCGTCGAGTCCTGGCTGTACAACCGCGACACCGTCACCGACGGCACCAGCGGCGGGCTGTTCCAGCAGCAGACGAGCTGGGGCTGGGGGAGCGCCGATCAGGTCCGCGACAAGGTGCTCGCGACCCGCGCCTTCTTCGGCGTGGCCGAGCACACCGCCAACCCCGGCCTGCTCGACGTCCCCGGCTGGCGCGACATGCCGATCGGGCAGGCCGCGCAGGCGGTCCAGGCCTCCGCCTACCCCGACCGGTACGCGGAGCAGGCCGAGGCCGCGCGGTCGCTGTGGGACGGGCTCGCCGGAGGGGTCGGGCCGTACGCGGGCTGATTCCGCGCGTCGCTCCCCGGCCACCGACGACCTGATCACGGCGCGGAGGTCATGCGAGGATCACATGAGCGCGGTGCGCACCGCCCGCGCGGAAGGGGCCGAGACCATGTGCACCACCGTCCGCAGGCACGGCGTCCTGCCGAGCTCCCTGTGCGCGGTCCTCCCGCTGCTGCTCCTGACAGGATGCGGCGGCACCGAGCCGCTCGCCGCCGAGTCCGCCGTCGCGCACTATGACGCGGTGGCCGCCGACCTGGTCGAGGCCCTCGAGAGCCAGGGGCTCGACGTGGACCTCGCCCCCGCCACCCGCCTGGTCGCCGAGCGCGACGGACGGTGCGCCTACGACGCGGGGACGTGGATTCCCGCTCGGAGCGTCGAGGACGCCCTGCGCAGCGAGGATGGGTGGGGGCCATGGATCGCCGCAGCGGAACCGGTGCTCGCCGAGCACGGGTTCGAGACCGTCGACGCCCCCGAGCATGCCGAGGGCATGCTGCGGATCCGCACGACCGACCGTCATGGTGCAGAGCTCACGCTCGACATGACAGGACAGCTCCGCATCTGGGACGCGGAGGTCGACGCGGCGCCCTGCGATCAGGCCGCGCTCGGGCTCTGACGCCCGTGGGCGCAGCGGGACGGTGCCCCGCATGGTCTGCCGGGCACCGGACGACGGGTCAGTCCGGGTCGGCCCCGCGGAGCCGGTAGGCGAGGACCAGTCCGCCGGGAGCGCCGCGCTCGGATGCCCGGACGGACTCGACGACGAGGTCGCCCTGGTCCAGCTGGATCTCATCGCCGGCCCGCACGGTCAGCGCTTCGACCTGCGACCCGCCGGACGGCCCGTCTCCGATCAGCAGATCCGCGAAGGGCCCCTGCTCGTCGGCCAGGGTCGCGCGCGGCACGATGCTCAGACCTTCCAGGACGACCTGACCGCCCTGGCGCAGCAGGAAGGGTGCGGTCTCCTCGAGCGGCGCCCCGTCCGGGGCCTCGACTGCTTCGTCCACAGCTCTCCTCCTACGGCTTCTCGCCGACACCGGTCATGAAGATCGACGTGTAGAACCCCGGGTCGCCCGGCTTCACCCGCACCGTGTACTGGGACGAGGCATGCGGGCCGTGGGGGTTGGTCAGGATGATCTCACCGGTCTTCTCGTCATAGCCGGAGACCTGGTAGACGTGCGCGTTGACCAGCTGCCCGCCGTCGCCGAGCGGCTTGATCGGGTCGGTCATGACCGTCACCGGACGGCCGGCGTCGATCGCCGTCTTGTACTGGTCGAACGAGGGCTGGGTCACGGTGTCGGTCTCGGCGGCGGGCCTGCCGGTGATCATCTCCAGGCCCTTGGCGGGCGTGTCCGCGCTCACGCCCGACGGGGAGCCGCCGCATTCGTTGATCATCGCCTGCTCGTAGATCGACATGAAGCCGATCCCGGCATCGTGGTAGCCGCCGTTCCGCGCCGCGGACTTCGCACCCTGGTTCGCGATCTGATCGGGCGACACCGACACGTCCTTCCACGCGCCGTCGACGAACAGCCTCACGGTCCAGCCCGCCGAGCCCGGCGGCTGCCCCTGGGGCTTGATGTTGTCCGCCAGCTGCTTCGGATCCGTCTTCTGCGCCGCCATGAGGGCGGCCAGGAACCAGCAGTCGCCGAGCTGGCCCTGCTGCATCTGCGCATTCCTGATGGAGTCCACGTCCAGGGGCACGTCCTCGGGCTTCCATTGCGGGTGGGTGCTCTGCCAGGAGCCGCCCATGGATTCCGTGGTGACCTTGTCGCGCCACAGGTCGGAGACCTGTTCGACGCCGTTGATGATGTCCGACCAGCCGAAGGAGCCGCCCACCAGGCCGTCGTACCGGCTGGCATCGAGGGAGCCATCGGGGTCCGAGGCGCTGTCCTGCTGGGCGGCCTGGAGCCCGAGGAACTCCGCGGTGCTCCCCAGGTCGCCCGCGACGTCCTCGAGCCCGGTGCGGACCCCCTGCCAGCGGTCGCGGAACGCGTCGGCGTCCGGCCCCGTCCACTCGACCGCGCCGACCAGGCCGGAGAGGCGCTTCGCGAGCTCCGCGATCCGCTGCTCGTCGCTGCGGCAGCGTCGGCCGTGCTCGATGACCGCGTCCGTGTCGGCTCCCCAGAACGCCATGATGCTCCCTTGCTCATCGGGCCTCCGCCCGACGGGATCGTCGCGCCAGGGGCTGGGATCACGGTAGAGGCGGCCCTGCTCGCACGCCATGGGCACGACTCCCCATGCCGCGGCCGACGGGATCGGGACCCCGGTCCCGGCTAGCATGTGGGCCATGTCTCCTGCGCCTTCGGTCAGCCACTCCATCACCGTCCGCCTCGAGTTCGAGGCCCGCTCCGCAGCGGTCAGCTCGATCACCACGACGATCGAGCAGCGCGGGGGCGAGGTCACGGCGCTCGACGTGTCCGCCTCGGGGCCCGAGCGGATGCGTGCCGACGTCACGATCCTCACCGGCGGCAACGAGCACGCGATGGAGATCGTCGAGGCCCTCCGCGGCATCGAGGGCGTGGACCTGGGCAAGGTCTCCGACCGCACCTTCCTCGCGCACCTGGGCGGCAAGCTCACCGTCGAGTCGAAGATGCCGATCCGCCACCGCGACGACCTCTCGATGGTCTACACCCCGGGTGTCGCGCGTGTCGTGAAGGCGATCGCCGAGAACCCCGACGACGCCCGGCGCCTGACCATCAAGCGCAACACCGTCGCGGTCGTCTCCGACGGCTCCGCGATCCTGGGCCTGGGCGATCTCGGGCCCCTGGCCGCGATGCCGGTCATGGAGGGCAAGGCCGCGCTGTTCAAGCGCTTCGCCGGCATCGACGCCTTCCCGATCTGCCTCGACGCCCACTCGGTCGACGACATCGTCGCCCACGTCAAGGCTATCGCCCCCGTCTTCGCGGGCATCAACCTCGAGGACATCTCCGCGCCGCGATGCTTCGAGATCGAGGACCGCCTGCGGCGCGAGCTCGACATCCCCGTCTTCCACGACGACCAGCACGGCACCGCGATCGTCGTCGTCGCCGCGCTGCGCAACGCCCTGCGCGTGGTCGGCAAGGACATCGCGAGCGTGCGGATCGTGCTGTCGGGCGCGGGCGCCGCGGGCACGGCGATCCTGCGCCTGCTGCGCGCCGCCGGGGCCCGCGACATCGTCGTCACCGACATCCACGGGATCGTCCACGAGGGGCGCCGGGAGCTCGACGGCCGCCTGCCGTGGATCGCCGAGGTCACGAATCCGCGGGAGATCACCGGCACGCTGCGCGATGCGGTCGCGGGCGCCGACGTGTTCATCGGCGTCTCCGCGGGCAACATTCTGCGCGGCGAGGACGTCGCGACGATGGCGCAGGATCCGATCGTCTTCGCGATGGCGAACCCGACGCCGGAGATCGACCCGGCCGAGGCCGCCGAGCACGCCGCCGTGGTCGCGACCGGCCGCAGCGACTTCGCCAACCAGATCAACAACGTGCTCGCCTTCCCCGGCGTGTTCCGCGGCCTGCTGGACGCCCATGCCAGCAACGTCGACGACCGGATGCTGCTCGCGGCGGCTGAGGCCCTCGCCGCCGTCGTCACCGATGAGGAGCTCAACCCCACCTACATCGTGCCCTCGGTGTTCAACGAGAAGGTGACGACGGCCGTCGCCTCAGCGGTGGAGCAGGTCGCGCGCGAGGAGGCCGGGACGGTCGACACGATCACCGGCGCGATGCGAGCCGTCTACGCCGACGAGATCGTCATGCCGCGCGACTGATGCTCCGCTGCGGGGACGGGCGCGAGCCCGGTCCCCGCAGACGTCTCTCGAGCGCCCAGAGCCCCACGCCGACGGCGATGCCGACAGCGTCGGCCGCCACGTCGGCGACCGAGACGCTGCGGCCCGCGAGCAGGGCCCCCTGCACCAGCTCGATCACGACCGCGTGCACCAGGCACCCGAGCACCACCCAGCCGATCGGGAAGCGCCGCGGGCGCCCGGAGGGGCTGAGCGCGGCAGGCGGTGCGAGGACGCGGCCGAGCCCCCAGACGGTCAGCGCGAACACCCCGGCGTGGAATGCCTTGTCCGTCCCGGGGACGTCGACGCCGCCCGGTGCGGCGGGGACCTCGGGCAGGTAGAAGCCGATGTTCAGCACCGCGGCGAGGAGCAGCAGGGCGGTCCTCACGGCGACCTCGGGCACCCGGGAGGCGACGGTGCGGAGCCGTCCGCTCATGCCGGGAACGCCCGGGCGGCGAGGGCGCGGCGCGCGGCCATCACGGAGAAGCGGTCGCGATGCGGGTGGACGCGATTGGTGAGCAGGACGGCGACGGTCCCGTCGCGCAGATCCACGAGGACCGTGGTGCCGGTGAACCCGGAATGCCCGATCACGGGAGCGTCGGCCGCGGTGGTGGGGAGGTCCTGGCCGATGCGGGTCCCCAGCCCCTGGCGCCACGGCTCGCCGGTGGTGATGCCGAGGGGCATGAGCTGATCGGTCGCGAGCTCGCGTCGCAGGGCGGCCGGGATCGCGGGGCCGGGGGCACCGTCCGCGCGGACGGTGCCGGTCGGCGAGGTGCCCGACAGGAGCGTGCCGAGGGCGAGGACGTCCGCGACGGGCGCGAAGAGGCCCGCGTTGCCCGAGCCCGCCGTCGGGTCCGGGGCGGCGCCGTCGTCCCGACGCATCAGGCCCCAGGCGGCCTCGTCGTGGACCTCGCCCTGGACCAGGCCGCGCGGAGGGTCGGTCTGCACCTCGGTGGCCGCGGCGCGCTCGCGATCGGCGGGGGAGAGGTGCCAGGCGGTCCGGTGCATCCGGGCCGGGTCGAACACGCGGGTGCGCGCGAGCTCCGGGAGCGGGGCGCCGCCGAGGTGCTCGAGGAGCAGGCCGAGCAGGATGAAGCCGGTGCACGAGTACGCGTGGGCCGTCCCGGGCGCGGTGACGAGCTGGGCCCGGCGGACGGCATCGCGACGGGCGGCAGGACCGCCGGGGACTCGGTGCAGCGGCAGCGTCGAGGGGAGCCCGGCGGTGTGGGTGAGCAGGTGCCGGGGTGTGATCGCCGGGTGGGGGACGGGATCGCCGAGGACCTCGCGCACGGGGGCGTCGAGGTCGAGCAGGCTGTCGCCCGCCCGCGTGAGCGCGGTGAGCGTCGTGACGACCTTGGTCACCGAGGCGAGGTCGAAGAGTGTGCCGGCGTCCACCGGGAGCGGCGCGCGGTCGCCGGCGACGGCGATGCCCGGCAGGTCCCGGAGATCGGGGAGGAACGTCGTGCCCGCGGCGGCGATCGCATCGGGCCGGCCCGGACGGCGGATCGCGGCGACGGCCGCGCTCGCACCCTCCGGGGCGCCGTCGCGGGCGCCCGCGACGAGGGAATCGGCGAGGCGCCGCAGGACGACGGTGTCGTCCGAGTCATCCATATCGCCTGGGGCCGCGGCCGCGGGAACGGTTCCGGGGTGATGCGCGTCCATCGGTCCAGTATGGCGGGGTGCCCTGATCGATATGCCCTGATCGATATGCCCTCATCGATATGCCCTCATCGATATGCCCTGATCGATGGCCGTCCGCCCCGGGACCGGCATGCCGGCGCCAGTCATGCACTCCCTCCGCTCTCGGACGGCCGAAGCGGAGTGGACGCACGACACCTGCGCGAGGTGTCGTGCACTCCCCCCCCGCTATGGCGGCGGGATTCCGGACCTCTCGCATGACTCGACGAGGAGCATCGGCCCGCTAGGCTCGGGGCCGACCGTCTCCTCCGCGGAAGGAACCCCATGACCGCCGCACTGCCGCGCAGCCCGCGTGCGTCCTCGACGTCCGATCCCGGCCGCATGGACCCCTACTCCGATCAGCCCGGCGCCGCGCCCGGCTCGACCGCGGTGCTCGACCGCGAGACGAAGGAGCGCGAGGAGGTCGCCGATCCCGGGGATCATGACCGCTTCGCCCACTACGTGCGCAAGGACCGCATCACCAAGGCGACGCTCGAGGGCACGCCCGTCATCGCGCTGTGCGGCAAGGTCTGGGTGCCGGGGCGCGATCCGAGCAAGTACCCGGTGTGCCCCGAGTGCAAGGAGATCTACGAGGGCCTGCGCGACCCCCAGGACGGCGAGGGCTCCGGCGGGAAGGGCGACGGCTCCGACGGCGGCGGCCGCGGCGGCTTCCGCGGCTTCTTCGGCGGGCGCCGCTGACGCTGTTCACGCGCTGGGGGCGCCGCTGACGCTGTTCTCACATTCGTGAGGCCGTGCCCCGATGCCGGTTCGTCGGGGCACGGCGCTAGGGTTGTCGGCGCTCATGAATCCACTGCCCCCGCACCCCGCCCACGACCCGCAGCGGCCCTCGGAGGCCGCCGCGCAGTCGCTCCCTCCCGCCTACCCCGAGCGCGCCGCGTGGGGCACCGCCCCCAAGCTGCGAGCCTGGCAGGCCGAGGCCCTCGAGCTGTACCGCGAGCGCCAGCCCCGCGACTTCCTCGCGGTCGCGACCCCGGGCGCCGGCAAGACGACCTTCGCCCTCCAGGTCGCCGCGCGCCTGCTCGCGAGCGGCACGGTGCGCCGCGTGACGGTCGTCGCCCCCACCGAGCACCTGAAGGCGCAGTGGGCCGACTCCGCCTCGCGCGTGGGCATCGCGCTGGACCCGAACTTCTCCAACGCCCAGGGCAGCCACGGCGCCCATTACCAGGGTGTGGCGCTGACGTATGCGCAGGTGGGCGCGAATCCGGGATTGCACCGGGCGCGCACCGAGGCCGACCGCACCCTCGTGATCCTCGACGAGATCCACCACGCGGGCGACTCGCTCACCTGGGGCGACGGCGTGCGCGACGCCTTCGACGTGGCGACCCGGCGCCTGGCCCTGACCGGCACGCCCTTCCGCTCGGACTCCTCGCAGATCCCCTTCGTCACCTACGAGGAGGACGGCGAGGGCTTCCTGCGCTCGAAGGCGGACTACACCTACGACTACCGCGAGGCCCTGCGCGACCACGTCGTGCGCCCCGTGCTGTTCATGACCTACTCGGGCCGCATGCACTGGCGCACCAAGACCGGCGACGAGGTCTCCGCGCAGCTCGGCGCGGGGGAGACCAAGGACATCACCCAGTCGGCCTGGCGCACCGCGCTCGACCCGCAGGGCGAGTGGATGCAGGCGGTGCTCGCCGCCGCCGACCGCCGCCTCACCGAGGTGCGGCGCCACGTGCCCGACGCCGGCGGCCTCGTCATCGCCACCGACCAGACGACCGCTCGGGCCTACGCCCGCACGCTCGAGAGCATCTGCCGGCAGAGGACCACGGTCGTGCTGTCCGACGACGCCGGGGCGGGCCGGCGCATCGAGGAGTTCTCCGCCTCGACCGACCGCTGGATGGTGGCCGTCCGCATGGTGTCCGAGGGCGTGGACGTGCCCCGACTGTCCGTCGGCGTCTACGCGACCTCCACCGCCACGCCGATGTTCTTCGCCCAGGCCGTCGGGCGCTTCGTCCGCTCGCGCACCCGCGGCGAGACCGCGAGTGTGTTCCTGCCCTCGGTCCCGATCCTCATGGCCCACGCCGCCGCGATGGAGGCCGAGCGCGACCACGTGCTCGACGTGCGCCCGGACACCGGCGACGAGGTCACCGGACTCGACGAGTCGCTGCTGGAGCAGGCCAACCGCGAGGAGAAGGCCAGCGACCAGATGGAGCTGTCCTTCGAGGCGCTCGGCTCCGAGGCGTCGTTCGACCGCGTCCTGTTCGACGGCGGGGAGTACGGCGCGGGCGGCGTGGTCGGCAGCGAGGACGAGCAGGAGTTCCTGGGCATCCCCGGCCTGCTCGACGCGGACCAGATGACCACGCTGCTGAAGTCCCGCCAGGCCGATCAGCAGGCGCGGCGCGCGGGTGCCGGCGAGCGTCCGGCCCCCGTCGTAGACCACCGCATGCTCATGGACAAGCGCAAGGAGCTGTCCTCGCTCGTGGCGGCGTGGTCGAAGAAGTCGGGCACCCCGCACGGGCAGGTGCACTCGGCGCTGCGCAGCCGCTGCGGCGGCCCCGCGGTGCCGCAGGCGAGCGCCGAGCAGATCCAGGCGCGCATCGACACCGTCCGCGGCTGGTTCGTGGGGCGTCGCTGAGCCTCGTTCGTCGGACCGGGTTCGTAGACTCGGGGGAACCCGCCGCCGGCGGGGACGATGACCGCCGGACGGCGGCCGGGGACGACGGGGACGAGGACTTCGAGGAGGTGCGCGCCATGCAGGGCTTCACCCAGCGGCCCGCGCGCGGGGGCGTCCGGGTCTCGACGACGGGCGAGGGCCGCCGGCTCGACACCGGCACCGCGCTGCTCGAGGGCCCCGTGCAGGACGGCCCGTGGTCGGCCGTGGTCTGGAACGACCCGGTGAACCTCATGAGCTATGTCGTCCACGTGCTGCGCACCCTGTTCGGCTACTCGCACCCGACGGCCCATCGCCTCATGCTGCAGGTCCACGAGGAGGGGCGCGCCACCGTCTCCCGCGGCAGCCGCGAGGAGATGGAGTCCGACGTCCAGCGCCTCCACGCCTGGGGGCTGCGGGCCACGATCGAGCGGATCGAGGAGGATTCCTGATGGCGTACGAGTTCGTGCGGCGCGCCGACGACATGGTGATGTGCCGCCTCGACCCGCAGGAGAAGGCGATCATCGCCCAGGTCGCCCAGGAGGTCTCCGACCTGATCCGGGCCGATCTCGGCATGGGGGAGGAGCCGGAGGCGGTCCGCGAGGCCGCCGGCTCGGACGATCCGCTCGCCCGGCTCGAGGCCGAGTTCGCCGTCGACTCCCCGCGCGAGCCACGCGACAGCGCCGTCCGTCGCCTGTTCCCGGCCGCCTCCGAGGAGGACCCGGCGCTCGCCGAGGAGTTCCGGCGCCTGGGCCAGGGGGATCTCGCCTCCGGGAAGCTGAGCGCGCTCGGCGTCGTGCAGCGCTCGATCGACCGGGTGGGGCCGACCGCCGCGGAGATCGTGCTGGACGAGGAGGCGGCGACGGCCTGGCTGACCGGCCTCAACGACATGCGCCTGGTGCTCGCGGACCGCCTGTCCCTGCGCGAGGACGAGGACCTCGACACCCTGCGGATGCTCCAGCAGATCGCCGAGGACGCCGGTATCGACGGCGACGACCTCGAGCGCGCGGCCGGCGGGACCCCCGAGGGGGCGGATGCGTCCGGGGGGGACGACGGGCCGACCGCGGCGGGTCCCGATCTGGTGCTCGCCGTCTACGACCTGCTGACCTGGCTGCAGGAGTCGCTCGTGCGCGTCGTCGCGCGCTGAGGGGCGTGTGATCCCCCTTGCATCGACCCCCTGCCTCTGGGGAATCCGCGCCGCCACTCCTTAGCCTGGTCCGGATGAACAACGCTCCCATCGGCATCTTCGACTCCGGCGTCGGAGGCCTCACGGTCGCGCGCGCGATCCTCGACCAGCTGCCCCAGGAGCAGCTGGTCTACATCGGCGACACGGCGCACACGCCCTACGGACCCCGCCCCATCGCGGAGGTCCGCGCCCTCGCGCTCGAGATCATGGACGCCCTCGTGGCCCGCGGGGTCAAGATGCTCGTGATCGCCTGCAACACCGCCTCCGCCGCGGTCCTGCGCGACGCGAGGGAGCGCTACGACGTGCCCGTCATCGAGGTCATCCAGCCGGCTGCCCGGCGTGCCGTGACCGCCACCCGCAACCGCCGCATCGGCGTCATCGCGACCGCCGCGACCGTCGGCTCGCGCGCCTACGAGGACGCGTTCGCGGCCGCCCCCGACCTGTCGATCACGACGGCGGCATGCCCCCGCTTCGTCGAGTTCGTCGAGCGCGGCGAGGTCACCGGCGACGAGGTCATCGCCGTCGCCGAGGAGTACCTCGCGCCCGTCAAGGCCGCGGGCGTCGACACGCTCGTGCTCGGCTGCACCCACTACCCGCTGCTGGCCGGCCCCATCTCCTACGTGATGGGACCCGACGTCACCCTCGTCGCATCCTCCGAGGAGACCGCGCTCGAGGTCTACCGGCAGCTGCGCTCGCGCGACGAGCTGCGCACCGACCCGACGCCGCCCCACCACGTGTTCTCCGAGACCGCGTCGCTGGACGGCGCCCCCTCCACGTTCGCCCGGCTGTCGCGGCGCTTCCTGGGCCCCGCGGTGTCCATGACCACCACGCTGCCGGTCCTCACGCCCGAGGCGATCGCCGCGATGGAGACCGGACCTGCGGGAGGCGATGGGCTGTGAGGCTGCGCGTCATCGGCTGCAACGGGAGCTTCGCGGGGACCGAGTCCGCGGCCTCCTCCTATCTCGTCGAGCACGATGACGCCTCCGGCCGCACCTGGCGCGTCCTGTTCGACCTCGGCAGCGGCGCCTTCGGCCCGCTCCAGAAGGCCATCGACCCCGCTCAGCTCGACGCCGTGGTCATCTCCCATCTGCACCCCGACCACTACCTCGACCTGACGGGCCTCGAGGTGTTCTGGGCGTACAACGAGCGCACCGACCTCCCGCAGCTGCCGCTGTACGGCCCGGCCGCGCTGCCCGCCCGCATCCGCGCGGTCATGGATCGTTCCGACGACGTCCCCGACGGCGTCACGGATGTGCCCTTCGGCTACCGCACGATCACCGACGGCGCTCGGCTGGAGATCGGCCCGCTGTCGATCACCGCGCGCGCCGTGGTCCATCCCGTCGAGAGCTACGGCTTCCGCATCGAGGCCGACGGCGAGGTGCTCGCCTACTCCGGCGACTCCGATGCGTGCGCCTCCCTCGAGGAGCTCGCCGCCGGGGCCGACCTGTTCCTGTGCGAGGCCGGGTACATCGAGGAACGGGACGACCGCTTCACGGGCGTGCACCTGACCGGGCGCCGCGCCGGCGAGGCCGCGATGCGCGCCGGCGTGCGCCGCGTCGTGCTCACGCATATCCCGTGCTGGACCGACCCGGCCGTGCCCGAGCGCGAGGCCCGCGAGGTCTGCGACCTCCCGCTGTGCGTGGCGCAGCCCTTCGACGTCTACGAGGTCGTCCCGCGCGACGGCGACGACGCCCCGTTCACCGCCTGACCCCGGAAGCTGTCTCTTATACACATCTCCGAGCCCACGAGACGCGTAGTAATGTCGTATGCCGTCTTCTGCTTGAAAAAAAAAAGGGGGGGGGGGGGGGGGGGGGGGGGGGGGGGGGGGGGGGGGGGGGGGGGGGGGGG
>NZ_FWFG01000079.1 GCF_900163655.1 Brachybacterium nesterenkovii
CCGGATCACCCCCTACCTATGAACACCCCGCTTACACAGACAAATTGACAGGCCCCTGGTGCTGGGTGTGAGCCACGCGCCAGGCATGTCACGGCATCGCCTTGAGCAACAAGCTGTCGGGCGATCTCGCGACCGAGGAAGGCAGTACCGCCGAGAAGGAGAATGTCCATGGCATCCACCGTCTCAGGTGCTGGCCCTGCGTGCGGTCGGATCTGCTGTGAGCAGCGTCAGGCCGCCAAGACCATCACCGGCGTGGCCAACGTGGCCTCCAGGACACTGGCGGCCCTGCGCGCCACATCAGGAACCTCTAGCTCCAAAGCACCGGCGATGGCATGCAACATCTCCGAAGAGGGGTCCTTCAGCCCGCGCTCGATCTCGGAGAGGTACTGCGCCGACAGGCCTGCTCGTTCGGCGACATCGGACAAGCGCTCGCCTCGCCCGACACGCTCTTGTCGGAGGACATCACCGACGGACTCTCTCCACAAGAGCCCGGCCTGGATCTCGACCGGACCGCTGAAAGGAACTAGGAAACCCATGGAATGGAACCTAGCCGATCAACGTGTCCGGTCAGTACAGCTAGCACTCCTGTTGCGTCGGGTCAGACCGAGGCCGCGCCGCCACCGGCTCGCGTGCCGCCCCGCGCTTGGCAACGCCGTCAGCAGGTCGCGTGCCGCCGAGCGCGAGGCCGCCCCGTGCATGGCCGCGCCGTCAGCTGGTCGCGTGCCGCCCCGTGCGTGCCAGCACCTGCACCTGACGGGACGCATCTGTGCCCACCTCGACCGGTGGGCCGAAGATTCCCGGCATGTAGGCGTGCTCACAGAGCTCTCAAGCGGGGGATCAGGCCCGGATGGGCAGCACCCGGTCGATGCCGTCGCGCTTGAACCCGGGCACATCAGGACGGGGATCGCTGCCTTCGACGGCGGTGCTGCTGTGGTCCGTGCCGCCCGTCCTGCTGCGGTCCGCCACCTCTGCGCTGGGGTGGTCACCTCCGGATCCGCCGGCCTCCCCACCGCCGACGCGCTCCACGTTGGAGGCCAGGGGGATCTGGTGGGACGCGCTCTCCAGGATGTGCATCAGGTACCCGGCGGTGTTGGGCAGGGCGATCACATCGCCCACGGCCACACCCTGCGGGAACGCGAGGCGCCGACGCAGGATCAGCTCGGCCTCGATGCAGTAGGCGCCCACCAGGAACCCCTCGAACCGTTCGCTCGCCCTGCTCTGCCCGGCACCGGCGACCGACGGATCCGTGGCATCGTCGCGTGTGCCGGTGCGCACCAGGATCGGGTCCACCAGGAAGTCGTCGGAGGTGGACCGGCACTGGGTGCGGTTCATCTCCAGCCCCACCAGGGGCACGCCGTCGCTGGCACTGGTGCGCTGGATGACCCTCGCCAGCGTCATGCCGCAACCGTCCATCATGGAGCGGCCCGGCTCGCAGCGCAGCTGCACCCCGCGCTCTCGCAGGGCCTGCCCGGCAGTGGCACCCGGGCGGATCTCGTGGCCCAGGAGCCGCTCCAGCCAGGGCCCGCGGATCACCTGCTGGTGGTAGGGGTACACCTGCCGCAGCGGTTCCCGGCGCCAGGTCAGCGGGGCGGTGGGGGCGTCCTCGCCGGCGTCGGGGGCAGCCGCGGGCCGGTCGTCGTCGGCCGCGCGAGCACCCCCGCCGAGGCCCGACTCCGGGGCCTGCCGCTCGTGGGCCTGCCAGAAGGCGTCCCACTGCTCGGCATCGTCCAGGTAGCTCATCGGGATGCCGCCGCCGATGTCCACGAACGCGCCATCCTGGGCCAGGCCGCGCTCGCGCAGCGCGTCGATCAGCTCCAGCGCCTCCCCGAGGGCGGTGGCGCGCGCGATCGGGTCATAGCCGTGCAGGTGGAAGTGCACACCGTCCACCCGCAGCAGGTCGCCCAGGCCGCCGGAGTCGATCAGCTCGAGCCAGGCGCGGGCCGACTCCCCGAAGCGGGTGGGCGGGATCAGGTCGCTGGGCTTGGGCGCGAGGCGCAGCGCCACGGGGAACGGCTCGGGGGCACCAGAGGCCCCGTCCGCGGGGCGACCTGGTTCCGCGCTCCGGGCGCCGGTGACCTGCTCGGCGACCCTCCGGGAGGCGGCCACCTCGTCGAGGTTGTCCAGCACCAGCAGTGAGCGGGACTCCAGGGCCAGGCGCAGCACCGGATCGGGCTTGATGGCCGCGGTGACCACCACGTCATGCGGCGGCACACCGGCCTCGAGCACCTGGCCCAGCTCGCGCTCGCTGCCCACGTCGACCCCCAGCCCGGCGCGATGCGCGGCACCCACCATGCCGAGGGTCTTGTTGGCCTTGCGTGCCACGAAGATCCGCAGGTCCACCCCGGAGCCCTCGGCCACCTCCGTGAGCTCTGCGGCGTTGCGCGGCAGCGCGGAAAAGTCGTGCACGTTCAGCGGGCTTCCGTGGCGCTCCAGCAGCGAGCTGCAGGTCGCAGGGTCCGCCAGCAGCTCCTGCATCCACGGCTCCAGACGAGCCGACAGCGGCGGGGTTCCCTGGCATGCCTCGCGCAGGGTGGGTTCCTCGGTCACGGCAGGTCCTCTCACTCGGGGGCGACAGCGGGGGCGGGGGCGGCAGGAGCAGCTGCGTCAGCCGGCGCGGCAGGGGCGGCCGCGTCAGCGGGAGCGGCATCGTCAGCGCCCGCAACCCGGTCCGCGATCCGTCGGGCCCAGCATCGGCCCTCGTGGTGCAGGTGGCGGTTCAGCGAGTCGTGGCCGATGACATGGTCCTCTGTGGGCCGCCCGATCAGCGCGAGCCCGGCCACGGTCCGACCGTCGGGGGCGACCAGTGGCGCGTCATCGCGGCCGACGGGGGAGCCGGCCTCGTCGATCATCGCCCCCCGCCTGCCGGGCCGCACCTGCACCAGGCCGCGGTGCAGCAGCGACCCCGCCAGCTCGTCGGTGAGGTTCAGCAGACCGGGCGGGGTGAGCACCGCGTCGATCACCACGTCGACATCGCCGCCCGACGGTGCGTCGTCGTGCCGGCCGGTGGCAGTGGCGTCAACATGCCGGCCGGTGGCAGTGGCGTCGGAGCTCTCGGTCACGGGCGCGACATGGATGCTGTTGCCGTCGATGCCCGTCCCACCATCCATCCAGGACAGGTCCACCGCGCCGGAGTCGATCATCGCCAGCAGCTTGCGGGCGTTGACCAGCGGAGGGCCGAAGGCGAACCGCTCCAGCACCTGCGCGGCCTGCCGGAAGCGCGCCCACTCCTCCTCGGGGGCGTCGCTGCCGCGCAGGGCGGCGGAGACCGGGGAGTAGAGGGTCTGCCACACGCGACCCAGCGCCCAGGCCGGACCGGGCGAGCGGTGGCCCTGGGCCGTCTCGATGCTGCGACGCAGCGCCGCCTCGGCGCGCCCCGCGCCGCGGGGCAGATCGGGTTCCGCACCGGTGCTCAGCGTGTGTTCGACGGCCGCGCGAGAACCAGCGACGGTGTCGCGCGCATCCCGTCCCGAGGTACTGGCGTGCTTCTTGGGCGCGGGTGTCCCCTCGAGCATGGCGGTGGCGGCATCGACCACGATCGCCAGCACCGCGTCCGGGCCCATGCCCTGGCCGGAGGTGAATCGGGCGCGGGCCTGCTCGACGGCGCGCTCGCCGGCCCCGGTCAGGGGTGATCCCGGGTCCGGCTTCGCATCCAGCAGCAGACCCTGCCGGGTGATCGGCCGGATCACGGTCGGCTCGTGCGGCCCGCGATGGTGCACCAGGCGGGCAGGGACATCCGCCTCGGTGCCGCCGCTCGCGTCGACCTCGGTGCTCTCGGTGAAGGTGCCGCCGCGGCCCTCGGCGAGGGTCAGGCAGGCGTCGATGAAGGTCAGCGCCCCGCCGCGCACCGCGACCCGGGAACCGGGTGGGACCTGCTCGGCGCTGAGCATCCGCTCAGCGGGCAGCACCGCCGGGACCAGGGGGAGGGGTGAACTCCAGTGGTGCACCAGGGCGCCCCGGTGGCCAGCGGCGTGACCGGTGGCGATCAGCACCTCGTCCACCGGGCCGACGTCCGCGGGAGCAGCGTCGGTGGTCAGATGCCAGGCGCTGCCTTCGCGCCGCAGGTCCGTCACCCGGGCCCGGGCGTGCTCCACGCGGGCATGCCGGGAGAGACCATGGATCATCTGCTGCCAGCGCTGGGCGAGGTACTCGCCGACCACCGCGCGCGGCGGGTACGGCTCGTCGGCCAGCTGCGGGTACGGGTCCTGCACCCAGCTGGGGTACGCGGGGAAGTCGCCGGTGGCGGGCTCATCCAGGATCGCCGCGGTCACGTTCAGCCGCAGGTGGTGCGGCTGGCCGGAGTGGTAGGCGGCGCCCGTACCCGGCACGGCGACAGGATCGATCACCGTCACGATCAGGCCGGATGCTGCTGACGATTCGGAGGCCGCAGCTCCCGCGTCGTCGGCGGTGGCCGTGGCGGAGCCCGCAGCATCCAGCAGCGCTGTCAGCTCCTCCAGCGCGTACAGCGCCTTCGGTCCAGCACCGACGACGGCGAGCCGCAGCGGCGCATCGGCGGCCGGGCGAAGCGGTGTCTCAGCGGCTGCCATGGGCGGTGCAGTGCGGTCGTCGCGAATCGGGCGGGCAGCACCGTCGCTGCGGGCCGGATGGGCCGTGCTGGCCCGGACGGAGGGCTGCTCAGCCACGGCGGGCGGTCCTGCGCAGCTGCTCGATCCCCTCCGCGATCGCGTCCGTGTCGGCGTCGAGGTTCTCCCGCACCCACTGGTCGTCGTACACGGTCTCCAGGTAGGGAACGCCGCCGTCGTGCACCACGAACACCACGCGGGTGCCGGGCTCGAGGCTGGGGATCAGCCCGCCCAGGGCATGCACGATGCCGCCGGTGGAGCCCCCGGCCAGGATGCCCTCGCTGCGTGCCAGGTGCCGGGCGCCCACCACGCAGTCCAGGCCCTCCACGCGGATCACCTGATCGGGTTGAACCTGGCGGGACAGCTCAGTGACCACGCCCGCACCCATGCCGGGCAGGGGGCGGGGCGCGGCGGTGCCACCGAACAGAACCGAGCCCACCGCGTCGACCGCGATCGCGCGGGTGCTCATGTCGTGGTCGCGGATGTACGCGGAGCAGCCGCCGATGGTTCCGGTCGTGGACACCGCCGCCATCAGCACGTCCACCTGGTGCCCGGTGGCCTCGGCGATCTCCCGCATGGTGCCGTCGTAGTGGGCACGGGGATTGGCGGGATTGCCGTACTGGTACAGGTTCACCGCATCGGGGATCTCCTCCAGCAGCTCCTTGACCCGGTTGAAGCGGGCGGTGAGCAGGTCGCCGGTAGCTGGATCGGGCTCGGAGACCAGGTCGATCTCCCCGCCGAGCGCCTGGATGGTGCGCACGGTGGTGGCGTTGGTACGGGCGTCGACCACGCACACGAACCGCACGTCGTGGGCGTTGCAGGCACGGGCCAGGGCCACGCCAAGGTTGCCGGAGGAGGACTCCACCACGGTGCCGCCGGGGGCCAGTCGCCCGGTCTGCAGGGCGTCGCGCACCATGCCCATCGCCGGCCGGTCCTTGGTGGAGCCACCCGGGTTCACCGACTCCAGCTTCGCCAGGATCTCCACCCCGGAGTCGGGGAACAGGGAGTCCAGACGGATCAGGGGAGTGTTCCCGATGGCCTCGCTGATCCCGGCCACGATCGCGGGCACGGGGGCCGCGAACCCCGCCGCGGAGACGCCCGGGCCCTCCGGGGCGTTGTCGAGGCCGACGGGGATGTCGGGTCCGCTGGTGGCCGCCTCGGTGGGGGTGGCGGGCGGCCGGTCATCCGCGGGCGTGCTGCTGGTGTGCTCCCGCTGTGGGGAGCCGGTGGTGTGCTCCCGCTGCGGGGAGCCGGAGGTGTGGGTCACCTGGCCACGCTACGACATGCAGGCCCCATGAACGGACGGCCTGCTGTGACCGAATGGTCGAGGGGGCGTGGCACCTGCATCCGGTCCCGAAGGGTGCTGGTGGCCGCCGGAGTGCGCGACGAGCTGCCTGGCATCCCGGGACCGGTCGGTCGGGTTCCTGGGTGCCCGTCGCAGGTGCGGAGCCTACGGTCGACGCATCACCGGGCGCGGCCGCCCGACGTCGGCGCGCCCGCTCATCCAGGTGTGACCCAGGGGCCCGCACCCCGTTCGACCACCCGCTCGACCCGATGGAGGAACCGTGAGCACCGACAAGGACTTCACCCAGCAGGACGTCGTCGAGAAGCTGCGCGGCACCAGCATCGTCATGCTGACCACCGCCCGCGCCGACGGCAAGCTGCTGTCCCACCCCATGACCGTCCAGGACGTCACCGACGATGCTGATGTGTGGCTGTTCGTGGGCCTGCAGGGAGATCAGGCCGACGCCCTGCGTCAGGGCCCCGAGGTGAACCTCAACGTCTCCGAGGCCGGATCCTGGCTGTCCGTGGCGGGCAGGGCCAAGTTCGTCGAGGACCGCGCCAAGATCGCCGAGCTGTGGGACGACTCCGCCAAGAGCTACTTCCCCGACGGCGTGGACGATCCGAACCTGGCCCTGGTGCTGGTCACCAGTGAGTCCGCACAGTACTGGGGCCTGCCCGGTGGCAAGGTCGCAGGTGTGGCCCAGATCCTCAAGGCCAAGGTCACCGGCGGCGACACCCCCGGCGGGACGGGGACCACGGAGCTGTGATGCTCGGGTAACCGCCCCCCCCCCGCGACGGGGCCACAGAGGCCAGGGCGCCTGCGACGTGTTGCAGGTGCCCTGGCCTTCGTGCTGTCCAGTCACAAGAAGGACGATTCCGTTCCACGATCGCGAGGTCCTGGAACGTAATCGTCCTTTGCTGGTGCAGTGCAGCTGGTGCGCGGGCCAGGAGCCCCGGTGAGCTCCGGAGCCCCCATGTCACACTATGAACCGCCCTTAGCGATTCTTTGGGACTTGTGGTGCACTGGGGCAGTCCGCGGCACGCCGCCCGGACTGCCCCCGCACTTCCAGGAGCCCCTCCCATGTCCTCCCTCACGCGTCGCTCAGCACTCGCGCTCGGTCTCGGCACCCCGGCCCTGATGGCGCTGGCCGGCTGCGGTTCCGGCACCGGCGGCGACAACGCTGCGGCCGGTGAACCGCAGCAGGGCGGCACCCTGACATACCTGGAGCCGCAGACCTGGAGCACGCTGTACCCGCCGGCGGCCGGTTTCTACCCCAACGGCGGCGTGGTCAACAACATCACCGACCGCCTGCTGTACCAGGACCCCGAGACCCTCGAGCTGCACCCGTGGATCGCCACGGCCCTGCCTGAGGTCAACGAGGACGCCACCGAGTACACCTTTACGCTGCGTGAGGGCGTCACCTACTCCGATGGCACCCCCCTCGACGCCGAGAACGTGGTGAAGAACTTCGACCTGTACGGCGCGGGCGACCCCGATCGGGCACTGACCGTCTCCGAGGCGATCAACAACTACGACCGCGGCGAGGTGGTGGACCCCACCACGGTCCGCTTCCACTTCTCCGCACCCTCGCCCGGGTTCGCCCAGGCCGTCTCCACCATCAACTCCGGCCTGCTCTCCAACGCCACCCTGGACCGCACCGGCGAGGAGTTCGGCCCTGGCAACGCCGCCGACATCATCGGCTCCGGCCCCTTCGTGATCGACGCGGAGGAGATCGGCACCCGCCTCACCCTCACGGTGCGCGAGGACTACGCCTGGCCGCCGGCCACCGCCCAGCGCGAGGGCCGGGCCCTGCTGGACGGCATCGACTACGTGGTCGCCGCCGAGGACAGCGTGCGGGTGGGCACCGTTACCTCTGGGCAGGCCCACATCGCCCGACAGATCGAGGCGCCCGACGAGCCCCAGTTCGCGGCCGACGGGCTGAGCCTGCACGCCGCTTCCACCAACGGCGTCAACAACGGCCTGAGCTTCCGCTTCCGCGACCCGGCCCTGGATGACCTGCGCACCCGCCAGGCGCTGATCGCCGCGATCGACCGCCAGGCCATCGTGGACACCCTGTTCACGGACAACTATCCCCTGGCCACCGGGGCGCTCGCCGCCACCGCCCTGGGCTATGTGGACACCTCCGAGCACTACGTCCACGACCCCGAGAAGGCGGCCTCGCTGCTGGAGGAGGCCGGTTGGAGCGCCGGGGCCGACGGCACCCGCACCAAGGACGGCAAGCCCCTGACCCTCACGTTCAACGAGGCCCTCCCGCAGCCCCGCTCCCGGGAGGTGGTCACCCTGATCCAGGAGCAGCTCACCGAGCTCGGCATTGACGTGCAGCTGCTGCCCGGCGACCAGGCCGCGCAGGACGCCGCCCGGGGCGAGCCCGGCACCGTGCAGGTGTACCACTCGATGGTGGGCCGCTCGGACTACGACGTGCTGAAGTCCCAGTACTCCTCAGACAACCGCAACACCCTGCTCAACGGGTACCCCGACGGCAGTGTCGGCGACCCGGAGCTGGACGAGCTGCTGGCCCGGATCGCCTCCGTGCCGGAGGCCGAGGGGCGGGCCGAGGCCTCCGCCGCGGCCCAGCGGCACCTGGCCGAGCAGGCGCTGATCCTGCCGCTCTTCGAGGAGCCGCAGGTGTACGGGCTCACCGCGGCCGTCCAGGGCTTCGCCACCGAGTCCGTGGGTCGACCCCGCTTCTACGACACCTGGCTCACCGACTGACCCGGACCACGCCCTGGCCCGGACCACGCCCTGATCCGGACCACGCCCTGACCTACCTTACGACCTGCGAGATCACACCATGACCTACCTCCTGCGCCGCACCGGCGGCGCCCTGCTGGTGCTGGCCCTGGCCTTCACCGCGGCGTACGTGCTGCTCGCCGCCCTGCCCGGGGACGCTGTCCTGGCGCGCTACGGCAACCCCGACCTGGGGCTCACCCCGGATCAGCTCGCCGAGATCCGCGCCTCCTACGGGGCCGACCGGCCCGCGATCATCCAGTTCCTCGACACTGCCGCCTCCTTCCTGCGGGGAGACCTGGGCTACTCCGTCCAGAGCGGCGCGGCGGTCTCGGCGCTGCTGGCCGAGGCGCTGCCCTCCACCCTCACCCTGGCGGCGCTCGGCCTGATGGTCGCGGTGGTGCTCGCCGTGGCGATCGCCGCGCTGGCCACCCACCCCGGCCTGCAGTCCCACCGGGTCACCCGGGCATTGCGCAGCACCCTGCGCGGACTGCCGCCGCTGATGGTGTCCCTGCCGGTGTTCTGGATCGGCATGGTGCTGATCCAGGTGTTCTCCTTCCAGCTGGGACTGGTGCCGCTGCTCAACGCGAGCCCCGCCCAGGCGCTGATCCTGCCGGTGGCGACCCTGGCCGTGCCCATCGCCGCCCCGCTGGCCCAGGTGCTGATCCGCTCGATCGACGAGGTCATGGCCCAGCCCTTCGTGGCCGTCGCCCGGGCCCGCGGCGCCTCCTCGACCTGGCTGCTGTGGCACACCGTGGCCCGCAACGCCGTGCTGCCCACCCTGACCATGGCCGGGCTGCTGTTCGGGGAGCTCGTCGGCGGAGCGGTGGTCACCGAGGCCGTGTTCGGCCGGATGGGCATCGGCCAGCTCACCGCCCAGGCCGTCGCCGCCCGGGACACCCCGGTGCTGCTGGCGGTGGTGGTGATCTCCACCGTCGTCTTCGTCCTGATCAACCTCGTCGTGGACCTGCTGTACCCGGTCCTGGACGCCCGGCTGCGGCGCACAGGCGCCGCCGCCCCGACCCGCAGAGTGCAGGTGACCGCCTGATGAGCGCCTCGACCCTCCGCACGGTGAGCCCGGTGTCCCCGTCACATGAGCCGTCCCCGGCCTCGGGCGACGCGTCGCTCGGTGCCACCGCGGCATCGGCGGCCACCGCAGCATCCGGTGGGGCCGCAGCGCCCGACGGGGCCTCAGCAACCGGCGGGACCGCAGCCTCCACGACGCCCCCAGGCCGACGCAGGACCCTGCGCCCCGGCGTGGTGCTGTCGGCCCTGGTGCTGCTGCTGGCCCTGGCCTGGGCCCTGCTGCCCCAGCTGTTTGCCGGCCAGAGCCCCACCGCCACGGTGGGCCCCGCCCTGCAGGCGCCGAGCGCCGCCCACTGGTTCGGCACCGACTCCACCGGGCGCGACCTGTACACACGCGTGGTCCACGGCGCCTCCCACTCGATCCTCGCGGCCACGGTCGCGGTCACCGTGGGTCTGATCGCCGGCACCACCCTCGGGGTGATTGCCGGCAGCCTCGGCGGCCTGGTCGAGGACGCGATCATGCGCCTGGTGGACGTGCTGCTGGCGATCCCGGGCCTGCTGCTGTCGCTGTCGGTGGTGATCCTGCTGGGCTTCGGCACCACCAACGCCGCGATCGCCGTGGGCGTCACCTCCATCGCCACCTTCGCCCGGCTCTCCCGCTCGCGGGTGCTCGCCGTGCGCCGCAGCGAGTACGTGGAGGCGGCGTTCGGCTCTGGCGGCACGCTGCCGGGCATCCTGTGGCGCCACGTTCTGCCCAACTCCGCGGCGCCCGTGGTGGCACTGGCCGCCCTGCAGCTCGGTTCCGCGATCCTGCAGATCTCCACCCTCGGCTTCCTGGGCTACGGCGCCCCGCCGCCCACCCCGGAGTGGGGGCTGCTGATCGCCGAGGGTCGCGACTACGTGGCCACCGCCTGGTGGCTGACCCTGCTGCCGGGCCTGGTGGTGGCCGCGGTGGTGCTGGCCACCAACCGTCTCAGCACCGCGATCGGACAGGAGGACCAGGCATGAGCGCCCCGGCCCCGGACCGCACGGCCCCGACCCCTGACCGCACGGCCCCGAACCGCCCAGCCCGGGCCCTGGACGGCACGGCGCAGGTCCCCGACGGCACGGCCCCGGGCCCGCTGCTCGAGGTCAGCGGCCTGCAGGTGGGCTACCGCACCCGCCGCGGCCTGGTCGAGGCCGTGCGCGGCGTCGACCTCACCGTCGCCCCCGGCGCCATGACCGCCCTGGTCGGCGAGTCCGGCTCCGGCAAGACCACCGTCGCCCAGTCCGTGATCGGGCTGCTGGCCGACAACGGTCGCGTGGGCGCCGGCTCGATCACCCTGCGAGGGGCGGGCGGGACCGCCGAGGAGCTCGTCGGCCTGCCCGCCCGGCGCTGGCGGGAGCTGCGCGGCACCCGTATCGGCCTGATCCCGCAGGACCCTTCCAGTTCCCTGGACCCGGTGCGGACAATCGGGGCCAGCATCGGCGACCCCCTGCGGATCCACGGCTGGCGGGACCGTGACCGGATCCACACCCGGGTGCTCGACCTACTGGAGCGCGTGGGCTTCGACGACCCCGCTGCCCGGGCCCGCCAGTACCCCCACGAGCTCTCCGGCGGGATGCGGCAACGGGCCCTGATCGCCGCGGCACTCGCCCTGGAACCGGACCTGCTGATCGCCGACGAGCCCACCAGCGCCCTGGACGTCACCGTCCAGGCCACCGTGCTGGACCTGATCGACGAACTGCGGGAGTCCACCGGGGCGGGCGTCCTGCTGATCACCCACGACCTGGCGGTGGCGGCGGACCGTGCCGACGCGCTGGTGGTGATGCGCCACGGGGCCGTCGAGGAGTCCGGCCCGGCCCGCCAGGTGCTGGCCGCCCCCGAGGCCGGGTACACCCGCGCCCTGCTGGCCGACGCCCCCTCCCTGCGGCAGGTCGTCCAGCGACGCCCCCCGGCCCCGGACCCGCAGGCTGTGCCGCTGCTGCAGGTGCGGGACCTGCGTCAGGAGTTCGCTTCCCGGGGCAGCCGGGTGCCGTTCCTCGCAGTCGATCGGATCTCCTTCGACGTCGCCGCCGGCACCACCCACGCCCTGGTGGGGGAGTCCGGGTCCGGCAAGACCACCGTCGGCCGCGCCATCTCCGGGTTCCGCCGCCCCACCGCGGGCAGCATCCAGGTGGCCGGCACCGAGGTCACCGCCCTCAGCGCGGGGCGGCCGCTGCGGGAGTTCCGACGCAGCGTGCAGCTGGTCCACCAGAACCCCTTCGGGTCGCTGGACCCCCGCCAGAGCATCGCCGGGATCCTCGAGGAGCCGCTGCGCAACTACCGCCTCGGCACCCGCTCGACGCGGCAGGCTGCGGCGAGGGAGCATCTGGACCTCGTCGGCCTCCCGCAGGACGTCGCCGAGCGCCGACCCCGTGAGCTGTCCGGGGGGCAGCGGCAGCGGGTGGCGATCGCCCGCGCCCTGATCCTGCAGCCGCAGCTGGTGGTGCTGGACGAGGCCGTCTCCGCCCTGGACGTCACCGTGCAAGCACAGATCCTGCGGCTACTGGCCCGCCTGCAGGAGGACCTGGGCCTGACCTACCTGTTCATCTCCCACGACCTCGCGGTGGTGCGGCAGGTGGCCGACACCGTTTCGGTGATGCGGCGCGGTCAGCAGGTCGAGCAGGGCCCGGTGGCCCGGGTGCTCGAGGACCCCCACCACGAGTACACCCAGCAGCTGCTGGCCGCCATCCCCGGAGGCGGTCCGGTCACCGCTGGCACCCCGAGAGGCGGGCGCCCTCCGGTCACCGCCGGCAGCCCCATCACGACCGGCCGCTCCGTACCTCTTCGCCCGGAAGGATCACGCGCATGACCACAGACTTCGACGTCATCGACCACCTCGCCGGGGAGCACGAGAACGGGGACGGGCACATCGCCCGCCTGCGCTCCCTGCGCCCCCAGGCGCGCGAGAACGCCCAGCGCAGCTACGAGGCGCTGCTGGAACCTCAGGACGAGCGCAGTGTCCCGATCCGCGAGTGGTACGCGGTGGCCGCCCACGTGGCCCGCCTGCACGGCCCGGGCCCTGCCGCGGACCTGTACCTCGAGGACCTCCACGACGAGGACCCCGAGCTCGCCGCACGGATCGCTGCCGGTGAGCGGACCGGGCAGGAGCGTCTGGATGCCGCACTCGCCCACGCCGAGCTGCTGGTGCTGCGCCCCCGCGACGCGGAGCCCGCCCACCTGCGCGCCCTCGAGGCGGCCGGCTGGGATGCCGACGGGATCATCACCCTCTCCCAGCTGGTCTCCTTCGTGACCTTCCAGCTGCGCATCGCCCACGGGCTGCGCGTGCTGGCCGCCACCCCTGCCACCGAGACGACGGAGGAGCTGCGATGACCCGCCCGGAGACCTTCACCCAGGAGAGCCTCGGCTGGGTGCCGTGGCTCGAACCGGTGGCCCGCGAGGACCTCACCGCCGAGCAGCACGAGGCGCTGCAGGACGACTTCCGTCGGGCCTCGCCGTACTTCCGCCTGTTGGCTCGTGACCCGCAGGCCCTGCGCGCCCGCACCCTCACGGACCTGGACATCTTCTTCAACACCGAGGGCGGCGCCGGCCGCGCCGAACGGGAGCGGGCGGCCACCGCCACCTCCCGCACCAACGGCTGCATCTACTGCGCCTCGGTGCACTCGGCCGCGGCGACCCGCGAGTCCGGCCGGCGCGAGGACGTGCAGCGCCTGCTCGACGAGGGGGTCGGTGCCGAGCTCGGCTCACCGGCCTGGGACGCGATCGCCCACGCCGCCGACGCCCTCGCCCGTATCCCGCTGGACTTCGGCCCGGCTGATGTCCAACGATTGCGGGAGACCGGGCTGAGTGACGCGGAGATCGTCGACGTGATCAACAGCGCCGCCTTCTTCAACTGGGCCAACCGCCTCATGCTCACCCTGGGCGAACCCGAGGTGCCCACCCGGCGGAGCAAGCGGTCATGAGCCTGCCCGGACTGCTGGACCACGTGGTGATCGCCGGCCCCGACCTCGCCGAGGTGGTGGACTGGTTCGAGGACCTCACCGGCGTGCGGGCCGCACCGGGCGGAGCCCATCCCACCGGCACCGCGAACGCCCTGGTGGGGCTGACCGTCGACGGCAGGCCCGGTCCGCAGTACCTCGAGCTGATCGGCCCGGACCCGGCACAGGGCACCGCTCCAGCCGCCTCGGCAGCGACCAGCTCGGGGGCGACCGCCTCGCTGGCATCGCAGCCGGCCGGATCCCTGCCGGCCTCGTTCGGCATCGACCGCCTGGAGCGGCCCACCCTGGTGACCTACGCGGTCCACCCCGCCGACCTCGACGGGACCGTCGCGCGGGCACGGGCCGAGGGGTATGACCCCGGTGACGTGCGGGACCTCTCCCGCCGCACCCCCGACGGCACCCCGCTGCAGTGGCGGCTCACCCGGGCGGATGATCAGGAGCGCTTCGACCTACCGTTCCTCATCGACTGGGGGAGCACCCCGCATCCCGGGCTGGGCGACCTGCCGCGGCTGGAGCTGCTGGACTTCTACCGCCTCGAGGTGGACCCCGAGCCCCTGCACCTGCTCACGGATGCTCTGGGCCTCGGCGACGGCGTGGCCCGGATCGATGAGGACCCGCAGTCGCGGTTCCTGCTGCGGCTACGCACGCCCGACGGGCGGGTCGTCGAGCTGTGAGGTGGGGCGGGTCGCTCAGACCCGCCCGGCCAGGCGCCGCTCGGCCGCTGGGCCGCCGCCTTCATTCGGTCCGGTCGCTCTGTGAGTCGTCGGTTTCGATTTGATGGGTGCAC
>NZ_FWFG01000053.1 GCF_900163655.1 Brachybacterium nesterenkovii
TGTCCATGGGACACAGGGGAGCACGCGCGGCGGGACGGAGGCGAGGCGTTTTCGGGGGCGGACATGCAGCGATTGTGCCAGCGAGGGCGATGAGGGTCTGGGGATGAGAGACAGGCGTCGATGGTCGGGCGATGAAGGGCTGGTCGCGAGGTCCCGGCGATGGGGGGGCAGGCTTCGAGGGGCGGGTGGCAGGAGGCGCGTGGCGAGGTTCAGGCGATGAGGGGCAGGCGATGGCGAGGGGCGCGACGCGGGGCACGGCAAACAGCCTGCAGTCGAAGGAGCACCACATGCCTCGGCCGTCCGTGCCGTTCTCCACGGAGCAGCCCTGCAGATGTGGGCGTCCCCGCTGAGAGCGCCCCTGGGGTGCCCGGCGTCCCCGACGAGATCTCCCCCGAAGAGCCCGGCGTCCCTGCACGCCGCCCCCGAAAACGCCTCGCCTCCGTCCCGCCGCGCGTGGTCCCCTGTGTCCCATGGACATCGCCATCCGCCCGCTCGACCTCGCCTCCGACGCCGACATCGCCCAGCTGTGCGCCCTGGACGAGGCCCTCGACCGCGCCCGCTGGGGCGGGACCGAGCCCGCCACGATCGCCCAGTGCCGCGCGGCCCTCGAGTCCTCGCCGTACTGGACGCAGTGCTGCCACGTGGCCGTCGCCGAGACCATGGAGGGCGGCCAGAGCATCGTCGGCCTCGCCTTCACGATGCTCCCGCTGCGCGAGAACCTCGAGACCGTGCACGTCCACGCCGAGGTGCATCCCGCCTTCCGCGGCCACGGGATCGGCACCGCCCTCGTCGAGGAGGCGCTGATCCCGGCGATCCGCGAGTCCGGCCGCCCCCTGGTCAGCGCGTGGGGCGAGATCCCCGCCGACGGCGACGCCGACGGCCCCGACCTGCCCGCCAACGCCCTGGCCCGGCGCCTCGGCCTCCAGCGCCGCACCCTCGCCGTCGCCCGCGCCCTGGACCTGCCCGTGGACCCGGCGCTGCTGGACGAGCTCGAGGCCGAGGCCGCCGAGAGGCTCGGCGACTACCGGATCCTCACCTGGGAGGACGCGGTCCCCGACGAGCACCTCGCCCCGTACGGGGTGCTGCTGCGCCAGCTCGACCTTGACGACCCCGACGAGGACATGGAGCACGAGGCCCCCGAGTTCACCCCCGAGCGGATCCGGACGATCGAGCAGAGGCGCAAGCGCGCCGGACTGCGCTGCCTGACCGCCGTCGCCCTCGCGCCCGACGGCACCTTCGCCGGGAACACGGAGATCCACGTCCGCGCGGGGGAGGGCGTGACCGTCGGCTGGCAGGAGAACACCCTGGTGATGCCCGAGCATCGCGGGCACCGCCTGGGGTTGGCGATGAAGGTCGCCAACCATCGCCGCCTCGCCGCGGCCGCCCCCGGGTTGCGGCGGCTCGTCACCTGGAACTCGCACGTCAACCCGTGGATGATCGGGATCAACGAGAAGCTCGGGTACCGCGTCGCGCAGCGGGAGATCGGCTTCCAGGGGCGTCCGGAGCTGTGACGCGGCGGGTCCGGCGCGATGCCGTCGGCGCGCCCGGAGCTGTGACGGGGCGGGATGCTCTGATGCCCGGTCCGGCCGCTCGTGCGCGACGATGGATGCAGACATGCACGCCGAATGCGCGGAGGGGGCTGCCATAGTGATCGGCGATCGGGACGATGCGATCGAGGCGGCCATCGCCCGCGGCGAGTTCGACGACCTGCCCGGCGCCGGCAAGCCGCTCCGCCTCCCGTCGCGCCACGACCCCGACTGGTGGATCCGCCAGCGCCTCGAGGACGACGACATCGACCGCGATGCGCTCCTGCCCGTCGTCATGCTGCTGCGCCGCGAGCACGATGAGCTGCCAGAGGTCCTCGCCGAGCTGCGGGACGAGCAGCAGGTGCGCGAGCTCCTCGAGGACTACAACCGCCGGGTCCAGGACGATCGTCTGCGCCATCCGATGGCCCGCATGCTCGCCCCGACCGTCGACGTGGAGGCGCGGCTCGAGCAGTGGCGGGCTCTCGAGCGCGAGCGCGCCGTCGAGCCCGTCGTGCAGACGGCCGCGGCACGGGAGGGACGGCGACGCCGCTGGTGGCGGCGGGCGCGGGACTGAGGCGATTCCTCCGCGGACCCTGCGCTGTCGTCCCTTCCTCACCGAGTGTCACGCTGGGACCCGAAACAGGGCCTGCCTGAGTCGCAGCGTGGCGCTCGACGCCAGCTGGACGACCCGGGGCGAGGCAGTGGGGTTGCCTGTGCGGTGGCGTGCGCGGCGACGTGCGCGGCGCGTGTGCGGTGGCGCTGGGGGCGGGCACGGGCGACAGCCCGCCCGTAGAATCCGGCCATGCCGCGCCCCCGCCTCGTCGCCACCGACCTCGACGGCACCCTCCTGGGCGCCCGGGGCGAGCTCAGCGAGCGCACCGCCCGCACCTGGCGGCGCCTGGACGCGGCGGGCATCGAGTCCGTGATCGTCACCGCCCGGCCTCCGCGCTGGGTCGACCACCTCGCGGGCATCACCGGGGACCACGGGATCGTGCTGTGCGGCAACGGCGCCTTCGTGTACGACGTGGCCCGGCGCCGCGTCCGCGAGACCCACGGGATCGAGCCCGATGCCTTCCACGCCCTGCTGGCGGACCTCCGCGGCATCGACGGTGTGACCCTGGCCGTCGAGCTCGCCGACGGCCTCCACCGCGAGCCCGACTACCTCTCCGACGGCATCGGCGGCGTGCCCGAGCAGGTCGACTCCGTGATCGCCCTCGACGCGGTCGACAGGCCCGTCGGCAAGATCCTCGCCCGCACCGATGCGATGGACATGGACGCCTTCCATGCGCAGGTCACCGAGGTGATCGGGCAGCGCGCCCTGCTGTCGGTGTCCTCGGACTGCGGGCTCGCGGAGATCGGCCCCGCGGGCGTCACCAAGGCCGCGGCGCTCGAGGCCTGGTGCGCGGGCCTCGCGATCGACGCCGATGACGTGTGGGCCTTCGGCGACATGCCCAACGACATCCCGATGCTCGCCTGGGCGGGCACCGGCTGGGCCGTCGCCAACGCCCACCCGGAGGTGCATGCCGTGGCCGACCGCTCGTGCGGCGCCAACACCGAGGACGGCGTGGCGATCGCGCTCGAGGAGATGCTCGAGGGGGCGTGACGGCGGCGCCGCCCGGCCGGTCGGACGCGTGACCGACGTCGCCGCTCAGGCCGACGAGGCGGCCGGCGCCCAGATCTCCTGATCGTCATCGTCCAGGGCCCATGTCTGCGCACGGTCCCGGTCGACGTCGACGGGGGAGAAGCGGATCGTCTGATCGGGTGAGAATCCGGCCAGCAGCGTCGCCGTCGACCCGTCGACCGGCAGGGGCCGGCCCGCGGTCATGAGGTAGCCGCGCACGGTCAGGTGCACGGCGTCGACCTCGTGGGCGATCGCCGCCCAGTCGGGCATCGCCCAGGCGCCGGTCCGCCCGGTCGTCTCCGCCCACGTGTCCCCTGACATCCAGCGCTGGTCCAGGGCGGAGCGCAGCCGATCGCGGACCCGGTGCCGCAGACCATGCGGTGCGCCCTTGGCCAGCGGATACCGGCGGACCATCCGTCCCCAGTCCTCGGGCCCGTCGATCGTGAGCACGCGGACGTCCGTGCTGATGGCGGCAGGCAGGCAGTGCGCCCGCGTCCAGCCGGAGCCGTCCTCGACGAAGATGACCCCGGGGATCTCCGTCGTGCCGTCGGGGCACGGCCGCACCGTCGAGGTCACCGGCACAGCGGCAGGCGGGGTCGACCACCAGGACGACTCGCCTGCGGCCTCCTCGCGCAGATCCTCGCTCAGCGCCCGGGCGATCCCCGCGCGGTCAGCGGGAGGGGCCGGCGGGTGCTCCTCATCCTCGAACTCCACCACCATGTGCTCGACGTCCGGTCCGACCGGTCCTGACCACCAGGAGGGCAGATGGGGGAGCGCGTGCTCGGCCACGCGGGCGAGCGCCGGCCGCATGGTCGGATCGGCGGCCAGGGCGTCCTCCCCGTCGGGCTCCTGCCAGTACCGGGCGTTGTCCACGGCGGCCGCGAGCGCCAGACGGAGATCAGCCGGGGCCGGCTCGCGCAGCGCGGTCGCGGTGAGCAGCGCGGCGAAGCCCGCGGCCGTCGGGTCGGCGAAGGCCGTCGGGTCGGGCTGCTCATCCGGGTGAATGACCTCGGTGCGTCGCGTCCCGTCGTCGTCCTGGATCAGTGCGCAGTACACCGACCCCGACTGAGGGAAGGAGACGCGCACCGTCTCCCACCGCGCGGAGTGCAGGCGCTCGGTGGGATCGCAGCGGACGGCGAGCTCGAGCAGGAAGCGTCGGCCGCGCGGGCCGACCAGGAGATCCTCGACGGTGATGGGCATGGGACGAGGCTACGGCGCTGGATCCCGCAGCACCGGGGGTTCTCCTCCGGACCGACGAAAGGCCGATGCCCGTCGGCCCCGCTCCGGCTAGCGTTCATGGCGTGAGCACTCCTCCCTCCTCTGTGCCCTCCTCTGTGCCCTCCGATCCGGCCTCCTCGGACCCGCGCGCCTTCGATCCGCGTCCGGCTACGCCCGCCGTCGCCGCCCCCGGCGCCCGGCGCGCGCCTGGCCGCAACGGCCGCCTCACCGGCGTGCAGCTGCTGGTCAGCGTCATCCTGTTCCTCGTGGTCGAGACGCTGATCAGCGTGATCGCCGTCGTGTGGACCGTCGTGACGTCCGGTGCCGTACCGGACCCGAGCTCCGGATTCGGCGTCGCCGACTTCGATCCCACCGGCTTCCTCGTCGCCGCCGTCATCGGCGCCGTCCTCGCGATCGCCGGGCACATCCTCGTCGTCGGCCCGATCGGCGCCCGCCCGGGCCAGGCCGTCGGCGGGCGCGGCAAGCTCGCCGAGCTCGCCGCGGGACTGGGCATCGGATCGCTGCTGATCGCCCTGTCCACCGGGATCATCGCCCTGCTCGGCGGCTACCGGGTGACCGGCCTGGACCCGAACCCGCAGCTCCTGGCGCCGCTCGCGATCGGCATCTTCGCGGCCTTCGTCGAGGAGGTGTTCTTCCGCGGCGCGCTGCTGCGCCTGATCGACGGCTGGCTCGGCTCCTGGGCCGCCCTCGCGCTCACCTCCGTGCTGTTCGGGCTCGTCCACATCACCAACGACGACGCGGGCCTGTGGGGCGCCATCGCGATCATCATCGAGGCGGGCGTGCTGCTGGGCGGCGCCTACCTGCTGACCCGCCGCCTGTGGCTCGCCATCGGCATCCACCTCGCCTGGAACACCGTGCAGTCCGGCATCTTCTCCTTCGCGGTCTCCGGCACGGGCGAGCAGCACGGGATCCTGCAGGCGCAGCTGTCGGGTCCCGACTGGCTCAGCGGCGGGGCGATGGGCGTCGAGGGCTCCGTGGTCACGGTGATCGTGGGGCTGGCGGCCGGGATCGTGATGGTGGTGCTCGCGCATCGCCGCGGGAACCTCCTGCCGCGCGACCGCCGGGCCGACCGGTCGCTGACCGGTGCTGATGGGACGGTGCCGAACGCCTGAGCGCGGCTCGCTGCGATGGATGCCGCTGCTTGCTAGGTTCATGCCATGAATGTGACCGGGGTCACCGGGGATCTCGCGGGCGCGACGAGCCCGGACGACCTGCTGCTGCCCTATCGCGGAGCGAGTCCACGACAGGCGCTTCGGCGCTTCCGACGGCGCGCCCTGCGCTTCGGCGGGCGCTCATCGCGCAGCGAGTACTGGTGGATCATCGGGATCGTCGTCGCCGTCGAGGGGCTGCTCGCCCTGATCGCCTGGCCCCTGCAGGCCGCCGCGGTGCGGTGGATCGTGGCGAATCAGAAGGTCGCCGACGTGTAACTCGCCGCCATGGAGGACGCTCTCGATCGCGGGGAGGATCCGTTCAGCCCGGACTGGCAGGGGCCGCCGTCGCCGGCCCAACCGGAGGAGAACCCGTGGCTGCTCCTGCTGCAGATCGTGGCCATCGCGGCTATCGTCCTGGTGATCGTCCTGCTCGTCTCGCTGCTGTCGCTGACCTGGCGTCGCCTGCACGATGCGGGCCTGCCCGGCGCCCTCGCGCTGATCGGGCTCGTGCTGCCGATCGTCCCCCTCGTGCTGTGCACCCTGCCGCCGCGCCCCGATGGGCGGCGCTTCGACACGGGGTGACGGCGCGGGGAGGAAAGACGACTCCGGGTGACGGCGCGGGGAGGAAAGACGACACCGGGTGACGGCGTGGGGGCGGTGCGAGCGCGCGCCCGGGGCTGCGCGGAGCCGGAATGGGCGAAACTCGTCGGAATGATCGCCCTATTCCGACGAGCATCGCCCATTCCGCGCGGCGTTTCCGACGAGCATCGGCCGTTCCGCGTCGGGGGATCCCCCGGCAGGGAGGGGCGACCCCTCAGCGTCCCGCGGCGACGTCCGTGCCGCTCACGTCGATCTGCTTCAGCGGCAGCATCCGCGTGCGCGTGACCAGGCGATGCCCCAGCCACAGCGCCGCGAACACGGGCAGGCCGATGTACGACGACGCCACATGCGTGAGGTTCCCCGCGAAGATCGCCTCGTAGTTCTGCCCCAGGATCACGATGATGCACATCGCGAACGCGAGGATCGGCCCGAGAGGGAACAGCGGCGCCCGATAGGGGAGGGCGGCGAGATCGCGCCCCTGGTGCACGTAGGCGCGGCGGAACCGGTAGTGGCACACGGCGATGCCGACCCAGGCGATGAACCCCGACAGCGCGGACACGTTCAGCAGTCACGTGTACGCGGCGCCCTCCCCGATCAGGGCGGTGAGGAACGCGAAGAGCCCGACGGCGCTCGTGCCCAGCAGGGCCGCCAGCGGCACGCCCCGGGAGGTGGTGCGGGCGAAGATCCGCGGCGCCTGCCCGTGGACGGCGAGGGCGTGGAGCATGCGGGTGGAGGCGTACAGACCCGAGTTCCCCGCCGAGAGGATCGCCGTGAGGATCACGGCGTTCATGACGGCGGCGGCCGCTGCGATGCCCGAGGGCGCGAACACGAGCGTGAACGGGGAGGAGGCGATGTCGGTCTCCGAGGCCCGCAGCAGGTGCGGGTCGGTGGCCGGGATCAGGAAGCCGATCACGATGATCGCGCCGATGTAGAACAGCATGATCCGCCAGAACACGGTGCGGATCGCCCGCGGGACCTCGCGGCGCGGGTCGCGGGACTCGCCCGCGGCGACGCCCACCAGCTCGGTGCCCTGGAACGAGAACCCGGCGATCATGATGATCGAGATGACCGCCAGCGGGCCGCCGATGAACGGGGCCTCGCCCGCCGTCCAGTTCTCCAGCCCAGGCGAGGTGCCGCCCATGATCCCCAGGATCATCGCGACGCCCGCGACGAGGAACACGACCACGGTGATCACCTTGATCGCGGCGAACCAGAACTCGCCCTCCCCGTACGCCCGCGCGGACAGCGCGTTCAGGGCCGTCAGGACGGTCAGGAAGAGCGCGGCCCAGATCCATCCGGGCGCCTCGGGCAGCCAGAACCGCATGACGATGCCGGAGGCGACGAGCTCGGCGGCCACGGTGATGGCCCAGTTGAACCAGTAGTTCCAGCCGATCGCGAAGCCGAAGCTGGGCGAGACGAAGCGCGTGGCATACGCCTGGAAGGAGCCGGCGACGGGCATGTGCGCGGCCATCTCGCCGAGGGACTGCATGAGCAGCAGCACCATGAGCCCCACCAGCACGTACGCGGTGAGGGCGCCGCCGGGTCCGGCCTGGGCGATCGTCGCGCCGGAGGCGACGAACAGGCCCGTGCCGATGGCCCCGCCGATCGCGATCATCTGCAGATGCCGGGCCGACAGGCTGCGCTTCAGACCGTGCTCGCCGTCGGGGGAGGCGGTGCTCTCGGTGCCTGCCGTGGCGGGCTCTGCCGCAGCGCGCCGGGCGCTCGGGGCGCTCGCGGATCCGGGGGTGCCGGTCGGGCCGGAGGTGTCGGGCATGGGGTTCCTTCGATCAGCGTGACCCCGGGAGCGTACGCGCCGTGGCACCGCGCATCGATGCGGGATGGTCGATGTTCGTCGGAATGACCGCCTGATTCCGACGGAGAACGCCCGATCCGGCCGTCGATTCGGACGCAGATCGACCACGGCGCGGGCCTCGTGACCGTGCGCCGCTCCCTGCCGCGCGGGCATCGTGACCGCGCAGCACTCCCCGCGGCGCAGGCCTCGCAACCGCGCAGCACTCCGCACCGCGCAGGCCTCGTGACCGCACGCCGCTCCCCGCGGCGCTCCTACCCGCCCACCAGCTCCCTGACGTCGTCCGCGGTCAGCGCCGCGGCGAACGCCTGGTCGTCGTCGGTCAGCGAGGTGAACAGCGCCCGCTTGCGCTCCTGAAGCGCGAGCACCTTCTCCTCGATCGTCCCCTCGGCCACCATCCGGTACACCATCACCGGACGGGTCTGCCCGATCCGGTGCGCCCGGTCCACGGCCTGGGCCTCGGCCGCCGGATTCCACCACGGGTCCAGCAGGAACACGTAGTCGGCCTCGGTGAGGGTGAGGCCGAAACCGCCGGCCTTCAGCGAGATGAGGAACACGGGGGCCGCGCCGTCGCGGAACTGCGCGACCACCTCCTCGCGGCCCGTCGTCGAGCCGTCCAGATAGGAGAACGCGACGCCGCGCTCGCGCAGGCGATCGGCCACGTGCTGCAGGTGCGAGGTGAACTGGCTGAAAACCAGCACCCGGTGATGCTCGGCCAGGACCTCGTCGAGGTGCTCCAGCAGCGCGTCGAGCTTGGACGATGCGACGCCCGCGTGCTCGGGGGCGACGATCGCGGGGTCCAGCGCCAGCATCCGCAGCAGCGTGATCGAGCGGAACACGATGAAGCGGTGGCGGTCGATGTCGTGCACGAGCCCCAGCAGCTTCTGGCGCTCACGATGCAGGATCCGCTCGTACAGCGCCCGGTGACCGGCCTGCAGCGGCACCGTGAGCACCTGCTCGATGCGCTCCGGCAGCTCGGGGGCGACCACGTCCTTCGTGCGGCGCAGCACGAACGGGCGGATCCTCCGCCGCAGCAGCCCCATCCGCTCCCGCGCGCGCCGCTGCCCGGACTCGGAGTCGTCGGGCTGCTCGATGGGGCGGATGAAGCGCTCGCGGAACGCCCGCTGGGACGCGAACAGGCCCGGCGCGGTCAGCGCCAGCAGCGCCCACAGGTCCATCAGCGAGTTCTCCAGCGGCGTGCCCGTGATGGCGACGCGGAACGGCGCCCGTACCGCCTTCGCCGCCAGATGCGCCCGTGACCTGGGGTTCTTCACGAACTGCGCCTCATCGAGGATCAGGCCGGACCAGTCCAGCGCCGTGAACTCGGCCTCGTCCAGGCGCAGCAGCGCGTAGCTGGTGACCACCACGTCCGCGCCTGTGCGGGCCTCGGCCACGGACGTGCCGCGCGGTCCCGAGGTCGTGTCCAGGACCCGCACGTCCAGGCCCGGGGCGAAGCGCTCGGCCTCGCGCCGCCAGATGCCCATCACCGAGGACGGCGCGACCACCAGGTGCGGGGGAGCGGCCGGGTCCGCCGCCCTCTCGATCCCGCGGCGCCGCACGATCGCAGCGAGCGCCTGCAGCGTCTTGCCCAGTCCCATGTCGTCGGCCAGGATCCCGCCGAGGCGGTGATCGGCCAGGAACGACAGCCAGGCGTAGCCCTCCGCCTGATAGGGCCGCAGGGTCGCGGCGAGACCGGCCGGGGCATCCGGCCGCGGGATCGTCGCGAGGTCCCGCAGGCGCCCGACGCTCTCGCGCCACGAGACGGCTTCGACGGTCTCATCGGCCAGGTCCTCGAACTCCTCCCACAGGTCCACGCGGGTGCGGGGGATCGACGGCGCCCCCGGCTCCCACTCGTCCATCCGGGAGGCCTCGTCGAGCACCTCCCGCAGGCGCTCGAACATCGGATGGTCCAGGCGGAAGTACGTCTTGTCCGGCAGCAGCACCGACTTCTTGCCCTGCGACAGCGCGGCGAAGATCGCGGTGAACGGCACCAGGTGCTCGCCGAGCGTGATCTCGAATCCCAGCCCCAGCCAGTCCTGCACGTGCGCCTTCGGGGGATCGACCTGCACGATCCGCAGGCTGGGCGTTCCGCTGATCTCGGTGTAGTCGGGCCGCTGCCCGTGCTCGGTCACGTCCACGTCCGGCAGGGAGACCAGGCGCGGCAGCTCGTGCTCGACGAACGACGCCGCCTCCGCGTCCTCCAGGCGCTGCGCGCTGTGCTCCGCGCTGGAGGGCCAGACCCGTCGGGCCGCGGCCAGCACCGAGCCCAGATGCTCGGCCTCGCGGTCGTCCCGGGGCCGGGCATCGCTCAGGGAGACGGTGCGGCGGGGCGCCCGATAGGTCCACGACCAGGTGAGCGCGGCAGCCCCCGCGGGGTCGTGGCGCACCTCCAGGTGCAGGCGCGGCGGCGACCACTCGGGGATCTCCACCGAGCGGTCGTGGCTGGTCAGGGCCACGCGGTCGCGCAGCAGGGGCGCGTGGTCGGCGAGGAACTCGGCGGCGTCGGCGCGGGGGATGCGCACCGGCTCACCAGCGGCCAGCAGGTTGGTCAGGACGGGGGCGATGGGGTCCGCGGCGGGCAGCAGCGTCACGTGCACGCGCCCCGCCGCCTTCCCCGGCTCGACGGCGAAGAAGCCGCCCGCTCCCGCGGCGCGGAGGTCCGTGCGCACCTGGCCGCCGACCTCCGCCTGCGCCGTCAGCAGCAGATCCCCGTCGGCCCGCTGGATGTCGAGCCGCATGCGCGCGGGTGCTCCCCATTCGACGTCCTCGACGATCCCCGTGCCCACCAGCTCGACGCCCGCCGCGCGCGCCCGGTCCAGCAGGGCCCAGCCCTCGGTGCCGCGGAACTCGTCCAGCCGCATCGTGTCCCCGGGCTCCATGCCGAACTGCTGCTCGGCCCGCTGCAGGCGCACCAGGCGCCCCAGCAGATCCACCTGCTCGGCGGTGAACTCGCCCAGCGGCCCCGAGTTGCCCGCGCCCCCGTAGCGGAACGTCCTCCAGGTCAGGTTCCCGCGCACCCAGCGGTCGCTCCCGTTCGCGCGGCGCAGCGGCCGGATCCCCGGCGCGAGCGGGAGTCCGTCGCGGACGTCCTGGATCTCGGCCGCCTGCACGCCGAAGCGCGAGAACCCGAAACCGCCGAAGCCCGTCAGCAGCTCGACGCCGATCCCCAGCGGCGCCGAGGGCGTCGAGAGATCCACGACCAGCGGAGACAGCAGCTCGCGCCAGTCCCGGGGACCGTCGGCAGGAGGTCGGGCGGGCATGCGAGCCATGGTGGCACGGGGGTGGGACGGACGAGGACGGACAGTAGCCTGCCGCGGTGACCGAGCACTCCTTCGCCCTCATCCCCGCCTCCTACGTCTACCTCGTCCGCGACGAGCAGGTGCTGCTGCAGCGGCGGCAGAACACCGGCTACATGGATGGGCACTGGGTCGCCGGTGCCGCCGGGCACGTCGAAGCGGCCGAGAGCGCACGCGACGCCGCCGTCCGCGAGGCGTACGAGGAACTGGGCGTGCGCATCGACGCCGAGGACCTCGAGCTCATCACCGTCATGCAGCGCCGCAACGGCGATGCCGTGATCGACCAGCGCGTCGACTGGTTCTGGACGGTGCGCCGCTGGAGCGGCGCCCCCGTGATCCAGGAGCCGCACAAGGCGTCGGCCCTGGAATGGTTCCCGCTGACTGAGCTTCCGGAGCCGATGCCCGACTACGAGCGGCGCGTGGTCCGCGGCATCGACGACATCACCTTCCCGCGCGCCACCAGCTCGGGCTTCGCGACGGACGTCTGACAGCCGGTCGAGTCGCCCGGCGCCCTCGGTGCGCTGCGGACGAGAGGGTGATCGCATCCCGAGGCGCAGCACCCCTGCGTCATCGCACACGTTGGCCGCTCGGTCTCCCCTCCCCGCATGGCATCCTCGAGAGGTGGCCCCGACCGCGTCCCCGGACCCTCAGCTCGCCTCGCACCGCCCCGTTCCGGCGGACCCCGAGCGCGCTGAGAACCTCGCCCTCCTGCTCGCCGCGGCGGCCGCCGTCGTCGGCGCCGTCATCGGCCTAATCCGCCTGCAGGGAACGCGCCCGCTCACCGGCACCGGCTCGATCGGCGAGACCGCCTCCTACGCCGCGCTGGGCACCGCGGGCATCGCCTTCCTCATCGCCGCGCGGCTCATCACGCTGCCCATGCACCCGTGGCTGCGCCGCCTCGGATGGCGGCGCCGGCTCTCCAACCTCCTGGGCCTCGCCGTCCTCCACGCGATGTTCGCCTACCTGCTGACGGCCGTGCTCTTCGCCGTGTTCGCGACGGCCTTCCGCGGGGTCGCCCTCGATCCCGTCGCCGGCACGTTCTGGGTGGCCGTGGCGTGCGGCATCGCCGTCTATGTCGTCGTCGGTTCCGCGTCCGCGCTGACCACCTCGTCCCTGTCGGGCCTGCTCATGGTGTTCATGGTCGGCGGGGTGCTCGGCAGCGCGATGAGCGCCCCCGACCCGCACTGGTGGCGCCACCACTTCTCGTGGCTCGGTGCGGAGGCCGGAGGATCGGGCCTGGCCTTCAACCTCACCCTGCTGCTGGCGGGCTTCACCCTGGTGACCATCGGCGACTTCCTGGCCCACGACCTCGACATCTGGGCCGCGCACACCGGTGCCGAGCGCTGGCGCGTGCGGACGGTGCGCGGCGCAATGATCCTGCTGGGCCTGCTGCTCCTGGCGGTCGCCCTGATCCCCGTGGACGTGTCGAAGACCTGGCACGACATGGCCGCGCAGGGCATCGTCGTCGTGTTCGCGGCCGCGATCGTCGGCTTCCCGCTGCTGTTCCCGCGCCTGTCCGAGGGGTTCCGCGCCGCGACCCTCGTGATCGTCGCGGCGCTGCTGGTGTGCGTCGTGCTGTGGAAGGGCATCGGGTACCTCAATACGACCGCCTTCGAGATGGGGTCGGCCGCGATCGTGTTCACCTGGCTGCTGCTGTTCGTGCGGTCCGTGACGGCGGCCGTCGGGTCGCTCGAGCAGCGCGGGGGAGCGGATGGGACCGTTGCGGCGGGGCGCGCTGATCGCACGTGAGGCAGGCGGCGAGCGCACATCGCGCGAGATGATCGCGCCGCGGTGTCACGAGCCGTCACCGGAGCAGCCCCGCATCCGAGCCGGGCCCTACCCTGACGTCGTGCCCGCTCAGACCCCCGATGCCTCGCCCCGCACCGTCGTCCTCGCCGCGGGCGTCACCGTCGTGCTGTGGGCCTCGGAGTTCATCGCGATCCGGGGGACGATCGATCACTTCTCCCCGGGAGCCATGGCCCTGCTGCGCATGGCGGTCGGCGCCGCGGTGCTGGGACTGATCGTCGCCCGGTCCGGCCTGAGGGTCCCGGGCCGCCGCGACCTCGCTCTCGTGGCCGTCTGGGGCATCGCCTAGTTGTACTGACCGGAGACGTTGATCGAGTGGACGTTCACGGCTGCTAGGTGTACTGACCGGGGACGTTGGTCAATCGTGAGAAGGGCGGCTGATTCCCGCAGGCAGTGTGGGGCCGGTGCTGGTTGTAGTAGTGCAGCCAGCCGTCGAGCTCGCCGCGGCGCTCGGCTTCGGAGGTGTAGCAGCGGGCGTAGGCCCAGCCGTCGGCCAAGGTTCGGTGGAAACGTTCGATCTTTCCGTTGGTCTGTGGCCGATATGGCCGGGTCCGCTTGTGCGTGATACCGAGCTCGGCGCAAGTGTCGCGCCACAGGTGCGACTTGTAGGTACCACCGTTGTCCGAAAGGACGCGCTCAACGGTGACTCCGCGGGCGTTGAACCACTCGACCGCCCGGACCAAGACCGCGGTGGCGGTGATCGCAGTTTCGTCGTCGTGGATCTCGGCGTAGGCGACACGGGAGTGGTCGTCGATGACGGTGTGGACGTAGGCCTTGCCCATCAACGGGTCATAGTGCTTATTCCTGGGCTTGTCGGGGGTGGCTGCTCGGTTCTTCTCGCCTTGTCGTCGGCCGACGTAGCGCCAGCCTCCGCCGTCGGGGATATTGCCGAGCTTCTTCACATCGACGTGGAGCATCGCGCCAGGATGGTCGTGTTCGTAGCGACGAACGGGTTCGCGGGTAGCGCGGTCGACGTGGGAGAGCCGGTTGAGATGGGCATCCGTGAGGATGCGGTGGACCGTCGACGGCGCGATCCCGAGCCGATACGAGAGCTGCACCGGTCCTTCGCGGAGACGTAGCCGGAGCTGGATGCAGCGGCGGGTGACCCGCGCGCTGGTTTTGCTGGGCGAGTGGTGCGGGCGCGAGGAGCGGTCCTGCATGGACTCGCCGGCGCGGTAGCGGTCGGCCCAGCGCTTCACCGTCGGCCACGACACCTGGAATCGTGCAGCGACCTCACTGACAGGCCAGCCCTCGTCGACGACGAGACGAGCGACGATCAGGCGATGACGCGGCGTCAGGGCCGCATTGGGGTGAGACATTGCGTTCTCCGGAAAGTGCAGTTGAGGGCTAGCTGCGGCCGATCTGGATGCGTTTCCATGCCGACGACGTTGCGCACCAGCCGAGCAGACCGACCGCCAGGGGGATGACAAGTGCAACTGCCGGCACAGCCGGATCGCCAGAGGCCCACAGGGTCGGGATCGCCCACGGCACGTAGCGGCCGAGACCGAAGCCGGAGGTCAGGTTGGTGGCCACGAGAACGGCCAGGGTCGCGCCGATCCCGGCCAGGTATCCGCGCCAGTGGGTGGCCACCCAAGCGATGGGAAGCACGCTGCACACCAGGCAGAATCCGCTGATCGTCAGTGTCAACCCGGCATGGAGCGCCCCTGCCGGATCAAGCCCGAGACCGATCCCTGCCATGATCGATGCGACGCTTTGAACCAGAGTGAGGGCCAGGCCCCAGCCGAGGCAGGCGACAAGCTTTGCGCGTGCCACCGCTGCGCGGGACGTGCCGATCGCGAAGAGACCGACGATGGTGCCGTCAGTGAACTCGCGGCCGACTGCCCACGCCGCGACGATTCCGGCTGCCAGCAGCAGGGTGACTCCAAGGCTCAGGGCGGCCAGGCTGACATATCCGCTCCACCCCTGCCCGCTGATCATGGCGGCTGCCTTGCGGCCCATGTCTGTCCCTGGGGCGTGGACGGCTGCTGCGTAGCCACCGGCCGAGGTGGCTGTGGCCATGATGAGAACGGCACAGGCCGCGGTTCTGGCCACGGGGGATGCGTAGAGTTTTCGGGATTCGATGCGCAGGACTGGGGCGTGTGGGGTCATCAGATCTCCTGCAACTGTTGGTCGGCGGCCAGTACGGTGTCGAAGAAGACCTTCTCGAGGTCACGTTCGTCGGGGGTGATGGTGGCGATGACCTGTCCGTGGTGAAGGACGTCGACCGCATCGGAGACACGGGCGAGTTCGTCGAAGTGGTGGCTGGTGATCAGGATCGAGCTGCCCTGGCCTGCCAGGCGACGCAGTTCGTCACGAAACGCCACGACCGCCAGAGGGTCGAGGCCGTTGGTGGGCTCGTCGAGGACGGCCACGCTGGGCTCATGGGCGAGCGCGCTGATCAGGCCCACCTTCTGACGCGTGCCTAGGGAAAGCCGCCGAACGGGCTGGTCAAGATGGGCTTCCATGCCGAGCGCCCGCGAAAGCTGCGCGACGCGTGGCGCGCACCCTGATGGGTCCATGCCGTGAAGCATGATCGCGTTGTCGATGTTGGCGCGCGCTGTCAGCTCGGGATAGGCGGCCGGCGTCTCGACCATGTGACCGACCCGACACCAGGCCTCTGCGGGGCTGGGCCAGATGTCCTGGCCGTGGAGCAGGACATGGCCCGCATCGGGTCGCAGCATGCCCAGCGCCACCCGCAGTGCGGTCGTCTTGCCCGCACCGTTGAGGCCGACGAGCGCACGAATCTGTCCGTGGGACAGCTCAAGGTCCAGTCCACGCAACACCTCGCATCCGCCCAGCCGGACCTGGATCCCCGACAAGGTCAGCGCGGCGGTCATCGGGCCGAGCCCAACAAGCTCTGCAGCCCGCCGGCAAGGGCCGTCGCAACATGGCTGGGCTCGGGCTCGGCCGCCCAGCCCAGCAGGATCGCCGTGGCGGCCCCCATCACGGCCCCTGCAGCAGCTCGCGCCTGGTCGGCGGATGCGCCGGAGCTGACCAGGGCCTCGCGAATCGCCTGCTCCGTTGCCGCGCTGGAAGCCCAGACAGCCCCACGCAAAGAGGGCGTGGCCGCGACGAGCTGGATGCGGTCCCGGAACTGGGGAGACGACAACTCGCGCGCCGCTTCGGGCTCGCTCAGCGCGGCCAGGAAGCCGCCCACCACTCGCTCGAGCGGGTGTGCTGACGCTGGCTGGGCGGCGACGGCCAGTGCGATCGCCGGATCGAACATGTCCTCCACCAGGACGGACTCCTTGCTGGAGAAGTGCCGGAAGAAGGTCATCCGTGACACTCCAGCCGCTTCAGCGATCTGGGCCACCGACACGGTGTCGTAGCCAAACTCGCGGAACAGGCGCAGGGCGATGTCATGCAAACGTCGGCGGTCAATCGGAACAGTCATGCCGCAATGATACCCAGTCACAGTTACCGAGTAACAGAATCAGTCGATCAACGTGTCCGGTCAGTACAGCTAGGTGAAGAGTGCTGCCACAGTCTGACGGACTTCGTCGACCGGGGACTGGTGCGGGTCCAAGGGGATGGTGAGGGCATCCAACACCACGCCCATCACCAGGTGGTGCGTGACCAGCACCGCAAGGCGGCCCCCCGGGAGGCCTTGGCCGTCGTGGAAGTTCACGTCGTCTGTGAATCCCTGCCGAAGGAACGGCTCCAGGGCTTGGCGAACTTCCGGTTGGCGTGCCGCTTCCAGTCGCAGCTCGATCAGCGCGAGTGCGAGCGTGCTGTCGGCCAGGAGCCGTTCGGTTGCGTAGGCGGCGTACTCCACCGTTGCTCGCTCTGGGGGGAGGTCGGCCAGCTGCGTGACCCGATCGGGTTCAGGCGACAAGCGGTCGAAGATCCTGTGGGCCATGGCCAGGAGGAGCCCTGCTCTGGAGGGGAAGTAGTTCGCTGTGGTGCCTGTGGGCACATCGGCGGCTCGGTCGACTGCCCGATGCGTCAGCCCGCGCGAGCCGTTCGCGCCCAGGACTTCCAGGGCGGCATCGGTGATCTGCGCTCGTCGTTCGGGATTGGCCACCACAGATCAACCCTATGGCATCAGCACAGCTGTTGTGGTTCACTTAACTACAACAGCCGTTGTGATTGGAGAAGGAATGCGCAAGCTCGTCTACTACGTCGCCGCGAGCCTGGACGGATTCATTGCCGGCCAAGACGGCGACACCTCCAGGTTCCCGATCGAGCCTGAAACGCTGAACGAACTCTTCGCCCGCTACCCAGAGACATGCCCCTGTCACCTGCGAGAGGTCTTGGGCGTGAAGGGGGAACCGCGACGATTCGACACTGTCCTGATGGGCGCCCGGACCCATGAACCTGCACTCGACGCGGGCCTGACCAGCGCCTACCCGCATCTCCGACAGATCGTCGTCACTCATCGCGAGCTGCCCGTGGATCCCACCGTCGAAAGGTGGGAGGGCAACGTTGTCGAACGTGTCGCCAACCTCAAGAGGGAACCGGGCAAGGACATCTGGCTCTGCGGGGGCGGCTCGCTGGCCGGCCAGCTCTTGGATCAGATCGACGAGCTGCAGCTCAAGATCAATCCCGTGACATTAGGAGACGGAGTTCCGCTGTTCACAGGTAGCGCCTCCCGTGGTTGGACTCCGACAAGCATCGAGACGCTTCCCGGCGGGATCGTGCTGGCGAGCTACTCCCGAGCAAAGCGATGAGTCACGCAAACGCGGCATTGACGCCCCGCCATCGTTTGATGGTGGGGCGTCTCGTTGTTGATGAGGGTTGGCCCATCAGTGAGGTCGCTGCCCGCTTCCAGGTGTCTTGGCCGACCGTGAAGCGCTGGGCTGATCGCTACCGCGCCGGTCAGTCGATGCAGGACCGCTCCTCGCGCCCGCACCATTCACCCAGTAGGACCAGTCCGCAGGTCACCCGGCGCTGCATCCAGCTGCGCCTCCGTCTCCGAGAAGGACCAGTGCAGTTGGCCTGCCGCCTGGGCATTGCGCCGTCGACCGGATCCCGCCCCATCCCCACCAGCAACTGAAGCTGAGCCTCCGACACCTGAGCACCCGGGGCGAGTTCACCATGCCCCAGAGCGGTCACGCCCGAACCAAGCCAGCGCCCGGGCGGGGTGCCCGCCTCGGCGTAATAGCGAGTCAGGGGCGTCGAGAGCGACCGGTCGCCGTCGCCGGCCGCCACGGTGCGCAGCAGGTACTTGTAGCCGTCACCGGCCGACATCACCCGCATCGACACCGTCACCCAAACCACCCCTCACCTGCTCGTCACACAGGTGAGCCGGCAGCGTCCCAACCTCGATCTGCAAGAGGCGTGGCCCCTCGATCAGGTGCTGGTGGCGGCTGCTAGGCGACTGCTCCACTCTGCGGCGTGGGTGATCGCTTCTGCGGGTCCTTGGATGGTAAAGGGGGCGTGTAGCGCGGCGAGGGCGAAGGTGGCCCAGTCGAGGTCGCTGGTAGGGATCCGGACGGCGCAAGAGTTCTCATTGACCGGCGTTGCCTCGCCCCAGCCACCGAGTCTCTCTTGGACGTCTTCTGCGGAAGCCTGCACGGTCGCGGTGACCTCGTAGATGGTCCACGCCTCGTACAGCCGGCTGCGAACATACTCGGCCGGGTCATCCGCGGGCAGGGGCTTTGGGGTGAAGGTTTGTCGGGTTCGTTGTGGGTTGCTGGCGCGGTCGATGCGGAAGACCCGCCAGTCGGCTCGGTCGAGGTCGTGGGCGATGAGAGACAGCCGCTGATCAAGGGAGACGACGTGATGCGGGTGGACGCGCCTGCTCGTCGATGCACCTTTGGAGTCGGTGTAGTCGAAGGTGAGCGTTTCGTGGTCACGGGCCGCTAGGGCGAAGGTCGTCAGCACGGTCGTGTCGACCGCGGCGGGTGTGCCGTAGGGGCCGGGCAGGGTCGCCATTCGTTGCAGAGAGCCGATCCGGCGTCGAATCTTGGCAGGGAGTACCTGCACGATCTTGGCAAGCGCAGTGACGGCGGCACTCGCTTCTGTCGGGTGACTTCCGGTTGCGGCGTCCTTCAGTGCGATGACGACGGCAGCTGCTTCGTCTTCGTTGAGGACCAGTGGGGGTAGGGAGCCGCCGGGGGCGAGTTGATAGCCGCCTCCGGTGCCGCGGGTGGTGGTGATCGGGTAGCCGAGGTGTTGCAGGCTCTCGACGTCGCGGCGCAGGGTGCGAGGGCTGACCTCCAGGCGACGCGCGAGTTCTTCGCCGCTCCAGTGCCGTCGACTCTGCAGAAGCGTCAGAAGCTCCAGGACGCGGGCGCTGATCGTCGACATGACCCCACCCTACAATTCTTTCCGGTCATATTCTGACCACAATGACGTGTTTGCTGGGGTCATGGTTCACGACACACACGACATGATCGAGGTGGACGTGCTGCGGCGGGTCTACCCGGGCCCGGACAAGCAGGACGTGGTCGCCGTCGATGACATCTCGATGCGCGTCCCCCGAGGGCAGACGCTTGCGATTCTCGGGCCCAATGGGGCGGGCAAGACCACGCTGATGAAGATGCTCACCACGTTGCTGCCGCCCACGTCGGGCACAGTGCGTGTGGCGGGCATGGACGTGTCCCGCGAGGCCCGGGCGTGTCAGATGGTCTGTGTAAGCCGTACCGAGAGGAACGGTAAGAATCATGACCATGACCGACGAGAAGACGCCGGGTGGGCCTTCGGGCCAGGACCTGGTCGAGCAGTTGAAGGCCACCGGGCAGCTGGATGCGTTGTTCGAGCAGATCGACGCCGGCGAGGTGGAGCTGACCGGGGACGGTGGGTTCGTGCCCGCGCTGGTCAAGGCCGCCCTCGAGCGAGGACTGCAAGCAGAGCTGACCAGCCACCTCGGCTACGGGAAGGGCTCTGAGGACGCGTCGAAGCATGCCAACTCCCGTAACGGGACGACGCCGAAGACGGTTCAGTCCGAGGTCGGGCCGATCGCGCTGGACGTCCCCAGGGACCGTGCCGGCTCGTTCACGCCGCGCCTTGTCCCCAAGGGCCAAAGGCGCCTGGGAGGGCTCGATGACATGATCATCAGCCTCTACGCGGGCGGGATGACGATCCGGGACATCCAGCACCACCTAGCCTCCACGCTCGGCACGGACCTGTCGCACGAGACGATCTCCAACATCACCGACGCCGTGCTCGAGGAGGTCGCAGCGTGGCAGGCGAGGCCGCTGGAAGAGTTCTACCCCGTCCTCTACCTCGACGCGATCCGGATCAAGATCCGAGAGAACAACCAGGTCATCAACCGCGCCGCGTATATCGCGGTCGGAGTGGATCTCGACGGGGTCAAGCACGTGCTGGGGATCTGGGTCCAGGACACCGAAGGCTCGGCGTTCTGGGCCCACGTCTGCGCCGACCTCGCCAACCGCGGAGTGCGGGACGTGCTGATCGTGTGCTGCGACGGGCTCAAGGGCCTGCCGGAAGCGGTCGAGGCGACCTGGCCGGACTCGATGGTCCAGACCTGCGTGGTCCACCTGATCCGGGCCGCGACGCGGTTCGTGACCTACCAGGACCGCAAGAAGGTCGCCGC
>NZ_FWFG01000089.1 GCF_900163655.1 Brachybacterium nesterenkovii
TCAACAATCGACCCCGCCGCCGACTGGGCTATCTCACGCCCACCGAGGCATTCGCTCGACTGCTCGCCGGCGAGCCCCATGTTGCTTCGACGCCTTGACATCGCCGCCGACGAGATCCCGCTCTCCGTGCTCAAGCGCGAACAGGACCGGATCATCGCCGAACTCGACCAAGTGAACCGCCGCATCGATGCGCACTTCGGCGACTACGCCGACGCCCGCGCCCACCTCGACGACGCCCTCGGACTGCTCACCAACTGCGCCGACATCTACACGCGCTGCGACGACACCAACCGGCGGCTGTGCAACCAGGCGTTCTTCACCAAGGTCTACATCGACGAGGACAACGAGCTGCGCGTCGAGTACAACCGGCCCTTTGAGATGCTCCTCGATCCGCAGGTCAACGCTAACGCCCTCGACTGGGTTCAGGACAGCGACAAGGCCCGAACCCGAGCCAACGATTCCATTGGCAAGGGTTCGAGCCTTGTGCGTGGGGTGGAGCCTACGGGACTCGAACCCGTAACCCCCTGCTTGCAAAGCAGGTGCGCTACCAATTGCGCCAAGGCCCCTCGTGCCGCGCGGAGCGGCAGGTGCGCCATCGGCGCTGCATCGCGAGGGCGATGCCGGACTGCGGGAGATTCAGGAGCGGACGTGCTCGGCGTCCTGCGGGGCGGCATCGAGGTCTGCGAACTGCGACTCGGCCTGGGACCAGAGGTCCTCGGTGCGGTCGGCCTCGACCTTGCGCCAGACCAGCAGGCCCGCGACAGCGGAGCCTGCGAGGAGCAGGAGGGACGTCAGGAGCTTCTTCATCAGATCCTCCGATGCTGGGAGTGGGCCTAACTGGACTTGAACCAGTGACCTCTGTCTTATCAGGACAGCGCTCTAACCGACTGAGCTATAGGCCCCCATCGACGGGTTCACCGCGACCGATCCGAGGATCTTCCGGATGCTTCCGCCGACGCACTATGCTACCGCCTCCGTGACGTGCGCGCCAAACCGGTCCCCGGGCTTGTACGCGACGTCACAGGCGACGCACCGGTTACTCGTCCGTGAACGTCATCTTCAGGCCGCCCAGCAGGCCGGCCACGATGTTGTACAGGAACGCGAAGAGGGTGCCCAGTGCCGTGATGATCACGAGGTTCACGAAGGCGATGATCACCGAGTAGGAGATCATCTTCGAGAACTCGAAGAACTCCATGAACTTCAGCGGCTTGCCGTTGTTCAGATCGCTGGCCAGCGAGTTCATCTTGTCCCACAGGCCGATGCCGTCGACCACGCCCCACAGCAGCGCCGTGCAGATCACGGTCGCGATGCCGATGGCGAGCGCGATGAGGAACGACAGCTTCATCACGGAGAACGGGTCTAGCCGGGCGAGGGTCAGGCGGATGCGGCGAGGCCCGCGACCGGTGCGGGAGGCCGAGGACTTCCCGGTGCCGCTCTTCCCCGCACCGCTCTTCGCTGCGCCGCCCGTTCCGCCCCCGCCCTTCGAGCTCGCGGACTTCGCGTCGGTCGACGAGCTCGTCGCGAGCGCCTCGCGGTCGGCGTCGGAGTCAGCGGTGAATGAGGCGAAGCCGCCCCGCGCGCCCTTCTTCCCGTCGCCGGAGGATCCCTGCGTGCCGCCGGAGGTGCGGCTGCTGCTGGTGGAAGCCACGGATCACTCCTCGTTCTCGGTGTCGTCGACCGTGTCGTCGTCGGTGCTGTCGGAGTCCGCATCGTCCTCGGACTCACCCGAGACTAGAGCATCCGCAGCGCCCTTCCCCGGCATATCCGGGCCATCCCCGGGCATGGTCTCCGCCGCAGGATCGACCGCGCCGTCGGCGGCAGCCCCCTCAGCGCTCTCCACGCCCTCGGCGCCCTCCGCATCCTCGTCGAGGTCCTCCTCGGACTCCGCGAAGACGGCCACCAGCATGATCCGGTCCTTCTTGTCGGGCTTGGCGAAGATGACGCCCATCGTGTCGCGGCCCTTGGCCGGCACGCCCTCGACCTTCGAGCGCACCACCTTGCCGCGCTCCATCACCACCAGCACCTCATCGGTCTCGTCGACCACGGCGGCGCCCACCAGGTGACCGCGGTCGTCGGGCAGCTTGGCCACCTTGATGCCCAGGCCGCCGCGGCCCTGGATGCGGTAGTCCTCGATCGGCGAGCGCTTGGCGAAGCCGGAGTCGGTCACGGTGAACACGAAGCTCCCGGGGCGCACGACGTCCATCGCCAGCAGCTCGTCGTCGCCGCGGAACTTCATGCCGGTGACGCCGCTGGTAGCGCGTCCCATCGGGCGCAGCACGTCGTCGGCGGCCGGGAAGCGGACGCTCTGGCCGTTGCGGGAGACGAGCATGAGGTGCTCATCGGAGTTCACCACGCGCGCCGCGACCAGCTCATCCGTCTTCGTGCCATGATCGGTCTCCACCTCGCGCAGGTTGATCGCGATGATCCCGCCCGAACGGTTGGAGTCGAACGCCGTCAGCGGGGTCTTCTTCACCAGACCGCGGCGGGTCGCGAGCACCAGGTGCTCGGCGTCCTCGTAGCTCGAGATCGCGAGCACGGAGGCGATGTGCTCCTCCGGCTGGAACGCCAGGAGGTTCGCCACGTGCTGGCCGCGCGCGTCACGGGGCGCCTCGGGCAGCTCGTACGCCTTGGCGCGGTAGACGCGGCCGTGGTTGGTGAAGAACAGGATCCACTGGTGCGTGGTGGTGGTGAAGAAGTGCTCCACCACGTCATCGGCCCGCAGGGAGGCCCCGCGCACGCCCTTGCCGCCGCGCTTCTGCGCCCGGTACTGGTCGGTGCGGGTGCGCTTGGCGTAGCCGCCGCGGGTGATCGTGACGACCACGTCCTCCTCGGGGATCAGGTCCTCCATGGACATGTCCCCGTCGAAGGGCACGATCTGGGTGCGGCGGTCGTCGCCGTACTTGTCGACGATCTCGGCCAGCTCCTCGGAGACGATCTCGCGCTGGCGGGCGTCCGAGGCCAGGATCGCGTTGTACTCCTCGATGAGCGCGGCCAGGCGGTCGTGCTCCTCCATGATCTTCTGGCGCTCCAGCGCCGCCAGGCGGCGCAGCTGAAGGCCCAGGATCGCATCGGCCTGCACGCGGTCGATGTCCAGCAGCTCCATCAGCCCCGTGCGGGCCTCATCGGCGTCGGGCGAGCGGCGGATCAGCGCGATGACCTCGTCCAGCGCATCGAGCGCCTTGAGATAGCCGCGGTAGACGTGGATCTGCTCCTCGGCCTTGCGCAGGCGGAAGCGGGTGCGCCGGATGATGACGTCGATCTGGTGGTTGACCCACTCGCGCACGAACACGTCGATCGACAGGGTGCGCGGCACGCCGTCGACCAGCGTCAGCATGTTCGCGGAGAAGTTCTCCTGCAGCTGCGTGTGCTTGTAGAGGTTGTTGAGCACCACCTTGGCCACGGCGTCGCGCTTGAGCACGAGCACGAGGCGCTGACCGGTGCGGCCCGAGGTCTCATCGCGGATGTCGGAGATGCCCTGCAGCTTGCCCAGCTTGACCTGCTCGGCGATCTTGCGGGCCAGCGCATCGGGATTGACCTGGTACGGGAGCTCGGTGACCACCAGGCACATGCGCCCGCCGATCTCCTCCGTGGAGACGACGGCGCGCTGGGTGATCGAGCCGCGGCCCGTGCGGTAGGCGTCCTCGATGCCCTTCTTGCCCAGGATCGTCGCGCCGGTCGGGAAGTCGGGGCCCTGGATCCGCGCGAGGCACGCGTCCAGCAGCTCCTCCTTCGTGGCCTCGTAGTTCGTCAGCAGCCACTGGGCGGCGTCGGCCACCTCGCGCAGGTTGTGCGGCGGGATGTTCGTGGCCATGCCGACGGCGATGCCGGCCGACCCGTTGACCAGCAGGTTCGGGAAGCGCGCGGGCAGGACGGCCGGCTCCTGCAGGGTGCCGTCGTAGTTGTCGCGCATGTCGACGGTGTCCTCGTCGATCCCGCGCACCAGCTCGATGGCCAGCGGCGCCATCTTGCACTCGGTGTAGCGGTTCGCGGCGGCGCCGTCATCGCCGGCCGAGCCGAAGTTGCCCTGCCCGAGGATCAGCGGGTAGCGCATGTTCCACGGCTGGACCAGGCGCACCATGGCGTCGTAGATCGCCGAGTCGCCGTGCGGGTGGTAGTTGCCCATCACGTCGCCGACGACCTTCGCGCACTTGGAGAACGAGCGCTCGGGGCGGTAGCCGCCGTCGTACATCCCGTAGACGATGCGGCGGTGGACGGGCTTGAGGCCGTCCCGCACGTCCGGGAGGGCGCGGTCCACGATCACGCTCATCGCGTAGTCGAGGAAGGATCGCTGCATCTCCTGGTTGAGGTCGACATGCGTGACGTGGTCGCCCTCGTCGACGGGGTCGACGAGCGTGGTCAGCGGGTCCAGGCCCTTCTCCTCGGCGCTGGGGCCGGGCGCGGCGGAGCCGGCGGCGGCGCTGGACAGGCCGACGCCTGCGGCCTCGCCGTCCGCGGGGATCTCGCCCGAGCCGGGGGTCGAGCTCGGACCGGTGGTCTCGGGGTCGCCGGTGGGACCGAGGGGGGTGTCGCTCATGCGGGGGTGCTGCCTTTCGGGTCAGGCGTGCGGTGCGGGGAGGTCGCGGCGGGCCGGGGCCGACGGGCGGGCTCGTGGGCCCCGGTCGCGCGGTCTCGGAGACGGGTCAGATGTCGAGGAAGCGGACGTCCTTGGCGTTCTCCTGGATGAAGCGGCGGCGGGACTCGACGTCCTCGCCCATCAGCACGGAGAAGACGGCGTCGGCGTCGGCGGCCTCGTCGACGGTGACCTGCTTGAGGGTGCGGACGGCGCGGTCCATGGTGGTGGACTGCAGCTCCTTCCAGTCCATCTCGCCCAGGCCCTTGTAGCGCTGGATGCCGTTGTCCTTGGGGATCCGCTTGCCCGCGGCGCGGCCCGCGGCCAGGCTCGCGTCGCGCTCGGAGTCGCTGAACACGTACTCGTGCGGCGCATTGGACCACTTCAGGCGGTACAGCGGCGGCATCGCGATGAACACGTGCCCCAGCTCGATGAGCGGGCGCATGTAGCGGAACAGCAGCGTCAGCAGCAGCGTGCAGATGTGCTGGCCGTCGACGTCGGCGTCGGCCATCAGGATGATCTTGTGGTACCGCAGCTTCGTGGCGTCGAAGTCCTCGCCGATGCCGGTACCGAACGCCGTGATCAGCGAGCGGATCTCCTGGTTGTCGAGCGCCCGGTCCAGCCGGGCCTTCTCGACGTTGAGGATCTTGCCGCGGATCGGCAGGATCGCCTGGGTGCGCGGGTCGCGGCCCATGACGGCGGAGCCGCCGGCGCTGTCGCCCTCGACGATGAAGACCTCGCACTCGGAGGGGTCGTTGGACTGGCAGTCCTTGAGCTTGCCGGGCATGCCGCCGGTCTCGAGAGGCGACTTGCGGCGGGTCGCGTCGCGGGCCTTGCGGGCGGCCTCGCGGGCCATCGCCGCGCTCTGCGCCTTGCGGACGATGTCGCGCGCCTCATTCGGATGGGACTCGAACCAGGCGCCGAGCTGGTCGGTCATCACCTTGGAGACGAAGGTGCGGGCGATCGTGTTGCCCAGCTTCGTCTTGGTCTGGCCCTCGAACTGCGGCTCGGCCAGCTTCACGGACACGACGGCGGTCAGGCCCTCGCGGATGTCCTCGCCCGTGAGGTTCGCGTCCTTCTCCTTGATGATCCCCTGGGCGCGTCCGTAGCGGTTGACAATGCCGGTCAGCGCGGAGCGGAAGCCCTCCTCGTGGGTGCCGCCCTCGTGAGTGTTGATGACGTTGGCGTAGGTGTGGACCGACTCGGAGTAGGCGGTGGTCCACTGCATCGCGACCTCGACGGAGATCATCGACTCGGTGTCCTCGGACTCGAAGTCGATCACCTCGGGGTGGATCACGTCGGCCCGCTTGGCCTTGTTGATGTAGGCGACGAAGTCCTTGAGGCCGTCCTCGTAGCGGTAGGTGACGGACTTGGGGCCCTTCTCCTCCGCGGGGGCGGTGCCGTCGGCCTCCGCGACGTCGTCGAGCGGCTGCTCCTCCTCCTGGGGGCGCTCGTCCGTGAGGGAGAGCTGCAGGCCCTTGTTGAGGAACGCCATCTGCTGGAAGCGCTTGCGGAGGGTCTCGAAGTCGTACTCGGTGGTCTCGAAGATCTCCGGGTCCGCCCAGAAGGTGATGGTCGTGCCGGTCTCCTCGGTCTCCTCGCCCTTGTCGAGGGGGGCCTCCGGGACGCCGCGCCGGTAGGCCTGGCGCCACACGTGGCCCTGGCGGCGGATCTCGACCTCCATGCGGGAGGACAGGGCGTTGACGACGGACGAGCCGACGCCGTGCAGGCCGCCGGAGACGGCGTAGCCGCCGCCGCCGAACTTGCCGCCTGCGTGCAGCACGGTCAGCACCAGCTCCACGGCGGGCTTGTTCTCCGTCGGGTGCATGTCCACGGGGATGCCGCGGGCGTGGTCGACCACGCGGATCGCGCCGTCGGCCAGGATCGTGACCTCGATGGTGTCGCCGTGGCCGGCGAGCGCCTCGTCGACAGAGTTGTCGACGATCTCGTAGACGAGGTGGTGCAGGCCGCGCTCGCCGGTGGAGCCGATGTACATGCCGGGACGCTTGCGGACGGCCTCGAGGCCCTCGAGGACGGTGATGTCCGAGGCCTCGTAGTGCTGCTCGAGGATCGCGTCGTGCGGGTCCTCAGCGGTGACTGCGGGGGCGACGGGCGCTGCGTCGGCGGGGATGCTCGCGCCGTCGGTCTCGTTCTCGCCGCTGGGCTGGGGGTTCTCGCTCACGAAGGGGTAACTCCTCGGGATCTGGTGACCCGCGAGGCGGCCGATGGCCGTCCCCGCGGGCTGGCGGGCGGTCCAGCCGGAGAGCAGGCCTGGGGCGCCGCGTGCGCGGTGCCTCCTGCGCGCGCGAGGCCGAACCTGCTCGATTCTATCCGATCCAGCGGGGTTCCGACCCCGATCGGCCTCCGTTCTGAGGGCCGGGACATGTGGGACATGCCTCTGCGCGGGCCGCGGCGGGCCCTGGGAGGTCTCAGCAGGAGGGTCGACGAGGGCCCGTATGGTCCCGGGGCTCCTGACGCGTCTGCGGGGCCGTTGGGCGAAGGTGCCTCCGCCACCGAGGCCTCACCATCCGGACGTGCGTCACCGGACCCCTGGCCCTTCGAGCATCCACCGCGCGATTCCTCGCCGCCTGGACGCTCACCGAGTCTTCCCCCCTCTCCGAACACCCGCCGAGATCGAGGATTCCTGACGGGGACGGGCGGATCTCGTCAGGAATCCTCGATCTCGGTGAGGTTCCCCGGGCAGCGCGACTTACGGCGCCACGTAGGTCTGGTGGAAGCCGCGCAGCAACTCGATGCCCTCGTGCGTGCCCACGGACTCGGGGTGGAACTGGATGGCCTCGATCGGCAGCTCGCGGTGGCGGATGCCCATGATGTAGCCGTCGTCGAGGGAGCGGCTGGTCACCTCGAGCTCGGCCGGCATCGTCGCCTCCTCGATAATCAGCGAGTGGTAGCGCGTGACCTCGCGGGTGGTCCCGGGCTCGCGGCAGTACACGCCGCGGCCGTCGTGCTCGATCGTCGAGGTCTTGCCGTGCATGATGTGCGCGGCCGGGGAGACGGTGGCCCCGTACGCGGTGCCGATGGCCTGCAGCCCCAGGCACACGCCCAGGATCGGCAGCTTCCCGGCGAAGTGCTCGACGAGCTCCACGTGCCCGGAGTCGACGGGGTGGCCGGGGCCGGGGCCCAGCACCAGGTAGTCGGGGTCGAGCTCCTCGATGCGGGCGATGTTCCCCGGATCCGAGCGCAGCACGGTCCGCTCCTCGTCCAGCTCCGCGAGGTACTGGGCGATGATGTGGACGAAGCTGTCGTAGTTGTCGATCAGCACGACGCTCATCGGATCTCCTTCCCCGCGACGGCCCAGTAGGTCGAGGCGAGCTTGCTGAGGGTCTCGTTCCATTCGGCCTCGGGGTCCGAGTCGGCGACGAAGCCGGCCGAGGCCCGCAGCACGAAGGCCCCGTCGCGGTGGACGGCCATGCGGATCGCCAGCCCCAGCAGCGCCTCGCGCGCATCGGTGCCGATCAGGCCGAAGGCGCCCGCGTAGAAGCCGCGCCGGGACGTCTCGAGGTCCTCGATGATCTCCATCGCCCGCACCTTCGGGGCGCCCGAGACGGTGCCGGCGGGGAAGGACGCGCGCACCACGTCGTAGGCGTCGGCGTCGTCGGCCAGCTCGCACGAGACCTGGGAGACGATGTGGAAGACGTGGCTGTACGTCTCGATCGTCATGAGGGTCTCGACGTCGAGGGTGCCGGGCCGGGAGATGCGTCCGAAGTCGTTGCGGCACAGGTCCACGAGCATGATGTGCTCGGCCCGCTCCTTCGGGTTCGCGAGCAGCTCGGCCTTGGTGGCCTCCTCGTCGCCGCCGCGGCGGGCGGTCCCGGCGATGGGGCGCATGACGGCGCGGCCGTCCTCGACGCGCACGAACAGCTCGGGGCTCGCGCACACGATCGTGTACCCGGCGGCGGGCAGCAGCGCCATGTACGGGGAGGGGTTGCGCTCCCGCAGGCGCTCGTAGACCGCCAGCGGCGTCGCCTGCGTGCGCACGGTCAGCGAGTGCCCGAGCTGCACCTGGTAGATGTCGCCGATGCGGATGTGCTCGAGGCAGCGCTCGCCGCGCGGGAGGTAGTCCTCGCGCGTGATGTCGTCCGTGACCTCGTCGGGCTCGGGCACCTGCGGGGCGTCGCCTCCCAGCGGCAGGCACGCGGCGGCCTCGAGGGTGCGGGCCACGGCCTCGCCGTCGATGCCGCTCCAGGCCGAGGGGGCGACGACCGCCAGGCGGGCGCCGGCGGGGTCGAGCGTCACCAGGGCGTCGACGATGCCGAACACGGCATCCGGCGGGGCATCGGGCAGGTCGGCGATCGTACGGGGCAGCTTCTCGACGTAACGCGCGGCGTCGTAGCCGAACACCGACAGCAGCGACAGCGCCAGGTTCTCGCGGGACGCTTCATCACCCGGATCCAGCGCGGCCCCGAGCGCCTGGGGGAGGCGGAACAGGGCGTCGTCGTCGACGAGGCGGCGCTGGCCGTCGACCGTCTCGATCGTGCCGGAGGCGTCGAGGATGCGTTCGAGGGCCTCGCGGAGGTCCGGTTGTCCGCTCACGCGGACGACGCCGCGCGTCACGGTCACCTCGGCGCGACCGGCGAGGCCGGCCAGCGACACGCGGTTGTCGGTGGCGGGGCCGCCGACGGACTCGAGCAGGAAGGCGTGCTCGGCGCCGAAGGCGTCGCGCAGGGCGCGGTAGGCCGCGAGGGGGGCCACCGGGGACAGGGTGCGGCGCTCGACGGTGCAGCGCGCTGTGCCGGCGATCGGGCTGTTTCCGGGCGCGGGGGCGGCGGTGTTCGGGGAGGTCACGGGTCGGTCCTCTGCTGGACGGGGGCGGTCTGGCCATTGTGGCAGGTGGGATGGGGCGGACCCGGGCGCGTCCGCCCAGCGGGGCGGGAATCGGGGCAGCGCAGGGCCGGATCACGGGGTGGATGGATCACCGGAGCGCGGGTCAGCCGTAGGTGTCACGCGGGCCGCGCCAGGTGACGGTGCGCCGTCCCTTCTTCCAGGACTGCGCGGCGGGACCGGTCACCGTCAGCTCGGAGATCACCGAGGCCCCGACGTGCTCGTGGATGCGGGTGATGATCTGCGGGGTCAGCATCCGCATCTGCGTGGCCCAGGCCGACGAGGACGCGCTGACGCGGAGCACGCCCGCATCGAGGCTCACGGGGCGGCAGTGCGCAGCGATCTCCTCCCCGACGATCTGGTCCCATTCCTCCAGCACGCGGCCGGAGCTCATCCCCTCCTCCCAGCCCAGCGAGCCGAGCACGCGCCGCAGCACGTTCTGGATGCCCTGCGGGTCGCGCGGGTCGGGACGGGCACCGGAGTAGCCGGGGGCGCTGCCGGAGCGATCGCGCAGGTCCCGGGCCTGGGTCTTCGCGGAGATCGGGAACAGGCCGCGGTCCCGTGCGGCCGCACGGGACTGGTTGACGGTGCGGCGCGCGAGCTCGAAGGGGTCGACGAGGTCGCGCGGCAGGTCCGGCGGATCCCAGGCATTGATGCGGTCGGTCTCGTCCTCTCCCGCACGCCCGGCGGTGGCCCCGAGCTCATCCTCCGCGCGATCGCCAGGGCCGACCGCCCTCGCATCGGCGCGCTCGTCGGGCCCGCCTCGCCGCCACGTCCCCAGGTCGTAGGGGTTCGGCGCCCGGTACGGGTCGGGGCTCACCATGCGGCGCTCCCGGTGTCGGCGATGCCGCGGCGGAACCCTCCCTCGCGCACGACGGCGCTGCCCCGCGTCACGTCCACCACCTGGATCTCCCCCTCGAGGGAGTCGGGGATGTCGGAGTCGTTGGCGGTGGTGATGAGCACCTGGCGGGCGCCGGTGATGATCCGTCCCAGGCGCTCGCGGCGGTGGGCGTCGAGCTCGCTGAACACGTCGTCGAGCATGAGGATCGGCTCGCCGTCGCCCAGGTCCCCCTCCTCGAGGCGCAGGAGGTCGTAGCTGGCCAGGCGCAGGGCAAGCGCGAGGGACCAGGACTCGCCGTGGCTCGCATAGCCCTTGGCGGGGAAGTCGTTCAAGCGGATCTCGAGGTCGTCGCGGTGGGGTCCCACGAGGCTCACGCCGCGGTCGATCTCGTCCTCGCGGCGCTCGGCGATGATCGCCAGGAGCGCGTCGCGGAGCTCGAGGGTCGACGGCAGCGTCCCGTCGGGCGCGCCGAGGGCGTCGACCACGGCCCCGCGGTAGCCGATGTCGGCGGGTGAGTCGACCGTGCCGCGGTCCTCGGGCGACAGGTCGAGGGCCGCCTCGGCGCCCTCGTCGGTGGCGACCCGCAGGTAGGAGTAGCCCAGATGCGGGCGCAGGCGATTGACCAGGTGGATGCGGGCGCGGGTGAGCTCCGCGCCCAGGCCGGCGAGCTGGGTGTCCCACACCTCGAGGGTCGAGGCGGCGGTCTCGGCGGGGTCGAGGCCGCCGACGCTGCGGCCGCTGCCGCCGCGCTTCATCGACCGCATCTGCTTGAGCAGGTGGGAGCGCTGCTTGAGCACGCGGTCGTAGTCGGCCTTGACGCTCGCGAAGCGGGGGGCGATCTCGAAGAGGAGCTCGTCGAGGAAGCGGCGTCGACCGTCGGGGTCGCCCTTGACCAGCGAGAGGTCCTCGGGGGCGAAGAGTACGGCGCGGACCTCGCCGAGGAGGTCCCGCAGCCGCGAGAGCGCCGCTCCCTGGACCCGAGCGGTGTTGGAGCGCCCGGGGGTGATCTGGAGGTCCACCTGCAGGGGGCGACCGGCGCGGAGGAAGGAGGCGCGGACGATCGCGGTCTGCTGTCCCCGCGCGACGAGGGCGGCATCGTGCGGGACGCGGTGGCTCGAGAGGGTCGCGAGGTACCAGACGGCCTCGACGATGTTGGTCTTGCCCTGCCCGTTGGGGCCGACGAAGACGGTCACCCCGGGCTTCAGGGCGAGCTCGAGGCGGGGGTAGGAGCGGTAGTCGGTGAGGTGGAGGGCCGTCAGCTCCATGCCGCGTCCCTCCTCGTCTCCATCCGTCCCGACCAGGTGCCCGTCGTCTCAGCGTGCCCAACGTGCCCGGCACGATGCGCACGGGGATGGCCGCAGGCCCTCCCGTCCTCCGTGATGTGCGCTGCGACCTGCGCCGACGTCAGATCCGCATCGGCATGAGCAGGTACCGGTAGGACGCATCCGGGCTGCCCTCGAGCGAGTCCTGGCCGCTCATGACCGACGGCTTGATCGAGTCGGTGAAGGTGAGGCGGGCGAAGTCGGTGCCCAGCGCGCCGAGGCCGTCGAGCAGGAAGCCGGAGTTGAATCCGACCACGAGATCCTCGCCCTCGAGCTGCGCCTCGAGGACCTCGGAGGCCTGGGCGTCGTCGCCGGCGCCGGCCTCGAGGGCCACCTGCCCCTCGGTGAAGGAGAGGCGGACGGGGGTGTTGCGCTCGGCCACGAGGGAGACGCGCTTGACGGCCTCGATGAGCGGGGCGGTCGCCACGACGGCGGTGATGGCCGTGTGATCGGGGAACAGGCGGCGCACCGGCGGGTAGTCGCCGTCTACGAGGGTCGAGGTGGTGCGGCGGCCGCTGGACTCGAAGCCGATGAGGTGGGCCGCGGAATCGTCGGCCAGGGCGATGTCGACGCTCGCGCCGGTCGACAGGGAGCGGGCGACCTCCTGCAGGGTGCGGCCGCGGACCAGGGCGGTCATCTCGGCCGACGGCGAGGCCGGGTTCCACGTCAGCTCGCGCAGCGCGAGGCGGTAGCGGTCGGTCGCCATGAGGGTGACCTTCTCGCCCTCGATCTCCATGCGCACGCCGGTCAGCAGCGGCAGGGTGTCGTCCTTGGACGCGGCGACGGTCACCTGGCCGATGGCCTCGGCGAGCGTGTGGGCGTCGACGGTGCCGGCGACCTCGGGCATGACGGGCAGCTGCGGGTACTCCTCGACGGGGAGGGTCGCGAGCGCGAAGCGGGCGCTGCCGCAGGTGACCTGCAGCTTCGTGCCCTCGAGGGCCACGGAGACGCTCTTGTTCGGGAGCGCTCGGACGATATCGGAGAGCATGCGCCCCTGGACGAGGACCTCGCCGGGCTGGTCGACCTCGGCGGCGAGCGTGATCTGCGCGCTGACCTCGTAGTCGAAGGTCGACAGCTGCAGCTCGCCGCTCGCGTCGGCGACGATGCGCACGCCCTGCAGGATGGGCATCGCGGGCCGGACCGGGAGGGTGCGGGTGGCCCAGGAGACGGCGTCGGCGAGGACGCCGCGATCGAGGTGGAACTTCACCGTTGCCACTCCTTCGCAAGTGGTCGAGCTGTGGTCTGTCAGGGGGTCGCGAGCACGATCTCATGCGCTCGCACGGCACGGGTGCGGATCACGGGAATTCTGGGGATCCGGCCACCTCGCGCGGATGCCCACAGTAGCCCGCTCGTGGACGACACGCCGAATCGAGTCCTTGACTCGGGGACGATCGTGACTCGCGCTCGCTCACGGACCCGGAGATCCTCATCGTCCGTGCTCCCTCCGGCCCTCGCTCCCCGCATCCCTCGGCGCCCCCGCCCCCATCCACATCCCCCGTGCTCCAAGAACTACAGACATCCTCTTCACGGCTGTCGATTCTGGGGAGAACCCGCATCGTCGCAGGTGGGCGCCGGAAAGAACGGTCACAGAGGCACGTGCACGAGTGCCCGTGCGCTGTCGATGCCCTGTGGAGGAGGACGCTCTGCGGATTCTCGGCGTTCATCGGGAATCCACATGGCGTCGTGGGGAAAGCTCCGTGACTCCACATTGTCCACAGCGTTGTTCACACTGGGGACAGACGAGGGCTGACCGGCCGTGTGATCCCCTTCCGCCGTCGGTCCCCTGATCTCATCCCACCCTGCGATCGACGACGAGGATCGGCCGCCGGGGTGTCTGCTCAGCCCTGCTGGGAGGACGAGTTCTTGATGCGCGCCGTGAGCTCGGTGACCTGGTTGAAGATCGCCCGCCGCTCCTTCATGAGCTCGGAGATCTTCTTGTTGGCGTGCATGACCGTCGTATGGTCGCGGCCGCCGAACTCCTGGCCGATGCGGATGAGCGGCATGTCCGTGAGCTCGCGGCACAGGTACATCGCGATCTGCCGCGCCGTGACGAGGGTGCGGGTGCGAGCCCCGCCGGTGATCTGGTCGACGGTGAGCCCGAAGTAGCTGGCTGTCTGGGCGATGATCGTCGGCGCCGTGATCTCCGCGCCGTTGTCATGGGCCAGGAGGTCCTTGAGCACGGACTCCGCCAGCGACACGTCCATCGGCTGCCGGGAGAGCGAGTGCAGGGCCTGGACGCGGATCAGCGCGCCCTCGAGCTCGCGGATGTTCGAGGAGATGCGCGAGGCGATGTACTCGAGCACATCGCGCGGGACCTCCTGGGTCCCCTCCATCTGGACCTTCTTGCGCAGGATCGCGATGCGGGTCTCGAGGTCCGGCGGCTGCACGTCCGTCATGAGCCCCATCTCGAAGCGCGAGCGCATGCGGTCCTCGAAGCCGCCGAGCTGCTTGGGCGGCAGGTCCGAGGTGATGACGATCTGCTTGTCGGCGTTGTGCAGCGTGTTGAACGTATGGAAGAACGCCTCCATCGTCTCGGGCGCCCGCTGCAGGAACTGGATGTCGTCGATGAGCAGGATGTCGATGTCGCGGTAGCGGCGGTGGAACTCCTGCGCCTTGCCGAACTGGCCCGACTGGATGGAGTTGATGAAGTCGTTCGTGAACTCCTCGGAGTTGACGTAGCGGACCTCGATACCCGGGTAGAGGCTCTGGGCGTAGTGGCCCACGGCGTGCAGCAGGTGGGTCTTGCCCAGTCCGGAGCCGCCGTAGATGAACAGCGGGTTGTACGCCTTCGCGGGCGCCTCGGCGACGGCTGAGGCCGCGGCCTGGGCGAAGCGGTTGGAGGAGCCGATGACGAAGGTGTCGAAGGTGTACTTGGCGTTGAGCCGGGAGTCCGAGCCGAGGGTCGAGCCGTCGTCCGAAACGGAGGGCTCGGGACGACGGGGCGCCGGGGAGGGCGATGCGGTGCTCGGCGACGGGAAGCCGAGGACGGGTGCGGTGTCCGCGGGAGCCGCGGCGGAGCGGTCGGCGCGGGAGGAGGCGGCGTGGGTCACAGCGTCGTCCTCGCGTGCCCGATCACCTGCGGAGACGGGGGGAAGAGCGCTCGGGGGTGCGGTCGGTGCCGTGCTCTCCACAGTGTTGTCCACAGCGGTGCGGGGGCGACCGGAGCCCGTGCTCGGGGAGGGGACGGGATCGTCGTCGCCGTTGGAGAGCAGGGACTCGTCGATGGTGACCGCGAAGCGGGTGTCGCGCCCGGTGGTCTCCGACAGCGCCTCTCGCAGCGCGACCGGGATCCGCTGCTCGAACACGTCCTTCGCCCAGGGCGAAGGGGCCGCGAGCAGGGCAGTGTCCGCCACGACACCCATCAGGCGGGACAGGGTCAGGAACGCCATGACGCGCTCGGAGACCGTCTCGTCGCGACGCAGGATGCGCAGGGCCTCGTCCCAGGTCGCGTCGAGGTCGACGTCGTTCTCGTCCATGTGGTGGCTCCGGGGTCGCGGGCTAATGTCCCCGATAGTTTTCCACAGGATGGGGGAGAAAGGCACAACGCTGTCCACAATCCTGGGGTCGCCCGGCCCGACCTGCACGACCGGAGGCGGACCCGCTGGGACCCGGTGAGAAACCGACCACATCTCCCCGGGGGTCCGATGATTCCGTTGACCCCTCCGAAGGCCCCGCCTAGACTCGATCAGTCTGTGCTGCGCAGGAGCGCGGTGACTTCCCCAGGATGCGGCGCCTTCGGCGCGCCCGGAGAAGCCCGCCCGGTGCGGCCGGCCGCCCGCCACCGCGATCGCGGACCGCCCCGGTCCGCGTGCCTGTCTGAGGAGATGTCATGACCAAGCGCACGTTCCAGCCGAACAACCGCCGCCGCGCCCGCAAGCACGGCTTCCGTGCCCGCATGAGCACCCGCGCCGGCCGCGCGATCATCAACGCGCGCCGCTCCAAGGGCCGCGCCGAGCTCTCCGCCTGAGCCCCGCCGCTCGGCGCTCTGCTCGTCCAGCCCCCGCAGGGCACCCGTGACCTGGTCGCGGCACCGGATCTCCTCCGGTGACGACTTCCGGCGCACCACCCGTCAGGGCGTGCGCGCCGCCCGATCCCACGTGGTCGTCCATCTGGCCCTCCTCCCGGAGACGCCGGAGGGCCCCCGCGTGGGATTCGTCGTGTCCAAGAAGGTGGGCAACTCGGTGGTCCGCCACCGCGTGACCCGCCGTCTGCGGGAGATCGTCCGCCCTCGCCTCGACCTGCTGCCCGCAGGATCCACCTGCGTGGTGCGCACGCTCCCCGGCATCCAGGACGTCCCCTTCGCGGAGCTCGCCGACGAGGTCGCCGGGGCGATGGCCGCGGCCGCGAGGAAGCTGCGCGGCCGCACCGAGAGCCCGGCGGCGTCTCCGGATCCGACCTCGGCGCCTCAGGCATCGCCGACGGGGACGCGATCATGAGCCTCGCCTCGCGCCTGCTGCGCCTGCCGATCCGCGCCTATCAGGTGGGGATCTCCCCGTACACGCCGCCGGCCTGCCGCTTCCACCCCGTCTGCTCGCAGTACGCGATGGATGCGCTGCGCCGGCACGGCGCCGTCAAGGGGAGCCTGCTCGCAGCGGGCAGGATCTGCCGCTGCAACCCGCTGTCGAGCGGGGGTCTGGACCCCGTGCCCGCCCCGGGCATGTGGACCAACCCTCGCCTCCGCTCCGCTGGGGGAGGGCCCGAGGGCCCGACCCCCTAGTCTTGTCCGAGACCGACCACCCGCAGCCGTCACATCGCATGACCGTCATGCGCCTACCGACGGCAGGAAGACCAGGCCGATGAACATCCTCTACCCCATCGAGTGGGTTGTCGCGTGGATCATGGTGCAGTTCCACTCGCTGCTCTCGCTCTTCATGGACCCCGATTCCGGGTGGACCTGGCTGCTGTCGATCGTGGGCCTGACGGCCGTGATCCGCACGGCGATCATCCCGCTGTTCGTCAAGCAGATCCGCTCCTCGCGCGCGATGCAGATGGTCGCGCCGGAGCTGCAGGCGATCCAGAAGAAGTACAAGGGCAAGACGGACCAGGCGTCGCGCCAGGCGATGGCCGAGGAGACCATGGCGGTCTACCGCGAGGCCAAGGCGAGCCCGTTCTCCTCGTGCCTGCCGATCCTGCTCCAGATGCCGATCTTCTTCGCGCTCTTCCGGATGCTCTACTACAAGCTCCCCGAGGCGGCGAAGACGGCCGAGGGCTTCGGCCCGCTCTCGCAGGACCTCGCCAAGAGCGCCCACAACGCCGTGATCGTCGGCGCCACGACCATCTCGGACAGCTTCCTGACCGACGGCGCGGGCCTGTCCACCAAGATCCTCGCGGGCGTCATCATCGCCCTCATGTGCGCCGTCACCTTCATCACCCAGAAGGAGCTGACGATGCGCAACATGCCCGCGTCGGCCCTCGAGGGCCCGATGGCGAGCACCCAGAAGATGATGCTGTACATGCTCCCGTTCGTGTACGTGATCTCGGGGCCGGGCATGCCCATCGGCGTGCTCGTCTACTGGCTCACCACGAACGTGTGGACCCTCGTGCAGCAGTGGATCATCATCCGCAACAGCCCCACTCCCGGCTCCGAGGCGGAGAAGGAGTACCAGAAGCGCGTCAACGAGAAGCGCGCCCGCAAGGGCCTCGAGCCCATCGACTTCACCCCGAAGAAGAAGGCCGAGCCGATCGAGGCGCAGCCCATCCGCGTGCAGCCGAAAAAGGCGCAGGGCGGCAAGAAGCTCTCCGACGCGGAGCGCCTCGAGCAGGCCCGCGCCGCCCGCGCCAAGGCACAGGAGGAGCGCCGCAAGGCCGCCCAGGCCGCGGGCGAGGTGCCGGGCGTGACCACCTCGGGCTCGTCGAAGCGCTCGAAGAAGTCGAAGAAGAACCGCTGATCCGTCCCCGCCCCCGGCACCCCTGATGCGACGCCGGAGGGCCCCGTCCAGTCCAGGAGGACCAGGCATGACCGAGAACCAGCCCGAGATCGCCCCCGAGACCGCTCCGGACACGACGGAGGAGACGCCGCAGGAGGTCGCGGCGGAGTCCGCCCTCGATGCGCGCGAGCTGTCCGCCGCCCGTGAGGCCGGGGCCGAGACCGCCGAGGCGGGCGCCCCGGAGGAGGGTCGGCTCGCCGAGGCCGACGCCGACGAGGAGCAGGTGCCGATCGACGAGGACGACGACGAGGACCCCTCCCAACCCGCCGCCGCGACGGACGCGGACGACGAGCACGCCGGGGAGTCCCGCGAGGACCGCCTGAAGCGGCTCGAGGAGGAGGGCGACATCGCCGCCGACTACCTCGAGGAGCTCCTCGACATCGCCGACCTCGACGGCGACATCGACATCGACGTGGACGGCGATCGCGCCTCCGTGGAGATCCGCGGCTCCGAGCAGCTCTCGCGCCTGAACAAGCCCAAGGGCGAGCTCATGGACGCCCTGCAGGAGCTGTCGCGCCTGGCCGTGCAGACCCGCACCGGAAACCGTTCGCGCCTCATGCTCGACATCGACGGCTTCCGCGCCGAGCACCGCTCGAGCCTCGAGGAGCTGGCCGCCCAGGCCGTGGCCGAGGCCACGTCGGGCTCGGAGCCGGTGCCGATGCGTCCGATGAACCCGTTCGAGCGCAAGGTGGTCCACGACGTCGCCAAGCGCGAGGGCCTGCGCTCGGAGTCCGAGGGCGAGGGCAAGGGCCGCCACGTCGTCATCTTCCCGGCGTCCTGACCCTCCCGTGATGGCTTCCGACGGTCCGGGGACGGGACGGCGCACGGCTCCTGACGGGACCCGCGCATCGTCCGACGATCCCGCCGGTCGCGCGTCCGGGCCCGCCGCAGCGCTCACGAGCACGCCGTCGCCCGTTCCCGCGGATCTGCGCCCGCTCGCCGAGCGCCTGTTCGGCGACCGCCTGGCACTCGCGGAGCGCTTCACGGGACTGCTGATGGCCCACGGCGTAGAGCGCGGGCTGATCGGCCCCCGCGAGGTGGACCGTCTGTGGGAGCGCCACGTGCTCAACTGCGCGCTGCTCGTCGACGCACTGCCCGCGCAGGCGCGGACCCTCGCCGATGTCGGTTCCGGAGCCGGCCTGCCCGGGCTGGTCATCGCGATCGCCCGCCCGGACCTGCGCGTGACGCTCATCGAGACGATGCAGCGCCGCGTGACCTGGCTCGAGGAGGCCTCGGTGGCGCTGGGCCTTCAGGTCGAGGTGGTGCGCGCGAGAGCCGAGGAGCTGCACGGGCAGCGAACCTTCGACGTCGTGACGGCGCGGGCCGTCGCGGCCCTGGACAAGCTGGCGAGGTGGACCCTGCCGCTCGTGGCCGATAACGGGCACCTGCTCGCGATGAAGGGGAGCTCCGCGGCCACCGAGATCGAGGCCGCGGAGAAGACCCTGCGGCGCCTCGGCGGCCTGGATCCCCAGGTTCACGTGGTCGGGGAGGGCGAGGTCGAGCTTCCCACTACAGTGGTCACGGTCCGCCGCGCCGAGCGCCCGGAGGCGCCCGTCGCGGGCGCCCGGCGATCGGGGCGGGACGCGCAGGGCAAGCCCGCTGCGAGGAAGAATGCCTCGCGCACGACGACATCGAGAGGAGCCCGCCATGGCCGCACGCGCTGAGTCCGCCCAGGGCCCTGCGACGGGAGAGGGCCCCGCGACGGGAGAGGGCGCCTCGCGGGGAGCCCGCGGCGCCGGCCGCTCCTCCCGTGCCGCATCGTCACCGCTGGCCGCCGATGCGGCGGCGATGAGCGACAGCCCGATCATGAAGGCCCTCGCCCAGGACCATGCCCGTCGTCGAGAGCTGGAGGGACTCGTGCTCGATGCCCCGGAGACCACCCGCATCCTGACCGTCGCCAATCAGAAGGGCGGCGTCGGCAAGACGTCAACCACCGTGAACCTCGCCGCGGCCCTGGCCATGGGCGGGCTGAACGTGCTGGTCATCGACGTGGACCCGCAGGGGAACGCCTCGACCGCGCTCGGCATCGACCATCACGCCGAGGTCGCGAGCATGTACGAGGTGCTCGTGGAATCGCGTCCGATGGCCGAGGTGGTCCAGCCCTGCCCCGACATCGAGCGTTTGTGGTGCGCGCCGGCGACGATCGATCTGTCGGGCGCCGAGATCGAGCTGGTGGCGATGGTCGCCCGCGAGAACCGCCTGCGCGGCGCGATCCGCGACTTCCTGGCGGACCACGCCAAGAGCGGGGCCGAGCGCCTGGACTACGTGCTCATCGACTGTCCGCCGTCGCTGGGCCTGCTGACGGTCAACGCCCTGGTCGCGGCCCGTGAGGTGCTCATCCCCATCCAGTGCGAGTACTACGCGCTCGAGGGCCTCACGCTGCTGCTCAAGAATATCGATCTGCTGCGGGCGCATCTGAACCCGGAGCTCGTCGTCTCGACGATCCTGCTGACGATGTACGACGGCCGCACCCGTCTGGCCTCGCAGGTGGCCGAGGATGTGCGCGAGCATTTCCCGGAGCAGACGCTCGAGACGACGATCCCGCGCTCGGTCCGGATCTCCGAGGCCCCGAGCTACGGGCAGACGGTACTCTCGTACGACCCGACGAGCTCCGGTGCGCTGGCGTATCGAGCCGCCGCGCGCGAGCTCTCCCTCCGCACCGCTCACTGAGCCTCCCGGAGCCGAACGGAAATCCCCGGCGGGACATCGCTGCTCCGCCCGCGGCCGGTCCTCCGGTCGCATATCGCCTGGTGAAGGACGGATATGACGCAGAAGCGTGGCCTCGGCCGTGGACTCGGTGCCCTGATCCCGGGGGCCGGCAGCCCGGCGGCGCGCCCCTCGGCACCCTCCCCCGCCCCGGAGCATCGGAGCCCTGCGGAGGCCGACGCGGCGGGCCTGCGCACGCGCAGCCACCCGCGCACCGCGCCCGAGCCCGGCGAGGCCGGGGCGAGCAGCCGACCCGTCGACATGTTCTTCTCGGGCGACCCCGTGGGGGCGGCGGAGCGCACCGGCGGTCGCGCCGGGTCGGGCCGCGACGTGGCCGGGGCGATGGCGCGGGCCGCCGCGGAGCGTCGTGCGTCGGGGAAGACCCCGGCGAAGAAGGCTGCTGCGGAGAAGGCGGTCGTGGAGAAGGCGCCCGCGAAGAAGGCCCCGGCGAAGACCGCTGCGGGGAAGGCCGATGCAGGGAAGACGGCTGCGACGAAGCGCTCTCCCCGCTCGACGTCAACGACGCCCGCTGGTGCGACCCCCGAGCCCGCCACCGCTGCACCCGAGACTGCGGCGCCGGAGGATGTGTCCCCCGAGGAGAGCGCGCTCGAGAGCGCCGTCGAGGTCGAGCGCGTGACGCCGACTCCGGCCCGCTCCCGTCGTCCGGCCCAGGCTGATGCCTCCGATTTCTCGGATCACGACACCGCGCCTGCGGGTGACGGGGCTGCTGCGCCGGACGCTGACGTGGACGATGCCGGAGCGGTGGGTGACGGTGCTGCGATGGACAAGGCAGGCACCGCGTCCGCCCAGGACGCGGATGCCGTGACTGAGCCGACCGAGCCCGCCGCGGAGGCTGCTGCAGCCGACGATCTGGAGACTCCGGCTCCCGAGGACGACGCTCCGGAGGACGACAACCCGGAGCACGGTGCCCCGGAGGACAGCGACGGCCCTGCCACCGAAAACTCCGGCCGCGAGGACCTGCTGCCCGTCCCCGGTGCCGAGTTCGCTGAGATCCCGATCCATGAGATCCGGGAGAACCCGCGCAATCCGCGCACGCAGTTCGACGAGGACGCCCTCGATGAGCTCGCCTACTCCCTGCGCGAGGTGGGCGTGCTGCAGCCCATCGTCGTCCGCCCCATCCCCGCCACGGACACGGGCGAGTCCTTCGAGCTGGTCATGGGCGAGCGCCGCTGGCGCGCCGCCCGCCGGGCCGGCCTCGTGACGATTCCCGCGATCATCCGGGAGACCACCGACGACGACCTGCTGCGCGATGCCCTCCTGGAGAACCTCCACCGTTCCCAGCTGAACCCCTTGGAAGAGGCCGCGGCGTACCAGCAGCTCCTCGAGGACTTCGGGTGCACCCAGGACGAGCTCTCCGAGCGCATCGGTCGTTCTCGTCCGCAGATCTCCAACACCCTGCGCCTGATGAAGCTCCCCCCGCTCGTGCAGCGTCGTCTCGCGTCGGGCGCGCTGTCGGCCGGTCATGCGCGCGCCCTGCTCGGCCTCGACAGTCCCGCGCTGATGGAGGAGCTGGCCCAGCGGATCGTCGCGGAGGGTCTGTCCGTCCGCGCTGTCGAGCGTCTGGTGTCGCGAGGCGTCGAGCCCGCAGCGGCGACGAAGACCCCGCGCCGCACCTCGTACGATCCCCGCGTGGTCGACTACACCAGTCGGCTCTCCACCCGTCTCGAGGCGCCGGTGCGCATCGACGTGGGCAAGCGCAAGGGCAAGATCACGCTCGAGTTCACCAACCTGGAGGACCTCGAGCGTCTGATGGACCGCCTGGGGATCGAGGAGTACCGCTCCGATGCCGCTGAGGGCTCGGAGGCCACCTCCCACCAGGAGTGAGCAACCGGCCGCGCTGATGCGGCAGGCGGTGGACGTGTTCGGTGCGCCGCGGGGTAGGGGCGCGCTTGCTGGACGACTCCGTTCCCGCGATCCACATCCCCGACCCCTACGCGCGGATGGACGCCGGGGCATTCCGATCGCCGATCGTTCGATGCCAGCACCAGCACCGCCGGCCCGCCGCCTCCGCAGGAATGCGCTCCGGCCACGCTGGAAGTCGCGAGGAGGCGTTGCCCGTTCCCTCGTCACTACCCCGGGGCGGAGCACTGCGGGGCCGCGATGGTGAGCCCCGTCCCGGCGTGGCCGACGCGGTTGCGCAGAGGGCAGATTTCCTCCGTACCCTCCCGGTAGCGAGCCGCACCCTTCCCGAAAGCGAGGGCGCGATGCGCTGGATTCCACCGCGCTGCGGCGAGACACGGTGCCATAACAGCATCATTCACGGCCCTTGACCGCTAGACCGCGTCACCGCGGCAGTGCCAGCCTGGAGCAGTTGCCGTTGACGTGCACTGGGCGCTGATTGCGGACCATCGGGTGTCGAGCGCTGGATGCTGCGCGTCGGGGGCCGGGCGCCGGGCAGGAGGATTCGGAAGACGACGGGGTGGCCCCGGTGCCGCATGCCCTGTGGGTCAAGTTCCTGTGCCGCGGCGCGGCTCGCCTGCTGCACTCCCTCCGCATCGCCCTTGTCGTCCGGGTGGCCTCCCCCTGGCTGCCTGGGGCCTGAGATCGCAGAACTGTGGAGCTCGTCAGTCGGGTGGGAGCTCAGCGAAGCGGCGCGAACCGGTCGCGCTCCGGTGCCCCTGCTCTGTTCCAGCACGCCGACGCTCCTCCGGTACCGCAGGCGTGCCCCGTTGCCCGGCAGATGATCGAACGATGGACGGCCACCGCTCAAGAGGACTCGACCCCGCCCTGCGTGAGTCGGACAGCTGCGCGGCCCGGATCGTGGTGAGTACGGGCTTGTGACGTGTGTGGTCGGGAGGGCCGAACGCCCCGCTGATACGGCCTCCTGAAACAGAGTGTGTGTCGGAACGGCGCCGCCCGAGGAAGCACCGAGCGGGACGACGAACAACCGTGCGGGACGAGATGCCGGGCCAGGCTGCACCACCGAGTGTCCTGTCACTGTCAGGCGTCTTCGTAGTGCACCCCGCGCTCGCGAGCATGTGAGCACCGTGGCTGTGAGGATGTTTCACGCGAAACATCGGCGACGGAGCGTGCCGAGGCGCTGCACTGTGACGCCAGACACACCCTTGCGCCCCTGTCAAACCTCTCCCGCCGTAGTGGGAGCAGTACGCACGCCGCCATCCAGGGATTCGCCGGGGGTGCGACCCGCCGCTTCACGTGAAACGGAGCGCGGGGAATGAAGGATCCTGGAGAAGCCCTCGACGTGCGGAGACGCCCCGGGGATTCCGTCACGAAATATCACGGGACTAGTGGCGGACGCACTCCGGGCTAGCGCAGCCCGGACTCGACCGACCTCCGAGCTTGCGCGTCTCCCGACCGCTGGACCCCGCAGATGAGAGTGGGGTGTCGGCGCCCATTGTCTTGCTCCGCGCTCTTACCCCTCCCGCTAGCTCCTCCCTCTCGCTCTGAGCGAAGTATCGACAACCTGTTGGATGTGTTCCACGTGAAGCACGCGGTGGCCCTCGCTGTTGGTGCTTGACGTCTACGACGCCATCGTTGTACACAGGTGTCCGTTGTGGCCGGACTGCGGCGCGGCTGAACCGAGAGAGCTGCTGTTAGGCACCCGCCGCCGACACCGCGACGTGTTCCAAGGCAAGCTCCACGTGAAACCGGGGTATTGAGCTGTGCCATTCGCATTCACGCTCCCTCGTACCCCATCGCGGCGGAGCAGCTCACGATCCCATCGGCGTGAAGTGCCTCTGGGCTTCACGTGAAACAACCACGCCACGTTGCCATGTCTTGTGTCCGTGTCGAATCCTGAGTGCTCGCCCACGTGCAGTGGCGCAACCTGCGGTACGCGAGACAGTCGGGCGCAGACGAAGTGATTCACGTGAAACCTGATCAATTGTCGATGCGGAGTCACACGCCGCGCTGGCGGGTCTCGTTCTCGGCATGTACGTCGGGTCCCGTTCTCGTCATGTCCTAACGACGGTGCGTTGCCCAAGATGCCGGACCCACGTTTCACGTGAAGCAAGTGGCCCCTCGACGCTTCACAGGGATTGGTGACGTCCACGCACCCGTGCCCGCGCGACGCCACATCTCCGCGTCCATACACCGGCCGCACTGCCTGCACCTCCGAGGTGGGTTGACGGCGGTGCTCGACCGGCGATACGACGTTCTGCCGACGAGGAGGCATTCGCGACGAGCTCGCAGAGCAGTGGTCACGTCGAGATCATCGCCGCTGCTGAGCACCGCTGCGCTTCACTTCCCGTGACAAGGCCGCCGGAGGGGGCATAGACCACGTCATCCCTCTTGACGGACGGGCGGCCAGCGGCGATCCACACCGTGTTTCGCGTGAAACATGCTGTACGCGGCCATCGAGACATCCCATGTGCTTGCCGCAGGAAGGGAGGGGAATGCCGCGCCGCGTGCCGATCTCATGTCGACGGATCCACATGTGCAGGCGGATAGCCGAGGCGGCACGGTCGGCCCGACGGCTAGCCCGCAGCGGTGGTGTAGCACTGGCCCTCAGTCGCAGACCAGAACTTCCGCTTGTGCAGACCGGAGCCTTCGCTCGCTCGCTCCGAGCCGTGGCGTGGGGACCCGAAATGCCGCCCGACGGTGGAGGTTTCGCGTGAAACACGGAAGCGAGGGGGCTCCGTCGGACCCCGTGCGCGGAGGAACGAGGAATTCTGGAGCGTGGCTCGCATTGTCTTTGTCCGTCAGCTGCGCCGGTCTGTGCCGGCTCGGCGGCCTGCAAGGATGGGATTGCGATACCCGGTGCGGAAGCCCGCTGCGGAGACCCGGTGAGGACAAGCAGAGCGGACACCCGACGGGTGGGCCCGGGTGTAATCAGAGCAGCCGGATGGGGCGCGTGTGCCCATCGCCCGTGTCAAGCGCCGAGCCGAAGAGGTTCCACGGGAAACGCGGCAATGATGCCGAAGCCGTGATGTCCCGACTCCGTGCCGTGGGGTGGGACCGCAACCCATCGGTGGCATCCCCATCGGGGTTTCCGTGAGCAGGCGATCCGCAAGGACACCGTCGCCGGACCGATGATGTCGTTTACTGCCGCTGCGTCAACGGGGAGTTCGCCCCGTCATGCCGTTGTCCCCCTCGGGGATGACGCTGTGGATGACGAGGAGAGGAACGCAGCGCTCTTTTCCACCGCGGGGATGCGGTCCTCGATTCAGGTGGTGCGCTCCGGAGCCACGCAGAGACACATTCCTGCAGGTCACAGCCCATTATGTGACACATTCCTCACCAGCAGTCCACAGTGTGCGCGGGCTGTGGAAAACCGTGTGGACAATAGCTCGACTCGTCAGCACACCTTCCACAGGAAAAGTAGGGACGACAGTCCCGACATGAGCGTCGTGCGCACCTCTTTCCGCTGCCCTTCGCGATCCCGTTCCCGACTGAGTGCGGATCGACGCGGGGATGGATGCGGGCTCAGTCACGCCGACGGGTGACGACGTGGAATCACGGGTGCATGTATGGGCCTGCCCCCGTAACGGGAATCCCGCTCAGGTCTGTGCACCGAGGCTGTCCGGGGATGTGCTGTCCGAGGAAGGGTTGCCCGAGGACGGGCTGTCCCCTGTGCCCGTCGTGTCGTGGTCGGTGGTCCCGTGCCACGGGCCGGCGTTCAGCGGCGCGCGCCCGTGGGTGGATGTCGCTGTGCTGCTGGCGGTGAAGATGGTCCTCTCCACTTCGTGCTTGGCACGAGCACCTTCGAGCCGCGAGGTCTCCTGCCATGCAGCGGTGCGGTCGTCATCGGCGCGGTGCGCCCGAGCTCGCTCGAGCCGTACCCACGTGGGGACGACGCTGACCTGCAGGGCGCCGAGCAGATCCTCGCTCGGCACCTCGTCCCGAAGCAACCGGGGACGCGCACTCGTGGGATCGTCGGTGCCAGACACGGGCCGGTCAGGTGGAACAGCCCCGCTCTCCTCGGATCCAGGATCCGGCGCACGACGGGCTGGTGCAGGGTCGCCGACGACCACGCGGTATCCCGGGGGAAGAGCCACCAGGGGCTCCGCGATGTCCACGACGAGCACCTCGATGCTCTCCTGATGTCTGCGGGCGAGCTCACGCGCCGTGCTCAGTGACGGGCGTGACGGGGTCGCCCAGGAGGCCCAGAAGAGCAGGACCAGTGCGTCCTGGCGATCGGACCCAGGTGGTGATGACACTGTCATGGCTGTTCTTCTGTATTGCTGTGCACGATTGCGGGGTCATCGGACTGTCGTTGCCGAGACCGGTAGATGGTCGGGGCAGGACTTGACGCCGCGCGGCGGCGGGGAGAGCGAACGATCGGAGCCGAGGCCGGAAGACGTCGGCCCGGGACGCGCGAACGATCGACGGCGGGAGCTGACTTCCCGCGGTCCGGGAGCTGACTTCCCGCGGTCCGGGAGCTGACTTCCCGCGTCCGGGACCTGACTCCCCGCGGTGCGGGCCGCGGAGGTGGTCCGTGCGGACCACCTCCCGCCCGAGGTCAGGCCTGCGCCGCCGCTGCGGCGGTGTCGGCGAGCCAGCGCTCGGCATCCAGCGCCGCCTGGCACCCGGAACCGGCCGCCGTGATCGCCTGGCGGTAGGTGTGGTCCACGACGTCGCCGCACGCGAACACGCCCTCGACGCTCGTGCGGGTCGAACGGCCCTGGCACACGATGTAGCCCTGCTCGTCGAGCTCGAGCTTGCCCGCGAACAGGCCCGAGCGCGGTAGATGCCCGATCGCCTCGAACACGGCATCGGTGCGGATCTCCCGCTCCTCGCCCGTGACGGTGTCGCGCACGGTCAGAGAGGTGACGGCCTCCTCGCCGCTGATCCGCACCGGCTGCGCGTTCCACGCGAACTCGAGCTTCGGGTCGGCCTCGGCGCGGGCGGCCATGATCTTCGAGGCCCGCAGCTGGTCGCGACGGTGCGCCAGGGTGACCGAGCGCCCGTAGCGGGTCAGGAACGTGGCCTCCTCGACGGCGCTGTCGCCGCCGCCGACCACCACGATGTCCTTGTCCTTGAAGAAGAAGCCGTCGCACGTCGCGCACCAGGAGACACCACGGCCGGAGAACTCCTTCTCGCCCTCGATGCCGAGCTCGCGGTAGGCGGAGCCGGTCGCGATGATCAGGGCCTTCGCGCGGTAGACCGTGCCGTCCTCGAGCGTCACCGTCTTCACGGGGCCCTCCAGAGAGACCTCCACCGCGTCCTCGAACAGCACCTCGGCGCCGAAGCGCTCGGCCTGCTCCTGCATCGTGGCCATGAGCTCGGGGCCCATCACGCCCTTGGCGAAGCCGGGGAAGTTCTCCACCTCGGTGGTGGTCATGAGCGCGCCGCCGGCATCCAGCGACCCGGCGATCACGATCGGCTCCATCTCCGCGCGGGCCGCGTAGATCGCCGCCGTGTACCCGGCGGGGCCGGAGCCGATGATGACGACCTCGTGCACGCGATCGGCCTCGGGGCGGGGCTGATCGCCAGCGCCCACGGCATCGGCGGACGCGGAGGAGCTCGCGCCGACGAGGCCGGGCAGGACGGTGACGGGCTGGACGGGATCGGTCATGACGGGGTCCTTCCGGATCGGGTGCGCGGACGGGGTCCGCGCGGCAGATGATGCGCCAGGTGGCGGGGCAGGTGGACGGGTGGGCGGTTCTGAACGGAGGGTCGACGGGCGAGCGATGGTATCGGGGCTGAAGGGCGGGACCGGCGGGCGGGGGTGGAGGGCAGGAAGCGGGACGACGGGGGTCGCCGGTGGCGGTCGGTGACGGCAGTTGGCGAGGGGTCAGGCCGGGGACGATGGCTTCAGCATGGTCGACCCGTTCCACAGGAGAGCATCTTGCGCCTGCCCGGTGCCGCAGCTCGGGCGGACCACGGCCACCTCGACCGCTCCTCCCTCCTGCTGCAGATCGTTCGGGGTGATGTCGCTGTGCACGATCACCCATGACAGTGTCGTCTCGGGCCCCCAGACCGCCTGCTCGAGGATCAGGACGGGCTGGGTGATGCCCTGCTGCTCGACGCACCGGTGGAGGTCGAAGTCCGCCGCCGACTCGATGTAGCCGGTGTCGTACAGCGTCTGGACCTCCGGGCCCAGCGACTCCTCCGTGAGAACGGGGACCCCGGGCGGAATGTTCCCGCTCATGCCGTCTTCGAGCGCTGCGTCACCCGGTGAGGCGCCGCGCGTGGTCAGCACGAGGGCGTAGGAGAGCAGCAGCCCGATGGTCGCGGCGATCGCGAGGCCCGCGGCGAGCAGCGGGACGGGGAGCCCGAGGATCTGCGGGGCGGCCTGCGTCCGCTCCTCGAGGGCCGATCCGGCCCGTCGCAGTCGTGCGGCCCCCGCGGAGAGTCCGCGACCGCCGTGGCGCAGGACGCGGCGCGCGCCCGCTGCTCCACGGGCCAGGACCGGCGCGCTCGCCGCCAGGCCCCGTCGTGCGAGATCTCGGCCCGTGCGGGCTCCCTGCGATATGCCGGACGCGGTGCGGCGGCTCCCGCGGGCGACCGCGCCGTCCGCTTCCCGAGCACCGCGGCCCAGGACGGCCCCGGCCCGACGGCTCCCGCGGCCGACGGAGGCACCGGCCGTGCGCGATGACTCCCCGATGCGGTCGCGCAGGGGACCTGCCGCGTCGGAGGCGCGCCGCGCGGTCCGGCGCGAGGCCGCACCCAGGGCGCGGCCGCCGATCAGCGCGCGTCGCCACGCGGCGGTCGTGCGCATGCGGGCGAGACGGCCGTGCACCACGAGAGTGCGCCGCAGCGCCTTTCCCCGGGGCGTCGGCTCCTGCTGCGCCTCGCGTGGGCTCATTCGACGCGGATCTCCGCGATCTGCGCGCGGTTGCCCTTGGAGTCGGTCGGCGCCTGCGGGATCCACAGCATCAGCTTCTGGGTCGTCAACGGGGCTCCCGGCGCGAGGCGCACCTCGCCGTCGCCGGCGAAGGCGCCCGAGGCGACGGGATCGCCCATCGAGCCGTCATCGTTGACCGTGCGCAGCTCGATCAGCCCGCCCTGGGACTCCTTGGTGGTCACGACCACGGCGTTCACGGTGGCCGGCGCCGCGAGATCGACGGTGATGCCGATGCCGGGCTTGATGTTCCCGAACGTCTCCGACCGGTAGATCTTCGAGCGCCAGACGGTGCCCGGGTCCCCGTCGTTCATGCGGCCGGCGTCCTCGGGGTGGTCCGGCTTGCCGTCGTCGACCTCGGTCACGGACGCGATGACGGGCGGGGCGGCCGGCTGCGACGACTCAGCGGGCGCGGGGGCGGCCGCCGCCGACTGCTCAGGGGCCGGGGTGGTGGCCGCCGCAGCGGCCGAGCTCGAGGGGGTGGCGCTCGGCGCGGTGGCCGGGTCGCGGAGGGCGGCCGTGATCGAGCTGAACGCGAGCACGAGGGCGATGATCACGAGGACGACGCCGCCGATCAGGATCCACAGCGCCTGGCGCGACCGGTCCTGCCCGTCCTGGGGGCCGAGCACGTACGTGCGATCGGAGTCGCGGTCCATCGCCACCCCCACCACGTCGCGCAGATAGGCCGCCGGGGTCGCGCTCCAGGCGTCGGCCTCCTCCTCGACCGGGGCGATCGGTCGGGAGCGGCCGGGCACGATGATCGGGCCGTCCTCGGGCGAGCGATCGCCGGCCGCACCGACGATCACGGGGCTGACGGCGGCTGCGAGCGGCGCGTCGCCCGTCTCCTCGTCCTCCACCTCCGGGGTGCTGCCCGAGGAGTCGGCGGATCGATCGGCGGAGGGCAGGGCGGGATCGTCGTCCTCCGCGTCCGGGGCCAGGCGCGACGGGGCGGGGACGACCGCGAGGGAGCCCGGGAACGCGGAGGCGCCGCGGTGCTCTGTCAGGTGGAGGTCCTGGACGAGTCCGCGGGCCTCGTGGGCGGCGGCCGCCTCGGCCTCGGCGCGGGCATCGGCCTCGGCCCGCTGAGAGGTCGCAGGGTCCGTGCCCTCCGCGGTCGCGGTGCCGTCGGCGGGTGCCGCCCCCGTCTGATCGGCGGCGGCAGAGCCTGACGCGTCCGCGCCGTGGGCAGCAGGGCTGCTGGTCGAGGGGGCTGCGCCCTCGACCACGGCGGCGGTATCGGTCTGCGCGGGATCTCGCTGTGCTGCATCTCCCGGTGCCGTCGTGCCCTGGGCTGTCGGGTCCTGCTCGGCGGCTCCCTGCGCGGCGGCGCGCTCCTCGGCGCGGGCCGCGAGGCGTTCCCGGCGGGCGGCCCGGCGCTCGGCGGCCTTCTCCCGCAGCGACAGGGCCCCCGCCGCGATCGCGGCGCCGAGGGCGCCGGTCCGCGCGGTCGTCGAGCCGTCGCTCGCCGCGGCAGCGGCGGCATCGGACGCGCTGGAGCCGGCGGCATCGTCTGAGGCGTCGCTGGACGTGCTCGGGGCGGTGCCCGCGTCGGGGGTGCTCGGCTCGACGGGAGGCTTAGGCGGATTCGCCTCGGCGGCGGCTGCGGTGCCCTGCTCGTCGCCGGCGGACTCGGGGGCGGCGACCGCACCGGCGGCGAGTCCGGCGCCCGCGGCCCCTGCGGCGAGTCCTGCGGCCGCGGCGCCGGTGCCGGGGCCGCCCGCATCGGTGCTTCCCGCGTCGGCGGCACCCGCGGACGAGGCGGTGGACGAGCGATCGGCCTCGGCGGCGGGCCCAGCGGCAGTCGACGTCGCGGCAGCCGACTCCTCAGCGGCGGGCTTAGCGGCGTCCTCGGTGGGGTCGTAGGCCTGCAGAGTGACCGGGATCGACTGCCACGGTCCCAGCTCATCGAGGAGCTCCCGCGTGGTCAGCGGAACATCGTCATGGCCGTTCAGCACGCGATCGCAGAGGTCGTCGAGGTCCTCCGGCACGCGGCGGGAGGCCAGCGCCGAGGGCCGGGGGAAGGACCCGTCGGCACCGGGTCGGGGCACGCGGCCCGTCAGCGCACGGAACAGCAGCGTGATCAGCGAGACGACGTCCTGCGCGGCGGCCTCATCGCCCGAGGGATCGGCCGTGCCGTGGGCTGCGGTCTCCACACCCACGCCCAGCACGCGGACGTCCCCGGAGCGGGTGTCGACGAAGACGCGGTTGGAATCGAGGTGCACGTGACGCAGACCGCGGCGGCGGGCGGCCTCGAGCCCGGTCGCGGCCTCCCCGATGATCGAGCGCGCGGTCTCCGGGCGCAGGGCGCCCTTGGACAGCAGCGCGGCCAGCGGCGGCGCGGGCGGGAACGGGTAGGACACGATCGTCAGCGGACCGTCGGCGGCATCCGCACCGGGATCCGTCGCGCCCGCGTCGGCGTCGTCGGAGGCGCCGGTCGATCCCTTGCCAGCAGGTCCCTCGGCGGTCGCAGCGCTGCGGGCGGGCGCGTCCTCCCCGAGGACCTCCACATCGAGCACCGGCAGCAGCCGCTCGTGCTCCACGAGCAGCGCGCGGCGGGCGGCATCGGCGGTCTCGAGAGCGGCCTCGCCCTCGACCAGCATCACGGCGGCGGGATCACCGCTGCGGGCGGCGCGGGCGCGATGCCAGGACGCTCCCTCGGCGCAGCCGGACAGCGGGATGGTGCCCTCGAGCGTCCAGCGGTCCGCCAGTGCGCCCTCGTGCGGTCGTCGGTTCACGCCTCGTCCTCCGGCTCGATGTCAGGGCCCCATGCTACGGAACAGCGGGCACCGCCCGCGCCGATCAGCACCGCGGTGCCCCCGTGGGCGATCCTCCGGCGAGGCCCGCTCATGCCCGCCGCCGGGAGACGCGCCGCAGCACCTGGTCCGCAAGAGAGCGCAGCTCCTGGACCCGCAGCAGCCAGGCCGTGGCCGCGAAGACGGCGGTCATGAGCACGCCGATCGCGCTGCAGATCACGAGGGCCGCCGGCCGCGAGGAGTACACGGCATCCTGCAGGAGCGCCATCAGGCCCAGGCCCGCGCCCAGGGACAGCGCGCCGGCGATCAGCAGCTTCACCATCACCTCGGCGTTCGTGCGCATGGTGGTGATCTCGGTGCCCGTCGCGCGGATCCGACGGTTCAGCAGCCAGACGCCGACCACCCAGCACAGCAGGTTGCCCAGCGCGCTCGCGGTCGTCGCCGCGGCTGCCGCCCAGCGCGGATCGACCAGCAGCAGGATCGGCGCGACCGCCACCAGCGAGGCGAGCGTGTTGGGGATCTGCATGAGGAACGGCGTGCGGCCGTCCTCGTAGGCGTAGAAGACGCGCTTGACCAGGTAGGTCGCCGCGAAGGGCACCAGCCCCAGCATGTAGCCGGCCAGCACCCAGCCGTTGGCGCGGGCGCCGACCGGGTCCGAGCCCAGGATGATCACCCACATGATCGGGCCCGCCAGGGCGATGAACACGACGGTCGCGAGCATCATCGGCACGGCCAGCAGGCGCGAGGTGCGGGCGTACTGGCGCAGCACCCCGTCGTGGTCGTGGTCGGCCGCGCTGCGGGAGATCCCCGGGAACGCCGCCGTCACCAGCGAGACCGTGATGATCCCCTGCGGGATCATGAAGGCGAGGTTCACCGAGTCGATCGTCCACAGGCCCGGGTACTGGCCGATCTCCGCGGTCCGCCCCTGCTCGTGCAGGCGCTGGACGGCGTCGGCGGCACCCGAGGTGGCCCAGCGCGTCGCGTAGATGCCCAGCTGGGAGACCCCCAGCATCGCCAGGGTCCACAGCCCGATGCGGGAGAGCTTGCCCAGCCCCAGGCCGCGGAAGCCCCAGCGGGGCCGCAGGTGCAGGCCCAGGCGGCGCACGTAGATCCACAGGAAGGCGACCTGCGCGGCGCTGCCGCCGACGTTGAAGGCCGCCAGTGCGAGGATCATCGGCGTCGTCCACACCCCGGGATCCCCGTTGGAGGTGCCCCAGACCGCCATGAACACGATCGCGCCGAGGATCCCGACCACGTTGTTGAGCACGGGCGCCCACTGGTAGGGCCCGAAGGACTCGTGCGCGTTCAGCAGCTGACCGGCCATGACGTACAGGGCCGAGAACATGATCTGCGGCATCATCCAGTAGCCCAGGGCGATCGCGAGCGAGAGCGTCGATCCGCCCAGGTCGCCGCTCGTGATGCGCACGAGCAGCGGGACCGCCGCGATGCAGACGGCGGTGAGCACCGCCGAGCACAGCACCACGAGCGTCATCAGGCGCGAGACGTAGTCCGAGCCGCGGTCCGCCTGCTTCGTCGCGCGGACGATCGCGGGCACCAGGATGGCGTTGAGGACGCCGCCGCCGATGAAGATCCAGATGGAGTTGGGCAGGAAGTTCGCCGCGCTCACGGCGCTCGAGACCGGCGAGGCGTTCACGACGATCAGCGACATGAGCCCGTTGCGCACGAAGCCGAGGATGCGCGAGACGATCGACCCCGAGGCCATGACGGCGCTCGCGCGCATCATCCGGCGCACCGGGGTCGCGGCGCGGGCGACGGGTGCCGCGGCCGTGGCGTCGGCGGACTCCGCGGAGGGGTCGGCCGGGTTCTGCTCGGTCATGCGGGGATCATCCGTTCGCGTCATCAGGGTCGTCGGGGGCTGGGTCGTCGCCGTCGGGGGCAGGGTCGTCGCCGTCGGGGGCAGGGTCGTCGGGATCGGGATCGTCGGGGCTGGCGTCGTCGGGCTCTGCGTCCTGCTCGCCCGGCGGCTCCTCGGGACGGGGCGCCGACAGGCCCGTGCGGGCCAGGGTCGACGGGTCCTCGGGGCCGCGCACCGCCGGCGCGCGCCGGTCGGACCCGTGGCGGCGGGCGCGCAGCACGCCGACCACCACGAGCAGGCCCATCCCGACCACGAGGATCATCGTGGTCCAGTTCTCCCACGACGGGTTCACGGTGAGGGACACCGTCTGCGGGGCGGTGATCGGCGTGCCGTCCGTGCCCGTCATGAGCACCGAGAGGTTCACCTGGCCGTTGGCGACCGCCTCCACGGGGACTGAGGCGGTGACGCGTCCGTGGGCGGGGATCTCCACCTCCGTCGAGGGGGACGGGAGGCGCACGAGGGGACGGTCCGCGGAGATCTCGAGGCGCGCGCGCACCGGGGTGTCCAGGTCGTTGGTCAGCGTGATCGGCACACTCGCGCCGGAGGCGACGAGGGTGTAGTTCGAGGCCGGGACCACTCTCACGCGCCCGTTGAAGGCATCCACTGCGCGCGAGGCCGCGCCCGTCCGCTGCAGGTGGCCCTCGGGGTCGCCGAGCCACCGCGTGGAGACGGCCGACAGTACCGTCAACACGGTGTCGTCCGCCGTCGTGGGGTCGACCATCGTCGACCGCATCGCCTCCAGGCGCAGGGCGTCATCCTGCACGCCCATCACGAGCACCGGGTCCAGCTTCCCCGCATCGACGGCCGCGTCCTGGTGCGCGACCCTCCCATCGATCCCGCGCACCGACGGCACGATGGCGTCGGCGGTCACCGTCCCCAGCGACAGCGGCGCCCCCGTCGTGTCCTGCGAGTCCTGGACGGCGGTGCCCGAGCTCGCCATGTCCAGCAGCTCCCCGGTGCGACCGGAGCGGATCCAGGGGGCCGAGCCCAGCGCATCGAGGGCCGATCCGGTCGCCGCGGCGTCCAGCTCGGCGTCCAGCGGCGGCGCGATGAGGAGATGGCGCGGCGCGGTCGTCGGCTCGGAGGCGATCACGGCGGTCTCGGCGAGGAGGCGCTGGGAGGTCTGCTCGGCGTCCGTGGTGCCGTCCAGCGAGGCCAGCTCGTCGGACAGCACCGGATCGGCGGCGAGCACGGGCGAGATGCCGGCCTCGGTCGCGACCTCGCCCGCGGACGACGGCGTGACCGTCGCCTCGAGGTCCTCCCGCAGGGACGCCGACGAGGTCAGGATGGTCGTCGCCCCGGACCGCTGCGCCTGCTCGATGCTCGCGGCGTCCGCCTGCGGGCCCGGGACCACGGCCACGGAACCGCTGGGGGCGAAGCCCGCCGCCTGCGTCGCCTCCTCGCTGCGGCTCTCCAGGATCCCGCGCAGCTCGGACGCCCCGGCGTCCTGGAGCGAGGGCATGTCCGCCTGCGCGTACGGCAGCGTCAGCACCGTGCGGTCGCCGACCGCACCGGCCAGCCGCTCCGCGAGCGCCGCGGCCCCGGGCGAGGCCGCGGGGCCCTGATCTGCGGGAACGGTGGGCTCGGCCGACGGGTCGTCGGCGGCGGACGGCTGGTCCTCTGCGGGCTCCGGGTCCTGGGCAGTCGGCGCCTCGGTCGTCTCGTGCACGGGCGGATCCAGCACGACGGGGTCCACGAGCCAGTCGACGTCCTCGCGCTGGGCGAGCTGGCCCAGTGACGCCAGGCGCCCCGTGGTGGTCGTCTCGTCGTACGCCGCGGGGTCGATCGCGGCGAGCCCGGGGTCATCAGGGGCGATCGGCAGCAGCACGGACTCGGTGATCGACCCGGATGCTCCGCTCGGGCGCCACACCACGAAGGTGCGCAGCGTCGAGACCGCGGTCCCGCCCGACTCGAGGGTGAGCGCGATCCGGCGGGCGCCCCACAGCTCCGGCGCGGTCGCGTACCCGAGGGAGTCGGCGGGGACCGCGATGGTCATCGTGCGGGTCTCGCCGGGGGCCAGGTCCGCGGCGCCGTCCGCCGAAGAGGCGACCGCGCGCCCGGCGCCCGGCGTCGTGTCCTGCTGCCAGGCCTCGAGCACGCTGCGGTCCGTGACGCGCGATGTGGGACCGGACAGGGTCAGGCGCGGGGAGGCGACGACGGAGCCGGAGGAGTTGGTGACGGCCACCTCGGCGGTGAGCGTGTCGCCCGGGACCAGGGCGGCCGGTCCGAGGGAGACGAGGTCCAGCCGCACGCCCTGGTCGTCCTGGGCGGGCGGCCGCGCGGGCGCGCTCTGCCCCGCGGGCTGGGGTGCGGCCGACGCCGGGGCCACGGGCGCGGCGATAGACTCACCGGGCGCGATCCTCAGGACGACCGTGCCCAGCACCGTGAGCGCGGCGACCAGGAGCGCCGCCGTCCGCGCGGCGCGCCCCGGACGCGGCCCGCGCGAGCGCGCGGTCGGTGGCGTGGACGGCATGGGGCCACTGTAGACGCGCCGCCCGCCCAGCCCACGCAGCGAGGAACGACCGTGACCGACTCCCCCCAGGACCTCCACATGAGGGAGGCCGACGACGAGGCCGCGCGCCGTCTCGACCTGGCCCGCTGCCGCGCCGCGACGATGTTCGCCGCCCTGCCCGCGGAGGTGCACGAGCTCGGAGAGATGTTCGAGGCCGACGGGCACGAGCTCGCCCTCGTCGGCGGCCCCGTGCGCGATGCCGTGCTCGGGCGCTCGAGCGCCGACCTCGACTTCACCACCTCCGCCCGGCCCGAGCAGACCGAGGCGATCCTGCGCCGCTGGAACGACGGCGGGGCCCTGTGGGACATGGGCCGCGAGTTCGGCACCCTCGGCGCCGTCCGTTCAGGGGTGAAGGTCGAGGTCACCACGTACCGCACCGAGTCCTATGACCCCACCAGCCGCAAGCCGGAGGTCGCCTTCGGGGACACCCTCGTCGGTGACCTCTCGCGCCGCGATTTCACGGTCAACGCGATGGCCGTGCGCCTGCCCTCCCTTGAGCTCGTCGACCCGTTCGACGGCCTCACCGACCTCGCCCGGCGTCTGCTGCGCACCCCCGTCGCCCCCGAGCAGTCGTTCTCCGACGACCCGCTGCGGATGATGCGCGCCGCGCGCTTCGTCTCCCAGCTCGGCTTCGCGATCGAGCCCGCGACCGCAGCGGCCGCGGCGGCGCTCGCCGAGCGGATCGCGATCGTGGCGTCCGAGCGGGTGCGCGATGAGCTGGTCAAGCTGCTCCTGGGCGACCATCCCCGCGCGGGCCTCGTGCAGCTCGTGGACCTGGGGCTGGCCGATCACGTGCTCCCCGAGCTGCCCGCGATGCGCCTCGAGCTCGACGAGCACCACCGCCACAAGGACGTCTATGAGCACTCGCTGACGGTGCTCGAGCAGGCGATCGACCTCGAGAGCCCCGCCGGCTCCGGCGGCCCGGTCGAGAGCCCCGATCTGGTGCTGCGCCTGGCTGCGCTGCTCCACGACATCGGCAAGCCCGCGACGCGCCGCTTCGAGCCCGGCGGCGTGGTCACGTTCCGCTTCCACGAGACCGTGGGCGCGAAGATGGCCGCCAAGCGCCTGCGCGCCCTCACGTTCGACAAGGACACGATCAAGCAGGTGGCGCGGCTCATCGAGCTGCACCTGCGCTTCCACGGCTACGCCGACACCGGGTGGACGGACTCGGCGGTGCGGCGCTACGTGACCGATGCCGGCCCTCTCCTGGAGCGTCTGCACCGCCTCACCCGCGCCGATGTCACCACCCGCAACCGCCGCAAGGCCCGGGCGCTCGCCGCCGCGTACGACGACCTCGAGGCGCGGATCGCCGAGCTCGCCGAGGCCGAGGAGATCGGCCGCATCCGCCCGGACCTCGACGGCAACGAGATCATGGCGCTGCTGGACATCCCGCCCGGCCGGGAGGTCGGCGAGGCCTACCGGCATCTGCTCGAGCTGCGGATGGAGCACGGGCCGCTCGGTCCGGAGCGCGCCGAGCAGGAGCTGCGCGCGTGGTGGGAGAGCAGGCAGGCCGACGCGGGCTGAGGGGAGCTCGTGCGCGTGATGTGTCCGAGGGGCGCGCTGTGGGCTGTGCCGCATCGGACGTGAGCGTCGTGTGAGAGTCGCCGCGCTCGGGTGTCGGGCTGCGGTGATCGGTGTCCATACTGGGTCCCACTGTGCCTCGCGACCGTGCGCGCGAACGGGGCGCCGCCGTCCAGGTGCCCGTCCGCGGGCCCCGCACCCCGCCCCCGATCCGGCCGCAGCCGGAGGACCAGGAGCACTCGTGAGCGACACGCCGCGTCCGTCGAAGCACACCTCCCGCACCCCTGCCCGTGGCAAGGGCGCGGGCGGGAAGAGCGCGGGCGGCACGGGGTCGGGCGCGAAGGGCTCCGGCATCCCCGACGCCCCGCGGAAGAAGGCCGCCTGGGTGGGCGGAGCGGGCGCCGGCGGCGCCCAGAGCGGTGCGAAGAACGGCGGTGCGAAGAAGAGCTCCGGCACCACGAAGGACGGCGCTGCGGCGAAGAACGGCGACCCCCTGACGAAGGGCGACGCCGGGGCGAAGAAGAGCTTCCCGGGCGCGAAGGGGGCTGCCGCGAAGGGCGCCGGGGCCAAGAGCTCCGGGACCAAGAGCTCCGGGGCCAGGGGCTCGTCGGGCACGCGCGCCGCCGCGACGCTCGGGGCCGTCTCCACCTCCGGGAAGAAGCTCGCCGGCGGCCGTGCGGCCAAGGGCGGCGCGAAGACCGGCGCCGCCGCGAAGTCCGGTGCCGCGTCGAAGACGGGGGCCGCCGCCGAGGATCGGCGCGCCGCGCGCACGAGCGCTGCCGCCGCCGCGGGCGGCAAGCGCGGCCGCCTCGCGTCGGCCCTGAACTACCCGCGCGCGGGACGGAAGAGCCCGTGGCGATGGATCCCCTCGCTGCGCCTGTTGCTGGGCGCCTTCGCGCTCATGGTCCTCGCCGGCGTCGGCATCACCGCCTGGATCTACGAGACCACGGACGTGCCCGCCCCCAGCGATATCGCCATCGCCCAGACCAGCCGCGTCTACTTCTCCGACGGCACGACGGAGATGGGCACGTTCTCCGAGATCAACCGCACGATCATCCCCTCGGACCAGATCCCCGACTCCGTGAAGGAATCGGTGGTGGCCTCCGAGGACTCGACGTTCTACGAGAACCGCGGCATCTCCCCGCGCGGCATCCTGCGCGCCCTCATCAACAACCTCTCCGGCGGTTCCCGCCAGGGCGGCTCCACCATCACACAGCAGTACGTGGAGCGCTACCACACCGGCACCAACACCTCCTATGTGGGCAAGGTGAAGGAGATGGTGATGGCGGTGAAGATCGATCAGGAGCTGTCGAAGGACGAGATCCTCTCGCGCTACCTCAACACCATCTACTTCGGGCGCGGCGCCTACGGCATCCAGGCCGCGGCGCAGGCGTACTACGGCAAGGACGCCAAGGACCTCACCGACGCCGAGGCCGCCGTGATCGTCGCGACCATCCCCGCCCCCACGGCCTACGACCCGGCGAACAACCACGACAAGGCCGTGCAGCTGTGGGACCGCGTGATCGAGCGGAGGGTCAACGTCACCAAGACCCTCACGCCCGCCGAGGCCGACGCCCTGCAGTACCCCGAGCCGATCGAGGGCCACAAGCTCAACAAGATGGGCGGCACTAACGGCTACCTCGTGCGCCAGGTCCAGAAGGAGCTGGTCAAGAACGGCATCTCCGAGGACGAGCTCAACCAGGGCGGCTTCACGATCGTCACCTCGGTGGACGTGGGCATCCAGGACAACACCGTCAAGGCGATCGACAACCTGCCCGACGACCGCCCCGAGAACAACCGCGTGGGCACCGTGACGATCGACCCGAACACGGGCGCGATCAAGGCGATGTACGGCGGGCCCGACTACGTCCAGCGCAGCTACAACGACGCCGTCGACTCCCACATGATGGCCGGCTCGATCTTCAAGACCTTCGCGCTGGTGGCCGCTCTCGATGACGGCTACTCGCTGAGCTCGACGTGGCCCGGCGACTCCCCGCGGACCTTCAAGGGCGGCTGGGAGGTCAATAACTTCAACGATGTCGACTACGGGTCCGTCACCCTGACCGAGGCCACCACCAACTCGGTCAACACCGCGTATGCGGCCCTGAACATCGACATGGGGCCCAAGAAGACCCGTGACATGGCCGTGAAGCTCGGCCTCCCCGAGGACACCCCGGGTCTGGGAGCCGAGCCCTCCAACGTGCTCGGCTCCGCGTCCCCGACCGTCATGAACATGGCCGGCGCCTACGCGACGCTCGCCGCCAAGGGCGTGCGCCACGAGCCCTACATCACCCAGACCGTGACTCGCTCCGACGGCTCCGTCCGCTACGAGCACCAGGACAAGTCCGAGCAGGTGATCGACGAGTCCGTCGCGATCAACGCGACCGTCGCCCTGCAGGGCCCGCCGTCGACCGGCTCGGCCCGCTACGTCGGCAAGAACATGAGCGGGCGCCCCGTGGCCGGCAAGACGGGCACCTCCCAGAGCGTGCGCTCGGCCTGGTTCGTGGGCTTCACCCCGCAGCTCGTGACGGCGGTGGGCATGTTCCAGCCGAGCGCCGACGGGAAGACGGAGGAGTCCCTCACGCCGTTCGGCGGGGAGGACATCATCACCGGCGGCACGTTCCCCACCGAGGTGTGGGTGGACATCATGAAGCCGTCGCTGCAGGGGCAGGAGAAGCTGAAGTTCTCCAAGGCGGTCGCGTCCAAGAAGAAGACGAAATCCGGGACCGAGAAGACCACCAAGAAGAGCACGAAGAAGGCCACCAAGAAGGCGACGACGAAGGCCCCGACGACCACGCAGGCGCCGGAGCCGACTCCGGAGCCGACTCCGGAGCCGACTCCGGAGCCGACCCCTGAGCCGACCCCCGAGCCGACCCCTGAGCCCACGACGGAGGCCCCGGCCCCGGAGCCGACGCAGGAGCAGCCAGCACCGGAGCAGCCGGCACCCGAGCAGCCAGCTCCCGAGCAGCCGACGCAGGAGCAGCCCGCGGCGACCGATCCCAACGCGCCGCAGGGCTAGCGGGCACGGGGCGTGCGCGCCCGCTGTGATCCCCGGCGCACGCTGATCGGGCACCTGGTGGGCCCGCGGTCGAGCCGATAGGGTGGGCCGGTCCGTGTCCGACGGGGCGCCCGCCCCGATCGCGCGGTACGCATGAACCCTCCTGCCACGGAGAGACCGTGGCCGCGAAGACCACAGGAGGTGGGTACTCGAACATGCGCAAGTACGAAATGGTCGTGATCCTCGACCCCTCGATCGACGAGCGGACCGTGGGCGGCACCTTCGAGAAGCTGGTGTCGGTCGTCCCCGCCGAGGGCGGCAGCATCGACAACGTCGATGTCTGGGGCAAGCGGAAGTTCGCCTACGAGATCGACAAGAAGCCCGAGGGCGTCTACGTCGTCGTCACCTTCACCGCGAAGCCGGAGACGGCCAAGGAGCTGGATCGTCAGCTCGGCCTGAACGAGTCCGTCCTCCGCACCAAGCTGATGCGGGCCGACGCCCGCTGATCCGCCGTGCACGCCCACGCCCTTCATGGACGATGCGGCAGGACTTCGATCCTGCTGACCATCGACATCGCTGAGCATCGGCACCGCTGGACCTGAACCCCCGAACGACTCGCACGAGGAGCACACCCATGGCCGGAGAGACCATCATCACCGTGGTCGGCAACCTCACCGCCGATCCCGAGCTGCGGTTCACGCAGTCCGGAGCGGCGGTCGCGTCGTTCACCGTCGCGTCCACCCCCCGCACGTTCGACCGCCAGGCGAACGAGTGGAAGGACGGCGAGGCCATGTTCCTGCGCTGCTCCATCTGGCGCGACGCCGCGGAGAACGTGGCGGAGTCGCTCGAGAAGGGCATGCGCGTGATCGTGCAGGGCCGCCTCAAGCAGCGCTCCTTCACGGACCGCGAGGGCAACAACCGCACCACCATCGAGCTGGACGTCGACGAGATCGGCCCCTCCCTGCGCTACGCGACGGCCAAGCCGCAGCGTCAGCAGCGCGGCGGGGGCGGCGGCTTCGGCGGCGGCAACCAGGGCGGTGGCGGCTTCGGCGGCGGCCAGCAGCAGGGCGGCGGCTTCAGCGGCCAGCCCCGCGGGGGCCAGGGCGGCGGCTTCAACGCCGGTCAGCAGGGCGGCGGCTTCGCCGGAGGCCAGGCCTCCGGCGGCGACGCCGATCCGTGGGCCGGCGGCGGCAACCAGGGGGGGTACGACGACCCGCCGTTCTGATCGGCTCGGGCTGCGAGCCCGATCCCGAGCAGGACGCGCGGACCGACCGATCCCGCACACGCAGCAGCCGCATCGCGGCTGACGCATCCGTCGGATCCCATCTCCGGCGCATCTGCCGGACGGACCCCGTCCGGCGCACATCATCCATACATCCATCCCGGGTGCATGCCCGGGCTCCCCTCACAGAAGGAGCACCACGATGGCCAAGCCTGTTCTTCGCAAGCCGAAGAAGAAGCTCAACCCGCTGAAGGCAGCGGGCGTCGAGACCGTCGACTACAAGGACGCGGCTCTGCTGCGCAAGTTCGTCTCCGACCGCGGCAAGATCCGCGCGCGTCGCGTCACCGGCGTGTCCGTGCAGGAGCAGCGCCAGATCGCGAAGGCCGTGAAGAACGCCCGCGAGATCGCGCTGCTGCCCTACTCGACCTCCGGTCGCTGATCAGGTCGGGAAAGGACGTCTCATGACCACCAAGCTCATCCTCACCAGCGAGGTCTCCGGCCTCGGCACCGCGGGCGACATCGTCGAGGTCAAGGACGGCTACGCGCGCAACTACCTGCTGCCGCGCAGCCTCGCCACCCCGTGGACCAAGGGCGGCCAGCGCCAGCTGGACCAGATCCGCTCGGCCCGCTCCAAGCGCTCCATCGAGTCGCTCGAGGAGGCCCAGGCCCTGCGCGATCTGCTGCAGTCCAAGCCCGTCGTCGTCTCCGAGCGCGCCGGTGAGAACGGCCGCCTCTTCGGCGCCGTCTCCACCAAGGACGTCGCCGAGGGCGTCAAGGCCGTCTTCGACAAGGACATCGACCGCCGCGCCGTCGAGTTCGCCGCCCCCGTGCGCGCGCTCGGCGAGCACAAGGCGACCGTGCGCCTGCACGAGGACGTCGTCGCGAACCTGCTGATCCAGGTCGTCGCGGCCAAGGGCTCCAAGGCCTGACAGCCGCTGTCCGGGTCTGCGCCCGGACGTCGCAGCCGCGAGCGCCCCGCACCGGATTCGGTGCGGGGCGCTCGTGCGTGCGGGGGGCGGGGGACGGCGAGACGC
>NZ_FWFG01000055.1 GCF_900163655.1 Brachybacterium nesterenkovii
TGGTGGGGCTGCGGGCGGCGGGGCTGCGGGTGCGGGTGCGGGTGCGGGTGCGGATCATGCGGGCGGTGCGAGCGGGCACTGGATCATGCGGGCTGGCGCCCAAGGTCGAGCGTCATGCTGCGACCCATATCGGCCCGGATCTGCGTCGCATCGTGGCTCTCGACGCAAGTTCCGGCACCGGCGCGGGCGGTCAGGCGGGCGGAGGCGATCTCACGCCGCCGCTCCACCGCGCAGGCCCCGGTCCCCGCAGCGCGAGCCGCGGGGACCGGGTCGCCCGATCAGGCGCTCAGGATCAGGCGCTCGGGATCAGGCGCGGAAGCCCAGCAGGTGCTGCATCGCCAGCTGCTGGAGCTTCACGAAGCCGTAGTTGCGCTCGCCGGCCGCGACGACGTCGAAGTCCTCGTAGGCCGAGCGGTCGCTGAGCAGGTCCTCGAGGGTCTCGCCCTCGCCCAGGGTGGGCTCGCCGAGGGTGTCGATGCCCGAGTAGGCCATGGCCTCCTGGACCTCGGGGTCGGCGCGGAAGGCCTGCGCGCGCTCCTTGAGCATGAGGTACATGTCCATGTTCGCGATCGCGGAGTCCCACTGGCCCTGCAGGTGCTCGGTGCGCGAGGGCTTGTAGTCGAAGTGGCGGGCGCCCTCGTAGGCGCCGGGCTTGGACGGGAAGCCGTTCTCGAGCAGGTCGACCGTGAAGAAGGCGCTGATCAGATCGCCGTGGCCGAACACGAGGTCCTGGTCGTACATCGGGCCGTGCTGGCCGTTGAGATCGATGTGGAACAGCTTGCCGGCCCACAGCGCCTGCGCGAGGCCGTGCGTGTAGTTGAGGGTGGCCATCTGCTCGTGGCCGGTCTCGGGGTTGATGCCGACGATGTCCCCGTTCTCGAGCTCGTTGATGAACGCGAGGGCGTGGCCGATCGAGGGCAGGAAGATGTTGCCGCGGGGCTCGTTGGGCTTGGGCTCGATCGCGATGCGCAGGTCGTAGCCCTTGTCCTTGATGTAGCCGGCGACGGTGTCGACGCCCTCGGCGTAGCGCTGGTGCGCGGCCAGGAGGTCCTTGGCGCTGTCGTACTCGGCGCCCTCGCGGCCGCCCCACATCACGAAGGTCTTGGCACCGAGCTCGCCGGCGAGGTCCACGTTCTTGAGGACCTTGCGCAGGCCGTAGCGGCGCACGCCGCGGTCGTTGCTGGTGAACGCGCCGTCCTTGAAGATCGGCTCGGTGAAGGTGTTGGTCGTGACCATCTCGCAGACGATGCCGGTCTCGTCGATGGCCTTCTTCAGACCCTCGATCTGCTTCTCCCGGGCGGCCTCGTCGCCGAAGGGGAAGAGGTCGTTGTCGTGGAACGTAAAGCCCCAGGCGCCGATCTCCTTGAGCTTGCGGACCTCCTCCAGCGGGTCCAGGTCGGGACGCGAGGCCTTGCCGAACTGGTCCTGCGCGTTCCATCCGACGGTCCAGAGGCCGAAGGAGAACTTGTCGGCGGGGGTGGGGGTG
>NZ_FWFG01000067.1 GCF_900163655.1 Brachybacterium nesterenkovii
GGCTGAGAGGAAGGGCGGGGTGGGCTGATAGCCGGGTCGTGCAGCGGCGTCGGTGCGCGCTGCGGGCTCGGGGCGGGCACTGAGCCCGGCTCAGAGCAACCGCCCAGCGCAGGCCGTCAGCACGGCTCAGACCGTCAGCCCGGCTCAGGGTGTCGACCCAGCACAGCGCTTCAGCCCAGCTCGGCGCGCCAGGGCGGATCCGCGCCCGGTCGCGAGACGGTGACGGCGGCCAGGCCCGCGGCGGTGGACAGCACGGCCTCGAGATCTGCGGCGGTCAGCGCGGCGAGCTGCTCGCGGCGCGCGGCCCCCAGCAGCTCGCGCTCGGCGAGGGCGTGGAGGATCCCCGCGGAGAACGTGTCGCCCGCGCCGACGGTGTCGGCCACGGTCACGGGGTTCGAGGCGATCTCGACACGACCGGCGGGGCCGAAGCCGACGGCACCGTCACCGCCGCGGGTGAGCGCCGTGATCGTCGGGCCCAGCTCGCGCCACGAGGCGACGACGTCCTCGACGTCGTCCGTCCCGTACAGCCAGGCGACGTCCTCGTCGGAGGACTTCACGACATGCGCGCGGGCGATGATGCCCTCGATGATCCCGCGCGCCGTGGCGGCATCGCCCATGAGGGCGGGCCGGGCGTTGGGGTCGTAGCTGATGGTCGCGGTCGGGGCGTAGCGATCGACGACCTCCGCGATGGTCGCGGCGCCGGGGGCCAGGACAGCGGCGATCGAGGACGTGTGGACGGCGTCGACGACATCGGGCAGGCCCTGCGGATCCACGTCCCAGACGAGGTCGAACTCGTACTGGGCGGACCCGTCGGCCTGAATGTGCGCCGCCGCCGTCGAGGTGGGGCGCTCGTCGATGCTGCCGGGGGTCAGGCGTACGTGGGAGCGCTCGACGTGCTCTCGGATGGCGGCGCCGCGGCCGTCCGAGCCGATCCGCGTCAGGAGGCGCGAGTCATGGCCGAGGCGCCCGAGGGCGACGGCCACGTTCATCGGGGAGCCGCCCGGGTACTCGGTCGTCGCGCCATCGGTCCTGACGACGATGTCGGTGAGTGCTTCGCCTGCAGTGAGGAATCTCGCGGTCACCGGTCGATCATCGCAGGTTCCGGCGCTCGGGGCGAACGGAACGGCGTCGGCGGCAGATCCGACCGGAGGGGAATCCGCGGTGCCGCTCCTGCGAGAATGCACGCCATGGCCGACCACCAGCACGCCGATCAGACGCCGACCGCCGCGCCCGCTGAGCCCGGGACTACTGAGTCCGTGACAGTTGACCCCGCGGCTTCCGAGTCCGGGACCGTCGAGTCCGCGGCTGCTGAGGACGCGATCGCTGAGCCCGCGGCTGCTGAGCCCGCGCCCGCGGCCGTCGAGGCCGATGCGTCCCAGGCCCCGCCATCGCAGTACGCGCGGATGGCCGCGCCGACGTCCGTGCGCAATGTCGTGTGGGCGCTGGGCCTGACGATGGGCGTGGTCGCCGTGGTGGCGGTGCTGTTCTTCGGGGTGGGCAACGACCCGCAGCGCGAGGTGCCGGAGTCCAACCGCGTGGACGTCGCCGCCTCGGCCGAGCGCGCCCAGGAGCTCGCCCCGTTCACGGTCGCGGTCCCGGAGTCCGCGGACGGCTGGTCCGCCGACGGCTGGACGGCCAAGCAGGCTCGCTACACCGACGGCGCGGATCCGCGCTGGTCCGTGCGCTACTCGGCTCCGTCGGGCACTCTCGTGACGCTCGCCCAGGCGCCGGCGATCACGCCCGCACTCATCCAGGACGCCGTGGCCGGTGCCCGCTCCGACGGCACGGTGGAGGTCGAGGGCGCGACCTGCGAGGTCTACACCGGGACGGGGGAGGGCGACGGGGGCGACGGCGCTGACGGTGATGGCGCTGGCGCGGGTGCCGCCCGGGTCCTCGCCTGCCCCGGAGAGGGCTGGGGCATCGTCGTCAGCGGGAAGACGGAACAGGAGGAGCTCGTCGACCTGGCCGGTGCCGCGATCCGGTCCGCGCGCAGCTGACCTGTACCGGCCTGCCCTCGGCTGATCGGGTCGGCCCGTTCCGGCTGACCTGTACCGGACCGCCTCAGCTGATCAGGTCGGCCTGCCCTCGGCTGATCGGGTCGGCCCGCTCCCCGTTGATCGGGGCGGCGAGGATCGCGTCGCGTGCTCAGCCGGCGTCGGGGCGGCTGCGGGCGGCGACGGCCTCGTCGAGCCGCACCCGCGCACCGTCGAGCCACTGCTGACAGCGGGTCGCGAGCAGCTCGCCGCGCTCCCACAGTCCGATGGAGTCCTCGAGCCCTCCCTGGCCCGACTCGAGACGGCGCACGACCTCGACGAGCTGGTCACGGGCCGCCTCGTAGCTGAGCGAGGCGATGTCCGGGGGCAGCTGCGTGCCGTCCTCGGCGGGGGCGACGGCGGGAGCAGGCGCCGCGTCGGCCCTGGGTGCGGCGGCATCGGGTGCGGTGCCGCCGCCAGGGGTGTCGAGATCGGGGGTGTCGTGGTCGGGGGTGTTGTTGTCAGCGGCGTTGGCGGGCTTGCGGGGGGTCATCGGTCCTCCTGGGACGGGGGCTGGGGCATGGAGTCGGGCTCGGGCGAGCGGTCAAGCTCTAGCGGGCGATCGGAGCCACCCGCCTTCTCTGGGTCGGCATCGTGCAGGTCGGCATCGTGGAGGTCGGCGTTGCCAGGGGCGGCGTCATCCGTCCCGGCCGGGCGGGACGCAGTGCCGGGCGGTGCGGCATCCGGCGATGCGGGCGGCGTGTACGGATCGTGCGCGGTGCGCTCGGCACCGAAGCGCCCGCCCGCCACGCGCACCGACAGGGCGGCGCCCACGGGCGCATGCTCGGGGGAGCGGACCACGCCGCCGCCCGTGTCCTGCACCACGGCATATCCGCGCTCGAGCGTTGCGAGCGGGGACAGGGCTCGGACCTGGCGGGCCAGGTGCATGACCTCGTCGTCCGCCCGGTCGAGTCGGGCCCGGGCGATGGTCCGGGCCAGCGAGATGCGTGAGCGGATCTCATCGGCCCGCCCCGCGAGGATCGAGGCCGGCTGGTCCAGCACGGGGCGCGAGCGGATCGCATCCAGCGCCGACTGCTCGCGCTCCAGGCGTCCGCGGATCGCGGTCCGCAGGCGCGAGCGCCACAGGTCCAGCTGATCGAGCTCGGCCTGGATGTCCGGGACCACGCGCTTGGCGGCATCGGTGGGCGTCGAGGCGCGCACGTCCGCGGCCAGATCGATCAGCGGAGTATCCACCTCATGGCCGATCGCCGAGACGATCGGGGTGCGGGCACCTGCGACCAGGCGCACCAGCTGCTCGTCCGAGAACGGCAGCAGATCCTCGAGGGAACCGCCGCCGCGGGAGACGATGATGACCTCCACCTGGTCCATCGCATCGAGCTCGCGCAGTGCCGCCGAGACCTCTCGCACGGCACGGGTGCCCTGCACGGCGACCTCGCGGATCTCGAAGCGCACCGCGGGCCAGCGGCGCTGGGCGTTGACCACCACGTCCCGCTCGGCGGCGGACTCGCGCCCGCAGATCAGCCCGACGACGGCGGGCAGGAACGGGAGCGGCTGCTTGCGGGAGGCGTCGAACAGGCCCTCCGCGGTGAGCACCCGCTTGAGGTGCTCGAGGCGCGCGAGCAGCTCCCCGAGCCCCACCGGACGGATCTCATCGGCCTCCAGCTGCAGGCTCCCGCGCTTGGTCCAGAACGTGGGCATGGCGTGGATGACCACGCGCGCGCCGGGCACCAGGTCGATCGTGAGGGCGCGCAGCACGTGCTCGCGCACCGGCACCGAGAACGACATGTCCACGTCCACATCGCGCAGCGTCATGAAGGCGAGCCCGCTGCCGGGGCGCCGATTGAACTGCACCAGCTCGCCCTCGACCCACAGCGGCGACATGCGCGCCACGTACTCGCCGACCTTCACGCTCAGCAGACGCAGCGGCCAGGGATTCTCGGGCGTGGTCGCGGCGGCGGTCGCGGCGAGCTCGCGGGGGCGCTCGCCGTCGCCCGGTGCAGGAGACACCGGGGGAGCGGACGCGGTCGGATCATTCATGGGGTCAACTCTGGCACGGCCCTGCGACGAACGAGCGCTAGAGACCTGCGAGGGGCGGCGATTGTGGATGACCGTGCATGTGGAGGTCTCGTGACGTGCGCGGCACCGATCAGACGCCGCCCGGCGTCGATCCGTACCATGGCAGGCGTGAGCAACCGACGAGTCCTCCTGGCCGAGCCCCGCGGATACTGCGCGGGCGTGGATCGCGCGGTCGTCGCCGTCGAACGCGCCCTCGAGCACTACGACGAGACGGTGTACGTGCGCCACGAGATCGTGCACAACAAGCACGTGGTGGACCGCCTGCGCAGCCAGGGCGCCGTGTTCGTCAAGGAGGTCGACGAGGTCCCCGAGGGCTCCCTCGTCATCTTCTCCGCCCACGGGATCTCCCCGAAGGTCCGCGAGATGGCCGCCGAGCGCAACCTCCGCACCATCGACGCGACCTGCCCGCTGGTGACGAAGGTGCACAAGGAGGCCGTGCGCTTCGCCAAGGAGGACTACGACATCCTTCTCGTGGGCCATGAGGGCCACGAGGAGGTCGAAGGCACCGCCGGCGAAGCCCCCGATCACACGCAGATCGTGAACTCCCCCGACGACGTCGCCTCGATCGAGGTCCGCGACCCCTCGAAGGTCGTGTGGCTGTCGCAGACCACGCTGAGCGTCGACGAGACGATGGAGACCGTCGACCGTCTGCGCACCCGCTTCCCGCTGCTGGCCTCCCCGCCCAGCGACGACATCTGCTACGCGACCCAGAACCGCCAGGTGGCGGTGAAGAAGATCGCGCCCGACTCGGACCTCGTGCTCGTCGTCGGCTCCGCGAACTCCTCGAACTCCGTGCGCCTGATGGAGGTCGCCAAGGAGAACGGCGCGAAGGCCTCGCATCGGATCGAGGCGGTCGAGGAGCTGCAGGACGAGTGGTTCGAGGGCGTCGAGACCGTCGGCGTGACCTCGGGAGCCTCGGTGCCGGAGATCCTGGTCGAGCAGCTGCTCGCGGAGCTCGCCGAGCGCGGCTACGGCGAGGTCCAGCCCGTGCGCACCGCCACCGAGGACCTCATGTTCTCCCTGCCGCGCGAGCTGCGTCAGGAGATGCGCAAGCAGGGCGAGGACGATCGCCGCACACGCCCCTCGGCGCGTGCGGCCGAGGCGAGCTGCAACGACGGCATCGCCTGACGAGATGTCGCTGACAACTGACCCCTGGGTGGGGACAGCGCCTCAGCCCGCCTGCTGACTGTGCTCGATCCCGCTCGCGCTGCTCCGCGTTCGCTCGCGCGGGGCGGCGAGATCCGCGATCTCGGCCTCCGAGAGCTGGCGCGACCGCCGCTCGATCTGTTCGGGCGCCTCGATCGGCGCCGACACCAGCGACATCTCCTCGAAGCGCCGCGCCGTGACCATCACGCGCGACTGCAGCGAACCGACCGCGTCGTTGAACGAGGACACCGAGGCGTCCAGCGAGCGTCCCAGCTTGGACAGGTGCGCGGTCATCGTGCCCAGCCGATGATGCAGCTCGCGCCCCGCCTCGAGCACGGCGCGGGCATCGCGGTTCAGAGCCTCGGTGCGCCACGTGTGCGCGACCGTCCGCAGCAGGGCCATGAGCGTGGCGGGGGAGGCCACGACCACGTCGCGCGTGAAGGCGTGCTCCAGCAGATCCGGGTCCGATTCGAGAGCCGCGGCGAGCACGCCGTCCGACGGCACGAACAGGACGACGAACTCGGGGGAGTCGCCGAGCGCGGCCCAGTAGGACTTCGCGCCGAGACGGTCCACGTGCCCGCGCAGCGCCTTGGCATGGGCGCGCCGACGCTGGGCGGCCGTCGCCGGATCCGCCTCCTCGACGGCATCGAGGTAGGCGTCCATCGGTGCCTTCGCATCGATCACCACGTGGCGGTCCCCGGCCAGACGGACCACCATGTCGGGTCGCTGCCCCGCATCGCCCGAGGCCGCGCGCCCGGCGTGCTGCTCGGTGAAGTCGACGTGCTCGAGCATACCCGCGGCCTCGACGATCCGCCGCAGCTGCACCTCGCCCCAGCGCCCGCGTGCCGTCGGCGCCCGCAGCGCCGCGGTCAGCGCATTCGTGCCCTTCCCGAGCTCCTGGGAGCGGCGGGCGAGCTCGCGCAGCTGCGCTGAGAGGTCCCCGTCGGCCTGGGTCCGGGCGGCCTCGGTGCGCGCCATCGAGCGCTCGAGCTGGCCGAGGGACTCGACGATCGGTCCCAGCGTGCGATGCAGGGCGGTCTCGCGCGCCTGCTCGACCGCCTCGCGGCGCGCGCTGTCGCGCTCGAAGCGCTCTCCGGCGAGCTCGAGCAGCTGCCCCGAGGAGGCCTGCACCGCCTGCGCCGCGGCGGCGTTCAGCGTCGCCCGGTCGGTCGCCGTGCGCCGCGCCGCGGCGATGCGCTCGCGCAGCACCAGCCAGGTGCCGAGCGCGCCGAGCGCGATCCCGATGAGCAGGCCGAGGAGAAGAGCCGTCGTCGCATCCATGTCCCCATGCCACCACGGGGGTCCGACGAACGAAGGGAGGCGGTTGTCGGGCCGATGCCCGCGTCGTGCCTCTCATCACGGCCGGGCATGGGCCGCGTCGGCCCGTCGGAGCCCGCCCGTAGAATCGATGCGTGGCTCTCACTATCGGAATCGTCGGACTGCCCAACGTCGGCAAGTCCACCCTGTTCAACGCTCTCACCCGCGCGGAGGTCCTCGCGGCGAACTACCCGTTCGCCACGATCGACCCCAACGTCGGCGTGGTCCCGCTGCCGGATCCGCGGCTGAAGACGCTCGCCGGGATCTTCGGCTCCGAGCGCCTGGTGCCCGCGACCGTGTCGTTCGTCGACATCGCCGGGATCGTCAAGGGAGCTTCCGAGGGAGAGGGCCTGGGCAACAAGTTCCTCGCGAACATCCGCGAGGCCGATGCGATCTGCCAGGTCACCCGTGCCTTCGCCGATCCCGACGTGATCCGCACGGCCGGTTCTGAGGACCCGGCCGGCGATATGGAGGTCGTCTCCACCGAGCTGATCCTCGCCGATCTCCAGACCCTCGAGAGCGCCCGCCAGCGCGTGGAGAAGGACGTCAAGCGCAAGCTGATCGAGCCCGCCGTGCTCGACGCGATGGACAAGGCGACCGCTCTGCTCGAGACCGGGAAGACCCTGTTCCAGGGTGCCGCGGACGCTGGCATCGACACCTCCCTGCTGCGCGAGCTGCAGCTGATGACCGCCAAGCCCTTCATCTACGTCTTCAACACCGACGAGGAGGGCCTGGCCGACACCGCGATGCAGGAGCAGCTGCGCGCCGCCGTCGCTCCCGCCGAGGCGATATTCCTCGACGCCAAGTTCGAGTCCGAGCTCATCGAGCTCGACGAGGACGAGGCCAAGGAGATGCTCGAGTCCACCGGCCAGGAGGAGTCCGGCCTGGACCAGCTGGCCCGCGTCGGCTTCGACACCCTGGGCCTGCAGACCTACCTCACCGCCGGCCCCAAGGAGGCGCGCGCCTGGACCATCCGCAAGGGATGGACGGCCCCGCAGGCCGCCGGCGTGATCCACACCGACTTCGAGCGCGGCTTCATCAAGGCCGAGATCGTCTCCTTCGACCACCTCGTCGAGGCCGGCTCCATGAACGAGGCCAAGGCCAAGGGCTGGGTCCGCATGGAGGGCAAGGACTACGTGATGGCGGACGGGGACGTGGTCGAATGGAGATTCAGTTTGTAAGATGCCTGGTCAGAAGCATCTTTTGGTCCAGCTGGTAGAAGGAGTTCGGTTCCGCTCTGGCATCTGAGTCCGTGTCTCGTCGCGCGGGTGGGTGGGGCTGTTGTGTCGATCACCGGCCTCAGGCGTTGAAGGTGAATGCCATCTCGCGTACACTCTGGAGTACTAAGACCGGTTCCGCCTACTTCGGTAGGTCCAGGGCCGGTCCTCATTTTTTCCGGGGCGGTGGCGTGTGGCGGAGCAGGTGAAGTCGTACAAGACCTACGACGAGCAGGTTGACCTCCTGCTCAGGCGCGGCATGCTCATCGAAGACCGCGCCGTTGCTGCCAAGACACTGGCGCGGGTGAACTACTACCGGCTCAGCGGCTACTGGTACCCCTTCCGCGTTAAGTGCGAGGACGGCCGCGCTGACGACTTCTATCCAGGCACGAGATTCGACGACGTTGTTGCGCTCTATGAGTTTGATGCCAAGTTGCGAGGCGCAACGTTTGAAGCGCTCATGCCGATCGAACTCGCAATCCGCACTCTCCTCGGCCACGAACTAGGGCGTGTCGACCCGAGTGCCCATCTGGATCCCACCCTCTTGGGGCCAGTTGCCCGGCGTGGTGACGCCCACGCAAAGTGGTTGCGGCGCTACAACGAATCGCTTCGCCGCTCGCGAGAGGACTTCGTTGCTCACCACAAGAAGAAGTACGGCGGGCAGGTTCCCGTGTGGGCGGCCGTCGAGCTGTTGGATTGGGGCAGCATCAGCCGCCTGTTCGAGTTCGCTCCGCTTGGCGTGCAGGAGGCGGTCGCTGATGCTTGTTCGCTGCGTGCGCCGCAGCTGGGTAGCTGGCTCAAGGTGCTCAATGTTGTGCGGAACACCTGTGCTCACCACGGGCGATTCTTCAACAGGGTGCATGCCATTACTCCGAAGCTGCCGGCGGCGGGGCTGCACCCCGATCTCGACGCAGTCAATGCCGACTACAACCGCACCTTCGGCCTCCTCACGCTGATCCAGTTCCTGCTCGATCGTCTCGACGCGGGCCCAGGCGATCTGCTCCCTGACGTAGTCGCCGCCTACCCTGACGTCCCGGCCATACCGATCACGCACATGGGAGCACCTGGTGAATGGCGCGGAAGTAGCCGGTTGTGGAACGGTGGTCAGTCGCCGGAAGCCTGACCGTAAAGAGCGACTGGGCGATGTCATAGCGTCGGGGCAACACTCCTGGTCGGCGGGGGTCTGATCGGTGAGGTGCACGGGTGGCGCGGGTGGGGTTGTCGTTCAGTGACAGGTGGGAGATCTCGACAGCGTCGAAAGCGGGCTGGTCCGTGCGGAGGATCGCTCGTCACCTGGGGCGATGTCCCTCGGTGATCTCCAGGGAACTCCACCGGAACTCGACGAAGACCCGCGGCTACCAGGCCGTGACCGCGGACGTGAGAGCGCAGCGTCGCCGGGCCCGTCCGCAGCAGCGGAAGGTTGCCAAGGACCCGGTGCTGCAGGCCAGGGTGGACGCGGACCTGGCCGCGTCCTGGACGCCGAACGAGATCGCGGGCCGCTTGCGCCTGGAGGCCGCAGACCCGACCGTTGAACGCATGGCGAACTCTCCCGACGCACGCGGCCAGACCGTCTCCGGTGAGGCTATCTACCAGTACATCTACGCGCTCCCGAAGGGTGAGCTCGCCCGGCGGGGCATCTTCTTGCAGTCCAAGCGGACCAAGCGCCGACCCCGCACGACAGGCCGGACGAGGGGCGGCCCGATCGTGGGCATGGTCCCGATCGCGGAGCGGGGCGAGGACGCCGCCGAGCGGCGCGTGCCAGGGCACTGGGAGGGCGACCTGATCATCGGGAAGAACGGCACCTCGTGCGCAGCGACGCTGGTGGAGCGGATGAGCGGGTTCACCGGGCTGCTCGCCCTGCCCTCCAAACACGCCGAACCGACCGCGGACGCGGTCATCGAGTACTTCAACGCCCTGCCCGAGATGATGAAGGCGTCGCTGGCCTGGGACCAGGGCAGCGAGATGGCGCAGCACGTGAAGGTCTCCCTGGCCACGCAGATGCCGGTCTACTTCGCCGACCCCCACTCGCCCTGGCAACGACCCAGCAACGAGAACACCAACCGGCTCTACCGCGAGTACCTCCCCAAGGGCACCGAGATCCCCGATCACCAGCCCTACGTCACCACCATCGCGGAGGAGATCAACAACCGCCCCCGCCGCCGACTCGGCTTCCTGACCCCGACAGAATCCTTCGCCCGACTACTGGCCGGCGAGCCCCATGTTGCTTCGACGCATTGACACCACCGCTCCAATCTGCGCACCCGCCGGCCCGGGAGGCCCGTTGAGTTCGGGGCGGGCGGTCCATCGACACATTGACGCGGTTGCGAAGCCAGTCGGCTGTGTCGGATCAACGAGGTAGATTTCTGACATGAGCATCCGGAAGCCAAACCAACACTCGGGGCCCATGGCTGGCCATGTGAAAAAAGGCCGCGTGTTCAAGTCTCCTCTAGCAGCGACCGGCATGTTGGTTATGGGGAACTGGATCAAGGACGATTTCCCGGATCTCCTCTGGCCGGCACTAGTACTGGCAGAGCAGGGCCCTGACAGCTTCCGGCAGTTCGTGAAATGGCAGAAAGTTGTACAGGAAGGGCTCGCGCATCATGGAGAGGTGGCGTGGGTCGCAGAGGCGTTGGACGGCCGACTCTCACACCTGGCTGCCCTGGACGCCAAGTTCTCCGATGCATCCGAAATCGTCGTCGACGAGGCCAGCCGACATGGCCTGCTTTCTGAAGGCGTCCGCAGCGCGCTGGCGTCGTACCCGTATCTGCCGGCCCCGTGGCTTGTCGGTGACATCGAGGTCACACCACCGAAACAACGGGACTTGGAACTGATCCGGGATGCGCTGCTCTCTGTCCTTCGGGACGGCCATCATGAGGCACTGCTGAAATGCTTCCGCACTTGGAGCACCGTCCAGGCCGGAACGTTCAGGTCAAGCGGCCCCACGATCGATCTGCTGAAGAACTACCCGGGTGACCTAGCCACCCGTGCATCGGCTGACACGATGGTGCGTGCGATGTGGGGTGCACACAAAGGAATGGTGCAGGCCGATGATCCAAACCACTTCGATGAAGCGATCAAGTGGGCACGCGTGTTCTGGGGAGCGAATTCGATGACATCCAGATGCATTCGGAAGCGGGACGCCGAAAGTCCCGACTGCGGCCCCACCGAACCAGCTGACAGCGGGCAGGATGGGCGGGTTGGATCGTCCGTCCACCCCGATGAAGCCGAGCCAACTTCCATGCCCGATGGCGGTGAGAACCTGCGCCGATTCACTTTGGACGTGCTGAGCAGCTTCGTCGAGGCGCTGGAGACTGCACCGGCCCACCTGTACGCGAACGAACGACAGGAAGTTGTTTCCGGGCTTGTGGCCCGTGCCGGTCGTGATCTCGTGGCGGTGCTGGGTGCTCCCGATCTGTGGTGCCTGGAACACGGCGCACACATCGGTCGCATGTTGGTGGAGACCAAGATCTACCTGCACTGGATGGCGCAGCAGGACCCAACCATCTATAGGCAATTCCAGGAATACGGGGCCGGCAAGGCGAAGCTCTACGCGCGCATCTCAGACGAGTTGCCTGACCAAGCACGAGCCCCAGGCTTTCACGAAAGCATCGACGAACTCCAGCGTCTAAGCCACAACGACGACGTGCTCGATCACCGAACAGTCGATACTCGAGACACCTTCGCTGACGGCAAATCTATCCGCGACATGGCAAAAGAAGCTGGGCTGCTCGACTTCTATCGGCAGACGTACTCGCTCTCTAGTGGGGTAGCGCACTCGGAGTGGTGGTCAGTGGAAACGCATGGGATGGAGCCCTGCTTGAATGTTCTCCACGGAATGCACCTCGTTCCCAGTTTGTCGCTAAACATGGGAGGAAACGTCGAGTTGGCTACGGCGTGGGTGGACCAGTTCTACTCGCTCGCACGCACGGGACTGCGCATCCTCAAGACTGACGAGGCTGCAGTATCTGCAGCCTTCGTCTGGATGGACGACGCCGACGGCTCGTCAGAGGCACCTGATGATGAGGACTTGGTCTCATGACGTTTCTATGTGCGGCGATGCGGTGAGTACCAGCTTTGCTGCCGGTAGTTTGCCTCCGAGCTAGTCTCGAGGCCTTCGGCATCCCGATCGCACTAGACCGCGGCGCCCTGGTAGCTCGGCTCAGGGAGGTCGTAGCCAGAGGTTATTCGGCTACGGAACGTGGTGGAGTTCCGGTTTAACGGCTCTTCAGAGTTGAGTGTGGGCGCGCCGGTGTGGTCGGGTAGCTGGGGGTAGA
>NZ_FWFG01000056.1 GCF_900163655.1 Brachybacterium nesterenkovii
GGACGCGGCCACCGTGTGATCCTTCGAGTCAACCTTCCACAGAATCCTCGAACGGAGTCATCACGATGACCGCTCCTCATATTGTCGACCCTCACGGCCTGCTCGGTGAAGCCCTGGCCGAAGCCTCCCCGGATCTGATGCGCACGATGCTGCAAAGGATCATCAACGAGCTGCTGTCCGCGGACGCTGACGCGGTCGCCGGCGCGGAATACGGTCGACCCAGCCCCGAGCGGGTCGCTCAGCGCAACGGCTACGCCACCGCGACCTCGACACCCGCGTCGGCACGATCGACGTCGCCGTCCCCAAGCTCCGCACCGGCACCTACTTCCCCGACTGGCTGCTCGAGCGCCGCAAACGCGCCGAATCCGCCCTGATCACCGTGGTCGCCGACTGCTACCTCGCCGGCGTCTCCACCCGCCGAATGGACAAACTCGTCAAGACCCTCGGCATCAACAGCCTCTCGAAGTCCCAGGTCAGCCGCATGGCGGCCGATCTGGACGAGCACGTCGAGCAGTTCCGCCACCGCCCCCTGGACGAGGCCGGGCCGTTCACGTTCGTCTCCGCCGACGCACTGACGATGAAGGTCCGCGAGGGCGGACGAGTCATCAATGCCGTCGTCCTGCTCGCCACCGGCGTCAACGGCGACGGCCACCGCGAAGTCCTCGGCATCCGGGTCGCGACCAGCGAGACCGGCGCGGCCTGGAACAGCTTCTTCGCCGACCTGGTCGCCCGCGGCCTGGGCGGAGTCCGCCTGGTCACCTCCGACGCGCATGCGGGGCTGGTCGAGGCGATCGCCGCTCACCTGCCCGGAGCGTCCTGGCAGCGCTGCCGCACCCACTACGCCGCGAATCTGATGAGCATCTGCCCCAAGGGCATGTGGCCAGCCGTGAAAGCGATGCTGCACAGCGTCTATGACCAGCCCGACGCCGCGGCCGTGAATGCGCAGTTCGAGCGTCTGCTGGACTACGTCGGTGAGAAGCTCCCGGCCGTGGCCGAGCACCTCGATGCCGCCCGCGCAGACGTCCTCGCGTTCACCGCGTTTCCGAAGGATGTGTGGGTCCAGATCTGGTCGAACAACCCCACCGAGCGTCTGAACCGCGAGATCCGCCGCCGCACCGACTCGGTGGGCATCTTCCCCTCCCGCGAGGCGATCGTCCGCCTCGTCGGCGCGGTCCTGGCCGAGCAGACCGATGAATGGGCCGAAGGACGCCGCTACCTCGGCCTCGACGTCCTGGCCCGTTGCCGCCTCACCCTCACCACCAATCCCGTGAACGAGGTGAGCACCGATGCACTTCCCGCGCTGACAGCCTGATCCCTATCGCCGAAGGATCGCTACACCACTTCCGGGGACTTGACC
>NZ_FWFG01000057.1 GCF_900163655.1 Brachybacterium nesterenkovii
CCGTACCGCCGAAGGGCGCACCCTCCGGGAGATCCGTCGCTGCCTCAAGCGCTACCTCGCCCGCGACATCTACCGCCGCCTCAACACCGCCGCTCAGAATGAGCTCACCGGCGCTTGACAGACATAGGAGATTCAACGGGCGACTCGAACACCTCCGCGGCTCCGCCCTCGGCTTCCGCAACCTCACCCACTACATCGCCAGGTCGCTGCTCGAAGCCGGAGGGTTCAGACCTCACCTACACCCTTGATTCCGAAGAGCCGCTTTTCCCCGCATTCTGTGATCTGCGAGCGGCGATGATTCCCGCGTGCTATCGTTCCGGTGCATCCGGGAATCCCGCATCCGCGCATTCCCTGCGCGGTGCATTCCCCGCGAGTTACCGCATCCACGATCCAGGAGTGATTCATCCATGGCACGCAAGACGTTCATCGAGCTGATCGACGATATCGACGGCTCGAAGGCCGCTGAGACGGTGACCTTCTCCCTCGACGGCGTCGGCTACGAGATCGACCTGAACTCCGAGAACGCGCAGAAGCTCCGCGACGAGCTGGGCACCTGGATCTCCACCGCCCGTCGCGTCTCCGGTCGCCGCACCTCCCGCTCGGCCTCGGCCTCGTCCTCCTCGGAGGAGACGGCCCGCATCCGCGCCTGGGCCCGCGAGAACGGCTACCAGGTCTCCGACCGCGGCCGCATCTCCGGCGAGATCCGCAAGGCCTACCAGGCGGCGCACTGACGCCGGGAGGCGTCCGCGCCTCCGCACCGACACCGCACGAGCCCTCCGCACCATTTCGGTGCGGAGGGCTCGTGGCGTTGCGGAGGGACGGGTCCGCTCTCAGAACCCGCGGATCGTCCAGGCGGCCTCGTGGCTCGCGCCCGGGGTCAGGCGCACCACATCCGTGCCGGTGCGGAAGGCGTCGGGCGGGCAGGTCATCGGCTCGACGGCCAGGCCCTGGCGGTCGTGCTCGGGCTCGGGGCGGTCGCCCGTGTGGACCTGCAGCCAGGGGCAGCGCTCGTCGAAGGAGATCTCCGCGCCCGTGCCCGACGGGGCCGTGACGCTCACGCGGGCGATGCCGTCGACGCGGGCGAGGTCGGTCACCGCGTGGTCGAGCCCGGCCTGCCCGATGCGGCAGCCGCCCGCGAAGTCCAGCAGCGAGCCCTCGGTGATCGCCGAGGTCCCCGTCGGCAGCAGACGGTCCGCCGTCACGTCGAGCACAGTGCGCGCCTCGAGGTCGAGGGTCCACTCGTCCAGGGGCTCGGGGCCCGCGACGAGGTAGGGGTGGGGGCAGACGCCGTAGGGGGCGTCCGCGATGCCGACGTTGTGCGCCGTCACCGTCGTGGTCAGCCCCGTCTCCGCGTCGAGCGCGTAGGCCACGTCGATGACGAGGTGGAACGGGTAGCCGGTGAGCGGGAACAGCTCGGTGCGCAGCGTGACCGCGTCCTCGGCGGGGGTGCCGACGGCCGTGAAGCGCTGGAACGAGACGAGGCCGTGGAGGGCGTTGCCGCGCTCGGGCTCGGTCAGGGCGGTCTGGTGCTCGACGCCGTCCCAGGTGTAGCGGCCGTCGCCGATCCGGTTGGGCCACGGCGCCACGATCGCGCCGCGGAAGAACAGCATCGGCCCGTCGAGAGGGCTCGACAGCAGCAGGTGCCGACCGTCGAGCTCGAGGCCGTCGAGCGCGGCCCCCACCTCGCAGACGCGCGCCGCGTAGCCGCCTGCGCGCAGCTCGTGGATGCGGCCGCGCGGGCCGGAGCCCGGGAGGGCGGGGGAGTCCTGCGTGCTGGTCATCATGCCTCCGTGCTGGCGGTGGTGTCGGCGGGTGGGGGGTCCTCGACGAGGATCACGTGCAGGCGTCGGGGCCCGTGCACGCCCTCGACGCGCTCGAGCTCGATGTCGCTCGTGGCGCTGGGGCCCGAGATCATGGTCCAGGCGGCCGTCGGATCGGCGGCCATCCGCTCAATCGCGCGCGGGACCCCGAGCGCCACCTGCTCGGCCTCGACGACCACGACGTGCAGGTCGGGGACGAGGCTCAGGACGCGGCGCCCGCCGAGCCCGTCGGCGCGCAGCACGATCGTGCCGGTCGCGGCGATCGCGGTGTGGCAGCCGGTCAGGACGGCGTCGATCCCGTCGAGCTCGCGCGGCCCCAGAGCGCCGTCGTCGCGGACGATCCGCTGCTCGATTCCCGCAGTCCATTCCCCCGGCAGCTCGGGCGGGACGACGAGGCTCGCGGCCTCCGCGAGCGCCGCGGCGATCGCCGCGGGCAGCTGCGCGCGCTCGGTGCGGGTCACGGCGGCCTCGTAGTCCTCGATGCGGCGCACGAGCATGTCGCGGACCTTCGCCGGATCGGTGGCGGTCTCGCTGCGGTCGTCGGCGCGCATGTACGCGCGCGGGACGTCGGCCTCCTCGGTGATGGCGTCCCGCCGAGGGACGGCCAGGGCGGCGCGGGCGCGCGCGAGGATCTCCTCCTTCGCGCTCATGCCGGGGGTGCGGACGGGCCGCTCGTCGTGATGCCAGGCGCGCCCCGCGGCACTGCTGCCGTGCCCGCTCATGCCGTGCCCTCCTCGTCGTGCTCGCCCTGCTCCTGCCCCCGGGCCTCGCCCTTCTCCCGGTCCTTCCACCACGAGCGGAAGGACTGGTGCGGGGTCGGCAGGTCCCGGTGATCGGTCCAGCCGGGGATCACCGGCAGCGCCGAGGGCAGGCGCCCGATGTTGCCCGAGCGCTTGACGCGCCCGGCCAGTCCCGCCGAGCGGACGGCCGTGTCGTAGAGCCGGGGCGAGGACATCAGACGGCTCATGCCCTGCATCGCCACGTCCCACGTCCCGTGGAACTGCCCGCGCGTCTCGCGGCGCTCGTCGACACCCTTGGCGCGCAGGTGCACGAGGATGCTCGGGATGTCGATCTTGACCGGGCACACGTCGTAGCACGCTCCGCACAGGCTCGAGGCGTAGGGGAGCGTCGCATTGGGGTCGTCGGGCCCGTGCATGCCGGTCATCTGCGGCGAGAGGATCGCGCCGATCGGCCCCGGGTACGTCGAGCCGTAGGCGTGGCCGCCCGCGCGCTCGTACACCGGGCACACGTTCAGGCAGGCCGAGCAGCGGATGCAGTGCAGCGCGCTGCGGCCCTCCGGATCCTCCAGCACCGCGGTGCGCCCGTTGTCCAGCAGCACGAGGTGGAACTCCTCGGGGCCGTCGCCCTCGTGGACGCCCGTGAACAGCGAGGTGTACGGGTTCATCCGCTCGCCGGTCGAGGAGCGCGGCAGGAGCTGCAGGAACACCTCGAGGTCCTGGAACGTGGGCACGATCTTCTCGATCCCGACCACCGAGATCAGGGTCTTCGGCAGCGTCAGGCACATGCGCCCGTTGCCCTCGGACTCGACGATCACGACGGTCCCGGTCTCGGCGACGGCGAAGTTGCCGCCCGAGATCGCGACGCCTCCGGTGAGGTCGAGGAACTGCTCGCGCAGGAAGCGCCGGGCGGCGCCCGCGAGCTCGGCGGGATCATCCGTGATGTCGGGAGAGAGGTCCGGCATCGCCGCCAGGAAGATCTCGCGGATCTCCGCGCGGTTGCGGTGGATCGCGGGCACCAGGATGTGGCTGGGCGTGTCCCCGGCCAGCTGCACGATCAGCTCGGCCAGATCCGACTCGATCGCCCGCACGCCCGCATGCGCGAGCGTCTCGTCCAGGCCGATCTCCTGGGTGGCCATCGACTTGATCTTCAGCACCTGCTCGGCGCCGCGCTCGAGGACCAGCGAGGTGACGATGTCCCCGGCCTCCTCGGCGTCGCGCGCCCAGTGGACCGTGCCGCCGGCCGCCTGCACGGAGGCCTCGAGCCGCTCGAGCATCTCGGGCAGGTGATCGGTCACCTGCCACTTGATCGCGCTGCCGGCATCGCGCAGCTTCTGCCAGTCGCGAACCTCGCGGACCGCGCCGGCGCGCTTGGCGCGGATCGTGCCGGTGGCATGCGCGAGGTTCGCGCGCAGGGTCGCATCCTGCGTCTCGCGGCGGGCGGCGGCGGGGAAGCCCTCGGCACCGCGCAGGCGCGAGGACGGGGAGGCGTGCTGGGGCCGGACCGACGGCATCCCCAGGTCGACGGGACGGGCGGTGCTCATGAGGCCCTCCCCATCATCACGTCGGACGGCACGAACGGCTCCTCCTTCGTCGAGGCCAGGATCTGCGCGAGATGGATCGGACGCGGTCGCGCCCCCGTCCGCGAGAGCTTCCCGCCGATGTTCATCAGGCAGGAGGCATCGCCCGCGACCACGTAGTCGGCGCCCGAGGCGACCACGTTGGCGGCCTTGTCCGTGACCATCGCGTCGCTCGTCGCGTCGTTCTTCACGCTGAAGGTGCCGCCGAAGCCGCAGCACGTGTCCGAGGACGGCAGGTTCACGACCTCGATGCCCTCGACCGCGCGCAGCAGCTTGAGCGGACGCGGCCCCACCTTGAGGAAGCGCATCGAATGGCACGTGGGGTGGTAGGTGACGGTGTGGGGGAAGTACGCGCCCACATCGGTCACCTTCAGCACGTCCACGAGCAGCTCGGAGAGCTCGTAGGTCTTGGCGGCGACGTGGCCCGCCCGCTCCTCGAGCTCGGCATCGTCCTCGTGGCGGGCGACGAGCGCGTGCTGCTCGCGCACGCAGCCGGCGCAGGACCCCGAGGGCATGACGATCGCGTCGATCCGATCGAGCTGCGGCTCGAAGGTGTCCACGAAGCTGCGCACCACGGGCGCGGCCTCGCGGTAGTAGCCGGTGTTCGTGTGCATCTGGCCGCAGCAGGTCTGGCGGGGGTCGTAGACGACCTCGTGGCCCAGGCGCTCGAGCAGGCGGACGGTGGAGGCGGCGACGTCCGGCGCCATGACGTCGACCAGGCAGGTGGTCATGAGCGAGATGCGCATCAGCGGACCAGCCCCAGGATGCCGGCGGTGCGGTCGAGGCTCGCGCGTGCGGTGTCCGGATCCTCGGACAGGCGCGTCCCGTAGGAGGGGATCATCGCGGCGATCCGCGGGCGCCAGGCGTCCATGCGGGAGCCGAACACGCGCTCGAGCATGCCCAGCATGATCTCGGTGGCCGTGGAGGCGCCGGGGGAGGCGCCGAGCATGCCGCCGATCGACCCGTCGGCCGCGGTGATGAGCTGGGTGCCGAACTGCAGCACGCCCACCTTCTTCGGGTCCGGGGCGATCACCTGCACGCGCTGGCCGGCGGTCACCAGCTCCCAGTCCTCCTCGCGGGCCGAGGGCATGTACTCCAGCAGCGAGGCGAAGCGCTTGGCCGGCGTGGCGGCGAGCTCGGAGACCAGGTAGGCCATGAGGTCGAGGTTCGGCGGTGCGACCGCGAGCATCTGGGCGAGGTTGCCCGGGCGCACGGACGCGGGCAGGTCCAGCCAGCTGCCGGTCTTGAGGAACTTCGGCGACCAGCCGGCATAGGGGCCGAACATGAGGGACCGGCGCCCGCCGATGAAGCGCGTGTCCAGGTGCGGCACGCTCATCGGGGGAGCGCCGACGCTCGCCTTGCCGTACACCTTCGCGTCGTGACGGGCGATGACCTCCTCGTTCGTGCAGCGCAGCCACTGCCCGGAGATCGGGAAGCCGCCGAAGCCGCGGATCTCGTCGATGCCGGAGGACTGCAGCAGGGGCAGCGAGGCGCCGCCCGCGCCGACGAACACGAACGGGGCCCGGACGGCGCGGCGCGCGCCGGTGCGCACGTCCTCGGCCATGACGCCCCACTGCTCGCCGAGACGGCGCAGGGACACGACCCGCTGCCCGCAGCTCACCGTCGTGCCGACGCCCTCGGCGTGGGCGAGCAGGCGCCGGGTGAGCTCGCCGAAGTCGACGTCGGTGCCGTCGGTCGAGCGCGTCGCCGCGATCGACTCGGTGACGGGGCGCTCGTCGGCCACGAGCGGGGCCCAGGCGGCCAGCTGCTCATGGGAGGTCGTGAACTCCATGCGCTCGAACAGGGGGTTGGCGACCAGGGCCTCGTGGCGGCGCCGCAGGTAGTCCGCATTGTCGGTGCCCTGCACGAAGCTCATGTGCGGGACGGCGTGGATGAAGCCCGCCGGGTCCCCGAGGGACCCCTGCTCGACCAGGTGGGCCCACAGCTGGCGGGAGACCTGGAACTGCTCGTTGATGGAGATCGCCTTGGCGGGGCTCACCGAGCCGTCGACGTCCTGGGGCGTGTAGTTGAGCTCGCACAGGGCGCTGTGCCCGGTGCCGGCGTTGTTCCAGCCGTCGGAGGACTCCTGGCCCACCGCGTCGAGCTTCTCGATCACCTCGATGCGCCAGCCCGGCTCGAGCTCGCTCAGCAGCGCCGCGAGGGTCGCGCTCGCGATGCCCCCTCCGATGAGCACCGCATCCGCGCGGGTGACGTCCACCGTCTGGTCAGGCATGGCTCTCCTGTTCCTCCGAACGCTTCCGGGAGATCGCGTACCCGAGGAGCCTAGCCCGCCCGGGGCTCTGCCCGCGGCGAACAGGGTCCCGAACCGTCGGAGGGCCCGCGTAGTCTCGACGCATCCACCAACGCCAGCTCGGGAGAGACATGTTCGAACGCTTCACCGACCGCGCCCGCCGCGTCGTCGTCCTCGCTCAGGACGAGGCCCGCCTGCTGAACCACAACTACATCGGCACCGAGCACATCCTGCTGGGCCTGATCCACGAGGCCGAGGGCGTCGGCGCCAAGGCGCTCGAGGCGCTCGGCGTGACCCTCGAGGCCGCCCGCGAGCAGGTGCGCGACATCATCGGCGAGGGCAACCAGGCCCCCACCGGCCACATCCCCTTCACGCCGCGTGCGAAGAAGGTGCTCGAGCTGTCCCTGCGCGAGGCGCTGCAGCTGGGCCACAACTACATCGGCACCGAGCACATCCTGCTGGGCCTGCTGCGCGAGGGCGAGGGCACGGCCGTCAAGGTCCTGACCCGTCTGAACGCCGAGCCGAGCGCGGTGCGCCAGGAGGTCATCGAGCGCCTCTCCGGCTACCAGGGCAAGGAGCCGGCGACGGCCGGCGGCCCCGCCGAGGGCCAGCCCGCGGGCTCGCTCGTCCTCGACCAGTTCGGTCGCAACCTCACCCAGGCGGCGCGCGAGGGCCAGCTCGATCCCGTGATCGGCCGCGAGAAGGAGGCCGAGCGCGTGATGCAGGTGCTCAGCCGCCGCACCAAGAACAACCCGGTCCTCATCGGCGAGCCCGGCGTCGGCAAGAGCGCCGTCGTCGAGGGCCTCGCGCAGTCGATCGTCGCGGGCGACGTCCCCGAGACGCTCAAGGACAAGCAGCTGTACACGCTGGACCTCGGCTCCCTCGTGGCGGGCTCGCGCTACCGCGGCGACTTCGAGGAGCGCCTGAAGAAGGTGCTCAAGGAGATCAGGACGCGCGGCGACATCATCCTGTTCATCGACGAGATCCACACCCTCGTCGGGGCGGGCGCCGCCGAGGGCGCGATCGACGCCGCGAGCATCCTCAAGCCGATGCTCGCCCGCGGCGAGCTGCAGACCATCGGCGCGACCACGCTCGAGGAGTACCGCAAGCACATCGAGAAGGACGCCGCGCTCGAGCGCCGCTTCCAGCCGATCCAGGTCGACGAGCCCTCGATCGCCCTGACCGTCGAGATCCTCAAGGGCCTGCGGGACGCCTATGAGGCCCACCACAAGGTCACGATCACCGACGGCGCCCTGGTGGCCGCCGCGAACCTCGCCGACCGCTACGTCAACGACCGCTTCCTCCCGGACAAGGCGATCGACCTCATCGACGAGGCGGGCGCGCGCCTGCGCATCCGCCGCCTCACCGCGCCGCCGGAGCTCAAGGAGTTCAGCGCCCGCATCGAGGAGGTCCGCAAGGAGAAGGAGTCGGCCATCGACGGCCAGGACTTCGAGAAGGCCGCCTCCCTCCGCGACCGCGAGAAGACCCTGACCGAGGAGCGCGACGCCAAGGAGAAGGCGTGGCGCGAGGGTGATTCCGACGCCGTCACGATCGTCTCCGAGGAGACCATCGCCGAGGTCCTTGCGGCCTCGACGGGCATCCCGATCGTCAAGCTCACCGAGGAGGAGTCCTCGCGGCTGCTCCACATGGAGGACGAGCTCCACAAGCGCGTCATCGGCCAGGACGAGGCCATCAAGGCGCTGTCCCAGGCCATCCGCCGCACCCGCGCCGGCCTCAAGGACCCCAAGCGCCCCGGCGGGTCGTTCATCTTCGCCGGCCCCACGGGCGTCGGCAAGACCGAGCTCGCCAAGGCCCTGGCGGAGTTCCTCTTCGGCGACGAGGAGGCCCTGATCCAGCTGGACATGTCGGAGTTCGGGGAGAAGCACACCGCCTCGCGCCTGTTCGGCTCGCCCCCCGGGTACGTCGGCTACGACGAGGGCGGCCAGCTCACCGAGAAGGTGCGCCGCAAGCCGTTCTCCGTCGTGCTGTTCGACGAGGTCGAGAAGGCCCACGTCGACATCTTCAACTCGCTCCTGCAGATCCTCGAGGACGGCCGCCTGACCGACTCGCAGGGCCGCGTCGTGGACTTCAAGAACACGGTCATCATCATGACCACCAACCTGGGCACCCGCGACATCGCCAAGGGCGTGCAGGTGGGCTTCCAGGCCGGCGGCGATCTCGCCACCGACTACGAGCGCATGAAGGCCAAGGTCCACGAGGAGCTCAAGCAGCACTTCCGGCCCGAGTTCCTCAACCGCGTCGACGACGTGGTGGTGTTCCCGCAGCTCAGCCAGGCCGAGATCGTCCAGATCGTCGACCTCATGGTGGGCAAGCTCGACAAGCGCCTGGCGGAGCAGAGCATGACGCTCGAGCTCACGCCGGCCGCGAAGGCCCTGCTCGCCGAGAAGGGCTACGATCCGGTGCTCGGCGCGCGCCCGCTGCGTCGCACCATCCAGCGCGACATCGAGGACGCCCTCAGCGAGAAGATCCTCTTCGGCCAGGTCCACGGCGGGGACGACATCATCGTCGACGCCCGTGGCGAGGGGATCCTCGGCGAGTTCGTCTTCAGCCGCAGGGGCGAGGACGGCTCGACGCAGCCGATCTCCGACGAGGTCGACGTCGAGTCGATCACCCGGGCCCGCACCGAGGAGCTCGCGCACCCGGACGCCCAGGAGGACTCCGAGGGCCCCGAGCGCGTGACGCCCGAGGCCTCGCCCGCCCCCGGGGACCAGGTCGGCGGCGCCGCGGACGCGGGGGAGCCCCCGCGCACCGGCACCGACCAGGCCTGATCCCGGGCCGCGGAGGCAGGAGAGGTGCAGGGCCTCGCCGACTGGATCACCAGCATCTCCGATGACTGGTGGGTCCACCTCGTCGTGCTCGTCCTCTCGTGCCTCGACGGTTTCTTCCCGACCGTCCCCAGCGAGTCCGTCCTGGTCTCGCTGGGGTCGCTCTGGTCCTCCTCCGGGCACCCGAACGTCGTGCTGCTCATCCTCGCCGGCTGGGCGGGGGCGTGCGCGGGCGACAACCTCGCCTACCTGATCGGCCGCCGCGTCGGCTGGCAGCGCTTCCGGTACTTCCGGGAGGGCAAGGGGCATCGGGCCGTGCTCGCCGCGGACCGGGGCCTGCGGCGCCGCGCGCTGCTGTTCCTCATGACCGCCCGCTACATCCCCTTCGGGCGCACGGCCGTGAACCTCGTGTCCGGTGCGGTGCGCTACCCGCACCGCAAGTTCCTGCACCGCGACCTGCTGTCGACGGGCACGTGGGCCGTCTACTCCGTGGGGATCGGCGCGCTCGCCGGGCAGTGGTTCGAGCACAATCACCTGCTGGGCGTGGGCGTGGCCCTCGTCGTCGCGGTCGTGCTGTCCCTCGTGGTCGAGCGCGTCGTCAACGCGGTCCACGCCCGGCTGGACCGTCGGGCTGATGCCCGCGAGGCGGCGCGTGCGGATGCCCGCGAGACGGCCGGGGCTGAGACCGCGGGCTCTCGCGCCGCCACGATCCAGGACACGGTCCCGGACGTGGCGCGCGCTCCCTATCCCGCGCCCGCATCCGGCACGCACCGCGCCCCCGACACCGATCACGATCCCGAGCAGGAGACGAGCCCCGTCGCATGACCATCTCGATCCGTCCCGCCCTCCCCGCCGATGTGCGGGCGATCGACGCCCTCGTGCAGCCGCTCGCCCACGAGCAGATCCTGCTGGGCAAGGACCTCGTCGCCTACTTCGAGGCGATCCAGGAGTTCATCGTCGCGATCGATGAGGAGACCGGCGAGCTGGTGGGCTGCGGCGCGCTGCATGTGATGTGGGAGGACCTCGCGGAGGTCCGCACGCTCGCGACCCGGCAGGATCAGCGCGGCACGGGGCTCGGGCACCGCCTGCTCGTGACGCTGCTCGACCGCGCTCGCGCCCTGGGACTGTCCCGCGTGTTCTGCCTGACCTTCGAGACCCGTTTCTTCGAGCGTCACGGCTTCACCGAGATGGCTCCCGACGGCATCGACCCGGAGCTCTATATGGAGCTGCTGCGGTCCCCGGACACGGGTGTGGCCGAGTTCCTGGACCTCGCGCGGGTCAAGCCCAACACCCTGGGCAACACGCGCATGATCCTGCAGCTGGAGCCTTCTGCGGGCTGAGCGCCCTCCCGATCCCCGCGCGACGGCATCAGGGCAGGTCGACGCTCCCGTCGTCGCGGACGACCGCGAGGCCGTCGGCCACCAGGGAGACGAGACAGCGCTCCACGCGCGGCGCATCCGCGGGGTCGAGGAGCAGCAGCTCGTCGCGGGGCGCCGGGCCGCCCGTGCGCAGACGGGCCATGATCCTCCCGCGCATCTGGCGGTCGGTTCCCTCGAACGCCTGGACCTTCCGCGGACGGCCTGCATGCTCGGGGCGACCGAGCGCGAGGAAGCGGCATCCGTGCCGGGCGAGCGGGCACTGTTCGCAGCGCGGGCTCCGCGCCGTGCAGACGAGCGCCCCGAGCTCCATCACCGCCTGGTTCCAGCGCACGCTGCGCGCGGTGGGCTCCGGGACGCACGACGCGACGAGCGAGCGCTCGGCCGACGTGTACGACGCGGCGGGGAAGCGCGCCCCGGTGAGGGCCCGCACGATGACGCGACGGATATTGGTGTCGGCCACGACGGTCCGCCGACCGAAGGCGAAGGCCCCGATCGCCGCGGCCGTGTACTCGCCGATGCCCGGGAGAGCCCGCAGCGCCACCGGATCGGAGGGCACCTTCCCGTCGTGGAGATCCCGGATGCTGCGCGCGCACTCCTGCAGGCGCAGCGCCCGGCGCGGGTAGCCCAGACGGTCCCAGGCGCGCAGGACGTCGGCGGGGGCGGCGTCGGCGAGATCCGCGGGGGCAGGCCAGCGCTCCATCCACGCGATCCAGCGCGGGAGCACCCGGACCACCGGGGTCTGCTGGAGCATGATCTCCGAGACCAGCACGCCCCAGGGGGATATGCCGGCCTGGCGCCAGGGGAGGTCCCGCGCGTTCTCCTCGTACCAGGCGAGCACGGCGTCGATCGCTTCGCCCGAGAGCGCCGCATCGCGCTGGCTCGTCGCGCGCTCGGTCGTCGCGCGCTCGGTCGTCGTGCGCTGTGCCGTCGTGCTCTGCGCCGTCGTGCTCTGGGCTGCCATGCGCGGCGCCGTCGCGTGCTGTGCCGTGGTGCGCGCGGGCGATGGGCGAGGGGGAGGGGTCACGGACGTCGAGGGTACCGTCGCGGCGGATCATGCAGCGCGCGGCGGCCGGCCCGGCGGGATCAACGACCACGCACAGCATCATCGACCGCGCACCGCATCGTCGACCACGTGCATCGACCATGCAGAACGGGGGCGGAGCCTGGTGGCTTCGCCCCCGTCGGGGTGCATCGGCGAGGCCCGCTCGGGGCCGCTCAGCGTGCGTACTGGATCAGAGGGTGTTCTGATCGCGATCGATGACCACGCCCTCGCGCTTGGCGAGCAGGTCGCGGATCTCGCCGAGCAGGACGACATCCTCGGGGGCCGCCTCCTCCTCGTCGTCATCGGTGATGCCGCGGCGACGGCGGTCGAGCGCGCGGGCCTTGTTCACCGGGAGCACGAAGACGAAGTACACGACGAGCGCGGTGATGAGGAAGGCGATGATCGCGGAGATCAGGGCGCCGAAGTCCATGGTGGTGGCCTCGTTGCCCTTGACGAGCTCGAAGGCGAAGCCCTTCACGTTCGTGCCGCCGGCGACGGCGACGACGGGCTGGATCAGGTTGTCGACGACGGCCTTGATCAGCGCGGTGAACGCGCCGCCGATGACGACGCCGACCGCGAGGTCGAGGACGTTGCCCTTCATGATGAAGTCCTTGAAGCCCTTCATGGGTTCCTCCTGGGGGAAAGGTAGGTGCGGATGCCTCGTGGAGGCTCTCTTCAACCTAGCCGACGGGCACGGCGACGACCCATCCCTCCCGTGTGGCGTGGGCGATAGCCGGAGCGTCCTCCCGCTCCACCGCCACGACGATCACGGTGCTCGCGCTCCCGCCCGCGCCCGCGCCCGATGTCTCCGGAAATGCTCTCTCTCCTGCGGTTTCGTCGATCTCGACCGCGGTCGCCCCGATCGTCCGCGGCGTCGCGGCATCGGTGCCCGGCACGACCAGGTCGATGCGCGATCCCGGTGTGAGGTGTCGCACGAGTGCGGTGTCGACCGGGATCGCCAGGAGGGCCTGATCGGCGCTCAGGGCGACGGCTCCGTCGCGGAGCTGCGTAGAGGTCAGGGCACTGCCCTCGGGCAGCGGCGCCGCGAGACGGCGGCCCACGGCCTCCTCGTCCGAGGCGAGGGCCCGGACAGGGAGCAGCACGGCGGGAACATCCACCATCCGCAGATCCCCCTCGACGAGCTCGTGGCCCGTCGGCAGGTCGCGGGCGGCGACGACGACGGGCGCGGTGCGGGCCTCGGCCGGGGCGAGGGAGGGGAGGAGCGCCATGGCGGCGAGGAGCAGGGCGAGCATCGCCAGCGCCCGACGACGGCGGCGGAGCGCGCGGCGGATCCCGGCCAGGCCGGGGCGGGCGGAACGGGCAGGGGCGGGGCGACGGTGCATGAGCGCGACGCTAGGCACCGACGGCGGTGATCGCGAGCAGCGAGCCTCCGGATGTGGAGAGACGCCGACGGTGGAGGAAACGCGAGGAGCGCGTCCTCGCCGTCGCCGCAATGGCGCTGTCACCGAGATGACGCCGTCACCAGATGACTCCGTCGCTGAGAAGACGCCGTCACCGCGGTGACGTGTCGGCGATGGTCAGGCGGCGCTCGGGCCCGCGGACGTGCTCGAGGAGGCCGAGCTGCTCGACGAGGTGCCCGCCGAGCCGCTGGACGCGCCCGTCGATGTCGGCGTCGATCCCGCAGCGGTCGCAGGGGCTGCGCCCTCGCTCGTGCCGCCCGTCTGCGGCGTCGCGGCGGCGGGCTCGGAGGCCGTCGTGCCCGATGCGGTCGCGCCGGTGCCGGAGCGGGAGTCGGTCTTGTAGAAGCCGGAGCCCTTGAACACGATCCCCACCGAGTTGAACACCTTGCGCAGGGTCTCCTGGCCGCAGGCGGGGCAGGTGGTCAGGGCGTCGTCGGAGAAGCTCTGGTGCTGCTCGAAGCCGTGGCCGCAGCTCTTGCAGGCATAGACGTACGTGGGCATGGATGATCCTCCGGGTCGCGGGTGGCGGAGCGCCCGTCGAGGGACGGGGCGGGCTCGGACACCGGGGAAGAGCATACCGCCGCGGGGCGTGCGATCAGGCCTCGAGCAGGAGCAGTCCGTCGGCGGTGAGCACGCCGTCGACGGGCTCGTCGTGCGCCTCCCGCACCAGGGCGCCGGGCTCGAGCAGCTCGACGGGGTGCACGACGGCGACGACGGGGGTTCCGGGTCGGCGGTGGGGGAGCGCCCGGTCGTAGTAGCCGCCCCCGTGGCCCAGGCGAGTGCCGTCGCGGTCCACGGCCAGCGCCGGGGCGAGGACCAGGTCCGCGCGCGACAGTGCATCGGCGCCTGCGCGCTCGCCGCGCGGCTCGTCTCCGAAGCCTCGTCCGGTGGAGGGCTCGGCGCCCTCGCGCTCGTCGCCGTCGATCCAGTCGAGCATCTCGCCACCGGAGGCCGCGGGGAACAGCACGTGCAGCGCCGCGCCCTCGGTCTCGACCATCTCGCGGACGAGCGCGACCACGGCCAGCACATCCGGCTCGGACGGGGAGGGCCAGAACGCGCTGATGGTCACCGAGCCAGCCTCGCGCGCGATCTCCCGCAGACGCGGGAGGAGCGGCGCTGCGGCGTCGCGCAGGCCGTCTGCGCCGCGGTCCTCGGTGCCGGCGAGCGCTGCGGAGCGCGCGGCACGGATCCGTCGCCGCAGCTCCTTCTTGGCGCTCACGGGATCGGTGCTCACGGGATCGGTGCCCGCAGAATCGGTGCTCGCGGGATCGACATCCACGGGCCCCGGAGCGGGATCACGGGGCGCGGCTGCGGCGTCGGGGGAGGGCGGGGGCGTCGTCGCGTCGTCCATGCGGTCATGCTGGCACGGGCGCGACTACCATGCACCCCATGTCTGCCACCTGGCCGGTGGTCCTGCGCGACCGCGAGCTCGAGCTGCGTCCGCTGCGACGCTCGGACCGGCGCGCCTTCGAGCGCCTGCGCGCGGTGGACGCCGACTGGCTGAGCCCCTGGGACGCCTCGGACCCGGACCCGCGCCGACGCCGCCCGTCGTTCCCGGCGATGCGCCGCTGGATGGAGGACGCGGCGCGGCGAGGCATGATGCTCCCGTTCGCGATCACGGTCGATGAGCGCCTCATCGGACAGGTCACCGCGGGGCCCATCCAGTACGGCTCCGCGTCGACGGCGACCCTCGGCTACTGGGTTTCCCGCTCGCACGCGGGAAGGGGCCTCGCCCCGCGCGCCGTCGCCCTCGTGATCGACCACTGCTTCGCCGAGCTCGGCCTGCACCGCGTCCAGATCGACGTGCGCCCCGAGAACGCCGCGAGCCTGCGCGTGGTCGAGAAGCTGCACCTGCGCGATGAGGGGCTCCGGCGCGGCCTGATCCACGTCGACGGCGCGTGGCGCGATCACCGCAGCTTCGCGCTCACCGCGGAGGAGGTCCGCGGCGACGCGAGAGGGGCGGGCGTGCTCGCGCGCCTGCGGGCCGAGACCGAGGGCTGATTCGGCCAGAACGCGGCCAGACCCTGCAAGACCGAGGCATGACGCGGCCAGACCGAGGCCTGAGCAGGTGCAGGTGCCGGCCCGGCGCTCCCCGGGGCGGCGGGGATCACCCGCTGATCCGCTCCCGCGGGCGCGTCGCGACCAGGGGAATCACATCGGTGTCATTAGAATGGTCGCGTGGAGACGATCAACCTCGGCGCCGTGCTGTTCGCACTGCTGCTTCTCGTGTGGCTGCTGTACGCCGTGCCGCGCATCGCCGAGCGCCGCGACCTCATGGGCCATGCCCGCGCGGTCGATCTGTCCCGCGACTCCCGGGCCGCCCGTGACCTCACGGACGCGGCCCACCACCGCCGTCGAGACCCCGAGGTGCACGCCGCCATGCCCGAGAACCGTCTGCTGACGCGCCCCGTCGACCCGACCCGGCGCCCGCGCTTCGAGGAGCCCGCGCGCATCGACGTCGAGACCGCGGCTCCGGCCGGGCCCGGGCGCCGCGTCCGCGCCGTCCTGCTCGCCGGCCTCGTCGCGCTGACCGCCCTGGCCGTCGTCCTGGCCGTCATCGGCGCCGTCGCCTGGTACGTGCCGCTGGTGCCGGTCGCGATCCTCGCCGGGTACGTCGCCCTGCTGCGCCGGGCCGAGCTCTCGCGCCGCGAGCGCCTCCGCCAGGAGGTCTCCGCCCGTCGCCGCGCCCTCGCCGGGGCGCGCTCCGCCGGGGGCTCCGCCGCGTCGGCCGGCGCGACCGAGGCCGAGCAGTGCGAGTCCGAGGCGCCGTCGGCGGCCCCCGCACCCGCTCCGCGCCCGGGGGAGTGGACCCCGCGCCCCGTCCCGCGCCCCGCCTACTCCCTGCGCGGCGATGTGGACGATCTCGACACCCGCCACGCGGCCCACCGCGCGAGCGTGCTGGGCACGAGCGTCCCCCTCGAGAACGAGGGCGTCGAGGAGCAGGAGGCCGCGCGCGAGCGCGTCGAGTCCCTGCCCGTCGCCGCCGATCTCGGGCTCGACGAGATCCTCGCCCGTCGCCGCGGGGCCTGACGCCCCCGGCCGTCCACCGGGCACCGAGACCATGACCACCGGCGAGCGCGTCGCCCGCTACGAGGCGGCGCTCGCCTCGGCGCGCATCGCGGAGCGTCCGGTCGCCGTCTGCGACCTCGACGCCTTCGACGCCAACGCGGACGACCTCTTCCGCCGCGCGTCCGGCGTGCCCGTCCGCGTCGCCTCGAAGTCCCTGCGGGTCCGCGCGCTCCTCGAGCGCGCCCTCGCCCGTCCCGGCTTCCGCGGCGTCCTGGCCTACACCCTCGCCGAGGCCCTGTGGCTGTGCGAGGGCGGGATCGACGACATCCTCGTCGCCTACCCCACCGTCGACCGCGACGCCCTGGCGCGTCTGGCCCGCGACGAGCGGGCCCGCGAGCAGATCGCGATCATGGTCGACGAGACCGCCCAGCTCGACCTCGTCGAGGACGCCGTGCGCGCGGCTCTGCCCCGCGGTGCGTCGATCCGCACCGTGCTCGAGCTCGACGCCGCCTATGCGCCGCTGCGCCGCCTGCGCTTCGGCGCCCTGCGGTCCCCGGTCGCCGACGCCCCCGCCGCCGTCGCCCTCGCCCGCGAGATCGCGCGCCGCCCCGCCCTGCGCCTCATCGGCCTCATGGCCTACGAGGGGCAGATCGCCGGTGTCGGCGACGGGGCCCGCGGCCCGTACGGGCTCGCGGTCCGCACGATGCAGGCGCTGTCCGCGCGGGAGCTGGCCGAGCGGCGGGCCGCGGTCGTCGCGGCCGTCCGCTAGGTGGCGGAGCTCGAGCTGGTCAACGCCGGCGGCACCGGCTCGGTCGAGCGCAGCGCCGGCGAGGAGGCGGTCACGGAGATCGCGGCGGGGTCGGGCCTGATCGGCCCCGCGCTCTTCGACGGCTACCGGGCCTTCTCCCCGCAGCCCGCCCTGTGGCTGGGCTTTCCCGTCGTGCGCCGCCCGGGCCCCGGCGTCGCGGCGCTGCTGGGCGGCGGGTGGATCGCCTCCGGCGTCCCCGGGCGCGACCGTCTGCCCGTGATCGCGCATCCCGCCGGGCTCGCCTACGCGCCGCAGGAGGCCGCCGGCGAGGTCCAGACGCCCGTGCTCGGGCCCGCCGCCGATGCGCTGCGCGTCGGCTCCACCGTGTGGCTGCGCCCGGCCAAGGCCGGGGAGAGCGCCGAGCACGCCCCCGTCTACCGTCTCGTCGCCGGCGACCGCGTGGTGGACGAGGCGCCCACCTACCGCGGCGAGGGCCGCTTCTTCCTCTGAGTCGTCCGCTGAGTGCCCAGCCACCAGGAGCCCGCCATGCCCGTCGGCTCCCGTCTCGCCCCTCACCTCACCGCCGCCGCTCGGCGCCTGCGCGCTCTGGCGCCCTCGGCGCCCGAGAGCCCTGCCGGGCAGGTGGGGGCGACCAACTGGAGCGGATCGGTCGCCTTCGGCCACGAGCACCTGGCGGCGCCCACGAGCGAGGAGGAGATCGTCCGCGCCCTCGCACTCGCACGGCGCCGCGGGCAGGGGATGCGGGTGATCGGCGGCGGGCACTCCTTCTCGCCGCTCGTCGCCACCGGCTGCACGCTCCTGTCGCTGGACCGCTATCAGGGCCTGGTCCGCGTCGATCCCGCGAGCGGGCTGGTGACCCTGCGCGGCGGCACCCGCCTGCACGCCATCGCGCCGTTGCTGGCCGCGCACGTCCTCATGCTCGAGACGATGGGCGACATCGACCACCAGTCGATCGCCGGGGCCATTCAGACCGGGACCCACGGCACCGGGCGCGCCTTCACCGGGTTCGCGGGGACCGTGCGCGGACTGCGCATCGCCCTGGCCGACGGCAGCGTGCTGGACGTCGACGCCGAGCGGGACGCGGACCTGTTCCAGGCCGCGCGGCTGGGGCTCGGGGCCTTCGGCGTGATCTGCGAGGTCACGCTGCAGACGGTCCCCGCCTACCGGCTCGCGATGGTCGAGACCACCGAGCCGATAGACGACGTCGCCGCGGGCTTCGTCCGCACGAGCGCACAGCACGACCATCAGGAGTTCTTCTGGTTCCCGGGGACGGCGCGCGCGACGGTCCGCACGAGCACCCGCGTGGGAGCCGACGCGCCCGTCGTGCGCGTGCCGCGCCCGCTCGAGCTGCGGCAGACCGAGGTGCTCGGCAACGGCGCCTTCGGGGCGCTGTGCCGGGCCGCCGCCGCGGTCCCCGCGCTGTCCGGGCCCGTCGCCGAGATCGCCTCGAGGGGCTTCACCGGACCCGCCGTGACCGACGACGCCCCGCGCGTGTACGTCGCCCCGCGGCGCGTCCGCTTCCACGAGTCCGAATGGGCCATCCCCGCCGAGCGCTTCGCGGAGGCCTTCGACGCCCTGCGCCGCCGCCTGGCCGCCGATCGCGTGCGCGTCACGTTCCCGTTGGAGATCCGCCGCATCGGAGCCGACGACGTGTGGCTGTCGACCGCCTACGGGCGCGACACCGTCTACATCGCCGCCCACCGCTACCGCGCCGAGGACCCGGCCTCGTACCTGCGGCTGTTCCAGGAGGTGCTCGCGCCCTTCGCGGCCCGCCCGCACTGGGGAAAGCAGCACGGCCTCACAGCCGCGCAGCTGCGGCCGCTGTACCCGCGCTTCGACGACGCCCGCGCCGTCCGCGACCAGGCCGACCCCGACGGCCTGTTCCTCACCCCGTATCTGCGCGATCTGCTGGGACCGGCCCGGGCGGGCGCGACCCCGGTCTAGGGTGGAGGAATGACCACGGATCCGCGTCGCACCGCGCTCGCCGCCACCAGCTCGCTCGCCCTGGCCGCCTCGCTCGCGGCCTGCGGCGGAGGGGCCTCCGGCGGGACGTCTTCGGCATCGGGCGGCGGCTCGGACGCCGGCGGCCAGGAGACGACGCTGACGGTCTTCGCCGCCGCCTCGCTCACCGACGTGTACGAGGACATCAACGCCGAGTTCGAGAAGGCGCACCCGGGGGTGAAGATCGTCATGACCAACGGCGGCTCCAACGACCTCGTCACCCAGATCTCCCAGGGCGCCCCCGCGGACGTGCTCGCGACCGCGGACACGAAGAACATGGACAAGGCCGTCGAGCAGCAGCTCATCAGCGGCGAGCCCACGCCGTTCGCCACCAACGAGCTGACCATCGCCGTGCAGCCGGGCAACCCGAAGCAGATCGACGCCCTGAGCGATCTGTCGAACACCGACCTGAAGGTCGTCGAGTGCGCCTCCGAGGTCCCCTGCGGCACCGTCACCGACAAGGTCTACGAGAAGGCCGGCGTGACGGTGAAGCCGGTCTCGGAGGAGAACTCCGTGACCGACGTGCTGGGCAAGGTCACCTCCGGCAACGCCGATGCGGGCCTGGTCTACACCACCGATGTGTTGCGCTCCGGCGGCAAGGCCGAGGCCGTCGTGATCCCCGAGGCCGAGGAGTTCAGGTCCACCTACCCGATCGCGGTGGTCAAGGACTCGAAGAACGCTGATCTCGCCCAGGAGTACGTCTCCTTCATGGTCTCTGCGCCCGCGCAGAAGGACCTGCAGGACGCAGGCTTCGGCGCCGCGTGACCGCTCCCGCCGCACCCCGCGGACACCCGGGCCCGCCGCACACGGCGCGCTCGGGCGTCGGCGTGCCGCAGCCCGTCCCGATCCTGGCGCTCGCGGCCCTGGCGGCATGCGCCGTGCTGCTGCCGCTCGCGGCGATCCTCCTTGCCGTCCCCTGGAGCCAGGCCGGTGCGCTGCTGACGGAGCAGGCCTCGCTCACCGCGCTGCGGCTGTCGCTGCTGACGGCCGGCATCTCCGCGATGATCTGCCTGGCGCTGGGACTACCCCTGGCCCTCGTCTTGACCCGCACCGGCTTCCCGGGCCGCTCCCTGCTGCGCGCCGTGATCCTGGTGCCGCTGGTCCTGCCGCCCGTCGTCAGCGGCCTCGCGCTGCTCATGACGGTGGGGCGGCGCGGCATCCTCGGGCCGCTGCTGGAGCAGGCCGGCATCCAGGTCGTCTTCACCCCTGCCGCCGTGGTCCTCGCGCAGGTGTTCGTCTCCCTGCCCTTCACCGTGCTGACCCTCGAGGGCGCGCTGACCGCCCTCGGCACCGATGCCGAGCGCGTCGCCGCGACCCTCGGGGCGAGCCCCGCGACCGTCCTGGCGCGCATCACCCTGCCGCGCCTGGCCCCGGCCCTGCTGACCGGGACGATCCTCGCCTTCGCCCGGTCGCTGGGCGAGTTCGGCGCCACCCTCACCGTCGCCGGCTCCCTCGAGGGCAGCACGCGCACCCTGCCGCTGCTGATCTACCTGGCGCGCGAGTCCGATGTCGGCTCGGCCGCGGTGCTCTCGCTGCTGCTGATCGTCGTGGCGCTCGGCGTCGTGCTCTTCGCCTACGCCCGACGGCCCGGCGGAGCCGATGGCGGCCGGGGGGAGCGATGAGCGGCGCCGTCCTCGACATCGACATCGCCGTGCCGCGCCGCGATGTGCACCTGCGTCTGCGCCCGGCGCCAGGGCGGACCACCGCGGTCATCGGCCCCAACGGGGCGGGCAAGTCCACGCTGCTGGGCGCGATCGGCGGGGTCGTCGGGGCGCGGGGCTCCATCGCCGTCGACGAGCGCGAGCTGCTCGCCCTCCCGGTGCATCGCCGCCGCGTCGGCTTCCTCCAGCAGCGCCCCGGGCTCTTCGACCACATGAGCGTCCGCGCCAACGTCGCCTTCGGGCTGCGCGCCACCGGCACCGCACGCCGCGAGGCCGATGCGCGGGCGACGGAGATCCTCGAGCGCCTGGACCTCGCGCACCTGGCCGAACGGAAGCCCCGGGCGCTGTCCGGCGGGCAGGCCCAGCGCGTGGCGATCGCCCGCGCCCTGGCGACCGACCCCGCGCTCATGCTCCTCGACGAGCCCTTCGCGGCGCTCGACGCGGATGCCGCGAGCCGGTTGCGGACGGTCCTGTCCGAGGCCCTAGCCGAGCGCACCGCGCTGCTCGTCACCCACGACCTCCTCGACGTCCTCGCGCTCGCCGATGACGTCGCCGTCCTCGAGAGCGGACGCCTCGCAGCGATCGGCCCCCGCGCCCAGATCCTGTCACGGCCCCCGACCGCGTTCGCCGCGCACCTCGTGGGGAAGTCCCTCGTCGCAGGCCGCCTCGAGGGCGACTGCGTGGTCGCCGGGGACCTGCGCGTGCCCGGCGTCGTCGAGGGCGATCTGCGCGAGGGTGCGGAGGCGTGCGCGCTCATCGACCCTGCGCGGGCGCGCCTGGTCGGGCCCGGGGCCGCCGGGCCGCTGGGCGCCGGCGAGGTGCAGGTGGAGGTCGAGAGCGTGGGCCGCCTCGGCGCCGGCGTGGTGGTGCGCGGCAGCGGCCTGGCCGTGCTGCTGGGCGCCTCGGATGCTCTGGGCGCGCTGCCGGCCGCGGGGGAGCGGATCACGGTGCGCCTCGACCCGGCGAGCACCCCGATCTACGCTGGAGGCCATGGCCATGACCAGCGCACACCGTCCTGACGATCAGCAGCCGAGCACGTTCGATCCCGCCGCCCTGCTGGAGGCCGCGCGCGTCGCGGCCCGGGCCGCGGCCGAGTACATCCGGGGCCTCGACCGCTCGCGGATCGGTCGCGAGGACAAGACGAGCGCCCACGACATCGTCACCATCCACGACCGCGCCTGCGAGGAGATCATCGTCTCCTCCCTGCGCGAGCAGGTGCCCGGATGCCGGATCGTCGGCGAGGAGGGCGGCGAGCGCGAGGGGCAGACCTCCGATGTTGCGCAGCAGGTCACCTTCTTCGTCGACCCCATCGACGGGACCTCGAACTTCGCGGCCGGCATGCCCCTGTTCTGCGTCTCGATCGGCGCGGCGATCGGCGAGGAGCTCGTCGCGGGCGTGATCGACCTGCCCGTGCTGGGCCAGGTCTTCACCGCCGGGCCCGCCGGGGCGCGCCTGAACGGCGAGGCGCTCGCGCCCCGCGCGACGAAGGCGGCCCGCGACGCGCTCGTCCTCACGAACTACCCGGGGGTGCGGGCCCTGGGGGAGGACCAGGAGGGTGCGCTCGCCGACCTGTTGCGCCTGACGGACGAGCTCGGCTCGGTGCGGTCGCTCGGCAGCGCCGCGATCGAGCTGGCGTGGGTCGCGTCGGGCTGGGCCGATGCGACGGCCCTGCCGAGTATCCACTCCTGGGACATCGCCGCCGGTTTCCTGCTGGTGCGCCAGGCGGGCGGGTCCATCCGCACCTGGCCGGGGACCGGACCGGCCGAGGCGCCCGACCATGAGCGCCCCGCCTACGTCGCCTGCACGGGGGCAGAGCGGATCGCCGTTCTCGACGAGGTCTTCGAGGGGATCCAGCACCGTCGGGAGGCACGGGCCTGAGCACCCCGGGCAGGCACCCGCGAGGCGCGGATGTGATCTGCGCCAGATGCCCGCTCCCGGTTTCTGGCCCGGCCCTGGGCGGTGCTATCGTGGCCGGGTTGCCGCGGCGAGTCCGCGGCGCGGGGCTATAGCTCAGTTGGTAGAGCGCTTCGTTCGCAATGAAGAGGTCAGGGGTTCGAATCCCCTTAGCTCCACGTAAGATGAGAAAATCGAAACTTGCCCCGCCTGATGGCGGGGCAGTTTTGTTTCTGCGGTGACGTGGGCCGGGGCATCGATGCTGGTGTGTGCGAGGACGTTGGCGGTGGTCTGCTCGGGGGTGTAGGTGGCGTTCTCTTCGTCGTCGATGGTGATGCGGGCGAACAGGGCGCGGTTGAGGATGCGTCGTTCCGCTGGTTCGCACTTGTTGTAGAGCTCGTTGAGGTCGACCAGGAGTTCGGTGAGCTGGGGGTTATAGGCCAGATTGTGTGTATGGGGTGGGCGTGTCATCGGTGGGATCTGCCGGCCCAGCCGTGTTGGAGGCCGTTGCCGTCTTCCCAGGAGAAGCTGGTCCCGTAGGCGGGCCCGGGGTCGGGCTCGGGTGTGACCTGCGGTCGGGTTCGCGGTGGGTTCCAGTGCTCAGGGAGGGCAAGCGTCCAGGGATTGCGTGGGTTCGCTGTCATCGAGTCGAGCAGCCAGTCGACCGCGGTCCGGGCGTGGTGCGCGGGCATTCCCCGGTGTTGCCGTAAGAGGTGCTTGACCATGTTGTTGGGTCCGCCTTCCAACGGCGACGTCGTCCGCGGCCACGGGGCCTGGCCGGGGCCGGGCAGTTCAAGGTGGGGAAACAGGTTGTCGTGGCGGATCAGGCCGCGGAACAGGGTCCGCGTCGCGCGGAGCTCGCGGTGGGTGTACCACCATGCCCGGTCCAGGGTCACTCCAGAGGGACGCGCAGTCGCGGTGGTGGCTTAGGTGCGGTGGCGTAGGAACTCGTCCCAGCGGGCCTCCCAGGTGCCGTACTCACCCATCCATGCCGCGGCCTGATCCAGAGAGTGAACGTTCATCAACGCCCTGGTCAGGGCCAGGACCTGGCGTCCGGCATCGAGGCGGGGCTGCAGGGTGGTGTGGCGTCGGACGGTCTGGAAGATATGGAAGTAGCAGCGCTGGACCCGGGCAGCGGGCCAGTGCTCACGGGCGGCCGCGTGCAGACCGCTGCCGCCGTCCATGACCAGCATCCGCGGGGCGGGCCAGCGCGTGAGGATCTGGGCCCAGGCGATCTTCTTCTCGGTATCGCACCACTGCCAGTCCAGGACATGGCGACCGTCGTAAGCGATCAGCACGCACCAGTCCTGCAGGTAGGTGCCATCGAGCATGACCACGTCATGGATCTGCCCGGTCGGGACCGGTGGGGGCACGGGGACGCGCCAGCACCACTGCGTCTGTCGGCGGAAGGAACGAGCGCTGCCGGCGAGCTTGGCGGGGTCCTCGCCCTTCAGGAGCCACGCGAAGAACCACTCCAGCTGGGCCCGGCGGGTGATGTCAGGGCGTGACTGCACCTGAGAAGACCCGCATGACCTGCATCTCCAGCGGGTACGGCCCGAACTCGTGGTGCCGTTCTTGACCAGGGCCTGACCGCATACACCACACGCAGACCGATTACGGGGAAGGGACACCGAACATGCTTCCAGAGCATGTCCAACCCGCGATTACCCCAGGTCAGACACCAGAATCACGCTCGCCTGCACACACATCCTGGCCAATAACCCTGAGCTGGTCCAAGCCTGTTCGGGCCTCGGCGTAGGTGTCGGTGAGGTTGTCGAGCCGGGTGGTGTGAATCGCCTGTAAGTGTTCGTGGTGGGCCAGGGCTGGCGCCGGCACCCGGGGCGTGTCAGATGGTCTGTGTAAGCCGTACCGAGAGGAACGGTAAGAATCATGA
>NZ_FWFG01000058.1 GCF_900163655.1 Brachybacterium nesterenkovii
CCCGCCGCTCAACCCGCCGAACCCCTCACTCCCCACCGCAACGGTGAAGAGCCCGGTTACCCGCGCCCCTCCCGGACGGCTGCCGTCTCCAGGCCGCGTCCCTGCGTCCTCGCGCAGGTAGGAGCGGCCTTCTACGCAGCGCCGTGGAGGCGGTGACGCGGCTGAACCGTTAGTTGAGCACTCGTCCGGCGAACCTGGCGGGTGCGCAGTAGCGCGCATGAGCGGTAAGCGGTCGGAATGCTGGATCTGGCCTGGGTATCATCTCGCTCAACAGCGAAGGAGCCGTGAGAGTGATGAGCCACACCCCGAGTTGCGAGACCGCCACCAGCTACACCTGCAAGTGCCCCTGCGGCGGCGCCCGTCATGGAGGCGTCCTCATCGCAGGCCTCCGTGCGACATCGGAAGCTACCCGCGAGAAGGCGAAGCAATGGACTGAGCCTCGACGGTGGCAGCACGCTTCGCCTGCGGCCAAGCAGAGCACGGTCACCAACGCCGCCGCAGAACGTCGGCCCGCGCTTACCGGCGTCATCACGGAACTGGTTTCCGCCCTCATCGACGAAGTGAAGGAAGAGGGGGAAGTCGATGCCGTAGAACTACTCGCGAAAGAGATCTCAGACGACATCGCCGACGAGTTCGAGAAGCGCCTCTCCAACGGAGGCCCGAGTAGCAAGAAAAGTCGGCACCTCTGGTGCGTCGTGATCGCGGCCATCTGCCGCGCTTACGACGAGGTCGGCGACGCCGCGAAGGAATCTATCGACGTTCTCACGGATCGCACCATGCAGCTCCTACGCGAGGCCACGTCCGACTCGCGAGCCCACACGGCCGCGGTCACGGACATCTACCAGCAGCGCACGGGCGTGGCCCGAGCCTTCGAGATCGATGAGTACGACTGGATGGGCACACTCATCAAGAAAGCACTCAAGGCCGTTGTCGCAGCGATCAAGTCGATCGGTGAGGAGGCGGCCATGAAGTATGTCCGCTTGATAGGCGCGATCATCTGCCCCGATCCGGACCGGCACCCGGCGGTCGTTAAGCACTGTATCTGGCCCCTCCTCAACGGCCCGTTCCGAGAGGCCCTCCAAGATTCCCTCGCTTCTGAGATGCGAGCGTGGATCCGAAACGCCTACGTGGTCCTTCCGCCCACCCCTGACACGCACAATCCCTGACCGAGGAGCTCCGATGCAGACAGCCCGTGTAGACGGCCAATCTGAGATCAGCGCCGCCACGCTCGCGCGGTTCAGCCCTGAAGAGCGGGCCAGCTATCGCGGACGCCTGTCCTGCCCCGACCCTGCCTGCGCAGCAGCGGTCCACTTCCGCTCCCAGAGCGTCGATGGCAGGCCGGCACTCTTCTACTCCAACGACCATGTTGCGACCTGCACAGAAAAGTCCCCGGAACCGAAGCGCACCGTCCTCGAGGCCGAAAAGAGGGAGGATGAAGCGATCTGGAACGACGCAACCGAGCTCGTGCTCCGACTTGATAGCGCCAGCACCACCAGGACCGCGACCATTGATTCCGATCAAGGCGCGCTTATACAGCAGGGTCGTAGGCACGATCCTCGGAGAGGGAACCGCTACACGCACGCCAGTTCGATCGGTCTCCGCCCGCTCCTGCGTCGGCTGCGAGACGATCCAACATTCAGAACATCGACTATGCCGTTGACCTTGTCGGATGGCACTCAGAGCACCGTTCGTCATGCCTGCACTCACATCTCCGACTACGTCCATTCCAATCGCCGACGCATCATCTGGGGGCCGATCGTCCGGGCACCACATGGGTGGATCAACAGTGGGCTCTGGGATGAGAACCTCCCTGCCGTGCGGATTCCGGAGGTGTGCATTGAAGAAGTCCTCGATCGAGCGCACGTAGAGGCGTTCGCTGATCTCGCTCAAGGCGGTAGAAACTCATTCGACTTCATCGTGGAAGGAATCTTCGGAGAGACGAGGAGCGGCACCCCGTGGGTGACGCTGGAGAGTCCAAACTATCTGGCTATTCTGCCCAGACCCGTTGACGGAAGCTACTACTCGAAGTGAGTCATGGAATCTCCCTACCTGACGTTCTCCCTGGCAGAGATGCGATGTGATTACTAGCCTTTGCAGTCATCCAGCTGACGGTGTGGACTTTCTAGCCGCCTGCAGGACTGCTGAGTTCGGTTTTCGGCTCCTACCTGCTTGGTGTGACGGTGTCGATCCGGGTGATGACTGCTGGTGAGGGTTACCGGTACTTGTTGAACTCCGTCGTGACCGGTGACGGGGATCGCGATGCCGCGTCGGCGTTGACGCGCTACTACACCCAGGCTGGCACGCCGCCAGGTTCTTGGGCCGGTGCCGGACTCGCGGGCCTCGCGGGGCTCTTCGCAGTTGACGGTGTAGTCGGGGGTGGGCGGCTGGTTCGTGGATAGACGTCGAGGTCTTCCAAGATGGAAGTTCCTACACTGCTCATCCGCCGGAAGACCTCGACTTGCACCACGCTACCTTCGCCGCGCCCGACCTGACCACGTTCTGCCGTCTCGACGAGCTCGGCCTCGAGGTCGTTGGGCAGCGTCTCGAGCCAGATCGGGCGGTGATCGAGTGCCGCGTCGTCGAGGACGACCCGTGGTGTCGGAAGTGCGGCGCCGAGGGCGCGCCACGGGACACGGTGACGCGCCCGCTGGCGCATGAACCGTTCGGGCACCGGCCGACGACGCTGCTAATCCGGCTCTTCAGAGTTGAGTGTGGGGTGAGGCGTCGAGACCGCCGGTGATGAGGAGCATGCGGAGGTGGTAGTGCTCGAAGTTGCGGAACCCGCGGGCGATGCAGCGGCCGAGTTCGATAATCCCGTTGACGGCTTCGGTGCCGCCGTTGCTCGCGCCGTTGGTGTCGAAGTAGGCCAAGAACGCTGTCCGCCAGCGTCGCAGAGTCTTTCCTAGCCTGGCGACCTCCGGGATCGGGCAGGACGGCAGCTTCTCGATCAGCTGCTCGGCCAGTCGACGACCCCGGGCAGGAGTGGGCTGGTGGAACACATCTCTGAGGTCCTGGGCGCACTGGTAGGCGACCTCTACCGCAACATGATCGGGGTGGGCCGCGAATGCGCTGGCCAGACGTGTCTGCTGGCGCGGCGAGAGGCGTTCCCGTCCGGCGCGGAGAACATGACGGATCCCGTAGAGGGGGTCGCCCTTGCGGCCGCGGTGGCCGAGGGTCTCCTGCTGGATCCGGCGGCGGACGTCATCGACTGCAGCCCCGCCGAGCTTCACGATGTGGAACGCATCCAGCACGCAGGTGGCGTCCTCGAGTTGGTCATCGATCGCGTTCTTGTAGCCCTGGAACGGGTCCAGCGTCGCGATCTCGACCCGCTTGCGGAACTCGTCGCCGCGCTCGTCGAGCCAGTCTCGGTAGGCCTTGCCGGATCGGCCGGGGACGAGGTCGAGGAGTCTGGCGGTGGGGTGGGTGCCGCGAGTCAGATCGACCATCCCGGTGAGCTCCTTCGGTCCGCGCCGGCGAGGATCACGGTGATGCCAGAGATGCTCGTCCACGCCCAGGACCTGAACGCCCTCGAACCGGGACGGGTCGTTCGCGGCCTCGCTCAGGACTGGTCGGACCTGGGACCAGAGCGTGTTCCAGGTCGTGCCGAGCTGGCGGGCCAGGCCCTGGATCGTCGCTCCCTCGCGCCGGAGTTGGCCGATCGCCCAGCGGATCGCGCGCGTGCTCAGCGGGCGTGTCAGATGGTCTGTGTAAGCCGTACCGAGAGGAACGGTAAGAATCATGA
>NZ_FWFG01000073.1 GCF_900163655.1 Brachybacterium nesterenkovii
GCGGGAGGGCGCGGGACGGGCGGCGGCGGACGGGGTGACGGCGGGGACCGCGGCGGCGAGGGAGGCCGCGGCGGCGCCCTTGAGGAGGGTGCGACGGGCAGGGGAGCGGAAGGTGTCCATGTCGGGAGTGAACTCCTCCGGGGTGACGAGGGCGTGGCCCGACGATGAACTCCGGGCGAGCCCGGCAGTCACCGACCGGCCCTATCGTCGTCCCCGCAGCACGCGACTACCGTGAGGCCATGAGCACAGCGAAGCCGCAGCGACCCGACCACATCGCAGTGCGCGGGGCGCGCGTGCACAACCTCCGCGGCCTCGACGTCGACATCCCGCTGGACCGTCTGGTCGCGATCGCCGGCGTCTCCGGCTCCGGCAAGTCCTCCCTCGCCATGGGCGTGGTCTACGCCGAGGGCTCCCGCCGCTACGTCGAGGCGCTGTCGACCTACACCCGCCGTCGCATGGCGCAGGCCCCGCGCGCGGACGTCGACGAGGTCGTGCACGTCCCCGCCGCGCTCGCGCTGCGCCAACGGCCTGGGGTGCCGAGCGTCCGCTCCACCTTCGGCACCTCCACCGAGCTGCTGAACGTGCTGCGCCTGATGTACTCGCGCCTTGCCTTCCACCTCTGCCCGAACGGGCACCGCGTCCCGCCCTCGCTGCTCGTTGCCGCCGAGGAGCCCTATCCCTGTCCGGAGTGCGGAGCGGACGTGGACCCGCCGGGCGCCGAGGCGCTCGCCTTCAACTCCGAGGGCGCCTGCCCCGCCTGCGAGGGCACCGGGATCGTGCGCGAGGTCGACGACGATGCCCTGGTCCCGGACACCGCCATGACCCTCGACGAGGGCGCCGTGAAGCCCTGGAACATGTTCGGCTGGAAGGTGCAGCCGGACATCGCCCGCGAGTTCGGGGTGCGCACCGACGTACCCTGGCGGGACCTCGAGGACTGGGAGAAGGACATCGTCCTGGACGGCCCCGAGGAGAAGAAGGCGATCATGGTCCGCTCGAAGAAGGGCGCCCACGACCTCGACTTCACCTTCCGCAACGCGCGCCTCACCGTCACTGAGGAGCTGCGGCGCGCCCACGACGAGAAGCGCCTCGCCCGCGTCTCCCGCTTCCTCGTCGAGCGCACCTGCCCCGCCTGCGAGGGCACGCGGCTCTCGCCCGCGGCGCGGGAACCCGAGATCGACGGGAAGGACCTCGCCGCCGCCTCCGCGATGACGCTCGACGAGCTCCTGGACTGGGCGCCGAGGATCATCGAGCCCCTACCGTCCGAGATGCATCCGATGGCGCGCGGGCTCGTGGACCAGTTCCTGCAGATGGCGGAGCGTCTCGTCCACCTCGGCCTCGGCTATCTCTCCCTGGACCGGGCCGGCTCCACCCTCTCGACAGGGGAGCGCCAGCGCGCCCAGCTCGCCCGCGCCGTCCGCAACCGCACCACCGGCGTGCTCTACGTGCTCGACGAGCCCAGCATCGGCATGCACCCCTCGAACATCGAGGGGCTCGTCGAGCTGATCGGCGACCTGCTCGCTGACGGGAACTCCGTGCTCGTCGTCGACCACGACGTGCAGCTGCTGCGCGAGGCCGAGGAGATCCTCGAGATCGGCCCCGGCGCGGGCGGCGACGGCGGCACCGTCATCGCCCAGGGGAGCGTCGAGGAGATCATCGCCGACGCCGCCTCCCGGCTCGGCCCGTTCCTCGACGGCCGCGAGGAGATCGTCGTCCGCGAGCGCGCCGCCGAGCAGGACGTCTTCGCGCACGGCGCGATCCGCCTGGAGAGCGCGCCGCTGCACACCGTCCGGGAGCTCGACGTCTCCGTGCCGCGCGGCCGCCTCACCGCGGTCACCGGCGTCTCCGGCTCGGGCAAGACCACCCTGGTGCTCGAGACGCTCGTGCCCGCGCTGCGCGCGAGCAGCGAGGGCCGCGAACTGCCCGGCCACGTGCACTCGCTCGAGGCCGACGGGGTCGAGCACGTCCACCGCATCGACGCGACCCCGATCAGCGTGAACGTCCGCTCGACCGTCGCCACCTACTCGGGCGTGCTGGACCCCCTGCGCCGCGAGTTCGCCCGCACCCCGGCCGCGCAGGAGCGCGGACTGACCATGGGCGACTTCTCCTACAACACCGGCTCCCTGCGCTGTCCGCGCTGCGAGGGCACGGGCCGCGTCGAGCTCGACGTGCAGTTCCTGCCCGACGTCGACATCGACTGCCCCGACTGCGAGGGGAGCCGCTACGCCCCTGAGGCCTCGGAGATCCGGAGAGGGGACGTGACCCTGCCCGGCCTGCTCTCCGCCACCGTCGCCGAGGCGATCGAGCTCGTCGGCGACGTCCGCGCCGTCCGCCGCACCCTCGAGACCCTGGTCGACCTCGGGCTCGGCTATCTCACCCTGGGCGAGGACACCCCGGCCCTCTCGGGCGGCGAGGCGCAGCGCCTCAAGCTCGCCGGGCAGATGGGCCGCACCCAGCGCGACGCCGTGTTCGTCTTCGACGAGCCGAGCGTCGGCCTGCACCCGCTGGACGTGCGCACCCTCGTGCACGTCCTGGACCGGCTCGTCGACAACGGCGCGACCGTCCTGGTCATCGAGCACGACCTCGACCTGATCGCCAACGCCGACTGGGTGATCGACATGGGACCGGGCGGCGGCGCCGCGGGCGGCCGCCTCGTCGCCCGCGGCACCCCCGAGCAGATCGCCGCCGACGACGACAGCCTCACGGGCACCCATCTGCGCCGCCACCTGGGCGGATGACGGCGACGGGCACTCCGCCTGTGGAGAGCGAAGACGAGCCCCAGCACCCCCGGTACTTCCACGGCACGCGAGCGGCGCTGCGGCCGGGGGACCTGATCACCGCAGGCCACCGCTTGCGCTGCCGGGACGACGTGGTCATGAACCACGCCTGCTTCACCGCTCGCCGCGACGGCGGGGACCGGCCGCCGAGATCATCAACTGACGAGGACGCCGACACCCCGCACGGCTAGGCTGGCTACGGCCGTGCGCAGAGGCGCGGCACCCCGGCACGAGGAGACCCCATGGCCCTGCACGAGATCACCTTCCCCTCCGCGAACGGTCGCGACGAGATCCAGGCGTGGCTGCACGTGCCAGCCGCCGAGCCCCGTGGCATCGTGCAGATCGTCCACGGGCTCGGCGAGCACTCCCGCCGCTACCTGCATGTGATCAGCGCCCTCGTCGACGACGGCTTCGCCGTCCTCGCGGGCGACCACGCCGGCCACGGCGCGACCGCGATGCGCTCGGGAATCTGGGCGGACGCCGGGGACGAGGCGGCGCGCGTCGTCGTCGAGGACGAGCTCGCGCTCCAGGCTCGTGCCCGTGAGATCCTGCCCGGCCTGCCGCACGTCCTCTACGGCCACAGCTGGGGCTCGATGATCGCGCGCGTCGTCGCGACCGCACCGCAGGCGCAGCTCGCCGGTCTGGTGCTCGGCGGGATCGCGGCGCAGATGCGAGGGATCGAGGCGAGCATCGACCGCGAGGCGCTCGCCGCCCTCGCCACCGGCGCGCAGAGGGCCGACCCCGCCCCCGAGGAGCTCGTCGCCCAGCTCTTCGACGGGTTCCTCGACCGCTTCGGGGAGGATGCCGGGCCCACCGCCTGGGTTGCGCTCGACGAGGACGTCGTCACCGACCACGGCCGCGACCCCCTCAACAACTTCGGCGCCCCCATGAGCGCCCGCTTCCTCCAGGGCTTCGTGGACGTCTACGACCGGGCGAACTCCGAGGCGTTCTACTCCGACCTGCCCGCGGGACTGCCCGTGCTGATCCTCGCCGGCGACCAGGACCCGGTGGCGAACTACGGCGAGGGCGCGCTTCACGTCGCCAACCGTCTGCACGAGGCCGGCCGCACCGACGTGCGCACGCGCATCTACCCGGGCGTGCGCCACGAGGTCCACAACGAGCCCACCACCCGCGACGACGTCGTGCAGGAGATCCTCGCCTTCGCCGATCGCGCGACGGAGGGCTGAGGGGCTAGGCCGACCGGTGGCGAGTGCGCCGAGCTATCGCTGTGCCGCCAGGTAGGCCCGGATCGCCTCCAGCAGCCCGGCGAGATCCCGCTTCGGCATCGCGAAGCCGTCGATCCTGCAGCGGTGCGCTGCCCCCGCGAGCCGTCGGTGCGAGCGTACGCCCCGGGGCGATGGCACGATGAGCGTATGGAACCCGACGATGTGCAGTTCTTCTTCGCCCTCGAGGAGCAGGTGTGGCAGGCGCAGGTCACGGGGGACGTCGCGGCCGAGCGGGAGCTGCTGCCTCCGGACTTCCTCGGCATGGACACCGATGGGGTCAACGACCTGGAGCGCCATCTCGCCCAGCTGGCCGACGGGCCGATCACCGCGGACTTCGCGCTGTCCGGGGCGCGGCTGCTGCGGGTGGGGCAGGACGCTGTGTTGCTGAGCTACCGGGCCGACGCCCGCGCCCCGCGCGAGCAGGCCGCGGAGACCTTCTTCATCACCTCGCTCTGGCAGCGGCGCGAGGATCGCTGGTGGAACACCTTCAGCCAGGACACCCCCGCCGCCCGCTGAGCTCGTTCAGCCCGTCGGCCCTCCTCCTCACGCAGGTCCGTGCCGTGCTCTGCGAAGTGCCGGAAGTCCTCCGTGCTGGCCAGGGGGTGCTTCTCTGCCTGACCGATGTCATGACTGGCCCCTCCTCGTGCCGTTGCCGCCGTCGCCGGCGGTGGTGTCGTCGGAGTCGGTGGGGGCGGCGTTCGCCCCGCCGGTGCCGTCGCCCGCGTTCTCCGGCTCCCAGCCGTCGGCCCAGGTGTCGGTCTCGAAGCCGTACCCCACGGGCCTGCCGTCCTCATCAGTACGGCGGTACCAGTCGGTGTAGTCCGCATGCGTGGACTCGACGTCCGCTCCGGCGCCGGTCCCGGGCGCGGAGGGGACGACCTGGAGCTCGAAGTCGTCGTCGTACTTGTCCACGCCCGTCACGATGGCGTTGCGCAGGGCGGTGTCCGCGTACTTCTCGCGTAGCGTCCGCGGATCGGTGCTCAGCTCCCGTAGCCAGGCGATGATCAGCAGCAGCACGATGATCGCGAAGGGCACCGCGGTGATGATCACCAGCGACTGCAGACCCTGCAGCGCGGACTCGCTGCCCAGCAGCAGCATGACCAGAGCGATGCCGCCCATCACCATGCCCCAGAACACCACCAGCAGCTTGGGCGGGTTCTGACTGCCTCGCGTGGTGAGGATGCCCATCACCACCGAGGCCGAGTCGGCGGCGGGTTCTCCTACCGTGCGTTCTCTGTCAGTGCTGACCCGCGCGCCATCGAGGACTACTACCGCACGTCCACCCGCGTGCTGAGCCCGGCATCGTGCGCTTCCTACGTCGATCACCTGGTCGGGCCAGACGGCGACGAGGATGAACTCCTCGAAGCCCACATCGCCCTCGCCTCGCTCGGACGAGTTCCCGAGATCGCGCAGGCCGTCGAAGCCGAGGCAGATGCGCTGGCCCGTGACTGGCTCACGCAGACCCGCGTCGCACGCAAGGGACTGACCGACGAGCGTCAGGTCGAGTACGACGGTCTGGAGTCGATGTCCACCATCCCGGAGCCGATCAGCCTCACTACGCCGAAGAACGGCCAGGCCGACACCAAAGTGCGCCACCCGGACGGCACCGAGGAGGACTTGCCCACCCGCGAGATGCATCTGCTCGCATCCGCGGACGGGACGGTCCCGATCACCTTGAACGAGTGGGAGCGCAAGGTCCTCGACTCCGGGGCCTGACCCTTGTTCGTGGACACGCTGATTCCAGCATTGGCTGGGGAAGCGAGATCATGAACCATGGCCAGAAAGAACTACTCCGAGGAGTTCCGCCGGCAGGCGGTCGACCTGTATGAGTCGACTCCGGGAGCGACGCTCC
>NZ_FWFG01000078.1 GCF_900163655.1 Brachybacterium nesterenkovii
CGGTCATGGCGATCATCGCGAGCACCACCCGGCCGCGCCTGCCCTGGGGCGTCCGGGTGGTGCTCGCGATGATCGCCATGACCGTCGCCGCCTTCGGGGCGCTTCCGCTCATGCTCATCCCCGGCTTCCAGGAGGCCTCCGCCTCGCGCGACCCGATGACGGCCGTGCTGGCTCTGCTGGCCCTGTGCGGCCTGACCTGCGCGGCCTACATCCTCCTGTCCTGGGCGCTGATGCGCGGCATCGACCGCCGACCCTTCCGGGACCTGGGCCTGGCGATCACCCCGCACGCCGTCCTGGGGCTGCTGGCCGGCATGGGCATCGCCCTGGCCGCGACCGTGATCGGCACCGGCGCCGTCCAGGTCCTGGGCATCGGCCGCATGCCGCAGACCGCCCCGGACTTCGGGCAGGCGCCGCTGTGGATGCTGCTCATCGCGATCGGCGCCCAGGCCTTCCTGCTGCAGGGCATCGGCGAGGAGGTGCTGTTCCGCGGCTACCTGATGCGCAGCCTCCCGCACCGTCCCGCGATCGCCGTCCTCATCAGCGCGGCGGCCTTCGGGATCCTGCACCTCATGTCCCGGGGCGGGCAGGAGAACCTGGGCGAGCGCTTCATCTACCTGGCGCTGCCGTTCGGCTTCGCGATCTGCGCGGGCTTCCTGGCCCAGCGGATGGGCACCACCTGGGCGGCGATCGGCATCCACGGCGGCAGCCACGTCGCCTCCGCCATCGCCATGGCGCTGGGGCTGGTGGCCGACGGGCCGGCCGCATGGGTCGCGATCGGCGCCCTGTTCGCCCTGGCCGGGGTCGCCGTGCACCTGCTGGGACGCCGCGAGGGCTGATCTCCCGCCGGCCGCATCCCCCGCCGGTCACTGCGGGAACCGGTAGCTATGCGTGCAGACGAGGCCTGTGGAGGCCTCGTCTGCACGTATGACTGCCGCTTCTGTCAGAGCAGGCCGCAGACCCCCGCCCAGATCGAGGTTCCGACACGTCTGCCCCGGCGCCCTGCCGGAACACGGGACCTGTGCGTGCACCTCACGACCGCATTCGCCTCACCCGACCACAGGAGTCCCGTTTCCCGGCACACGTGGCAGATGCCCTTCAGCCCCTGGCGCCCACCGGACATCTGGTGTACATGTATAGCCATGTCTATACAGGTTGACCCTCCCGCGGACCGTCTCACCGTCGGTCAACCCAGCCGTCCCGCGCTCTCCGGCAAGCGGCAGACGATCGTGGAGACCCTCGCGCATCGGATCCAGGACGGCCAGTACGAGCACGGCGAGAAGCTCGACGGCGAGCTCCGCCTGGCTGAGGAGTTCGGCGTCTCGCGGGGGACGGTCCGCCAGGCGCTCAGCGAGCTGAAGCACCGCCGCCTCATCTCGACCGAGACCGGGCGCGGCTCCTTCGTCATCTTCGACGGCCACCAGATGGACCAGCAGCGCGGCTGGGCGCAGTCGCTCGCCGACGCGGGCAGCGAGATCACCGTCGACCTCCTGGGCATCGAGCGCGTCGACACCGCAGCCGTGCCGCTCCTGCCGATCGAGGTGCACCTCGACCGGGGCATCGCCGTCCGCCGCGTTCGCCGCCTCCACCTGCCCGACGGGCCGCCTGTGCCGGTCTCGTTCGAGTGCGCGACCGTGCCGCCGGTCGGGACCCTCGCGGACCTGCCCGACAGCGGGCTGGTCGACGACTCCCTCTCCGCGACGCGCGCGAGCGCCGGGCTCATCCCGGACCACGGGATCCAGCGAGCCGACGTGCACCCCCTCGACCCGCGCGAGTCGGCGATCCTCGCCCGGGTCGAGGGCACGGCGTTCCTGCGCACCACGCGCACGTCGTACACCGCCGACGGCCGCTTCGTGGAGCACGTCGTCTCCCTGCTGGACCCCGACCACTTCACCCTCGCACTGTCGTTCGGAGACCCCCGATGAACCCCGCAGCCTCCAGCACCGACGACCCGGTCTCCGACGCCGACCGCGCCCACGGAGCCCTCCTCGGCCTCGCGCTCGGCGACGCGCTGGGCATGCCCACCCAGTCCATGCGCCGCGATGCCATCCGCGCGCGCTTCGGCCGCGTGGACCGCCTGCGCGATGCCGCCGACGACCAGCCGATCGCGCCCGGCATGCCCGCAGGCTCCGTCACAGACGACACCGAGCAGGCCCTGATCGTCGCGCGCCTCCTCCTCGAGGGCGACGGTCACGTCGACCCCCATGCCTTCGCCGATGCGCTCATCGCGTGGGAGGCGGACATGATCGCCCGCGGATCGCGCGACCTGCTGGGGCCTTCGACCAAAGCGGCTCTGGATCGGCTCCAGCACGGCGTGCCGGTCGAGGAGAGCGGCCGCTCCGGGACGACCAACGGGGCCGCGATGCGGGTCGCCCCGGTGGGCATCGCCCATCGGCCCGGCCCGGCGCTCCTCGAGGCGGTGGTCGAGGCCAGCCAGGTCACCCACCGCACGAGCCTCGGGATCTCGGGTGCGGCGGCCATCGCCGCGGCGGTGTCCGCGGGCGTCGACGGCGCGGACGCAGATGCCGCTCTCGACGCCGCCGTCGCCGCGGCCCAGCAGGGCGAGCACCTCGGCGCCTGGATCGCCGGTGCCTCGATCCCCGCCCGCTTCCTCGCGTTCCGCGACGGATTCCGCCGCGCCGGCTCCGAGCGGCGCGAGGATCTCCTCGCCGAGGTCGTGGGCACGTCCGTGCAGTCGCAGGAGTCCGTCGTCGCGGCTCTCCTCCTCATCGATGCCGGTCGGGACGACCCCTTCGCCGCCCTGTGCACGGCCGCGTCCGTCGGAGGTGACACCGACACCGTCGCCGCGATGGCCGGCACCGTCCTCGGCGCCGTCCACGGCCCGTCGGCCTTCCCCACCGATCAGGTCCGCCTCGTGCGCGAGACGAACCCGTTCGACCTCCGCTCCGTCTCTCGACGGCTCCTCGACCTCCGCCACTGACCCCTACTCCCTCCAGAGGTGACAAAGATGTCCACCGCAGCATCAGACCCCAGCACCACCCCTCCCGCTGGCGCTCCCCGGCTCGACGAGGGACGCCCCCTCGCCGCCGTCGAGCAACGGGGCATCGAGCCCGTCCCGCCGTCCGAGCGCCACGGCAACCCCCTCGAGCTGTTCTGGGTGTGGTTCGCCGCGAACATCTCGATCCTGGGCCTTCCGCTCGGCGTGAGCCTCGTGGCGCTCGACCTGTCGATCTGGCAGGCCGTGATCGTCGCGATCATCGGCTCCTTCGGCTCCTTCGCCCTGGTCGGCCTGATCTCCATCGCGGGCCGCCGAGGCGGCGCCCCCAGCCTTACGCTCTCGCGAGCCGTGTTCGGCTCGCGCGGCAACGCGGGCCCGACGCTCGTGGCGCTGCTGTCCCGCCTGGGCTGGGAGACCGTGAACACGTCCACCGCTGCGCTCGCCGTGGTGACCATCGTGTCCCTGCTCCTCGGGACCGGCGGCGACGCGAAGTCCGCCCCGGTCGTGACCGTGATCGGCGTGCTCCTGTTCGTCGCCTTCACCATCTCCGTCTCCGGCATGGGGCACGCGACGATCCTCGTGGTCCAGAAGTGGTCGACGTGGATCTTCGGCGCCGCCAACCTGGTGATCCTCGTGATGCTCGTGATGAAAATCGATTGGAGCCTCGTGGCGGCGGTGCCGAACGGGACGATGGCCGCCGTGATGACGGGCATCGGCATGATCGCCGCCGGCACCGGCATCGGCTGGGCCAACTCGGGCGCCGACATGGCCCGCTACCAGGCGCCGCACGTCAGGGCGCTGTCCCTCGTGGCATCCGCCGCAGCGGGCGCCGGCATCCCTCTGGTCATCATGATCTCGATGGGATCGATGCTCGGGGCCTCGGACGCTGCGATCGCCACCTCGCCGAACCCGCTGGACGCCATCCGCGACACCCTTCCCGGGCCTGCCGCGATCATCTACCTCGTGCTGTCGTTCATCGGCCTGCTGCTGTCCAATCATCTGTCCGTCTACTCGGCGGGCCTCACGACGATCACGCTGGGCCTCCGGGTCAAACGCGTGTACGCGGTGATCGTCGACGTCGTCGTCACCACCACCTGCTCGCTGCTGTTCCTGCTGGTGGCCGACGGGTTCTACGGCCCCTTCATCACGTTCATCTCGCTCCTCGCGGTGCCGATCTCGGCCTGGGTCGGCATCTTCCTGGTCGACATGCTCCGCCGCACGCACTACGACCCCGAAGCGCTGCTGGACCTCTCGTCCCGCGGCGCCTACTTCTACTCCGGCGGCGTGCGCTGGGCGGCCGTGGTCCCCTGGCTCCTCGCGATCGCGGTCGCGGCCCTGTTCATGCAGGTCTCCCCGGGCGAGACTCCGTGGTTCACCGGCCCCCTCCACGACACGTGGTTCGGCGCCAACGGCATGGCCTGGCTGATCTCGATGGGGATCGGCGGCGCGCTGTACGCAGTCATGGGGCTGCGCGATGCGGGTGACCGGTCATGAGCACGGTGCTCGGCGCCGGTGCCGGCCGTGTCGTCTGCACGGGGCAGGGCATCGTCGACGTCGTCATGCGGATCCCCGCGGTGCCGGAGGCCGGCGGCGACGTGTTCGCCTCGCGCCATGAGCTCGCGGCGGGCGGCGGCGTCAACATGATGGCCGCGGCCGCCCGTGACGGGGCTCGCGTCGTCTACGTCGGAGGCCACGGCACCGGGCCGTTCGGCGACCTGGTGCGGGCGGCCCTCGAGGCCGAGGGCGTGGAGCCGCTCCTGGCCCCGGACGCTTCGGGGGACACCGGCTTCTGCATCGCCCTCGTCGACGACACCACGGAGCGGACGTTCATCTCCACGTCCGGCGTCGAGGCGCGCACGAGCCTCGAGGACCTTCGGATGGTCGACCTGCGGCCCGGCGACGTCGTGTCCGTCTCCGGCTACTCGTTCGTCCACGACGTCAAGGGCGCCGCGCTGACGCGATGGCTGCCGGAGATCCCGACCGCCTGCACCGTGGTCGTCGACCCGTCGCCCGTGATCGGCGACCTCGGGGACGACGCCGTGAGCGCCCTGCTCGAGCGGGCCGATGTGTGGACGACGAACGATCGGGAGGCTCGGATACTCCTGGCGCGACGGGAGCAGGGTGAGGCCTGCCCCCGTGCCGGGGAGTCCGACGGCACGGCCGACGCCCTCGTCGCCCTCGCCGTCCGCCTGGTCGGCGCGATCGACCGGACGGTGATCCTGCGGGCCGGCTCCGCAGGGGCAGTGCTGGCGGAGCCCGGAGGGTCCGTCACCGTCCTCCCGCCGATGCGCGTGCGGGCCGTCGACTCCAACGGCGCGGGCGACGCCCACACCGGGGTGCTGTGCGCGCAGCTCGCCGCGGGCGCGGACCTCGGGGCGGCGGCGGAGCGCGCCGGAGTCGCCGCGGCACTGGCTGTGACCCGCGAGGGCCCTGCCACGTCCCCCACCGCGGCGGAGATCGACACCGCCCTGTCACGCCACCGGGGGGCCCGAGTCGGGCCCACCCCTCAGTAGTACACGGCGAGCGGCCCGTCGGGCCCGTCGATCACCTGCACGTCGGTGTCGAACACGCGGGTCAGGACGTCGGCGCGCATGATCTCTGCGCTGGGCCCGTACTCGACCACCCGCCCGTCCTTCATCGCGCAGATGCGGTCGGCGTAGCGGGCGGCGAAGTTGATGTCGTGCAGGACGATCACCACGGTGCGGCCCAGCTCGCGGGCGGCGGCGTCGAGCTGCTTCATCATCGCCACCGAGTGCTGCATGTCGAGGTTGTTGAGCGGCTCGTCGAGCAGCAGCACCTCGGTCTCCTGCGCCAGGACCATCGCGACGTAGGCGCGCTGGCGCTGGCCGCCGGAGAGCTCGTCGAGGTAGCGGCCCTCGAGCGCGGCGAGGTCGAGGAAGTCGATCGCGTCGCTCACGGCCTGCTGGTCGCGGGCGGTCAGTCGGCCCTGGCTGTGGGGGAAGCGGCCGAAGCCGACGAGCTGGCGGACGGTGAGGCGGGTGGAGATGTGGTTCTCCTGGCGCAGGATCGACAGCACGTGGGCGAGCTTCCGCGAGGGGGTGGCGCGCACGTCGTGGCCGCACACCTCGATGGTCCCGGCGTCCAGCGGCAGGAGGCGGCCGATCATCGTCAGCAGCGTGGACTTGCCCGCCCCGTTGGGGCCGACCAGCGCGGTGACGCCGCCGGTGGGGATCTCGAGGTCGATGGGGCCGATGGTGGCGTGCTCGCCGTAGCTCTTGGTGACGCCCTGGCAGCGGATCACAGCCGCCCCTTCCGGAGGATGACGAGGAGGAACGCGGTGCCGCCGACGAGCTCGATGATGATCGAGACGACGCCCTGCGCGGAGAACACGTGGTTCATGACGGCGTAGGCCCCGGCGAGGACGACGAAGCCCAGGAGGGCTGCCATCGGCAGCACGTACCGGTGGTCGTGGGTGCCGGCGGCCTGGTAGGTCAGGGCCGCGACGAGGAAGCCGAAGAAGGTCATCGGCCCCACCAGCGCAGTGGAGACGGCGATGAGGATCGACACCAGCACGAGGGTGGCCAGCACGCCGCGCCGGTGGTCGACGCCGAGGTTCACGGCGGTGTCCCGGCCCTGCGCCAGCACGTTCAGACGCCGGGTGCCGGCGAGCAGCAGCGCCGAGGCGAGGGCGACGAGGACGATCGCGGGGACAATGTACTCGTCCTGCGCGTTGGTGACGGCGCCGAACATGCGGGCGGCGAGGACGTCGAACTCGCTGGGCGAGAGCAGGCGGCGCATGAACGAGGCGACGGAGCCGAGGCCGCCGCCGACCACGATGCCCACCAGCAGCATGATCTGCATGTTCCCGCGCCGACCGGTCAGCAACGTGCCGTAGAGGGCGACGGCCAGGCCCACCATGAGGGCCACCTGCAGCAGGAACTGGGGCGTGCCCTGCAGCACGAGCACCCCGGAGACGCCGAGGAGGTACACGGCGGTGGTCTGGATCGCGGTGTACAGGGACTCGAAGCCAAGGATCGACGGGGTGATGATGCGGTTGTCGGTGACGGTCTGGAAGGCGACGGTCGCCAGCGCCTGGGACACGGCGACGATCGCCATCACGACGAGGGAGGTCGCACGGAGCTTCGCGATGAGCCAGAAGCCGCGGGTGCCGGGCTCCATGGGGTTGTCCCAGGCGAGGGTGAACCAGGCCAGCGCGATGGCCGCGAGGGCGAGCGCGCCGAGGAAGGCGGCGTAGCGGCGGGCGGCGCGACGGTCGGCGAAGGCCCCGACGGCGCGGGAGACGGCGCCCTGCGGAGCAGCGACGCGGGCGGCGGCATCACCCGGACCGGTCGCGCCCGGGCGCGCGGCGCGGGCCAGGGTCGTCCTAGCCACGGGCACGCTGCCTCAGCAGGAGGCCGACGAACACGACGGCCCCGACGATCCCGAGGATGAGCGAGACGGGCACCTCGAACGGCATGATGATGAGCCGCCCGAGGAGATCGCAGGCGGTGACGATCGCGATGCCCAGCAGGCACACCCACGGCAGGTTCGAGCGCAGGTCGTCGCCGCGGACGAGGGACACGATGTTGGGGACGATCAGCCCGAGGAAGGGCAGGGCGCCGACGACGACGGTGACGACGCCGGTGGCGATCGCGATCAGGCCGGTGCCCAGCAGCACCACCTTCTGGTAGTCGACGCCGACGGTGGTGGCGACCTCCTCGCCGAGGCCCGCGACGGTGAAGCGGTCGGCGGCGATGAACACGGCCACGACCACGAGGGCGACGATCCACAGGATCTCGTACTGCCCCTTGAGGATGGAGGTGAAGGACCCGGCGAACCAGACGCCGAGGATCTGCAGCGCGTCGAACTGCAGGGCGATGAACGTGGAGACGGAGGAGACGACGGCGCCGAGCATCATCCCGATGATCGGGACGATGAGGGAGGAGCGCAGGCGCACCTGGCGCAGGAACGCGAAGAACACGAGGGTGCCCAGGAACGCGGCGCCGATCGCGGCGCCCATCCGGGCCATCAGGCTCGCGCCCGGGAACAGGACCATGACGGCGATCAGCCCCAGCCCAGCCCATTCCGTGGTGCCCGTGGTCGTGGGCTCGACGAAGCGGTTCTGGGTGATCAGCTGCATGACCAGGCCCGACATCGACATCGCGGCCCCGGCGAGGACGAGGGCGATGGTGCGCGGCACGCGGGTGATGGCGAACATCTCGCGACCGTCGGCGGCGCCGGCCACGTCGTATACCCCCGTGAGCAGGGAGGCGGCGAGCAGCGCGGCGACGGCGACGGCGGCGAGCAGCAGCTTCGGGTCGACGAGGCGCCCGCGAACGGCGGGCCCGGGCGCAGAACCGGGAGAGCCGCGCCCGGCGCGCGCCGTGCCGGAACCCGGGCGCGCGGTTCCTGAACCCGGGCGCAGGGAGCCGGAACCCGGGTGCGCGGCGCTGGAGCCCGCGCCGCCCGGGGCCCGGTCGAGATCGGACGCCGGGCTCAGCTCTTCTTCTCCATGGCCTCGGCGAGCGCCGTGAGGAACTCGGTGTAGGTCTGGATGCCCTCGTTGGTGTACGTGTCCGCGGGCATGTAGACGATGTTGCCCTGCTGCACAGCGGTGACGCCCTGCAGGGCGGCGGAGCCGGCGATCACCTGGTCGGCGGGCTGGAAGCCGGCCTCGTCAGCGGCGACGGCGGCATCGCGGTCCATCACGAGGATCCAGTCGGGGTTGGCCTGGGCGATGGCCTCGACGGAGACGTCATCGCCCTCGTGGTCGTCGCTGGCGCCCTCGATCTCGAGGGCGGGGGTCAGGCCCAGCAGCGGGAAGATCGGGCCGAGGACGCGGCCGGCGCCGGGGGCGATGTAGCCGAGCTCGCCGCCCGAGGAGTTCAGAGCCATGACCTTGGCGCCGGCCGGGTAGGCCTTCTTGGCACGCTCGACGGCGGCGTCGAGGTCGTCGGCGAGCTACGTTGCCTCAGTCTCCTTGCCGAAGACCTTCCCCAGCTGCTCGACGGCGCGCTTGAGCTCGGCATCCAGGGGCTGGTCCTCGCGCGGGTCGAGGTTCAGGATCACGGCGTCGGGCGCGAGCTCGGCGAGCTTGGCCTGGTGCTGGGTGAAGCGCTGGCCGTTGATGATGAGGTCGGGCTCGGCGGCGACGACGGCCTCGAGATCGGGCTCGCGGTGGCTGCCGAGGTCCACGATCGACTCGTCGTCGCGGTAGGCGATGGTCGAGGGGATCAGCTGGCGCGGTGCGGCGGCGAGAGTCACGCCCCACGAGTGGAGGGTCTCGAAGAGGCGGTTGTCGGTCGCGACCACGGACGTCGGCGGCGAGGGGACCTCGTGGGTGCCGTTGTTGTCCTCGACGGTGACCGTCCCGGCGGACGCACCGCCGTCGGAGGCGGAGCCGCCGGCGTCCGAGGCGCCGCCCGACGCGCCGCCGGTGGCGCAGGCGGACAGGGCCAGGCCGACGATCCCGGTGGCCGCGCCGAGCAGGGCGGCGCGGCGCGTGACGGGGGCTGTGCGGGAGGAGCGCGAGGTCAGGGCAGGGCGGAGAGCGGACATCAGGTCCCTTTCGGTGCGACGGGCGGGTGCACGGGGCACCGCGCTCAGGGAAGCGCTCGGCGGGGCGGACCGGTATTTGCGCGATGGCAGCCTTTCCCAATCAGGAAAGGTTTGCCTCACCTTAGGGGGCCGGGGCAGGGG
>NZ_FWFG01000059.1 GCF_900163655.1 Brachybacterium nesterenkovii
CCGACATCCATCCTGACCGGCCAGTCCCAGACCAGCCAGATCCAGACTCACAGATCGCCTCGGTCGGGCCGTTGCTGGTGCCGGGGTGGTCGAAGTAGGCCAGCACATCGAGGGCTCGGCGTTTCAGTGTCCGGCCGAGGGTGATGAGTTCTTTGAGCTGCTTGGGCACCCCGTCGGTGAGGTCGTCGATCACTGCCTGCAGTTCTCGCTTCCCGGCAGCGCGGTCGGGATGGCGGTAGGCGGCGACGATCCGCTGGTAGACGCCCCAGGTCGCCTCGACCTCGACGTGCTCATCACTGGCGAACACGGCCTTCAGGCGGGTGATCTGCTTGTCGGTGAGCAGGTCAGCGCCGGTGTGCAGCACGCGGCGGATCCCGTAGAGCGGGTCCCCGGACCGGCCACGATGGCCGAGGGTGGCCTGCTGGACGCGTTGGCGGCACTGATCGACCTTCTCGCCGGCCAGGGCAACGACGTGGAAGGGATCCATCACCGCTGTCGCCTCGGGCAGCTCCTCGGCGGTCGCGGTCTTGAAACCGGAGAACCCGTCCATTGCGACGACCTCGACTCCGTCGCGGAACTCGGCGGTCTGGCCATCGAGCCAGGCCTTGAACACCTTCTTCGAGCGCCCCGGGACCATGTCCAGAAGTCTGGAGGAGCCGGTGCCGTCGCGGATCGGGGTCAGGTCGATGATGACGGTGACGTATTTGCTGCCCCGGCGGGTATGGGACCACACGTGCTCGTCCACGCCGATCACACGGACCCCGTCGAACCGGGTGGGATCGTTGATCAACAGTTCCTGGCCGGTGGCCAGAATCGCGTCGTTGGCGGTGTTCCAGGCGACCGCGAGCCCGGCGGCGATCCTTGCGACGGACAAGCGATCGATGACTACGCCCTTGAGCGCCCACAGCGCTGCATGCCGGGAAAGGACCGCGCGAGGTTCGGCGGCGGCCGAGGTGTCCTGCCGCCACACGCTGCGACAGTCCGGGCACCGGTAGCGGCGCACTCTGACCTGCAACATCGTGGGCCTCCAGCCCATCGGGACGTGGGCGAGGCGACGGACGACGGTTCCTCGGGAGACGCCCTGCTGACCGCATTGGTGGCACCAGTTGTCCGGGTCGAGCACGCGGCATTCGAGGATCGAGCGGTCGGCGCCGATCGACTGTTTGGTCGCGGTCAGGCCCAGCCGATCGAGCTGGCAGAAGGTATCGAGATCGGGCGCGGTGAAGGTAGCGTTGGGCACGTCGAGGTCTTCCAGATGGCGAGCGTAGGAACTTCCATCTTCGGGAGACCTCGACGTCTATCCCCGGACCGACGCGCCCACACCGCCATCGACCGCTACACCCTCATCTGTGAAGAGCCGGCATGGTCTCCTCGGTGCTCGTCGTCTTCCTCGCGCCCTGGCTCGCCGAGGTCTCCGCGAGCTTCGGCCCCGCCGAGTTCTTCGCCCTGGCGCTGTTCGCGTTCGTCGCCACCAGCTCCGTCGTCACCGACAGCGCCGTCAAGGGCCTGCTGTCCCTCGCGCTGGGACTGGCGATCGCCGTGGTCGGCATCGACGGCGTCTCCGGCGCCCCCCGCTTCACCATGGGCTCCCCGCTGCTGTTCGACGGCTTCTCGCTCGTGACCGTGACGGTGGGAATGCTCTCGCTCGGCGAGGTCATCTACGTGGCCTGCATCGCCCGCCACGCCGAGGGCGAGAGCGAGCTGCTGCGGCCCGCCGGGCGCCCGTGGCTGTCCGGTGCTGAGTTCCGCGAGGCCCTGCCCGCATGGTTGCGCGGCACCGCGATCGGCCTCCCCTTCGGCGTGATCCCCGCCGGCGGCTCCGAGATCCCCACCTTCCTCGCCTACGGCGCGGAGAAGCGGCTGGATGCCCGCCGCGCCGAGCCCCGCTTCGGCAAGGGCGCGATCCGCGGGCTCGCAGCCCCGGAGGCCGCGGGCAACGCGACCACCGGCATGTCGATGGACGCGCTGCTCGCGCTCGGCCTGCCGATCTCCGCGACCTCCGCGATCATCCTGTCGGCGTTCACGCAGTTCGGCCTGCCCTCCGGACCGCTGCTGTTCGAGAAGAAGCCCGAGCTGGTGTGGGCGCTGCTGGCGAGCTTCTTCATCGCGATGATCGTGCTGCTCATCATCAACATGCCCTTCGCGATGCTGTGGGCCAAGCTGCTGCTGATCCCCGAGCCCTACCTGTACGCCGGGATCACCGTCTTCAGCGCCCTCGGCATCTACGCCTCGGGGTCCTCCATCGCGGATCTGCTGATCCTGCTGGTCATCGGCGTGGTCGCGTTCCTCATGCGCACCTTCGACTACCCGCTCGCGCCGCTCATCATCGGCATGGTGCTGGGCCCGCTCGCGGAGACGAACATGCGCGACGCGATCCAGAGCGCCGACGGGGACGTCTCCGCGCTCGTCTCGAGCCCGATCGCGATCGTGCTGTACGTGCTCATGGCCGGGGCGATCGCGCTCACGGCGTTCGCGAAGCTCAGCGGCCGGGCCGGCGCCCGGGCCTGAGGGACGCCCGCGTCACCAGGCCGCCCGCGTCACCAGGCCGCCCGCCCCGAGGGCGTCCTCGCCGCGGCGTCGGGCGAGGGCCGTGTGCGGCCAGGTCATGAGAGCCCACACGAGCGCGATCAGCACCGCCTCCCACAGCAGGTAGAGCGGCCATCCGCCGAGGAGGTCGAGGATCGACGGCCCCTCGGGGGCGCGGCTCACGTAGGCGTAGTTGGCCCCCGTCAGCGCGTTCGCGGTCATCGCCACGAGCGCCCACAGGAGCGTCGCCGCGAACGAGACCGCGTACCCCCGCCAGGTGGGGCGGTAGCCGAGGCCCCAGACCAGCAGCACGGGCGCGATGAGGGCGATTGCGTGCAGCACCCAGTACGCGGCGTACTCGAGGCCCGGATGCGTCAGGTACACGAGGTCGGGGGTGAGGATCGCCTAGGTGTTGAGGGTCAGCCCCCAGAAGTAGGAGAGGGCGACGGCCCATCCGCTGCGGGTGATGAGGGCGACGGCGGTGATGACCCGCAGCGCGTCGGAGAAGTGGAAGGGGAGCGACTGCTCCACGTCCCACGTCTGCGGGAGGAAGCCCCACGCGGTCCAGGCGACGGTCAGGGCGAGCATCGACCAGCCGAGCCCCCGGGTCAGCGCCGCCTCCCGCGGCGTCCCGCGCATGCGGCGTCCCGCGATGACGGCGAGAGCCACGGCGGCGGCGATCACGGCGAGCGCCGCCAGGTGGGCGGCGCCGTACGGAGCCATGCGACCGAGGTCCGGGGCGTCCACGCGGGCTCCTTCCTGCACGGGGCCCGGCGGGCGATGAACGGGCGGGGTGGGCGTGTCGTCCGACGAGCCTAGGCGACGGATCCTGCGAGGCCGCCGCGCCGCAGGAGCGGCGAGAGGACGACGGGCAGGACGACGACGGGCGCCCCGCAGCAGCGGAGCGCCCGTCGACGGGGAAGGGGAGGGCGTCAGGCGGCGACGACCTCCGCGGCCTTCTTCGCCCCCGTCATCTCCTTGAGGACGGTGACGAGCGCAGCCGAGATCAGCGTGCCGATCACGATCGCGAGCACATAGCCCCAGAAGGGGTTGATCGCGAAGAACACGAAGAAGCCGCCGTGGGGCGCCTGCGAGCCGACCGCGAGGGCCTCGCACAGGGCGCCGGTGACGGCGCCGCCGACCATCATCGAGGGGATCACACGCAGCGGATCGGCCGCGGCGAACGGGATCGCGCCCTCGGAGATGAACGCCGCGCCCAGCAGCCACGCCGTGGTGCCGTTCTCGCGCTCGGCCGGGGTGTACAGCTTCTTGCGCACCGCGGTGGACAGCGCCATCGCCAGCGGCGGCACCATGCCCGAGGCCATCACCGCGGCCATGACCTGGAACGAGGCGTCGGTGCCCTGGGACAGGCCCGCGGTCGCGAACAGGTACGCCGCCTTGTTGACGGGCCCGCCGAGGTCGAAGCACATCATCAGGCCCAGGATCGCGCCGAGGAGGATCGCCGAGGAGCCGCTCATGCCCTCCAGGGACGACTGCAGACCGCCCATGAGAGCCGCCAGCGGCTTGCCGAGGGCGAGGAACATCAGGCCGCCGACGACCAGCGAGGTGACCAGCGGGATGATGACGACGGGCATGAGGCCCGCGAGCCAGCGCGGCGGCTTGAAGCCGGTGAGCCACAGGGCGATGACGCCCGCGAGGATGCCCGAGATGAGACCGCCGAGGAAGCCGGCGCCGATGGTCACGGACACGAAGCCGCCGATGAAGCCGGGGGCGATGCCCGGGCGGCCGGCGAGGCCGAAGGCGATGTAGCCCGCGAGCGCCGGGACCAGGAACTCCATGCCCGCCTTGCCGAGGGCGAACAGGACCGAGCCCAGGTAGAGCAGCAGACCCGAGGCCTGCGTGGTGGCCGCCCCGTTCGGACCCTCGTAGGCCACGTGCCCGGGCAGGTTCGTCAGCGAGTTCTCCACGGAGACCTTATCGAAGACGAACGCCATGTCGTACCCGCCGAGCAGGAAGCCGAGCGCCATGAGCAGGCCGCCCGCGGCGACGAACGGGATCATGTAGGAGACGCCGGTCATCACGGCCGCCTGGATGCGGCGCGGCCAGCTCGTCGTCTGCGCCTCACCGCTCGAGGAGGAGGCCGATGCGGACGCGGCGGCGCCGGTCACGCGGCGGGCGGCAGGATCCTTCGCGGCGGCGACGGCCTCGTCGATCAGCTGCGGGCCGTGGGAGATGGCGCGCTTGACCGGGACCTCGACGAGCGGCATGCCCGCGAAGCGATCACGGCCGGAGATGTTGACGTCCGCGGCGATGATGAGCGCCGAGGCGTCAGCGATCTGCTCGCTCGTGAACGGGTTGATCCCGCCCGAGCCCTGGGTCTCGACGTGCAGCTCGACGCCCTTGTCCGCGGCGGCGTTCTCGAGGGACTCGGCCGCCATGTACGTGTGGGCGATGCCCGTGGGGCACGAGGTGATCGCGAGCAGGACCGGGGCGTCGGCGGAGGCGCCCGCGGCGGACGCGGCGGCGGTGGCCGTCGCACCGGAGGCCGCCGCAACGGGCGCTCCGGCACCGGCGCCGTCCTCGGCGGGCTGCGCCGCCTGGGGCGCAGCGCTTCCCGCCGCACCTTCTGCCGCGCCTCCCGCCTCCGGCGCAGTGTTTCCCGCCTCCGGCGCAGTGCTTCCCGCCTCCGGCTCGATGATTCCCATGATCAGATCCGATGCCTGCTCCGGCGTCCGGGCCGCGCGCAGGTCCGCGAGGAACTGCGGGCGGATCAGCGCCCGCGAGAGCTGGGCCAGCAGCTTCAGGTGCTGGTCATCGGTGCCCGCCGGGGCCGCGATGCCGATCACCAGGTCGGCCGGGCCGTCGGAGGAGCCGAAATCGACCGGCTCGGACAGGCGGATCAGGCCGAGCGCCGCCTCGCGGACCGCCTCGGTGCGGCAGTGGGGGATCGCGAAGCCGCCGGGCATGCCGGTCGCGAAGGACTCCTCGCGCTTGAGGAGGCCCGCCTCGAGGCCGTCGCGCTCGGCGCGGCCCGAGGAGGCGATGAGATCGGCCATCGCCGCGATCACGGCGTGCTTGTCGCCGGGGGATGGGACGTCGAGCCGCACGAGCTGCGGCGTTATGAGGGGCTCGGACATGGGATGTCTCCTTCGTCGTGCGTGCTCCCGGGGGAGCGGGTCGTGGCGGGCCGGGGCATCTGCGCCCCGGCGGGGTCGTGGCGGATGGGATGGGATGGGACGGGTGGTGCGGCGGACAGGTCAGAGCGGGCGGACGGTGCTCGGATCGGCATGCGCCTGATCGGGGCGCGGGATCGTCGTGCCCGGGAGGGCGACCGCCGCGCTGCCGTAGGCGACGGCCCGGGCGAGGCGGGACGGGGCGTCCTCGCCGCGGGCCAGGCCGATCAGGTACCCGGCGGTCGCGGAGTCCCCGGCGCCGACGGTCGAGATCACGCGCTCGGGAGCGGGGGCCGGGGCGAACCAGCTCCCCTCGGCCGAGGCGAGGAGGGCGCCGGCGCCGCCGAGCGTCACCAGCGCGGAGCCGAGGCCCTGGTCGAGGAGGGCACGGGCGGCATCGGCGATCGGAGCGAGCTCGCCTCGACCGGCCGCCTCCTCGAGCGCCGCGCCGTCGAGCCCGGTGAGCTGGCCCAGCTCCTCGGCGTTGGGCTTGAGCAGATCCGGCGCCGCGGCCGGGAACGCGGCCGCCAGCGCGGTGAGCGGGGCGTCGGACGTGTCGACCCCCACCCAGGCGCCGCGCTCGCGCAGCGCCCGGACCAGGCGCGCGTACTCGTCGCCGGGGAAGCCGGGGGCGAGGGACCCCGAGAGCATCACGTGGTCGCCCTCGCCGGCGTGCTCGAGCAGCGCGGTCTCGAGCGCCGCGATCTCCTCGGCCGACAGCTCCGTGCCGGGCTCGTTGATCTTCGTGGTCTCGTCCGGGGGCGAGAGCACCGTGATGTTCGTGCGCACCGCTCCGGCGACCGGCGTCGTCAGGAAGTCGACGCCCGCCTCCTGCAGGAGCACCGTGAAGCGGTCGGCGGCGGCGGCCGGGGCGATCGCGAGCGAGGGGACGCCGGCCCGGGCGGTGCCGAGGGCGACGTTGATGCCCTTGCCTCCCACCTGGGTCGTGTCCTCGACGATGCGGTGCACGCCGCCGGGCACGAGCGGCGTGCCCAGACGGACCGTGCGGTCGAGAGAGGGGTTGGCTGTCAGCGTGATGATCATGCGCGGATGACCTCGATCCCGGAGTCGATGAGGGGGCGGACGATGGAGTCGGGCAGGGCGGCGTCGGAGACGACGGCGTCGATGTCCGCGGCGGTCGCGAACGTGACGAGATGGTGAGCGCCGGCCTTCGCGGAGTCGGCGAGGATCACGCGCAGGTCCGCGCGCTGGGCGATGGCGGCCTTCACGGCGCCCTCGGAGGGGTCGGGGGTGGTGAAGCCCTCGGCGTCTATGCCGTTGCAGCCGAGGAACGCGATGGCGGGGCGCAGCGTCCGGATCGCGTCGACGGTGGTCGCCCCGACGGCCGCGCCGGTCCCGGCCCGCAGCCGGCCGGGCAGCAGATGCACATCGGGCCGATCCGCGCTCGCGGGCAGGGCCATGGCCGCCCGGGCGATCTCCAGGCCGTGCGTGACGAGCACGCCGCGGCGCCCGCTCAGGTGGGGGACCAGGGCGGCGGTCGTCGAGCCCGCGTCGATGAGCACGGAGGCCTCCGGGTCCACGGGCAGCAGCGCCCGTGCGGCGGCGGCGATGCGGCGCTTGGTCTCGACATTGGTGGAGCTGCGGGTCGCGAGGTCCGGCTCGATGACGGCGGTGCGGCGCGCGATCGCGCCGCCGTGGACGCGCACCAGCAGGGACTGCTCGGCCAGGCGGTCGAGGTCCCGGCGGACGGTCTCCGTGGTCACGCCGAAGGACTCCGCGAGCTCGGCCACGCCCACGCGCCCGGAGGCGTCGAGCGCGTCCAGGATCTGTCGGTGCCGCTGCTGCGCGTACATGGGGTCCGCCTGCGTCGTCGAAGGGGTGGTGCCGGTGCTGCTGAGACGAGACTAGCGCCGCAAGGCCACAGAAAGAAAGGAAAAACCAGGAAGAACAATATTGTTGCAGGTGGATCACTGCTGTGTCATGCACCACATCCGCTACAGTGTCCGGGCCTGACCTCGAACGCCGCGCACCTATGCCCCGGGAGAGACATGCCCCAGCCGCCCGCAGACCGCGACCGCCCCGTCCACGACCGCCGTGCCGACGCTCCGGAGAGGAGCCCGGTGGGCGCCGCCGCCCCCGGTGGCGAGGACAGCGGGGAGGACGCCGGCCGCGACGCGGCGCCGTTCCGGGGAGCCCGCGACCGCGCCGAGCACTTCCTGCGGGAGATCACCTACCCGCACGACATCCACCCCGCCCTGGTCCCCGGTGTCTCCATCGAGGACCAGAGGATCCGCTACGGCATCGACAAGCCGATCCTCGTGACCGTCGGTCTCCTGATCATCGCGTTCGTGACCTGGGGCGTCGTCTCGCCGCTGGGCGTCTTCGACGCCTCGACCGCCGCGCTCACCTGGGTGATGACCAACCTCGGCTGGATCTTCTCGATCATCTCCATCGGGATGGTGATCTTCCTGCTGGTGCTCGCCTTCACCCGCTACGGCCGCATCCCGCTGGGCCTGGACGGCGAGGAGCCCGAGTACTCCACCGCCTCCTGGACGGCGATGCTGTTCGGCGCCGGCATCGGCATCGGCATCATCTTCTTCGGCCCCTTCGAGCCGCTCACCTACTACCTCTCGCCGCGCCCCGGCTCCTACGAGGCCGGCAGCCTGCAGGCCGTCACCGGCGCGATGGCGCAGGCCACCCTGCACTGGGGAGTCAACGCGTGGGCGATCTACGCGATCGTCGGCCTCGCCGTCGCCTACGTCTCCTACCGCCGCGGCCGGGTCCCGCTCATGAGCTCCGTGCTGCAGCCGCTGCTCGGCGGCAAGAGCTCGGATCCCGGCCACCGCATCATCGACGCCCTGGCCATCATCGCGACCCTGTTCGGCACCGCCGCCTCGCTCGGCATCGGGGCCCTCCAGATCGGCCGCGGCTTCCAGCTGGTGACCGGCTGGAGCGCGGAGGCCAACACCGTCGCGCTCGTGATCATCGGCATCCTCACGATCGGCACCATCCTCTCGGCCGTCTCCGGCGTCGCCAAGGGGATCCGCTGGCTGTCGAACATCAACATGGCGCTCGCGATCGGCCTGGCGGTGTTCGTCTTCGTCGTGGGCCCGACCGCGTTCCTTGCCAACGTGATCCCCGGCGTGATCATGGAGTACGTCGGCTCGATGCCCGAGATGCTCTCGGCCAACATGGGCCAGGGCGAGGACATGCAGGCCTTCCTGTCGTCCTGGACCACCTTCTACTGGGCCTGGTGGGTCTCGTGGGCCCCCTTCGTCGGTGTCTTCACCGCGAAGATCTCCCGCGGCCGCACCGTGCGCCAGTTCGTCGTCGGTGTCCTCACCATCCCGTCGACGATCATCGTCCTCGCCTTCGCGATCATGGGCGGCACCTCGATCTGGCTGCAGCGCCAGGCCTCGCAGCTCGACGCCCAGGGGAGCACGACGGGGATCGCGAACCCGGATGGGGCGATCGCCCCCGACGGCACCGTCGACTCCATGCCGCCGGCCCCTGAGATCTTCTTCCGGATGATGGAGCACTTCCCGGGCTACGAGATCATCGTGCCGGTCGTGATGGTCATGCTCGCGATCTTCTTCATCACCACCGCGGACTCCGCCTCGCTGGTCAACTCGCAGCTCTCGCAGAAGGGCAACCCCTCGCCCAACCGCCTCGTCACCGCGTTCTGGGCGCTGTGCATGGCAGGCATCGCCGTGGTGATCCTGCTGGCGGGCGGGCAGAACGCCCTGCAGGGCCTGCAGAATCTCATCACCGTCACGGCCCTGCCGTTCGCGCTGATCATCATCGCGATGTGCGTCGCGCTCGTCCGCGAGATGCGCACCGATCCGCTGATCATCCGCAGCCGGTACGAGCAGGTGGCCGTCGCAAACGCGGTGCGCCAGGGCGTGCAGGAGCACGGCGACGACTTCGTGCTGGCCGTCGAGCCGACGACGGAGTCCACGGCCGAGTACGCCACCGGGGCCGAGTTCGACTCGACCGCCGAGGAGGTCACCGACTGGTACGTGCGGCGCGACGAGGACGGCAACGTCGTCGAGTACGACTACGCGACCGGCACGTACACGGGACAGCTGCCGGTCGTCGAGGCCGATGACGCGGACCTCGACGAGGGCGATGATCCGAAGGCCGAGTAGCATCGGCCGGGTCCCACGACGCCGCGCGCACCCAGGAGCACCCGCATGAACCAGGCCTACCACGCCGACTCGAGCGATCTGCAGACCAAGGAGGTCCTGACGTGGGAGCTCTTCGGCTCGGCCTCGCGCGAGCTCGCGCAGCAGATCGCCGACAGCGGCTACGAGCCCGAGATCGTGATCGCGGTGGCCCGCGGCGGCCTCCTGCCCGCCGGCTCGCTCTCCTACGCGCTCGGCCTCAAGCTCGCCGACGCGATCAACGTCGAGTTCTACACCGACGTGCGCGAGACCCTGCCGGACCCGGTCCTGCTCGCGCCGATGCTGGACGCCGAGTCGATCGTCGGCAAGCGCCTGCTGGTCGTCGACGACGTCGCCGACTCCGGGCGCACGCTCGCCCTCGTGCTCGAGCTGCTGCGCGGCATGGGCGCCGAGGCCCGCAGCGCCGTCCTGTACGCCAAGTCGGCCTCCGTCGTGGACCCCGACTTCGTGTGGCGCCGCACCGACGAGTGGATCGTCTTCCCCTGGTCGGCCGAGCCTCCGGTCACGCCGCAGGCCTGACCTCCCCGCCCCTGCACGGCGGGCGCTCCCTCGGCGGGGCGCCCGCCGTTCGTGCCTCCTGCTTGCGCGGGCCTGCCCGCGCTGCGATCGCACGGTCTGTCCGCTCCGGGCGGACGGGCCTCGACGCGGCCGCGCCCGAGTGGGAGCGTGGAGGCATGGATATCGCACTCATCGGAGGACACGGGAAGATCGCGCTGCTCGCCGAGCCGCTGCTCACCGAGGCCGGGCACACGGTCGACGCCGTGATCCGCAACCCCGAGCATGCCGCAGAGGTCGAGGCGACCGGCGCCCGCGCCGTCGTCGAGGACATCGAGCATCTGGGCCCCGACGGCTGGGAGCGCCTCGTGCGCGGCCACGACGTCGTCGTCTGGTCGGCCGGAGCCGGCGGCGGAGACCCGCAGCGCACCTGGGCCGTCGACCGCGACGCCGCCATCGCGGCCTACGACGCCGCCGCGCGGGCGGGCGTCGGGCGCTTCCTCATGGTCAGCTACTTCGGCGCCGGCCCGGACCACGGGGTCCCGGAGGACGACGACTTCTACCCGTACGCGCAGGCCAAGAGCGAGGCCGACGCCCACCTGCTCGAGGCCGACGGTCCGGCCGTGACCATCCTGCGACCCAGCCGCCTCACGCTGGACGAGCCGAGCGGGCGCATCGATGTGGCCGCCGACAGCGCCGGAGACGTGGCTCGCGCCGATGTGGCGCGCGTGATCGCCGCGGTGATCGAGCGCGACGACCTCGGCGGCGCCGTCATCGAGTTCAACGGCGGGGGAGCCCCGATCGACGAGGCCCTCACCGCGGTCGCCTCGCGCGGCTGATCCCGGGCACGCGGACGGCGGGGCGTCGACGCGATCGCGTCGGGGGCCCGCCGTCCGCATGCGGCATGCGGGGCGTCGAGCGGGGGAACGCCGGATGCTCCATGCCGGGTGCGGAGCGCCCGGGGGTCAGGCGCGGTGCGCGCCCTTCGCCGCAGCGCCCTCCGGTGCCGCGCCCTCCGCCGCGGCGCCGTCAGATGCCGCGCCCTCCGCGTCGGCGTGGCCGTCCTGCTTCCCGAACGGCAGCACGTGCAGGATCGCGACGATCACGGCACCCCAGATCAGGCCGAACACGGCCGAGCACAGGGTGCCCAGGAGCCACGAGATCGCGCCGGGGGCGACGGGCAGCGTGTGCGCCCACTCCTCGAGGTGATGGACCCACGCGTAGGGGTAGTGGGCGCCGAACTCGTCGAGGCCCTTGAGGATGATGTGCCCGCCGACCCACAGCATCGCGATCATCCCGACATAGGAGATGATCGCCAGGACGATCGGCATGGCCTTGACGAGCCCGCGGCCGAGCGCCTGCGAGCCGCCGCTGCTGCGGCGCGTCAGCGACAGGCCGACGTCGTCCATCTTCACCAGCAGGCCCACGGCCCCGTAGACGATGACCGTCATGGCGATGCCGACGACCACCAGGATCGCCAGGCGGTGCCAGATCGTCTCCTGCATGACCTCGTTCAGCGAGATCACCATGATCTCCGCCGAGAGGATCAGATCCGTGCGGACCGCGCCCGAGATGATCCGCTTCTCCGCCTCGGGCCCCTGCTCGGCGGCCGCCTTCTCCTCTGTGTGCCCGGTGACCAGCTCGAGGATCTTCTCCGCGCCCTCGAAGCACAGGTACGTGCCGCCGAGCATGAGGATCGGGGTGAGCAGCCAGGGCGCGACCTCGCTCAGCAGCAGCGCGACCGGGAGGATGATCAGCAGCTTGTTGCGCAGCGAGCCCAGCGTGATGCGCCAGATGATCGGCAGCTCCCGCTTCGGGTCGATGCCCTGGACGTACTGCGGGGTCACGGCGGCATCGTCGACCACGACGCCGGCGGCCTTCACGCTCGCGCGCGCCGAGGCCGCGGCGACGTCGTCGGTGGAGGCCGCGGCGAGCTTGGCGAGCGCGGCGATGTCGTCGAGAAGGGCGGCGAGTCCACCTGCCATGGGGGAGTCCTTCGGTCCGGGGCGCGAGGCCGTGGAGTGGGGAGCGCAGGCGGTCCGAGGGAGACGGGCTCGCGGAGCCGGGGCTGCGGGTTCAGGGTACGGCGTGGTGCCCGAGAGCGCCCCGGGACGTGACACGGACGACCCGCGTCCGTCATACCGCCGCGTCCGTCATACCTCCGCGCGGGACTTCCTCCGTGCGGGGCTGCCTCCGCGCGGGACGCAGCGCCGGGGATTCTCAAATGATGCGGAACGCCGTGGCTCCGCGCGGCGCCGCCTCCCGCGCATCGGCGCTGTCCACTCGGGCGCTCGGCGGCCCCTCTCGGAGCCACGCGACCATCTGCGCGAGGGGCTCCGGCGAGCCCTCGACGTCGGCCTCGACCGACCCGTCGGTCAGGTTCCGGACGGTGCCGACGATGCCCAGGCGCTCGGCCTGCATGAGCGTGGAGATCCGGAAGCCGACGCCCTGGACGCGGCCCTCGACGCGCACGATCCGGCGTGCGCGCGCCGCGGCCGCATCCTCGTGCGCCGATGCGGTCTCGTGCACCGATGCGGGCTCGTGCACCGATGCGGCCTCGTGCGCAGATGCGGCGGCGTCGGGCTGCTTCGGATGCGGTGCCATCTCGCCTCCCCGTGAGCGGTGGTGGTCGACGGGCGCGGAGCACCAGGCCCCGGCCTCGGCGGTCCTGTGATCGTAGCGGCTGGCCCCCGCGCGCGGGAGCGGTGCGGTGACTCCTCCCACGGGGCCGTGACCTGCGCGAAGAGTCGCGGCTAGGCTCGTTCACCGTGACGGAAGAGCTCCTCGACACCCGCTCGGCCACCGGTCCCTTCGCGGCCGGGCCGGGCTCGAGCGCGCTCCCGCCCTCCGGTCTGCGCCCGTGGCTCTCCATCGTCGCGCTGGCCCTGGGCATCTTCATGCTCATCACCATCGAGGAGCTGCCCATCGGCGTCCTCACCCTCATGGCCGACGACCTCGGGATCAGCCGCGGTCTCGCCGGCATGTCCATTACCCTTCCGGGGATCATCGCCGCCGTCGTCGCGCTCCTCGCGCCGCTGTTCGCCCGCCGCCTCGACCGGCGCCTCGTGCTCGTGATCGCCCTCGGATGCGTGGTCATCTCGAGCGCGGCGACCGCGCTGAGCACGGGCGTGGTGACCCTGCTCGGGTCCCGCGTGCTCACCGGCTTCGCGATCGGCCTGTACTGGGCCACGCTGCCCATCGTCGCGATCCGCCAGCTCGCTCGTGAGCATGCCGGTCGCGCGCTCACCGTCGCGTTCGCGGGTACGGGCGCCGCCCTCGTGCTCGGCGTCCCGCTCGCCTCGTGGATCGGCACGCATCTGGGGTGGCGAGAGGCCTTCGGCGTGGTCGCGGCCGTCTCGGCGGTCGTCGCCCTGATCCAGCTGGTGCTCGTGCGCCCGGTGCGGACGGAGCAGACGATGGCGCTGCGGGATCTCGGACGCGCCGCCCGCACCCGCCCGGTGCTCACGGCGGCCGCGCTCACCGCGCTCATCGTCACCGGCCAGTTCGTGACGTACGGCTACGTCAGCCCGCTCCTGCAGGACGTGGCCGGGATCGGGGTCGACGTGATCCCGATGCTGCTGCTCGTGTTCGGGATCGCCGGGCTGATCGGGAACTTCGCGATCTCCCCGGTGGTGCGCCGCTCGCCGGGCGCGGCCGTCGGCCTGGTGGCCGCCGGCATGGCCGTCTCGCTCGTGCTGCTGCTCCTGCTCGCGCGGGGCGAAGGGCCCGCCGTCGCCGTCATGGCCGTCTGGGGTCTGTTCGCCGGGGCGGTCTCGGTGTCGATCCAGTCCTTCGTGACGCGCCATGCGGGGCGCTTCGAGGAGGCCGGGACCGCCGTGAATGCCGCGATGTTCAACATCGCCATCGGCGGCGGCGCGTTCCTCGGCGGCGGCATCCTCGATGCGGCGGGCGTGCGCTGGAACGCGATCGCCTCGGTGGTGCTGATCGTCTTGGGCGTGGGGGTCGCGCTCAGCTGGGTCCTGCGCCCTGACCGCGAGCACGCCGCGCCCGCGCCTGCCCCGCGCTGACGGACCGAGCACGTCCTCGCCCGTTCCTCCGCGGGCCACATCGAGCGCTTGACGTCGAGCACTGGCGCAATAGCGGGGGCTGCGACGATATCGTCGCAGCCCCCGCTATAGCGCCATCTCTCGACCGGGCGCCGCCGGGTCACCTCTCGACCGGGCGCCGCCGGGTCATCTCTCGACCGGGCGCCGCCGCCTCCTCGACAGTCCGCGGCGCCCGCACCGCAGGAGGGCCGGCGCCCGACCGTCCAGGCAGGTGCCGGCCCTCCGCTGCGGCAGGGGGAGGGGCTCAGCCCTCGTTGTCCCCGCCGGTCGCGAGCGTCGCGGACCGCTGGTCGGGCTCATCCCCGCCGTCGCCCCACTGCCAGGAGGCGATCTCCGGGAGGTCCTCGCCGTGCTCGTAGGCGTAGGCGCGGGCGCGGATCCGCTCGTCCTCCATCCGCTGGCGCAGCGGGGCCCAGCGCGAGCCGAGGGAGTCGACCTGGTCGATCACGTCCATCACCAGGTGGAAGCGGTCGGTGTCGTTGCGCATGAGCATGTCGAAGGGCGTGGTGGTGGTGCCCTCCTCCTTGTAGCCGCGCACGTGTATGCGGGAATGGCGGTCGTGGCGGTAGGCCAGGCGGTGGATCAGCCACGGGTAGCCGTGGTAGGCGAACACCACCGGGATGTCGGAGCCGAAGATCCCGTCGAAGGCGCGCTCCGAGAGGCCGTGGGGGTGCTCCGTCTCGTCCTGCAGGCGCATTAGGTCCACGACGTTGACCACGCGCACCTTGAGCGAGGGGATCTCCTCGCGGAGGATCTGCGCCGCCGCGAGGGTCTCGATCGTCGGGATGTCGCCCGCGCAGGCGAGCACCACGTCCGGGTCCTCGCCCTCGACCTCGGTGCCGGCCCAGTCCCAGATGCCCAGCCCGCGCGTGCAGTGCGTGACGGCCTCCTCCATGGACAGCCAGTTCGGGTTGGGCTGCTTGCCGGCGACCACCACGTTCACGTACTGGCGCGAGCGCAGCACGTGGTCGTACGTCGACAGCAGCGTGTTGGCGTCCGGCGGCAGGTAGACCCGGACGATCTCGGCCTTCTTGTTGACCATGTGATCGATGAAGCCGGGGTCCTGGTGGCTGAAGCCGTTGTGGTCCTGGCGCCACACGTGCGAGCTCAGCAGGTAGTTCAGCGAGGCGATCGGGCGCCGCCACTCGATCTCGTTGGTGACCTTGAGCCACTTCGCGTGCTGGTTGACCATCGAGTCGATGATGTGGATGAACGCCTCGTAGGAGTTCATCATCCCGTGGCGCCCGGTGAGCAGGTAGCCCTCGAGCCAGCCCTCGCACTGGTGCTCGGACAGCATCTCCACGACGCGGCCGGCCCGCGCCAGGTTCTCGGAGCGGTCGTGCTCCTCGAAGTCCGCGTTCCACTGCTTGGCCGTCACGTCGTACACGGCCTGCAGGCGGTTGGACGCCGTCTCGTCGGGCCCGAAGATGCGGAAGTTCTCCGGGTTGTTCTCGACGACGCCGCGCAGCCATTCGCCGAGCACGCGCGTGGGCTCCGAGATGGTCGCGCCGGGCTCGGGGACGTCGACCGCGAAGTCGCGGAAGTCCGGCAGGCGCAGGGACCGCAGGACGACCCCGCCGTTGGTGATCGGGTTCGCGGACATCCGCAGCGTCCCCTCGGGCGCGGCCTCGGCGAGGTCCGGCGCGGGGGCGCCGGCCTCGTCGAACAGCTCCTCGGGCCGGTAGGAGCGCAGCCAGCGGTCGAGGTCAGCGAGGTGCTCGTCGGTGTCGCGGGCGTTGGCCAGCGGCACCTGGTGCGAGCGCCAGGACCCCTCGGTCTGCTTGCCGTCGATCGACGCGGGCCCGGTCCAGCCCTTGGGGGTGCGGAAGACGATCATCGGCCAGGCCGGGCGCTCGAACTCCTCGCCGCGCTCGGCGGCAGCGGCGGCGTCCCGCTTGATGGCGGCGATGCGGTCCAGGGCGGTGTCGAGGAGCTCGGCGAAGCGGCGGTGCACCGCCGCCGGGTCCTCGCCGTCGAAGCCGCCGGTGAAGAACAGGGGATCGTGGCCGTAGCCGCGCATGAGGGCGCCCAGCTCGTCGTCGCCGATGCGGGCCAGGACGGTCGGGTTGGCGATCTTGTAGCCGTTCAGATGCAGGATCGGCAGGACCACGCCGTCGGTGCGGGCGTTGATGAACTTGTTGGAGTGCCAGGAGGTGGCGAGCGGGCCGGTCTCGGCCTCGCCGTCGCCGACCACCGTGAAGGCGATCTGGTCCGGATTGTCGAACATCGCGCCGTAGGCATGGGAGAGCGCGTAGCCGAGCTCGCCGCCCTCATGGATCGACCCCGGGGTCTCGGGCGCGACGTGCGAGGGGATGCCGCCGGGGAAGGAGAACTGCGTGAACAGGCGCTTGAGACCGCGCTCGTCGCGGGACACGTTCGGGTAGATGTCCGAGTAGGTGCCCTCGAGGTAGCTCGCGGCCACCAGGCCGGGCCCGCCGTGGCCGGGGCCCGTGACGAACATGGCGTTCAGCCCGCGCTGGGCGATCGCCCGGTTGGCGTGCGCGTACAGGAAGGTGAGGCCGGGGGTGGTGCCCCAGTGGCCCAGCAGACGCGGCTTGACGTCCTCGCGGGTGAGGGGGCGGCGCAGCAGCGGGTTGTCCTTGAGGTAGATCTGCCCGACGGAGAGGTAGTTCGCGGCCCGCCACCAGCGGTGGAGACGCTCGAGCTCGGTGTCGGTGAGCGGGTGCGCGGCGCCGTCGGGCCAGGCCGGGACGGCGGGCGTCGGGGCGGTGCTCTCGGGGACGGTGCTCTGGATGGTGCTCTCGGTGCTGGCGTCGGACACGATTCTCCTCAGGGGGTGTGCCGTGCGCGGGGTGTTCCGCGCTGTCCTCTCCCAACCTAGTACCGTGCCGGGGAGGAGGTCGAGGACCATCGGCAGGGTGGACGGGACGCAGGGAGGGCCCCGACCATGGCGGTCGGGGCCCTCCGGGTCAGCCCCTCACGGGACCGGTGCGATGGATCGCCATCGCGTGCAGGCTGCGGCTCAGATGCGGTCGCGGCCGTCGCGATCGGCGTCGGTGCGGGCGTTCTGCACGCCGTCGACGTCGACCTCCTCGTGGGCGACCTCGGTGCGGACCGTCTCGGTGTCCTCGACGGTGCGCTTGCCCAGGCTCACGTTCTCCGTGGCGACGGTCTCCTTGTTGATGACGGGGCGCTCCTCGCTGAGGGTCACCTCGACCTCCTCCTCGCCCACGCGGCCGGCGTCGCGGCCGGTCGCGGGCTCGCGCTCGAGGACGACCTCCTCGCGCTGCACGGGGACCTCGACCTGCTCGATGTCGGTCACGACGTACTTGCGCAGGCGGGCCTTGCCGGTCTGCTGGCGCTCGGTGCCGACCACGACCTTCTCCTCGTGGAGGGTCACGCCGTCGGCGTCCTTCCCGGCGCGGTCGCGGTCCAGATCGCGGTCGCGGTCGGTGCCGACGTCCGTGCCCGCGGTGCCGGCGGGGGCGGCGTCGCGGTCGCGGTCGCCCAGGCCGTCGCGGTCGGTGCCGCGGCCGGTGGCGGCGGTGCCGCGGTCATCGGCGACGCCGTAGTAGCGGTAGAGCTCCTCCTCCTGCTGGGCGGAGATCTCGCCGTCCTCGTCGACGTGGGGGGCGTCCTTGATGAAGGACTTCTCGTAGGGGACGGTGATGACGACGCCGGAGAACGTCGCCTCGGCGAGCGGGATGAAGGTCTCCTTGGTGCCGAAGAGGCCGGTGTTGACCGTGACCCACGACGGCTCCTGGCTGTCGTTGGTGAGGTAGACCTGGCCGACCTTGCCGACCTTGGTGCCGGTGGAGTCGACGACCTCGGCGCGCTGGAGGTCCTGGATGCTGCCGCTGAAAGCCATGGGGGATTCCTTTCGTTGGCGGTTCGTATCCCGCTGGCGGCGGGGTTCCGGCGGGCTCATCGGGAGGGATCCCGGGGCCGCCGGTGCCGCTGGCGAGGACTGCGGATCGAAGGTAACGGCGGTCACCGGGAACGTGCCCAGAGAGCATCCAGGGGACGTGGGGATTCGGGGGTGACGGCGGTTCTGACCTGTGGGAATGCGGATTCGCGACCGCGTGGTCGGCGATTCCTACCCCCTGGTCGGCCCGACCTCGCAGAGCGGGCGAAACGGGCGATCCCCTCGTTCGTCGGGGTGTCCGACTACGGTGTCCGCATGAACCGCTCGACGAAGGACGACACCACGACCGCGCGCCGCTCGGCGAAGGATCAGGCCGAGAAGCATGGCGGCGAGGACGGCGCCCTCGGTGTGCGCATCGCCCCGGGAAGCACGGTCGACGTGACCGCGATCGATCCGGGCTCCACGCCCGGCGTCGACCAGGACAAGGAGGAGGGGGAGAAGGCGCTCGCCGAGGGGGCCGAGAAGCTCTCCGAGGTGCAGGAGCGCCTGTTCGCCGCCGCCCACGGCACCGAGGACGGCCCCGCGGTGCTGCTCGTCGTGCAGGGCATGGACACCTCGGGCAAGGGCGGGATCATGCGCCACGTGGTCGGCGCCGTCGACCCCCAGGGCGTGGATATCACCGCCTTCAAGGCCCCCACGGACGAGGAGAAGAAGCACGACGTCCTCTGGCGCATCGAGCCCCATGCGCCCGCGCCGGGCATGATCGCCGTCTTCGACCGCTCCCACTACGAGGACGTCCTCATCCACCGCGTCCACGGCTGGGCCGACGAGGCCGAGATCGAGCGCCGGTACCGGGCGATCGACGACTTTGAGCGCGGACTCGTCGAGCGCGGGACGCGGATCGTCAAGATCATGCTCCACATCTCGCGCCAGGAGCAGGGGGAGCGGCTGCTCGAGCGCCTCGAGCGCGAGGACAAGCACTGGAAGTTCAACCCGGGCGACATCGACGAGCGCGCGAAGTGGGACGACTACATGGAGGCGTACTCCCGTGCGCTCACGGCGACGTCGACGGAGCACGCGCCGTGGATCGTCGTCCCCGCCGACGCCAAGTGGTACGCGCGCCTGGCCGTGCAGGACCGCCTGCTCGCGGCGCTGCGGGAGATCGATCCCCAGTGGCCGGCCGCGGACTTCGATGTCGCCGAGCAGACGGAGCGCCTGCGCGCGACGCTCTGAGCTCCGGTTGTGCGCCCGGCGGCGGACGCGACAGGATGGCCCCATGGCTGACATCACCTTCCAGGGTTCCCCCGTCCGCACCGTCGGCGATCTCCCCGCCGCCGGCACCTCCGCCCCCGCCTTCGAGCTCGTCGGCGGTGACCTCGGCGCCGTCTCCTCGGCCGACCTCGCCGGCCGTCGCGTCGTCCTGAACATCTTCCCGAGCGTCGACACCGGCGTCTGCGCGATGAGCGTGCGCCGCTTCAACGAGCTCGCGAGCACTCTCGACGACACGACCGTCGTGTGCGTCTCGAAGGACCTGCCGTTCGCCCAGGCTCGGTTCTGCGGCGCCGAGGGCATCGAGAACGTCGTCATGGGCTCGGCGTTCCGCTCGAGCTTCGGCGAGGACTACGGCGTGACCATGGCCGACGGCCCCCTCGAGGGCCTGCTGTCGCGCGCGGTCGTCGTCCTCGACGCCGACGGGACCGTCCTCCACGCCCAGCAGGTGCCCGAGACCGGTGAGGAGCCCGACTACGACGCGGCGCTCGCCGCTCTGCGGTGACAGGACGCGCCGCCCCGAGCATCGACGTCGCCCGTGCCCGGGACCTCCTCGATGACGGAGGACCGGGCGGGGGCGACGCCCGCTTCCTCATCGACCGCCTCTGGCCGCGCGGCATCCGCAAGGACCGACTGGCCCTGACCGGATGGCCGAAGGCGGCGACGCCCAGCACCGAGCTGCGGCAGGCCTACCACCACGGCGAGATCGACCACGACGAGTTCGCGCGCCGCTATCGCGCCGAGCTCGAGGACTCCGGGGCCGCCGGGGACCTGCTCGAGCAGGCCGCTGACGCCACCACGATCACCCTGGTCACGGCCGTGCGCGACCTCGAGAGCAGCCACGTGCCGATCCTCGTCGCCGCGCTCGAGGAGGCCGCACGATGACCGGTCGCCGCAGCGGATGAGCCTCGGCGCGCTCGCCGTCCTGCTGCTCATGGGCACGCTGGCCGGCATGATCAACGCCGCCGTCGGCTCCGGCTCGCTGCTGACGCTGCCGGTGCTGCTGGCGCTCGGCGTCGCCCCCGGCACCGCGGTGCGCACCAACACCCTCGGCATCCTCTTCTCGACCGTCGGCTCCGTCGCCGGGTACCGCCGGGAGATCGCCGCCGAGAGAGCCGCCCATCGGATCGGCCCGCTGCTCGCGACCACGCTCGTCTGCTCGGCGCTCGGCTCCTGCCTCCTGCTGGTCTCGCCGAGCGAGGCCCTCGACGTCGTCGTGCCGGTGCTCATCGTCCTCGCGCTCGTGCTCGTCGTCTCCCAGAAGCGCATCACCCGTGCGATCGCCGCGCTGCGCGAGCGCCGGAGCGCGCGGGCGGGTGTCGCGGAGGGTGCGCCGGGCGGTGCCGAGGGCGCGCGGGAGGGCGGTGCCGAGGGCGCGCGAGGCGGCGTGTACACCTCGCCGGCGCTGCTCGCCTCGATGGGCGTCGCCTCGATGTATGGCGGCTACTTCACCGCGGCCCAGGGGATCCTGTACCTGGGCGTGCTGGGCGCGTTCACCGGGCGCGCCATGACCAGCATCAACGCGATGAAGAACCTGCTGAGCCTGCTCGTCAACGCGACCGCGGTGGCGGTCTACCTCGCCGCGCACTGGATCTGGGGCGCGCCGATCGTGTGGGAGGCGGCGGCCGCGATCGCCGTCGGCGCGCTCGCGGGCGGCTACGGCGGCTCGCATCTGGCCAAGCGCCTCCCCGAGTCCGCGATGCGCGGCGTGATCGTGGTGGTCGCGCTCGTCGCCCTCGTCCGGCAGGTGCTGTGACGTGCCCGCGCTGATCACCGTCGGTCACGGCAGACTGGACCGCGAGGACCTCGCGGCGCTGCTCACCGGTGCAGGCATCGAGTACCTCATCGATGTGCGCCGCTTCCCCGGGTCCCGCACGAACGACGCCGCGGCGAAGGGTGCTGTCCCCGAGCTGTGCGCCGAGGCCGGTGTCGCCTACCGCTGGGACGAGCGGCTGGGTGGCAGACGACACCTGACGAAGGACCAGGATGCGGCCTCGCCGGACACCTGGTGGCGGGTCGCCGCCTTCCGCGCCTACGCCGCCCATACCCGGACGCCGGAGTTCCGCGCCGGGTTCGACGACCTCCTGACCGCCATGGGCGACTCCCGCACCGCGATCCTGTGCTCGGAATCGGTGTGGTGGCGCTGCCACCGACGGATCATCGCCGATGTCGCCATGCTGGAGGCCGGAGCCGAGGGCATGCACCTGATGCATGATGGGAGGCTGCAGCCTGCGGAGCCGAGCGAGGGCGCGCGCCTCGGTGCCGACGGGCGTGTGGTATGGGACGGCGCCGACCGCTGAGAGCAGTCGTCACCCCTCCCGCAGGAGCGGGAGCACCTCGTCGAGGACCGGCCCTGCGGGTGAGAGCGTCCCGCCGTGCGTGCGTCCGGGCAGCGGGACGAAACGCCCCCGCGGCATGACGGCGGCGGCGTGGCGGGACTCATCACAGCGCGGCTGATCGCGGGTCCCGGCCATCCACAGTGCGGGCGCCTCGCAGGCGACCAGGCGCGCATCGTCGATCCCGGGCGTCGCATCGGTGGCCTCGAAGAGCGCCGCCATCGCGAGGGGATCGGCCGCGAGGAAGGCCTGGCGGGTCGCGGCGCGCCGCCGGTCCGTCGTCTCCGGTCCCAGGCCCTGCCCGGCGCAGAACGCCTCCATCCCGCCGGCGCGCAGGGCATCGAGCACGCCGGGGAAGAACACGGTCTCGAGCGCTCCGGACTGCGCGGCCGCGGAGCCGCCGAGGGACACCAGGCGGTCGACCCGCTCGGGCACCGTCACCGCTGCGGTGACCGCGATCCGGGCGCCGAGCGAGTAGCCCAGCAGGTGCGCGCGCTCGATCCCGGCATGGTCGAGGACCGCGAGCAGGTCCGCGACGAGCACCTCCTGCGTATACGCCGCCGCCTCGTGCGGACGCCCCGAGCGGCCGTGCCCGCGCACGTCGATGCGCACGACCGGGCGCTCGGCGGCGAGCGGCGCCAGGTAGCCGAGCCCGCGCCAGATCGCGCGGGTGAGGACCGAGCCGTGCAGGAGGACGACGGGCCTCGCATCAGAGGCGGCCCCTGTCGCTGGCCGCGTCAGGTCGTAGGCGAGGTCGATGCCGTCGACGGGGGAGGGGATCACCTGCACGGGATGCGGGGCCTTTCCAGAGGGGTGCGGACGGAGGGGCGAGGGATGGAGAACACGCGGGGCGCGGAAGGGGAGAGGACCAGCCCAGGGGTCGGAGGGCGGACGGAGCGGAGGACGGATGGAGTGGAGAGCTGACGACCCAGGAGGGGCCGGGAGGGATGACGGCGCCGCCCCGCCGCCGGGAGGGCGACGGGGCGGCGCGCAGGGGTGCGGCGGCTCGACGGCGAGGGCTCACCGAAGAACGCACAGCGGAGCGCCCCGAGGGGAATGCCCAGCCGTGAACGCCGGGCGAGCCGTTCAGAGCCGAACGCCGGGAGACCCGTTCAGAGCGCGGTCGCGATCGCATCGATGATCGCGTTGAGCGTGGCCGAGGGGCGCATGACCGCGGCGGTCTTCTCCGGGGCCGGACGGTAGTAGCCGCCGATGTCCGCGGGCCTGCCCTGCACGGCCAGGAGCTCCTCCATGATCATGTGCTCCTTCTCGGCGAGCTCGGCCGACAGGCGCGCGAACGCCTGCGCGAGCTCCGCGTCCTCGGTCTGCTGGGCGAGCTCGCGCGCCCAGTGCAGCGCGAGGCAGAAGTGGCTGCCGCGGTTGTCGATGGTCCCGAGCTTGCGCTGCGGCGACTGGCCCTTCTCCAGCAGGGTGCCGGTCGCCCGGTCGAGCGCGTCGGCGATCACCGCGGCGCGCGGATTGTCGGCCGCGCGCGAGAGGTGGCGCAGCGACTCGGCCAGCGCGAGGAACTCGCCGAGGGAGTCCCAGCGCAGATAGTCCTCGGCGATCAGCTGCTGGACGTGCTTGGGGGCGCTGCCGCCGGCGCCGGTCTCGAAGAGGCCGCCGCCGTTCATCAGCGGGACCACCGAGAGCATCTTCGCGGAGGTGCCCAGCTCGAGGATCGGGAACAAGTCGGTGTTGTAGTCGCGCAGCACGTTGCCGGTCACCGAGATAGTGTCCTCGCCGCGGCGGATCCGCTCGATCGACGTGCGGCACGCCTCGACAGGCGCGGCGATCGTGATGTCCAGGCCCTCGGTGTCGTGGTCGGCCAGGTACCGCTCGACCAGCCCGATGAGGTTGCGGTCGTGCGCGCGCTCGGGGTCCAGCCAGAAGATCGCCGGGGTCTGCGACAGGCGGGCGCGCTCGACGGCCAGGCGCACCCAGTCGCGGATCGGGGCGTCCTTGGTCTGGCACGCGCGCCAGATGTCCCCGGCCTCGACGTCGTGGCTCATGAGGACGTCGCCGGCGGCATTCACGACCTCGACGCGGCCGTCGCGGTCGATCTCGAACGTCTTGTCGTGGCTGCCGTACTCCTCGGCCTTCTGCGCCATGAGGCCCACGTTCGGGACCGAGCCCATCGTCGCCGGGTCGAAGGCCCCGTGCGCGCGGCAGTCCTCGATCACGGCCTGGTACACGCCCGCGTAGGAGGAGTCGGGGATGACGGCGAGGGTGTCCTGCTCCTCGCCGTCGGCGTTCCACATGTGGCCCGAGGTGCGGATCATCGCGGGCATCGAGGCGTCGACGATCACGTCGCTGGGCACGTGCAGGTTGGTGATGCCCTTATCGGAGTCGACCATCGCCAGCGCCGGGCCGGAGGCGAGCTCCTCCTCGAAGGAGGCCTTGATCGCGTCTCCGTCCGCGAGGCCGTCGAGCCCGGCGAAGATCCCGGCGAGGCCGTTGTTCGCGGACAGTCCGGCGGCCTCGAGGGCCGCCCCGTGGGCCTCGAAGGTGCGGGGGAAGAAGGCGCGGACCACGTGGCCGAAGATGATCGGGTCGGACACCTTCATCATCGTGGCCTTCAGGTGCGCCGAGAACAGGACGCCCTCGGCCTCGGCCCGCTCGACCTGCTCGGCCAGGAACGCGTCGAGCGCCCGGGCGCTGAGGCGCGCGGCGTCGACGACCTCGCCGGCGAGGACCCCCAGGCCGGTCTTCAGCTCGGTGGTCTCGCCGTCGGCGCCGACCAGGCGGATCGTGAGCGTGTCGGCGGCCGGCATGATGACCGACTGCTCGGAGTGGCGGAAGTCGTCGGCGTCCATCGTCGCGACGTTCGTGCGGGAGTCCGCGGACCACGCGCCCATGCGGTGCGGGTGGGCCTTGGCGAAGTCCTTGACGGCCTTCGGGGCGCGGCGGTCGGAGTTGCCCTCGCGGAGGACGGGGTTCACGGCCGAGCCCTTGACGGCGTCGTAGCGGGCGCGCGCATCGCGCTCGGCGTCGGTCGCAGGGGAGTCCGGGTAGTCGGGCAGGGCGACGCCCTGGCCCTGGAGCTCGGCGATCGCGGCCTTGAGCTGCGGCACCGAGGCGGAGATGTTGGGCAGCTTGATGATGTTGGCCTCGGGGGAGCGTGCGAGCTCGCCGAGCTCCGCGAGGGCGTCGGGGACGCGCTGGTCCTCCGGCAGGAGGTCGGAGAACGCGGCGATGATGCGACCGGCCAGGGAGATGTCGCGGGTCTCGACGTCGATCCCGGCGGTGGCGGAGAACGCCTGGAGGATCGGCAGGAACGAGGCGGTCGCGAGCATCGGCGCCTCGTCGGTGTGGGTGTAGATGATGCGGGACGCGGCGGGATTCGTGGCCATCGGTGGGTGCACTCCTCGTGGTCGGGGCGGGCGCGGAGCCGTCTCGGGGGCGTCGCGCGCGGTGCGCGACTCCGCAACTCCCTTGACGTCAAGACTACCGCGCGGAGGCGCACGGCGGGTCCGGCGGAACGGGGCCGCCAGGAGCCGTCGGACGAGGGCCGGGCGTGCTCGCGGCCGTGCGGTCCGATCCGTTCCGACCCGCGCTAGCGTGGGGACATGAACGCCGATCCCTCCACTGATCCCGCCCGCGATGCTGAGCAGACCGCGCTGGAGCCCGAACGGCTCCTGCCCGATGCCCTGCTGGAGACCTTCCGCGAGCGGGCCGCCGTCTACGACCGCGAGAACCGCTTCTTCGACGAGGACCTTGCCGACCTCCGCGAGCTCGGCTACCTGCGCCTGTTCGTCCCGACCGAGATGGGCGGGCTCGGCGTGAGCCTGCTGCAGGTCACCCGGCTGCAGCGCCGCCTGGCCGGCGCCGCGCCCGCGACGGCACTGGGCATCAACATGCACCTGGTCGTGACCGGCGCCGCCGTCGTCGCGCTGCGGCGCGGGCTCGAGAGTGCGCGGACGATCCTCGAGCAGGCCGCCGCCGGCGAGCTGTTCGCCTTCGGGATCTCCGAGGCGGGCAACGAGGCCATGCTGTTCGACGCCGCGACCACGGCGGCGCCCCGCCAGGACGGCGGCTACGAGCTCACCGGCATCAAGATCTTCACCTCCCTCTCTCCGGCGTGGACCCGCCTCGTGACGCACGCGAAGATCGCGGGTGCGGATGATGCCGCCTCCGATCGCCTCGTCTTCGGGATCCTCGAGCGCGGCGAGGGCGTGGCGTCCCTCGACGACTGGGACACCCACGGCATGCGCGCCTCCCAGTCGTGCACCACGCGCCTGGACGGCGCCGTCATGCCCGCCGAGGCCGTGCTCGCCACCACGCCGGTCGGCCCGAACGGAGAGCCGCTGCCCTTCGGGATCTTCGGCGTGTTCGAGCTGCTGCTCGCCTCGGTGTACATCGGCATCGCCGAGCGCGCCGTGCAGGTCGGCGTCGGCATCGCGACCACGCGGCGCTCGGTCACCCGGGGGATCGTCCACGCCGACGACCCCGACATCCGCCGCCGCCTCGCGCGCGCCGCGATCGGCTGCGACGGCGCAGTGCTGCAGATCGAGAAGGTCGCCTATGACCTCGATGCCCTCGGCGCCGCCCAGGCCGTCCCCGGCGCGACGGACCACGGACCGCGCTGGTCCCTGCACTTCTCGGGCGTGAAGGCGCGCGCGACGGAGGCGGCGATCGCCGCGGTCGACGAGGTGCTGCGCTCCAGCGGCGGGCGCCACTACTCCCGTGGCAGCGAGATCGAGCGCCTCTCCCGCGACGTCCGGGCCGGGATCTACCAGCCCTCCGACGAGGAGTCCGTGCAGTCCTCCTACGCCCGTGCGCTCCTCGGGGAGGTCGGTGCCGAGCGCTGAACCCCGGCAACGACGCCCGCCCCGGTCGCCCTGCTCTACGTGCGACCGTGGACCCGTTGCGGTTCTGACGAGAGGTGGCGCTATAGCGCCAGTGCTCGACATGCAGCGCCTGGCATCGTGAGCGTGGACGACCGCGGACGCTGGCACGGGGCGCGCGATGCCCGGCACGCATGCCGACGCAGGTGCCGGTCGTGCCGCGGGCCGGGCTGCTGCTCGGGCCGCGGCACGGCCCCTCTGCCGCGTGTCAGCCGAAGAGGTCGGCCGCTTCCTCCCAGCGCTCGAGCGGCACCCGCTTGGGGTTGTCGATGGCCTCGGTCAGGGGGACGTCCACGATGTCGGTGCCGCGCAGGGCCACCATGCGGCCCAGCCCGCCGCGGTGCAGCAGGTCCACGACGGCCATGCCGAAGCGGGTCGCGAGCACCCGGTCGAAGCCGGTCGGCTCGCCGCCGCGCTGGATGTGCCCCAGCACGGTCGCGCGCGTCTCGATGCCGGTGCGCTGCTCGATGATCGGCGCGAGGGTCTGGGCGATGCCGCCGAAGCGGGGCCGCCCGAACTCGTCCACGTCGTAGTCGATGAGCCCCTCAGGAGCATCCTTGGGCGTGAAGCCCTCGGCCACGACCACCAGCGGCGCGCGCTTGCGATCCCACGTGGCCTGCACGTACTCGCAGATCTCGTCGATGCTCAGCGGGAACTCGGGGATGCAGATGACGTGGGCGCCCGCGGCCATCCCCGAGTGCAGGGCGATCCAGCCGACGCTGCGGCCCATGACCTCGGCGACCATGCAGCGGTGATGGGACTCGCCGGTGATGCGCAGGCGGTCCAGGGACTCCGTCGCGATCTCGACGGCGGTGTTGAAGCCGAAGGTGTAGTCGGTCGCGTCCAGGTCGTTGTCCACGGTCTTGGGGACGCCGACCACGGGCACCCCCGCCTGGAACAGGCGGTTGGCGGTGTACAGCGTCCCGTCGCCGCCGATCGCGATGATCGCGTCGATGTCATGGGCCTCGAGCGTGCGCTTGACGAGCGCCGCCCCATCGCCGTCGTCGTGGAAGGGGTTCGAGCGGGAGGAGCCGAGGATGGTGCCGCCCAGGCGGCTCAGGCCTTGGACCTTGCGCCGGGGGATGGGCATGATCTCGTCCTCGATCACGCCGCGCCAGCCGTCGAGGAAGCCGATGAACTCGTCCTCATAGGTCTTGTCCCCCTTGCGCACGGCGCCGCGGATGACGGCGTTGAGACCGGGGCAGTCGCCGCCGGAGGTGAGGATGCCGATCTTCATCAGGTGGGTCTCCTTGGAGGGGTCGCAGGGCCGCCACCACTCTACGGACCTACAGGGACGTTGCCGAGGGACCAACGCCGCGACGCGGCGACGCCCCGACGAACGGTCCATGAATACCCGATGGCGCACCTGCGGGGCCGACACGTCGGGGGTCGAGGGGTCGAGGTCGATGGAATGTGCCGTCGTGCGCGGTCGGGAGGGTCTACTCTCCCCCAGTCCGGTGCGCGTGCCCGCGCCCGGAGCGCCGCCGCGGCCACGGCCCCGGCGCGCACGTGATGACCGCAAAGCGGGAGCGATGAGCTCCACTCGCCACGTCCACCAACCGGACGGCACTGCTGTGATTCCGGCCACCATCGCCGAGGAGCTGTCGGAGGAGGGATACGCCAAGACCCTGACCCACCGCCAGGTCACGATGATCGCGATCGGCGGCGCGATCGGCGTCGGCCTGTTCATGGGCGCCGGAGGGCGCCTCGCGAGAGTCGGCCCGGCCCTCATCGGCTCCTACGCCCTCGGCGGGGTCCTCGCCTTCTTCCTCATGCGGGCCATCGGCGAGCTGATCATGTATCGCCGCACCTCGGGCTCGCTCGTCTTCTACGCGGGCGAGTTCTACGGCGCCAAGGGCGCCTTCCTCGCCGGCTGGGCCTACTTCATCAATTGGGGGCTGACGGGCATCGCGGACCTCATCGCGATCGGCCTGTACGTCCAGAACCTGCTGCCGCACCTGCACTGGTTCCTGACCTCCCTCATCGCGCTCGTGCTGCTGGTCACCGCGAACCTGATCTCCGTGAGGGTGTTCGGCGAGCTCGAGTTCTGGGCGTCGGTGATCAAGGTCGTCGCGATCGTCGGCTTCCTGCTCGTGGGCACCGTGCTGGTGCTGATCTCGGCGAAGATCGGCGGGCACGAGGCGGGCCTGCACAACATGACCGCCGTGAACGGCAGCGTGTTCCCCCACGGCGTCGCGGCGATGATCTTCGTGCTGTCGGGCGTCGTGTTCGCCTACAACGGCATCGAGATCATCGGCATCACCGCCGGCGAGATGAAGGACGCGCGCACCGAGGTGCCGCGCGCGATCCGCGCCGTGATCGTGCGCATCGTCGTGTTCTACGTCGGCTCGGTGCTGCTGCTCGCCCTGCTGCTGCCCTCGGACCAGTGCAAGGCGGGCGTCTCCCCGTTCGTGACGGTGTTCCAGCAGCTCGGGACCGGCTGGATGGGCACGGCGATGACGCTCGTCGTCACCACCGCCGCGTTCTCCTCGACCAACTCCGGCCTGTACTCGATCGGTCGCGTGTTCCGCACGATGGCCCACCACGGGCACGCCCCGCAGTGGCTCACGCGGATGGACGCGCGCCACGTGCCCTACGCCTCGATCCTCGCGATCGCCGTGTTCTACCTGGTCGGGCTCGTGGTCGCGTTCCTCGTGACGGGCGGCAAGGGCTCGGGGTCGCTCGCCTTCGATCTCGCGATGGAGACGGCCGCGATCGGCGTGCTCGGGTCCTGGGCGGCGATCTTCTTCTCGGTGATCGCCCTGCGCCGCCTCAAGGGGCGCGAGGCCTCCGAGCTGCCGATGCCCGGCGGCATCCCCGCCGCGGTGATCTCGCTGCTGGCGATCCTCGGCATCGTCGTGCTGATCGCCTTCAACACGGCCACGCTCGAGGACGGCTCGACCTTCCCGATGGGGCTGTGGACGGTCGCCTCGATCCCCGTGTTCGGGGTGCTGCTCGTGATCGGCTGGCAGATCGTCAAGTGTCGCTACCCCGAGCGCCAGGTGCCCGAGTTCTACATCCGCGAGGCGGAGGACGAGGACCGCGCGGTCCGCGAGTTCGCCGCCCAGCAGGGCGCGTGATGCGGAGAGCCTGAGCCCCGCGGGCCCCGTTCGCCCGCCTGCGCCTGTTCCCCGCCTGCACGACGGCCCGGCCCCCTGGGCAGGGGGCCGGGCCGTCGGCGTCTCCGGGCCGTGGTCGCGGAGCAGGGCGCCGCGATCACGGGCGGCGGTCAGGGGTGGTCGTGCGCCCGCGGGGCGATGCCTCCGCGGCCCTTGAGCAGCAGGTTCAGCAGCACGGCGCTGAAGGCCGCCGCGCTCACGCCCGAGCCCAGCACCATCGCCACCAGCGACGGCAGCGAGGCGTAGAGCCCGGGCACGGCGATCGGCATGACCGCGAGGGCCAGGGACACCGCGACGATCATCGTGTCGTGACCGGAGTCGATGTCGTCGCGGCGCGGGGCCTCGCCGATCGTGCGGATGCCCGCCGCCGCGACGGAGCCGAACAGGACGATGCCGGCGCCGCCGAGCACGGGGGTGGGCACGGAGGCGACGACGCGGCCGAGCACCGGCACGAGGCCCAGCAGCACCAGCAGCACGCCGCCCGCGGCCACGGTGAAGCGGGAGCGGACGCGGCTGACGGAGATCAGGCCGATGTTCTGCGCGAACGCCGTGGGCGGGAACGAGTTGAGCAGCGGGGCGACGGCGGTCGCGGCCATGTCGGCGCGCAGTCCGGCGGCGAGGCGCCGGGGCGGCAGTTCCGTGCCCACCACCTTGGTCACGGCGAACAGGTTCGCCATCGTCTCCATCAGCGTCACGATGATGACGACGATCATCGGGATGATCGCCGCGAGATCGAAGGTCGGCGCGCCGAAGGCGAACGGGCGGGGGAGGGCGAGCAGCGAGCCCTCGGCGGCCTGCGAGAAGTCGGCGGCGCCCAGCAGCGCGGCGACGACGGTGCCGATCACGATCCCCAGCAGGATCGCGACGCCGGAGAGGCGGCGGATGCGCGAGAGGACCAGCACGGCGGCGAGCGTGATGAGGGCCAGCAGCAGGTTCTGCGCGCTGCCCGCGCCGGGCGTCCCCTCGGTGCCCATGATCCAGCCGGCCGCGACCGGCAGCAGCGAGATGCCCATGGCCGCGATGATCGTGCCGGTCACGACCGGCGGGAACAGCGGCTGCAGGCGCGAGAAGACGGGGGCCAGCAGGAAGCCGACGACGCCGGCGACGATCACGGCGCCGAAGATCGCGGGCAGGCCGCCGCCGTCGGCGATGATCACGAGCATCGTCGAGACGGCGCCGAAGGTGGTGCCCTGGACCAGCGGCAGGCGGGCACCGATGAACGGCACGCCGAGGGACTGCAGGAGCGTGGTCAGGCCGGAGACGAGCAGCGCGCAGGCCACCAGCAGGCCGACGTCCGCCGTGGACAGGCCGGCGGCCGTGCCGACGATGAGCGGGACGGCCACGACGCCGCCGTACATGGACAGCACGTGCTGGGTGCCGTAGAGGAGGTTGCGGCCGAGGGGGAGGCGGGCGTCCTCGGGGCGGGGGGCCTGCTCGGGGAGCGCGGCGGCCTCGGCCGTCGCGCTCGGTGCGGGAATGGACATGAGCGACAGGGCTCCTCGAGTTTCAGCCCGCGCCTCAGCGGCGCGGGGGACGGGGATCGGGGACGGCACAGCGGTGCCGGGCGCGACGGGATACGGGGATGCGAAAGCGCCCGTCGTGCGGCGACGACGGGCGCTCGTCCGGCAGGCTACGCCCGACCGAGCGGGGCGATGGTGCGCAGGCGGGGCGGTGAGGCCGAGGTCCCCGCCGCGGTCCGTGGCGGTGTCCGCGCCGGCGGTCGTGCCAGGGCCTGGGGCTGGGCCCGGGCCCGCGCCCGTGCGCGGGCCCGGACGCGGGGGACGGGCCTCAGTCCCGCGCGCGGTGAGCGCGGTAGTAGCGGATCAGCTCGGCGGTCGAGGCGTCCTGCGCGGCGATCGCGGCCTCGTCGCCCGCGACGGCCGGGGCCAGGGCGCTCGCGAGCTGCTTGCCCAGCTCGACGCCCCACTGGTCGAAGGGGTTGATGCCCCACACGGTGCCCTGGACGAAGGTGATGTGCTCGTACAGCGCGATGAGCTGGCCCAGCACCGACGGCGTCAGCGCCGGCGCCATGATCGAGGTGGACGGGCGGTTGCCGGAGAACATGCGGGCGGGCACGAGCGCGCCAGTGGTGCCCTCGGCCTCGACCTCCTCGCGGGTCTTGCCGAAGGCCAGCGCCTTGGACTGGGCGAAGAAGTTCGCCAGGAGCAGCTCGTGGACGTCCTGCTCGCCGTCGCGCAGCGGGCGCGCGGGCGTGGCGAAGGCGATGAAGTCCGCCGGGATGATCCGCGTGCCCTGGTGGAGCAGCTGGTAGAAGGCATGCTGCCCGTTGGTGCCGGGCTCGCCCCAGAACACCTCGCCGGTGTCGTAGGAGACCAGCGAGCCGTCCCAGCGCACCGACTTGCCGTTGGACTCCATCGTCAGCTGCTGCAGGTAGGCGGGAAAGCGGTGCAGGTACTGGGAGTACGGCAGCACCGCGTGGGTCTCGGCCTCGAGGAAGTTCACGTTCCAGATGTTGAGCATGCCCATGAGGACGGGCACGTTCTCCGCGAGGGGCGCGGTCGCGAAGTGCTCGTCCATGGTGCGGAAGCCCGCGAGCAGCTCCTCGAAGACGTCGGGGCCGAGCACGACGGCCAGCACGGTGCCGATCGCGGAGTCGACGCTGTAGCGCCCGCCCACCCAGTTCCAGAAGCCGAAGGCGTTGGCGGGGTCGATGCCGAAGTCGGCGACCTTGTCGAGCGCGGTGGAGACGGCCACGAAGTGCTTGGCCACGGCCTCGGCCTCGTCGAACTCGACGCCCTGGGCGCGCAGCGCGTCCAGCAGCCAGGTGCGCACGAGGCGCGCGTTGGTGATCGTCTCGAGCGTCGTGAAGGTCTTGGAGGCGACGATCACGAGGGTGGTCTCGGGATCGAGGTCCTTGGTCGTCTCGTAGGCGTCGGTCGGGTCGATGTTGGAGATGAAGCGGGCCTCGAGAGGAGCCGCGGCGTCGGACCCGGAGCCGGCGTCCGCGTAGGGCTTGAGGGCCTCGTAGACCATGACGGGCCCGAGGTCGGAGCCGCCGATGCCGATGTTCACGACGGTCTCGATGCGCTTGCCGGTCACGCCGGTCCAGGCGCCGGAGCGCACGCTCTGCGCGAACGCGCGGACGCGGCCGAGGACCTCGTGGACATCCGCGTCGACGTCCTGGCCGTCGACCACGAGCGCGGGCTCGATCCCCGCGGGGCGGCGCAGGGCGGTGTGGAGGACGGCGCGGTCCTCGGAGGTGTTGATATGGGCCCCCGCGAGCATGGCGTCGCGGCGCTCCTCGAGGCCCACCTCGCGGGCGAGGTCGAGCAGCAGATCCACGGTCTCGGCGGTGATGAGGTTCTTGGACAGGTCCACGTGCAGGTCCCCCGCCTCGCGCGTGAGGGTGCCGGCGCGCTGCGGATCGGCCGCGAACCATTCGCGGAGGGAGCCGGTCAGGGCGTCCTGGTGCTGGTCGAGCGCGCGCCAGGCGGCGGTCTCGGTGGGGTCAATCGGGGCGGGGACGGCGGATGCGATGTCGGTCATGCCTCCATTGTGGGGGCGCGGAGCATCGCCCTGCCAGGACCGGGGCCCCGGGACGGCGGCCGGTGCTCGTGCAGCGGGGCCTCGGCCGACCGCTCGGCAGGTCACGAACTCGTGTCGATCCGCGCGCCGCGGCGGACGGAGGGGGCCGGAACGGTGCGGGTCTGGCATTCTGCAGTGACCCCCGTCACGCTGCGGCGCGGGGCGGGCGGGTCCGCGCGGTGCCGACCCTGCCCATCGGATGCACGACCTCAGGAGCTCCCATGAACCACCTCACCCGACGCGCGATGATCCTCGGCACGGCGGCGACCGCCGCCTCGGCAGGTCTCCTCACCGCCTGCGGCTCCGGCTCCGGCTCGGGGTCCGGCGCCAGCGACGCCGGGGGAGGGGGAGCGGTCATCCGGGTCGACAGCCGCGAGCCGGAGAATCCGCTGATCCCGACCAACACCTCCGAGCTCGCGGGCGGCGACGTGCTCACCGCCTGCTTCGCGTGCCTGTCCTACTACACGGTCGACGGCACGGTCGCCAACGACGCCGCCGAGTCGATCGAGTCCGAGGACCAGCAGAACTGGACGATCAAGATCAGGTCCGGCCAGACGTTCTCCGACGGCTCCGCGGTCACCGCGAAGTCCTTCGTGGACGCCTGGAACTACGGCGCGCTGGCGACCAACGCCCAGGTGGGGCAGTCGTTCTTCTCGCCCATCGAGGGCTTCGACGCCGTGGCCGCGGAGAATCCGACCGCCGAGACGATGTCGGGCCTGCAGGTGGTCGACGACACCACGTTCACCGTCAAGCTCACCTCCCCGCAGTCGGACTTCCCGCTGCGCCTGGGCTACTGGGCCTACGCGCCGCTGCCCGAGGCGGGTCTGAAGGACATGGAGGCCTTCGGCAAGAAGCCGATCTCCAACGGTCCGTACACGGTCAAGGCCTGGACGAGCAACGAGAGCATCGAGATCGTCAAGAACCCCGACTACGACGGTCCGCGCGCCGCGAAGAACGACGGGGTCACGTTCACCGTGTACCAGGACGTCGAGACCGCCTACAACGATCTCGTCTCGGACGAGCTCGACGTGCTGGGCTCCGTCCCCACGTCGGCCCTGGAGACCTTCGAGGACGAGCTCGGGGACCGCGCGGTCAACCAGCCGGGCGCGACCCTCATCTACATGGGCATCCCGTCGTGGTCCGAGCAGTTCTCCGGCGAGGCCGGGGCTCTGCGGCGGCAGGCGGTCTCGCGGGCGATCGACCGCAAGGCCATCTGCGACGGCCTGTTCTTCGGCACCCGCGTCCCGGCGACGGACTTCGTCGCGCCCGCCGTCAAGGGAGGCGGCGCGACCGATATCCCCGGCGGCGAGGTGCTCCAGTACGACGCCGCGGCCGCCAAGGACCTGTGGGCCCAGGCCGAGGAGATCAGCCCGTCCGGCGGGAAGGTCGCGATGGCCTACAACGCGGACGGCGCCAACAAGGACTGGGTCGAGGCCGTGCTGAACTCGATCAAGAACACCCTGGGCGTGGAGATCGAGCCGCGGCCGTTCCCGTCCTTCGGCGAGTACAAGAAGCTCATCGCGGACCACACGATCGACGTGCCCTTCCGTCAGATCTGGGTCGCGGACTACCCCTCCGCGTTCAACTTCCTGTACCCGCTGTTCGCGACCGACTCGGCCGACGGCAAGGGCGGCAACCAGACCAACTACAAGAACCCCGAGCTCGACGCCCTGCTGGTCGAGATGCAGGAGGCGACCGACGAGGCCGGTGCGCTGGAGAAGGCGAAGGCCGCCCAGGCGATCCTCATGCAGGACCTGCCGCTGATCCCGCTGTGGTACCAGAACAACGTGGGCGGCTACGCCCAGAGCATGTCCGACGTCGAGTTCACCTGGAACGGCTCCGCGCTCTACAGCCAGATGGTCAAGGAGTGAGGTGAGATGAATGAGCTGGCGTCCAGAATCGGTTCAGCAGGGATGTGGTGCGGCGCCGCGAATGATCCGCTCTGAAACCGCACTGCGGCCGTTGTCGCTGGCGGGCGTGCCGTTGTATGCTTGCCGAGCATGTAATTATCAGCAGTTGACCGAGTCGAAACAAAGGAGTTCCAATGGGGTTCTTGGGTAACGTCAGAAGAACGGGTGCCGCGCTTGTGGGCGCGGGACTGCTGTCAGCAAGTCTTGTCCTCGGAGGTGGGATCCCGGCGTTCGCTGCAAATTCTGGGCCATGCGGCGGTACGGCGCGAATCGTCGGAACCCGGAGCGGCTGGACCTATACCGCCAAGAACTGTTTTCCTGCAACGAAGCGAATCAAGGCTGTAGTCTATCTTGACGGCACCGCATACGTGGGGAAATGCGTTTCGTTGGCCCCGGGTAAATCTACTTCAGTCACGGGAACGCCTAAGCGTGGCGTGTTTGTGCATCAGTACAAGGGGACGTGGCAGTGGTGCTGACAATGGAATGGTGTCGGTCCTAGCCTCGATCTTTCATCGAGTTGGTGAGCGCGGGCAGTCGGCGTCGTTGCCGGTGTTCAGCTGCTGATTCTGGCATCCGGGTATGACAGATCGTCGCAGTGTCCGTTGCGGGCGGTCGGGTTCCACTCCCGAGAGGTTGATGCTGGTCGGTGGGGCGGGTGGAGCAGCTTGGTCAGGTCTGTGCGACGGCGGTGCGGAGCCGGTTGACGCCGGTCAGGACCCTCACGGCTTCAGGGGCGTGCTGGGCGAGATGGAGGACCTTGTGCCGGCTGCGGCGCACGAGGGTCGCGGGGATCTCGAACAACCGCGCGCGGAGCCGTTTGGGTTCCCACTTCCTGGCATCGTGGCCGGTCAGAGCGATGGTCTGCATCCAGGCGACAAGCTCGGAGGCGAGCTGAATGATCTGGCACCAGATCTGGTTCTGCGCGTACCCCTGCAACGGGAACTTCGCAAGGCCCATGTCCTTGGCGTTACGGATCCTGTCTTCGCAACGCGCGCGGCGACGGTGTCGCAGCTCGAGGACGGGAAGTTGGCCGCGCGGGGTGTTTGTGGCGAACGCGGTGATGCGCATTCCTTCGTGATCGGTGATCAGCAGCTGCGCTCCGGGGTGGGGGCGTTCCTTCCGCACGATCACCCGCATCCCCGCAGGCCAGCCGGAAAGGTCCAGCAGTCCGGTCAGCTCCGCCACGAACGCCCCGTCGCGGACGCCATCGTCATCACTGTCATAGGCGGGGGTCCACGCCGCGGCCTCGTCGATGCGTTTGAGCAGGTCAGGGGTGCTCGCGGGGAGGGTGAACCCGACGGAGTAGGCCAGCCGCCGTGTGGTCACCCACTGGAGAAAGTCCTTGGTGCCGCCGGCCCCATCGGTGCGGATCAGGATCTTCTTCGACCCCCGCCCGCCCCGGCCCAGCAGGGCCGCTGGGAGCTGTGCAAGAGCCTCACGGGTAACGGTGATGTGATCGGCGGCCGTGTTGGAGCCGGCGTTGCCGGGACGGAGCTGGATCGCCAGCGGCTCACCGGTCCCGGTCTGGCCGTGGTCGAGGAACGCGCATAGAGGGTGGTAGCCGAAGCCGCGTTTGAACGTCGGTGCGGCCTGCTCCTTCTCGCTGTGGGCGGTGATCAGGGTGGCGTCGAGGTCGATGACCAGCGGCTTCTTCACACTGGCCCCCGCGGCTGGAGAGTGGCCGCCAGCAAGGGCCCAGGCTCGTTCACGCGCGGTCCGACGGGCCTGGGAGATCGCTTCGATCACGGCAGAAGCATCCTGGGCGAGCACGGTGAGCATGCGGGAGATCGTCGGAGCCGAGGCGACGTCACCGAACACTCCCGGCTCGCAGCGCAGCAGATCGGTATCCGAGGCGACCTCTCCGCCCACCGCGAGAGTCATCGCGAGGTCCAGCAAAACCTTCGCCGCGTGGTGCTCTGCCAGCGGCTTCGTCCACGGACCCAGCACCTCACGCAGCGAAGGAGCCAGGCCGGTGGCGTGGATCGTGTCGGTCAACAGCACCGCGCCGGCGTGCGAGACCGCGGGGACCTCAGCGATGTCCACGCGCGGGCGGGGGTAGAAGAACAAGGTAGGGTGGGACACCTGAAAGGTGCTCCTTCCGGCGGATCAATACGAATCTGAACAACCCGTATCATTCCAGGTCAGGAGCACCTTTCTCTATGCCGTCCGCCGATCGGGACCACACCCCCGTGGAATCCCGAGGCTAGGGTGGCCTGTGTTGGCCCTGTGTAAATGGGTTTCACAGAAAGGCGAGTGATCGTCAAGGCTGACCCGCACGATATTTTTCGACGCGCAGTCAGGTGACCGAGGTCGAGTGGCTGTGGAGATCTTTGGCGCTCCGAAGCGATCCGTCTTGGTGTGCGGTGGACTGTGGGAAGGCTGGTCCTCCGCGGCTTGTAGTTCATATGAGGTGAGGCCGTAGGTGTCCCGGCCGGGTGGGAACTTGACGAATCCGAGACGGAACTGTGACCTGTGGGGGTCGGGGCGTGGGGGAGACTTGATCTACCAAGGCGCCCGTGTGCTCCCCGCCCGGGCGCGCCCCACGACACACAGGAGACGTCCATGGCGATTTCGCGACGTTCGATGATCCTCGGCACCGCCGCGGCCGGCACCTCGGCTGTGGCCCTCGCGGCCTGCGGCGGCGGCAGCGACGGCGGCAGCGACGGCGGCTCGGGTGCCGCCGCGGACGCGATCCGCACCAACGGCTCTGAGCCCGAGAACCCGCTCGTCCCGACCAACACCAACGAGACTGGTGGAGGCAAAGTCATCCAGTCCATGTTCTCCGGCCTCGTGTACTACACGGCCAAGGGTGAGGTGGAGAACGAGGTCGCGGAGTCGATCGACTCCGAGGACAAGCAGACCTGGACCATCAAGATCAAGTCCGGTCAGAAGTTCTCCGACGGTTCCGCGGTCACCGCGAAGTCCTTCGTGGACGCCTGGAACTACGGGGCGCTCACCACTAACGCGCAGAAGGCGCAGTCCTTCTTCGAACCGATCGAGGGCTTCGAGGACGTCGCCGCCGAGACGCCCACTGCGGAGACCCTCTCGGGCCTCGCGGTCGTCGATGACACGACCTTTACCGTCAAGCTCGTCTCCCCGCAGTCGGACTTCCCCAAGCGTCTCGGCTATTCGGCCTACATGCCGCTTCCCGAGTCCGCTCTCGCGGATATGAAGGCCTTCGGGGAGAAGCCCGTCGGCAACGGCCCCTACAAGTTCGAGACCTGGACCCATGATCAGGAGATCGTGCTGACGGTCAACGAGAACTACGACGGCCCGCGCAAGGCCAAGAACTCGGGTGTGACCTTCGTGATCTACTCGGATCCGGAGACCGCTTACAACGACCTGCAGACGGACACGGTCGACATCGTAGACAGCCAGTCGATGCCGACCTCCGTCCTGTCGACCTTCGAGGAGGACCTCGGGGACCGTGCGGTCAACGCCCCCGGCGCCGTGTTCCAGTCCTTCACGATCGCCCAGAACGACCCGAACTTCTCGGGCGAGGCCGGGAAACTGCGCCGTCAGGCGATCTCCTACGCGATCGACCGCAAGCAGATCTGCGACTCGCTGTTCAACGGCACCCGCACCCCGGCCACCGACTTCGTCGCTCCGACGATCCCTGGCGGCGGCGCCAAGGACATCCCCGGCGCGGAGGTCCTGACCTTCGATGCGGCCAAGGCCAAGGAGCTGTGGCAGCAGGCCGAGGGCATGCAGCCCTTCTCCGGCGAGTTCACGCTGTCCTACAACGCGGACGGCCCGCACAAGGACTGGGTCGAGGCCGTGTGCAACTCGATCAAGAACAACCTGGGCATCACCGCCACGCCGCAGCCGTTCCCGGCCTTCGGCGAGTTCCGCAAGCAGATCACGGACCGCCAGATGAAGGGCGCGTTCCGCTCGGGCTGGCAGGCCGACTACCCGTCGGTGTTCAACTTCCTCGGCCCGCTCTACTCCACGGCCGCGGCCGACGGCAAGGGCTCGAACGACGGCGACTACAAGAACCCCGAGTTCGACGGCCTGCTCGCCGAGGGCCTCTCGGCCGCGGACGACGCCGCCGCGCTCGAGAAGTACAAGGCGGCCCAGGCGATCCTCATGCAGGATCTCCCGGCCATCCCGCTGTGGTACCAGAACACCCTCGGCGGCTACTCGAACAACGTGAGCGACGTCGAGTTCGGCTGGGACACCGTCCCGCTGTGCTACGAGGCCACCAAGGAGGCCTGATCCCCCGAGGATCGGCTGATCAGACGGCGGGAGCCGGCCCAGCGGGGCCCGCTCCCGCCGTCGTCATGCCGGACCTGGGAAGGACTGTCCTGCGCCGGGTCCGTACACTGAGCCCCCAACGGCACGATGCGAGCGCCGTCGAGCGCCGCACCGCCGTCGCGGTCGTCCTCCGTCGTCGACCGTCCCGACCCCCTTTCGAAGGTGACCCTTGTGATCTGGTACATCGCGCGGCGCGTGCTGCAGATGATCCCCGTGTTCCTGGGCGCGACCCTCCTCGTCTACGCCATGGCGTTCTACGCCGGCGGAGACCCGATCGCGGCGATCGCGGGCGACAAGCCCCTCTCGCCGGCGGTCGTCGCCCAGCTCCGCGAGCAGTACAACCTCGACAAGCCCCTGATCGTCCAGTGGCTCATCTACCTGGGCAACCTCGTGCGGGGCGACCTCGGCATCTCCCTCCAGGGGCGCCCGATCGCCGACTCCCTGCAGTCCGCGTTCCCGGTGACGTTCCGCATGGCGCTCATCGCGATCGTCGTCGAGACCGTCCTGGGCGTCGCGGCCGGTGTGATCTCGGGCCTGAAGAAGGGCACGATCATCGACACGGCCTTCCTCATGGTCTCGCTGCTCGTGATCGCCGTCCCCACCTTCGTGATCGGCTTCGTCGCCCAGTTCCTCCTGGGCGTCAAGCTCGAGCTCGTGCCGGTCAACGCCTCCGGCGGCGGCTTCGGGGATCTGATCCTGCCCGGCTGCGTGCTGGGCGTCGTGTCCTTCGCCTACGTGCTGCGCCTGACGCGCACGTCGGTCGCGGAGGTCGCGACGGCCGACCACGTCCGCACGGCGACGGCCAAGGGCCTGTCCCGCGGCGGCGTCGTCACCAAGCACATCCTGCGCAACTCGCTGATCCCCGTCGTCACGTTCATCGGCGCCGACCTCGGCGCCCTCATGGGCGGCGCGATCGTCACCGAGCGCATCTTCAACGTCCACGGCATCGGCTCGGAGCTGTGGAAGGCGATCACCAAGTCCGACAGCCCCAAGATCGTCACGATCGTGACGCTGCTCGTGGTCATCTTCCTGATCGCCAACCTCATCGTGGACCTGCTCTACGCCGTGCTCGACCCGAGGATCCGCTATGCGAAGTGATGTCATGAACCCCGATGCCCCCCGCGCGGACCAGGGCCATTACGTCGCTCCGCTCGGCGAGACCCCGCTGCAGGAGGTCGACTCGGTCGACCCGAACGCGACGCCCCGCTCCCTGTGGGGCGAGGCGATGCACACCCTGCTGCGCAACCCCGTCTTCGTCGTCTCGACCCTGCTGATCCTGTTCGTGCTGTTCGTGGCCGCCTTCCCGGGCGTGTTCACGAAGGTCGACCCGACCTACGGCGTCATCTCCGACTCGAACCTGGCCCCCGGCGAGGGCGGGCACGTGCTCGGCACCAGCCGCCAGGGCTACGACATCTGGGCCCGCACCGTGCACGGCGCCCGCATCTCCGTGCTCGTCGGCTTCTTCACCATGCTGCTGTCCACGCTCATCGGCGGCACGCTCGGCGCGATCGCCGGCTACGTCGGCGGCTGGCTCGACGAGGTCCTCTCGCGCATCAACGACATCTTCTTCGCGATCCCGCTGGTGCTGGGCGCCATCGTCTTCGCCAACCGCTTCCCCAACGGCATGAACCTGTGGACCGTGTCGCTCGTCCTGTCGATCTTCGGCTGGACGTCGATCGCCCGCATCATGCGCGGCAGCGTCATCTCCGTGAAGAACCAGGACTTCGTCATGGCCTCGACCGCGCTCGGCGCCTCGAAGACCAAGATCCTCCTGCGCCACGTGATCCCCAATGCGATCGCCCCCGTGATCGTGACGGCCACGGTGAACCTGGGCGTGTTCATCGTCGCGGAGGCCACGCTGAGCTTCCTCGGCGTCGGCATCACCAACGCGGTGTCCTGGGGCGCGGACCTCTCCTCGGCCAAGGACTCTATGCGCACGCTCGAGAACAACCCGTGGGTGCTGTTCGCCCCCTCGATCGCGCTGGCGCTGACCGTGCTGAGCTTCATCATGATGGGCGACGCCGTGCGCGACGCCCTCGACCCGAAGGCGAGGAAGCGATGACCGCCACCGCAGACATGACCGGTTCGCACGCGGCGGGCCAGGGCGGCGACACCGAGCGGCCGCTGCTCGAGATCCGCGACCTCGACATCACGTTCACCACCTCCACGGGCCACGTCAACGCGGTCCGCGGCGCGAACCTGAGCGTCTACCCCGGCCAGACCGTCGCGATCGTCGGCGAGTCCGGCTCCGGCAAGTCCACCACCGCGATGTCCATCGCCCGCCTCCTGCCCCGCAACGGCAAGGTCACCGGCGGCACCATCCGCTTCGGCGGCAAGGACATCACCGACGTCCCCAACCGCGAGATCCTCGCCCTGCGCGGCAGCGAGATCGGCCTGGTCCCGCAGGACCCGATGAGCAACCTCAACCCCCTGTGGAAGGTCGGCACCCAGATCGACGAGGCGCTCGCCGCCAACGGCGTCGCCAAGGGCGGTGCGGCGCGCAAGCGGACGATCGAGCTGCTCGAGGAGGCCGGTCTGCCCGACGCGGAGCGCCGCGCCGGCCAGTACCCCCACGAGTTCTCCGGCGGCATGCGCCAGCGCGCGCTCATCGCCATGGGCCTCGCGGCGCGCCCGCGCCTGCTCATCGCCGACGAGCCCACGAGCGCGCTCGACGTGACCGTCCAGCAGCAGATCCTCGACCACCTCGACTCTCTCACCAGCGAGCTGGGAACGACCGTCCTGCTGATCACGCACGATCTGGGCCTGGCCGCCGAGCGCGCCCAGCACCTCGTCGTCATGTACAAGGGGCAGGTCGTCGAGTCCGGTCCCGCGCTCGAGCTCCTCCAGAAGCCCCAGCACCCGTACACCAAGCGGCTCATCGCGGCGGCCCCGTCGCTGTCGTCCCGCCGCCTGGTCTCCGCCAAGGAGCGCGAGGAGGTGCTCGAGCAGGCCCAGCACGCGGCGTCCTCGCTCGAGCCCACCACCCTCACCGGCTCGATGCGGCAGGTCGACGGCCCGGACGTCGTCGTGAAGGTCGAGAACCTCACCAAGGTGTTCCCGATCCGCGGCAAGGTCCCGTGGAAGTCGACGCCGTTCACCGCGGTCGATGACGTCTCCTTCGAGCTCGAGCGCGGCACCACCACGGCGATCGTCGGCGAGTCCGGCTCGGGCAAGTCGACCGTCGCCCAGATGGTGCTCAAGCTGCTGCAGCCCACCTCCGGCCGCGTGCTGTTCGAGGGGCGCGACATCACGGAGATCACGGGGCGCGACCTCATGGCCCTGCGCCGCCGCGTCCAGCCGATCTTCCAGAACCCGTACGGGACGCTCGACCCGACGTTCTCGATCTACCGCACGATCGAGGAGCCGCTGCGCCTCCACTCCATCGGCAACCAGAGGTCCCGCGAGGCGAAGGTGCGCGACCTGCTCGACAAGGTCTCGCTGCCGGCCTCGATGCTCCAGCGCTACCCCAACGAGCTCTCCGGCGGCCAGCGCCAGCGCATCGCGATCGCCCGCGCGCTCGCGCTGGACCCCGAGGTCGTCGTGTGCGACGAGGCCGTCTCGGCGCTCGACGTGCTGGTCCAGGCGCAGGTGCTGCAGCTGCTCAACGACCTCCAGGCCGAGCTCGGGCTGTCCTACATCTTCATCACGCACGACCTCGCGGTCGTGCGCCAGATCGCGGACCGCACCCTCGTCATGGAGAAGGGCCGTGTGGTCGAGCAGGGGACCACCGAGGAGGTCTTCCACTCCCCGCAGCAGGACTACACCAAGCGGCTGCTCGCGGCGATCCCCGGCGGCTCGATCCCGCTCGCGGGCTCCGAGACCATCGAGGTCGACATCGACCCGGAGGAGGCGGCGGAGGCCGCCGCGGCGGCCGAGGCCGAGGTCGAGGGCCCCTCATCGCCGCTCGGCGGGGAGCCCACGGACCCGTTCACCGCGGCCGGTCGCGCCTGACGGCCGCCCGTCCCGGTGCATCCAGCGCGCCGTCGCCCCTCAGGGCGGCGGCGCGCTGCGCATCCCACTCGCGCCGCGCAGAACGGGCCCAAGATCACGTCGCCCGACCCTGACCGGCCTGGAGAGCGGACCGTAGGATGCTGGAGGCCGCTCTGTCGGAGTGCCGGCCTCCATCGACGAATCGAGTTGCCCCCGCATGTCCATCCAGCACCGCACCGACCTGCGCAATGTCGCCATCGTGGCCCACGTCGACCACGGCAAGACCACCCTGGTCGACGCCATGCTGACCCAGGGCGGCGCCCTCGGGGACCGCGACAAGCACGACGACCGCGCGATGGACTCGGGCGAGCTCGAGCGCGAGAAGGGCATCACGATCCTCGCCAAGAACACGGCGATCCGGTACCACGGCCCCTCCGCGGCCGCCGCGGGCCACCCCGAGGGCATCATCATCAACGTCATCGACACCCCCGGCCACGCCGACTTCGGCGGCGAGGTCGAGCGCGGCCTGTCGATGGTCGACGGCGTCGTGCTCCTGGTCGACGCCTCCGAGGGCCCCCTCCCGCAGACCCGCTTCGTGCTGCGCAAGGCGCTCGCCGCGAAGCTGCCCGTGATCCTCGTGGTCAACAAGACCGATCGCCCCGACGCCCGCATCGACGAGGTCGTCTCCGAGACCACCGATCTGCTGCTGGGCCTGGCCTCCGACCTGGCCGACGAGGTCGACGACCTCGACCTCGACGCCGTCCTGGACGTGCCCGTCGTCTACGCCTCCGGCAAGGCCGGCCGCGCCAGCCTCACCCAGCCGGCCGACGGCGCCCTCCCGGATTCCGAGACCGTCGAGCCGCTGTTCAAGACGATCCTCGAGTCGATCCCCGCCCCGTCCTACGACGACGAGATGCCGCTGCAGGCGCACGTCACCAACCTCGACGCGTCCCCGTTCCTCGGGCGCCTCGCGCTGCTGCGCATCAAGAGCGGCGAGCTGTCCAAGGGCGACACCGTCGCGTGGGCCCGCCAGGACGGCACGATCAAGAACGCCCGCATCACCGAGCTGCTCGAGACCAAGGGCCTGACCCGCGAGCCCATGACCCGCGCCGCCCGCCCCGGCGACATCGTCGCGGTCGCCGGCTTCGCGGACATCATGATCGGCGAGACCCTCACCGACGTCGAGGACCCGCGCCCCCTGCCGCTGATCACGGTCGACGACCCCGCGATCTCCATGACCATCGGCATCAACACCTCGCCGATCGCCGGGAAGCACGGCAAGGGCCACAAGCTCACCGCCCGCCAGGTCAAGGACCGCCTCGACGCTGAGCTCGTCGGCAACGTGTCCCTGCGCGTGCTGCCCACCGATCGCCCCGACGCGTGGGAGGTCCAGGGCCGCGGCGAGCTCGCGCTCGCGATCCTCGTCGAGCAGATGCGCCGCGAGGGCTTCGAGCTCACCGTCGGCAAGCCGCAGGTGCTCACCCGCGAGATCGACGGCAAGCGCTGCGAGCCCGTCGAGCGCATGACCATCGACGTGCCCGAGGAGTACCTCGGCGCCGTCACCCAGCTCATGGCCGCCCGCAAGGGCCGCATGGAGACCATGTCCAACCACGGCTCCGGCTGGGTCCGCATGGAGTTCATGGTCCCCTCGCGCGGCCTCATCGGCTTCCGCACCCGCTTCCTCACCGAGACCCGCGGCACCGGCATCGCCTCCTCGATCGCCGAGGGCTACGAGCCGTGGATGGGCCCGATCGAGCTGCGTGCCAGCGGCTCCCTCGTCGCCGACCGTCCCGGCGCGGTGACGCCCTACGCGATGATCAACCTGCAGGAGCGCGGCTCGTTCTTCGTCGAGCCCACCTCCGAGGTGTACATGGGCCAGGTCGTCGGCGAGAACTCCCGCAACGAGGAGATGGACGTCAACATCACCAAGGAGAAGAAGCTGACGAACATGCGCGCCGCGTCGTCGGACTCCTTCGAGAACTTGGTGCCGCCGCGCAAGCTCACCCTCGAGGAGTCCCTCGAGTTCGCCGCCGATGACGAGTGCGTCGAGGTCACGCCCGAGACCGTGCGCATCCGCAAGGTCATCCTGGACCCGACGGAGCGCGCCCGCTCGCGCGCCCGCGCCAAGGCGTCCGTGTGACCGATCGGGCGGCTCCGGGAGCGGTGCGCGGGGCGCACTGGGACCGGAGCGCGCCCGATCCCGCGGGGGCGTCGCGCGTCGGCCGTCAGCCGTCCCGATCCGCGGCCGCGCCCTCCGGGCGTCCGGCGTCGCGCGGCGCAGCGGCGTCCCACGGAGCAGCAGCGGCGCCAGGCGGGGCCGCTCACGCAGACCCCACCGCCGTCGAGGAGGGGACCGACCGGGCCAGCCGCATCGCGCAGGCCCTGATGGGGGCGCTGCTGGGCGTCGTCTCCGCGCTGCTCATGGTCACCTGCCATCGCCTGAGCCTGCCCCTCGGGGGCTCGGGGGCTTCGGGCGGCGCGGGTGGGTTTGAGCTGCCGATCGGCCTGATCCTGGGCGCGGTGCTGCAGACGGCCTGCTGCGTCTTCCTGCTCGCCTCGACCGGGCGCCGACTGGGCGTCGTCACTCTCGCCGTCGTGTGGTTCCTCGTGGCCCTGCCCTTCGCCGGGCAGAGCGCCGGCGGGGGAGTGCTCATGCCCGCGGCGATCGGCGAGACGGTGCAGTACCAGGGCTGGGTGGTGCAGATCCTCGGGATCGGCATCCCGCTGCTCGCCCTCGCGCTCTGCTGGGTCCAGCGGATGCGGCGCCTGTCGGCCAAGAGCCCCCCGGAGGCCCGGGGCATCCGTCACGGCCGATGCGCGGGAGCAGGAATGAACCGGGTCGAGGACGGGGAGCGCCGCCCCGATCCCGGACCCGGGACGCCGACCAGCCGCTCGGATTGGGCGACGATCCCCAACGCCGTCACCCTCGTCCGCCTGTTGCTGCTCGTCCCCGTGTGCGTCCTGCTCGTGCGCGGCGGCCCCGATCCGCTGGCGGTCGTGCTGCTGCTGTGCTGGGCGCTGACCGACTGGATCGACGGCTTCCTCGCGCGGCGGCTCGACCAGGTCAGCCGCGTCGGCGAGGCCCTCGATCCCGTCGCCGACCGCCTCGGCCTCGTCGGCATCTGCCTCGCGCTCGCCCTCGCCGGTCTGCTGCCGTGGGCCGCCCTGGGGGTCGTGCTCGTCGTGGACGTCGTGATGGCCTCGGCGACGGGGCGCTCCGCGCTGCGGGAGAGCCTCGGCGTCTCGAAGATCGGCAAGGCGCGCACCGCGATCCTCATGATCGGGGTGTTCCTGCTGGCCGCCGCGGCCGCCTGGGCGCCGTCCCTGATCGCCGCCGCGCAGGCCCTCGTGTGGCTGGGGGCCGCCCTGCACGTCGTCGCAGGCATCGGCTACCTGCTCACGGCTCGGGCGAGGCGGGTCCGTCGGGGCTGACGGCCGCGGGGACGGTCGCTGGGGCGGTCGCTGTCGATGGTGCGCCGTCGCCGGCGTGGGCTTCCTGCTCACGGCTCGGGCGAGGCGGGTCCGTCGGGGCTGACGGCCGCGGGGACGGTCGCTGGGGCGGTCGCTGTCGATGGTGCGCCGTCGCCGGCGTGGGCTTCCTGCTCACGGCTCGGGCGAGGCGGGTCCGTCGGGGCTGACGGCCGCGGGGACGGTCGCTGTCGATGGTGCGCCGACGTCCTCGGAGAGTCGGTGTCGGTCGAGAGCCGACGCCCACGGAGAGACGGGGCTGCGGCGAGTCGACCATGGAGCGTCGGCGTCGCTCGGCGGGAGGTCGCGGCGGTGCGTCACGCCTGCGGTGGGGTCTGCGCCGCCGCATGACGAGCTCGCGCATTCTCCGGCCTATCTCCCGCGCAGCTCTATGGCGTGGCCTCGTGCCGGTGGCGGGGCCGGGGCGTGCCGTCAGTGCGTCAGGCCTGCGGTGGTGCCGGGCGGCGCCGGACGGGCGGGGGCGGGACCTGCTTCGCGGCGACCACGAGGCCGCGGACCACGCGGGCGGCGCCCCGCTTCGTCATCACCGTGACGGTGTCGTCATCGACGCTCTCGATGTACCCGAGCGCATCCGTCACGCTCTCGCCGTGCGGAGAGGCGTCGGGATCGATCCGGTAGCGCAGCACCACGCGCACCCCGGGCACGAGGAACGGCGCCCACCCGGGACGGGGCAGAGGCGCGTGGGCGTCGGGCTCCGCACGGGCGGGGCTAGACGTGGCGGGGTTCGCCTGGACGGGCGTCGAGGCGGTGGACTCCGGGGTGTCGGGGTCGGGGATCGGCATGCCTCGAGCCTACGAGCCGCGGGGGACGGGGCGGCGGGGCGTTCCGCTGGGGCTCGGCCGTGGGCGGATTGGTCGATTGTCGTCGGAATTCGAGCCTCTTTCCGACGAGGAACGACCATTCCGTGCAGGCATTCCGACGAAAAGTGACCACACGGCCGTGCGCTTCCGGCCGGCAGGTGATGCTCTCCTCGGGGCGAGGGGCGAGGGGCGAGG
>NZ_FWFG01000060.1 GCF_900163655.1 Brachybacterium nesterenkovii
CTTCTACGCCGAGGCCCTCGCCCACCTCACGGAGGGCGGCGTCGGCGGGGGTGGTGGTCATGGGGTCCTCCTGGTGGGTTCTGTCACCGGGGACCGACAGGGAAGAAGCCGCCCGGTGGACGGGCGGCTCCGGTGTCAGTGCACGCGAGGAATGACCGCCCTCAGGCGGTCCACCACTGCTGTCGCATGCGCATGGCGACGAGGGTACACCCCGGGCCCGATGCCGTCAGCCCAGGACCGTCAGCCCAGGATCGTCTGGGCGAGGTCCTCGGTCTCCTCGGGGTCGAGGACGGCCGCCGGGTGCGGGCCCGCGGCGAGCCAGCGCTCGATGCTCGCCTCGGCGCGGTCCCGGTCCGTCGACAGGCCCGGACCGGCCGTGAGCACGAGATTCCCCTCGGACTCGAGCTCCAGCATCGTCCGGTCCGTCAGGGTCCACGCGCCGGGGCAGCCGGCCGCGTCGGCCGCGTCGAGGAGCGCCAGGGCCTGATCGGCCCAGAACCCCAGGGGCGGATCGTCGCCGACGTTCACGAGCAGCGCGCCGCCCTCCGTGAGGTGGGCGAGGGCCTCGGCGTAGAAGTCCTCGCAGGCCAGATGGGCGGGGGAGTCCGCGCCGGAGAACACGTCCAGGACGATCGCGTCGACGCGCGCGGGGCGCCCGTCGGCCGCGGTCATCGCCGCGAGCTCCTCGCGGGCATCGCCGATCACCACCTCCAGATCCATGCCCGCGGGCAGCGGCAGCGCGTCGAGCACGAGGCCCGGCAGCTCCGGGTCGATCTCCACGGCGAGCTGCCGCGAGCCGGGGCGCGTCGCCTGCACGTACCGCGGCAGGGTGAGCGCCCCCGCTCCCAGGTGCAGGGCCGTGATCGGCTCGCCCTCCGGCGCGAGCGTGTCCAGCACGGTGGCGATCCGCCGCAGGTACTCGTAGCGGATATGCGTCGGATCCGCGAGGTCCACATGGGACTGCGGGCGCCCGTCGATCTCGAGGACGGTCCCGGCGATCTCATCGGGGACGAGGCGGGCACGGGCGGCGAGGGAGGTCATGGGGTCAGTGTGACGGAGGGCGTCGATATCCTTCCTTCCGTGAGGGCATACATCGTGTGGGGGACCGGCGTGCTCGCCTACATCATCGCCGTCCTCCAGCGCACCAGCCTGGGCGTCTCCGGTCTCGAGGCGGCCGTCCGCTTCGGCGCCCCCGCCTCCGTCGTCTCCACCTTCGTGGTGGTCCAGCTGCTCGTCTACGCCCTCGCGCAGATCCCGGCCGGGGTGCTCCTGGACCGCTACGGCGCCCGCGTCACCCTCACCGCAGGCGCCGTCCTCATGGCGCTCGGCCAGCTCGCGATCGCCCACACCGACGCCGTCGGCACGGCGATCGCCGCGCGCGTGGTCGTCGGCGCAGGCGACGCCCTGACCTTCGGCAGCGCCGTCCGCCTCGTCCCGGCCTGGTTCCCGCACGAGCGCGCGCCGATCATGACGCAGCTGACCGGCATGATCGGCCAGATCGGCCAGGTGCTCTCGGCCATCCCCTTCGTGGCCCTGCTCGGCGCGGCCGGCTGGACCGCGGCCTTCACCACGGCCTCCGCGATCGGCGGTGCGGTCGCCGTGCTCGTCGCCCTCGTCGTCCGCGCGACCCCGCCGGGCACCCGGCGCTCCGCGCCGCGCCACGACGTGCGGCGGATCCCCGTGATCATCGCGCGGATCGCCCGCCACCCCGCGACCCAGCTGGGCTTCTGGGCCCACGGCGTCGCGGGCTTCCCCGGCATCGTCTTCGCCCTCATGTGGGGCTTCCCGTACCTGACCGCTGGGGAGGGGCTGCCCGTGCCCATCGCCTCCACGCTCATGACGGTGCTGGTGATCTCCACAATGATCTCCGGCCCGCTCATGGGCATGGTCAGCCAGCGCCACCCGCTGCGCCGCTCCAATGTGCTGCTGCTGGTGGTGGCCGCGACGTTCGTGCCGCTGCTGGCCGTGGTGCTGTGGCCCGGGCCCGCACCGCTGTGGCTGCTCACGGCGATGGTCGCGGGCATGGGGGTGGGCGGCCCCGCCTCGTCGGTCGGCTTCGACTTCACCCGCTCCCACCTCGCATTCCACCGCCTGGGCACCGCGACCGGGATCGTCATCATGGGCGGCTTCACGCTCGGCCTCGCGTGCACCTTCGGGATCGGTCTGGTGCTGGACGTCCTGCGGCCCGCGGGCGACTACGACCTCGCGTCCTTCCGCTGGGCACTCGCGCTCATGCTGCCGGTGCAGGTGATCGCGACGGCGCTGCTGCTCGAGTCCCGCGCGCGGCTGCGCCGCCGCATGGCCGAGGCCGGGCAGACCGTGCCCAGCTGGGGCGAGGTCTGGCGCTCCGGGCGGTGGCGGCGGCTGTGATCGCGATAGAGCTCGTCTAGGCTTGCACTGAGCACGACCGACGATCGCCGACGACGACATCGTGGAGGCCGCATGCAGCAGGGGGAGCTGGACCAGGCAGGGCACGCGCAGGGAGAGTCCGCTCCGGGGCATCGCGCGTCCTGGAGCCGACGGCTCGTGCGGATCGGCCTGCGGCTGCTGGTCGTCGGAGCGCTCGGTCTTCTGCTCGGCGCCGGGATCGCCGGGGCGGCGATGACGGCGGCCTCGGACGACATGCCCTACGACGGCTTCCGAGCCGAGGCCGCGGACTTCCCGATGGCCCACGGCCCCACCGAGGTCGTGATCGAGGAGCAGAGCGTCCTGGCGATCTACTACGACGCGGACGCGATCGTGTCCGGTCAGGGGTCGCCGCAGGGGACGTGCATCGTCGAGGGGCCCGACGGGCAGGCGCTCGAGGAGGTCGGGCCCGAGCCGATGCGATCCCCGGTGATCGACGGCCACGAGTACTACGACATCGAGAAGTACCGCACCGTCGGTCCGGGCACATACTCGGTGGCCTGCAGCGTCGAGGGCCTGTACGCGGGGCCGGGCTACCTGAGCTCCGAGCCCTCGCCGACGGTCGACGCGGAGGGGGCGGCCACCATCGGGATGATCCTGGCGCTCCTCCTGATCGCGGTCGGAGGGATCGCCGTCCCGGTCCTGCTCGCGGCGCTCATCGTGCGCCTCGTGGCCGGTCCGCGCGCCGAGTCGCGGGAGCGCGTGCGGTTCGAGCGCCCGCTCGCCTCGGCGATCGTCCTCGCGCCTGTCGTGGGCGCAGCGGGGGTGGCGACCGTGATGGCGGCGGCGAACGCGATGAGTCCGGCCGTGACCGCCGCCGGGATCGCGCAGCAGCGGCAGATGGTCCTCGTCGCCGGCGTCGTCCTCGTCGTCCTCCTGCTGGCCCTCGCGCTCGAGACCGTCCTGGCCGTGCGCCGGTCCCGGGTGCTGCGGCGCACGTCACCTTCCGTGGTTACGGAACCGTAGGTTAGGCTCTGCCGGGTGAGCGTCTTCCGCACCACCATCCCCGCCCCGCCGCAGGACGAGCCGATGGTCCAGCTCCTCGCCCCCGACGGCACGCGCACGCCGCACGACGAGCTCGACCCCGTCCTCGCGCACCTGACCGGAGAGGACCTGCGCGGCTTCTACCGCGACATGGTCATGATCCGAGCCGCCGACCTCGAGGCCACCGCCCTGCAGCGCCAGGGCCAGCTGGGCTTGTGGGCGAGCGCGCTCGGCCAGGAGGGCGCGCAGATCGGCATCGGCCACGCCTCGCGCCCCCAGGACTACTTCGTCCCCACCTACCGCGAGCACGGCGTCGCCTGGGCCCGCGGCATCGAGCCGATGACGCTGCTCGAGATGTTCCGCGGCATCTCCCACTGCGGCTGGGATCCGCATGAGCTGCGCACCCACCCGTACATGATCGTGCTCGGCGCCCAGACCCCCCATGCGGTCGGCTACGCGATGGGCATCCAGCGGGACGGGGCCGTGGGTACGGGCGATGTCGAGACCGACACCGCGGTGCTCGCCCTCTTCGGCGATGGCACCTCCTCGGAGGGCGAGGTCTCCGAGTCCTTCACCTTCGCCGCCAGCTTCCAGGCGCCCGTCGTCTTCTACACGCAGAACAACCAGTGGGCCATCTCCGTGCCCACCTCGGTGCAGTCCCGCGTGCCGCTGGCCCAGCGCTCCCGCGGCTGGGGCATCCCCTCCGTCCGCGTCGACGGCAACGACGTGCTGGCCTGCCTCGCCGTCGGACGCATCGCGCTGGACGCGGCGCGCGCGGGGGAGGGGCCCCGCTTCATCGAGGCCCTCACCTACCGCATGGCCGCGCACACCACGAGCGACGACCCCACCCGCTACCGTCCCCGCGCCGAGGAGGAGGAATGGGCCGCGAAGGACCCGATCGCCCGCCTCCGCCTGCACCTCGCGCAGAGCGACGAGATCGACGAGGCCTTCACCACCGCGTGCGACGAGGAGGGCCACGAGCTGGCGATGCGCCTGCACCACCACATCCACGCGATGCCCGACCCGGATCCGCGCGAGCTGTTCGAGCACGTCTATGCCGAGCCCCACCCCCTCGTCGCCGAGGAGCGCGCGGCGTACGACGACTATCTGGCGCAGTTCGAGGACGAGGCCCAGGACCAGGAGGGCGTGCGATGAGCACGATGCAGCTGCCCATCGCCCGGGCCATCACCCAGGGCCTGCGCGACGCCCTGCGCGCCGACGACCACGTGCTGCTCATGGGCGAGGACATCGGCGTCCTGGGCGGCGTCTTCCGCGTCACCGACGGCCTGCAGGCCGAGTTCGGCGCCCAGCGCGTGGTCGACACCCCCCTCGCGGAGGCGGCGATCGTCGGCACCGCGGTGGGCCTGTGCTTCCGCGGCTACCGGCCCGTCGTCGAGATCCAGTTCGACGGCTTCGTGTTCCCGGCGTTCAACCAGATCACCACGCAGGTCGCCAAGATGCACTACCGCACCGGCGGGCGCGTGAACATGCCGCTGGTGATCCGGATCCCCCACGGCGGCGGGATCGGCGCCGTCGAGCACCACTCCGAGAGCCCCGAGGCGCTGTTCGCCCACACCGCGGGCCTGCGCGTCGTCGCCCCGTCGACCGCGCAGGACGCCTACTGGATGACCCGTCAGGCGATCGAGTCCGAGGACCCGATCATCATGCTCGAGCCCAAGCGCCGCTACTGGATGAAGGGCGACGTCGACACCGAGCGCCGCCCCGAGCTGGGCCTGCACGACGCCGCGATCGCCCGCGAGGGCACCGACGCGACCCTCCTCGCCTGGGGCCCGTCCGTGCCGCTGGCCCTCGAGGCCGCCGCCACCGCCGCCGAGGACGGCACCGAGCTCGAGGTCATCGACCTGCGCTCCATCTCACCGCTGGACATCGACACGATCACCGCCTCGGTGCAGCGCACCGGCCGCCTCGTGATCGTCCACGAGGCCCCCGTCTTCGGCGGCATCGGCGGCGAGATCGCCGCCCGCGTGACCGAGAGCTGCTTCTACAGCCTCGAGGCGCCCGTGCTGCGCGTCGGCGGCTTCCACACGCCCTACCCGCCCGCGCGGATGGAGGAGGCGTACCTGCCCGATCTCGACCGCGTGCTCGACGCCGTCGACCGCGTCCTCGACGCCTGAAGGAGCCCCGCATGACCACGATCGTGACCGTCCGCCTCACCGACCCCGGCGAGGGCCTCACCGAGGCCGAGATCACCGACCTCAAGGTGGCCGTCGGCGACACCGTCGCCATCAACCAGATGATCTGCGAGGTCGAGACCGCGAAGTCCGCCGTCGAGCTGCCCAGCCATGTCGGCGGCACCGTCGTGGCCGTCCACGTGGCCGTCGGCGACGAGGTCGAGGTCGGGGCTGCGCTGATCGACATCGACACCGACGGCGGGGCGCCGGAGCCCGACCCCTCCGCGCGCGAAGCCGCCGCCGAAGTCGCCCCCGCCCCGGTCGAGGCGACCGAGGAGCAGCCCGCCGCCCCGAAGCAGGACGACGAGCCCAAGAACCTCGTGGGCTACGGCTCCCGCCCGGCCGCCGCCCGCCGGCGCCGCCGCCACACCGCCCAGGAGAGCGACGAGCAGCAGGTCCCGCTCGACCGCGTGCTCGCCAAGCCGCCCGTGCGCAAGCTCGCCCGCGACCTCGGCATCGCCCTGGCCGACGTCCTGGCCACCGGCCCCGGCGGCACCGTCACCCGCGAGGACGTCATGGCCGCCCAGCAGCGCGCGATCTCGGGCACGAGCGCCGCCCCCGCCCCGGCCGGCGAGTACTTCCCCGACGAGTCCCCGCAGGCCCCCGCGGACCTCGGCGCGTCGATGAAGTCGACCCGCGACCAGGCCTTCCCCGGCGTCACCAGCGATGAGCGCACCACGCGCGTCCCGATCCGCTCGGTCCGCAAGCGCACCGCCGAGGCGATGGTCTCCTCCGCCTTCACCGCGCCCCACGTCACCGTGTTCAACGAGATCGACATGACCGCGACGATGGACCTCGTCGCGCGCCTGAAGGCCTCGCGCGAGTGGAAGGACGTGCACGTCTCCCCGCTCGCGGTCGTCGCCAAGGCGCTCCTCGTCGCGATCCGCCGCAACCCCGAGGTCAACGCCTCCTGGGACGAGGAGGCACAGGAGATCGTCTACAAGCACTTCGTGAACCTCGGCATCGCCGCGGCCACCCCGCGCGGGCTCATCGTCCCCAACATCAAGGACGCCCACCTGCTCACGCTGCGCGAGCTCGCCGAGGCGATCAGCGACCTCGCCCGCACCGCCCGCGCCGGCCGCACCCCGCTCGGCGCGACCCGCGAGGGCACCATCACCATCACCAACTTCGGGGTCTTCGGCATCGACTCCGGCACCCCGATCCTCAATCCCGGCGAGTCCGTGATCCTGGGGATGGGCGCCGTCAAGGAGAAGCCGTGGATCGTCGACGGGCAGATCGTGCCGCGGAAGGTCGCCCAGCTGGCCCTGAGCTTCGACCACCGCCTCATCGACGGCGCGCTCGGCTCCGAGCTGCTGCGGGACGTCTCCCAGGTGCTCGAGCACCCGGAGATGGGCCTCGTGTGGGGCTGACCGCGCGGCCGCGCTCGGCACGTACCCTGGTGGGGTGACCACCGCCCCCCTCCCGCGCCGCGACGACCCGCGGATGCACACCGTGGAGATGGCCGCCGTCTCCGGGGACCTCGAGGACCACGAGATCCTCACCTCCGTGCGCCCCGGCCCGTCCACGCGCGAGACGGCTCTGCTCGTCGCCGCGGGCGGAGCCCTCGGCGCCACGCTGCGCTACCTCCTCGAGCTCGCCGCGCCCACCATCGCCACCCCCACCCTCGTCGACATCCCGTGGTCCACCTGGACCGCCAACGTGCTCGGCTGCCTCCTCATGGGGGTCATCGCGGGCTACCTCGAGAGCGGCGGGCGCGCCCCCGCCTGGGCGCGCCCCTTCCTGGCGACCGGGCTGTGCGGCGGCTTCACGACGATGTCCACGCTCGTGCTGCAGGTGTCGGCGATGATCGGCGCCGACTTCCCCCTCATCGCCCTCGAGTACGGCCTGGGCTCCGCCGTCCTCGCCCTGCTCGCGCTCGTCGTCGGCCTGCTGGCCGGGCGCATCCTGGGGAAGAGGAGCTGATGGCCGCGATCCTCGGACTGCTCGCCGTCGCCGTCGGCGGCGCCGCCGGAAGCACCGCCCGCTGGGGCCTCGCGCACCTGTGGGCCGTCCGTGGGCCCCGCCGCGAAGGGCTCAGCGTGCCGTGGGCCACCTTCGCGGCCAACATCCTGGCCTGCTTCGCCCTGGGCGTGATCGTCACCTGGTTCGGGGCGAGCGCCGGCGGGGCGGGCCGCACCGCCTACCTGCTGCTGGCGACCGGGTTCTGCGGGGGGCTGTCGACGCTGTCGACCCTCGCCCTCGAGGTCGTCGCCCTCGTCCGCGGCGGCGGCACCGTCATCGCCCTGGGCTACATCCTCCTGAGCGCCGGCTCGGGGATGGTCGCCCTGTGGCTGGGCCTGGTGCTCGCCGCGTGACGGGACGTCCCTCGACCTCCCGCGCACCGCGGCTCGTCCCCGGTGCCGTCGCCGCGACGGCGGTGGTGCTCGCCGTGCTGTCCGTGCTCGCCGCCCGCACGGCCGCCGGCCCCGCCGAGGCGATCCTCGCGAGCGCGGGCCCGCTCGCCCGCGACGGCGCGCCCGTCGCGGCCCTCGTCGCGGATCTCGCCGGCGCCCTCGTCCTCGGCGGTGCGGCCGTCGCCGGCTGGGTGGTGCGCCGCGGCGAGGACCGCGCGGTCGCGCTGCGCGCCGTCGCCGTCGCCTCGGTCGTGTGGACGCTCGCCCAGCTCGCGCTCCTGCTGACCTCCTACGCCGTCGCGACGGGCCAGCCCATCGGCTCCGGCTCCTTCGGCTCCGACCTGCCCGTGTACCTCGGCACCGAGCTGGGCCTGTGGATGCTCGCGAGCCTGGTCCTGGCCGCCGCCGCGACCGTCGTCGCCGTCGGGGCGACCGGCCCCTGGGGCGCCCGGGCGCTCGCCCTCTGCGCGGGGTGCAGCATCCTCGCCAAGGCGATGACCGGTCACGCCTCCGGCAATGCCGACCACGAGACCGCCACGACGACGATGCTCGTGCACCTGCTGGCGGTCGGGGTGTGGATCGGCGGCCTCGCCGTCCTGCAGCTGCTGCCCGGTCACGACCGGGACGCAGCAGGCGTGGTGCGCCGCTATTCGCGCCTCGCGCTCGTGTGCTGGGTCGCGATCCTCGCGAGCGGCGTCTGGGCGCTCTCAGCGCGCATGAACGGCCCCGGGGACCTGCTCACGAGCGCCTATGTGCAGATCGCCGCGCTCAAGACGGTGCTGCTGGTGCTGCTGGGGGCCGCGGGCCAGCTGCAGCGGCGCCTGCTGGCCGACGCCGCGGCGCCCGGCGGGGGTTTCGACGGGGCCGTGCACCGGCGCCTGGCGATCCTCGAGCTCGCGCTCATGGGCCTGGCCGTGGCCCTCGCGGCCGCGTTGAGCAGCTCGCCCCCGCCCGCCGACTCCGCCCCGCAGTCCACCGAGCCCGCGTTCCTCCTCACCGGCTACCCGCTGCCGCCCGCCCCGACGCTCGGAGGCATCGCCGCGGCCTGGCGGCCCGATGCCTTCGCCCTCGCCGCCGCCGCGGTGCTCGTGCTGGCCTGGTGGTGGCCGACGGCGCCGCGCCGCGACGCTCGAGCGACCCGGTTCCTGCTCGCCGCCGTCATCGCGCTGCTGGCCGTGCAGTGCGGGCCGCTGGCCGTCTACGGCAAGGTGCTGGTCTCCGCGCACGTCCTCCAGCATGCCCTGCTTCTGCTCGTGGTCGGGCCCCTGCTCGCCGCCGCCTTCGACGTGCGCCTGCCCGCGCGCGCCCCGCGCTGGGTCGCGCCCGTGCTCGGGTTCGCCGCGCCGGGGATGATCGTGCTCGCCTACGCGTCGCCGACCGTGCTGCGCCTCGCGCTCGAGGCCCACGTGCCCCACCTCGTGCTCATTCTCGGCGCGATGGTGCTCGGCGTCGCGCTCGGCGCCGCCGTGCGCGACTCGCGGGCGGCCGCGCCCGCCACCGGGGTCGTGCTCGTCCTCGCCGCGCTGCAGCTGGCCCTCGGCTCGCGCCTGCTCGTGCCGTCCTGGTTCGGGGCGACCGGGCGCACGTGGCTCCTCGACGCGCTCGCCGACCAGCGCCGCAGCGGCTGGGCGCTGCTCGCGATCGCCGTCGTGTGGACCGTCGCGGCCGCGGCCCTGTCCGCGCGTCAGTCGCGGGGCGTCGGGTCCGCCTCGAACAGCGAGCGCACCGTCCGCAGCCGCGCCATGAGGTCCTCGCGGTCCGCGAAGGGCAGCTGACCGGGCTCGGCCACCGGGACCGGGGCGGCCGTGCGGCGCGCCGTGCCCTGCAGGCGCTCGAGGCCGTCGGCCAGGCGGCCCTTCAGCCCCGTGCCGCGAGAGGCAGAGGGCCGTCGCAGGGGCACCGAGGCGTCGGCCCCGCGGCGCACGCGGCGGAACTGCTCGGCCGCCGGGTCGTCGTCGGCGGCGGCGCGCAGGAACAGCGCCGCCACATCGGCCTGCTGGGCGAGGAGGGGCCAGATTCCGCCCGCGACGCGCACCTGACCGAGCACCACCAGGTCATCGCGACCGCGCGGGAAGGCGCCGAGGAACAGGTCGGGGACACCGGCCGAGGTCCGCGGGAAGGCCTCGTCGGCGATCGCCCCGGTGCCGTCCTCGTAGCCGGTGGCCAGCACGATCACGGTCGGCTTCCAGGTGGCGCCGTCCGCCAGGCGCACTGTGCCATCGTCGGCGAGGGACTCGACGTCCGCGCACGGGGTGATGCGGCCCTCGCGGATCCGCGCGAGCACATCGTCGGAGACGATCACGCGGTCCTCGAGCAGCGGCGCCTCCGGGGCGGGCATCCCGAGCTTCTCCGTATCGCCCATCGTGCGGCGCACGACGGTCTCGGCGATCTTCGCGTTCAGGGGGCCCAGCAGGGCGGGCTCGCGGGAGGCGGCGACGTCCCCGGGGGTGCCGGCGATCGTGCGCGGCACGACCCAGTGTCCCGTGCGCATCGACCAGCGCACCTCGAGCGCGCGGCTCGAGGCGTCGACGGCGATGTCCGCGGCGCTCTGGCCCGAGCCGACCACCAGGACGGTGCGGCCCTCGAGGCCCTCGGGTCCGCGCCAGTCGGAGGCGTGCATGAGCTCGACGCGCTCGCCCAGGCGGCGGTCGAGCGCCCAGGAGGGCAGGTGGGGGCGGGAGGCCATGCCGGTCGCGGCGATCACGGCGCGGTAGACGCAGATCTGCCCGTCGGACATCTCCACCTGCCACACGCCCGGCTCGAAGGGGGTGGCGCGGCGCACCGTCGTGCCCGGGTGGAAGCGCTCGGTCAGCCGATGGCGCGCGGCATAGGCCCGCAGGTACTTGCTCAGCTCCTCGGGGGAGGGGAAGGCCGGGAACGAGGCCGGCATCAGCAGGTCCTCGAACTGCATCATGTCCTTGGAGGACACGGGCGTCATCGCGTCCCAGACCGGGGTGTCGTCGGCGCCGCTCCAGATGCCGCCGACGTGGCTGCGGGAGTCCACCAGGTCGAAGGGCAGCCCCACGGCCTGCAGGGCGGCCGCGGCGGCGAGCCCGGCGGGACCGGCCCCGATCACGAGCACCTTCTCGCGCGTGGAGACCTGGTCGTCGGGGTGAGCGGACATGGAGCGCCTTCCGGAGGGGATCGCGGACGACGTCATCCTACGGGCGAGCGGCGGGCACGGGCTGGGCGCGGGGGAGACGGGGCCGACCGGGCGGTCGTCACCGCACCCCGCCGCGCATCGCGATCTCCCACGCCCCCGCGAGACCGGAGGCCGCGATCTCCAGGCGCGGGTGCCCGGCGGCGTCCAGGCCGGTCATGAGCTCGTCGTGCAAGGGCCCCGCGGTGGTCAGGACGGAACCGGCGAGGACCACGGGCAGCTCGGCCTCGGGGTCGAGGCGCTGCACGTCATGCGCCAGCGCCCGGACCGCGCGATCCAGGATCTTCCGGGCCACGGGATCGGGCAGGGCCATCCCGGGCAGCGGGGCGAAGCGGCCCCATTGGGTCGGCGTCAGCGGGTCGAGGGCGCGGATCAGATCCCGGCGGGCGTCCCCCGTGGGGGTGTCGATGCCGTCGCGCAGCTCGAGGCCCAGCACGTCGCCCAGCAGCTCGGTGAGGGCGGTGCGGGGCCGACGGCCGTCGATGTCCGCGGCGACGGCCTGGAGCACCTGGCGGCCGATCCACACGGCCGAGCCGATATCGCCCAGCAGCCAGCCCATCCCGTCGACCCTCTCGACGAGCTGGCCGGCGCGGAAGCGGGCGGCGACCGCGCCGGTGCCGGAGCGGAGCAGCACGCCGTCGCCGCCGACGTCGGCGGTCAGGAAGGCGGCGGTGAGGTCGTCGATCACAGTGACGGCCCGCGGGAGGACGCCCAGCGGCGCGAGCGCCTCGCAGGCCGCGTCCAGGACGGCGGGGCGCCGGGCGGGATGCGCCCCGGAGACGGCGAGGACCGCGCGCTCGATCCGCTCGGCGGGGCGAGAGGCGAGAGCGGTGCGCACGGTGGCCGTCAGGGATGCCAGCGCATCGCGCTCGTCGCTGCGGACCTCGGCCCCGGGGCCGTCGACCGGGGCGGGGAGCGCGCCCGCCGGGCCGATCGCCAGGTGCGATGCGGAGGCGCCGATGTCGGCGGCGAGGATCAGATCGGACGGGACGGCGGTGTCGCTCACGGCTCCATCCTGGCACGAGGCCGGTCGGGCCGGAGCGTGGCCCGAGGACTCAGATCCCCAGGCTCTCCTGCACCGCGCGCAGGGCATCGGCCGAGGCGTGCAGGCGCGCCTGCTCGCGCTCGTCCATCGGCACGTCGAGGCGCCGGATCACGCCCTGACGGCCCACCACCGAGGGGATCGACATGGCCACGCCCGAGATCCCCTGGTACCCGTCGAGCAGGGAGGAGACGGGCAGGACGGCGTGCTCATCGGTCAGCACGGCCTCCACGATCCGGGCTGCGCTTACGCCGACGGCGAGGTTCGTGGCGCCCTTGCCCTGGATCACGGTGTAGGCAGCCTCGGCCACCTGGTGGCCCAGGTCGTCGAGCGCCGCATCGGTGAACGACAGCGTGCCGTCGGCCCCGCGGCACTCGCGCAGCGGGACCCCGCCCACCGTCGCCGAGGACCACAGCCCGAACTCGCTGTCGCCGTGCTCGCCGGCGATCGTGGCGTGGATCGACCGCGCGGAGACGCCCGTCATCCAGGACAGCAGGTTGCGCAGGCGCGAGGTGTCCAGCACGGTGCCCGAGGCGAAGACCCGCCCGGCGGGCAGTCCCGAGATGCCCAGAGCCGCGACGGTCAGCACGTCGCACGGGTTGGTGACCAGCACGTACACGGCATCGGGCGCCTGCTCGAGCAGCTGCGGCATGAGCGAGCGGAGGATCGACACGTTCGTCCCGGCCAGGTCGAGGCGCGTCTGCCCGGGCCTCTGCGCGGCCCCGGCCGTGATGACGACGACGTCGGCGCCCTGGACGCACGTGATGTCGTCCCCGCCGATGATCCGTGCGCCCGAGGCGAGCGGGGAGCCGTGGGCGAGGTCGAGGACCTCCGCCTCGACCTTCTCCTTCTTGAGGTCGTACAGCGCGATCGTCCGCGCGCTGCCTCGCAGCAGCGCCGCGTAGGCGACCGAGGAGCCGACGGCGCCCGCGCCGATCACGGCGAGCTTGGATCCGGCGGCGGGGACGGCGTTCCGGTGCACAGGTGAAGCGGTCATGCCCCGATGCTCTCCCGGCCGCGGCGGCATGTGAAGGGGGCTGTGACGGGCGAGCCATCGGGGATCGGACGCGCCGCGGTTCCTCGGGGCGCCGTCGGGCCGTGGGGCTCCCGGTGACGCGTCACACGGCGACACAGTGGTCGACGCGGACCCGCGCCGCCCGCGACAGTGGGGGGCGTCGCCCCGACCCCGCCCGCCGACCGAGGAGGACTCCGTGCCTGAGAACATCGCACCGCGCCCGCACCTGGAGACCCTCGCGATCCATGCGGGCCAGCACCCCGACGCCGAGACCGGTGCCCGCGCCCTGCCGATCTACCAGACCACCTCGTTCGTCTTCCCGGACGCGCCGCTCCACACGCCGCCGACGTGCTCGGCGCCGTCGACGAGGTCGAAGGGCAGGCCGACGGCCCGCAGCGCGGCGGCGGCCGCGAGGCCCGCGGGACCCGCACCGATGACGAGGACCTTCTCGCGCGTGGGGATCGAGTCGTCGTGCTGAACGGACATCGAGGCGCCTTCCGGGCTGGGATCGCGGACCCGCTCATCCTACGGGCGCGCGGGAGGACGGGCGCTCCCGTCGGGCCGCCCGGTCGGCGACGCGCCCGGACGTCCCGGGCTCACAGGGCGGCGAAGATCGCGCTCGCCCCCACCGCGACGACGACGGTCGCCATGACGTGCGCGAGGACCGACTGCCCGCGCAGCGTGCGCCGCGCCTCGCGCGTGAGCGGCGCGAAGTCCGCTGACGCCGAGGAGGTCTGCACGAGGACCGCGATGTACAGGTACTCCTCGTAGGCGCGCCGGGAGGGGTCCTCCTCGCCGTCCAGGCGGAAGGCCTCGCCGTGGCAGTCGTGGGCGGCGTAGTCGACCGCGTAGCCGACCGCGCAGCTCATCCATGCGGTGACGAGCACGAGGACGGTAACGCCCAGCAGGTACTCGACGGGGACGTGGGCGGGGCGGGTCTGCAGGACGTACACCATGGCGCACGCGCTGATCAGCAGCTGGAGGGACTCGGCCCCGGTCGTGGAGCGCATCCCCAGCCACCGCAGCAGGCGCGAGGACTGCCGCGCTCGGCTCAGCCGCGCGGCGGCGAGCAGCGAGGGCCGGTCGAGGCGGCGCAGCACCAGGTGGGTCAGCACCGCGAAGGCCGCCGAGTAGAGGGACATCGCCAGGACCAGCAGGACGATGGCCAGGGGGAGCCGGGCCGCGGGGTCCGCAGCCGTCATCCAGTTCAGGGACGGGGACACGGCGGTCACCGGGATCGTGACGGCGAAGGCGATGACGATCGCGAGGGTCTGGCGCCACGGCTCCCGCAGGAGGAGCCGCGCCGCCCCGCTCGGGGGAGGGGGCCGTCGCGGCGCGGGCACGCGGGCGCTCATCGGGCACCGTCGATCGCGAGCCGCCACGCGCCGGGCAGGCCGGAGCCAGCGACCGCGAGGGCGGGATGGCCGGCGGCGTCGAGCCCCGTGGTGAGCTCCTCGCGGAGGGGGCCCTCGCTCGTGAGCACTGAGCCGGCGAGCACGACGGGCAGCTCCGCGCCGGGGTCCAGGCGCTGCACGTCCGCGGCGAGGGCGCGCGCGGCGCGGTCGAGGATCCGGCGGGCAGCGGGATCCGGCAGGGCACGGCCCGGCAGGGGGGCCAGGCGGCCCCAGTCGGCCGGGGCGAGGGGATCGACGGCGCGGATCAGGTCCTGGCGCACGTCCCCCGTGCCCGAGCGCGTGCCGTCGCGCAGGTCGATCCCCAGGGCCTCGCCGACGAGCTCGGTGAGCGCGGTGCGGGGACGACGCCCGTCGACGTCGGCGGCGACGGCCTCGAGCACCTTCCGGCCGATCCAGACCCCCGACCCGATGTCGCCCAGCAGCCATCCCATGCCGTCGGTCCGCGCGACGAGCTCGCCGCCGGTGAAGCGCGCGGCGACCGCGCCCGTCCCCGCCAGCAGCAGCACCCCGTCGGGCCCGACGCCCCCCGCGAGGAACGCCGCGGTCAGGTCGTCCAGCACGTCGATGCGCCCGGCATCGATCCCCAGCGGCGCGAGCAGGGTGGTGACGGTGGCGGCGATCTCGGCGCGGCGGGCGGGACCGGCCCCGGAGATGCCGAGGACGGCGCGGCGGACGTCGCACCCGGGCCGGCCGTCCAGGGCGCGCTCGATCGTGGGGACCAGCGCCGCGAGCGCCGCGGGACCGCTCGAGCGGATGTTGGCCCCGGGCCCGGTCACCGCGGGCGGCAGGGCGCCGGCACCGCCGACGGCGATCCGCGCGGAGGTCCCGCCCACGTCGGCGGCGAGCAGCAGGCTGGCCCTGGCCTGCCGTTCGGCGGGCGCGTCGGGCCGTGCGGGGAGCCCGTTGTGTGTGCTCTCGTTCACAAGGCGCCTCTCATGGTGGTAACTTCACTCACATCACATCTGCTTGGAAGTTACATTCATCGCGTCCTCCGGAGGAGCCCCTATGATCGCACGACGTCAGATCCTGACCGCAGGCGCGGCAGGCGCGGCAGGCACCGCAGCCCTCGCCCTCGGCGCCTGCTCCGGCGGCTCCGGGAGCTCCGACCCCACCGACACCGAGGCCAACGCCGGCAAGACCGTCACCCTGTGGATCATGCAGGGCACCAACGCCAAGACCGACGAGTACGTCGCGGCGCTCAAGGAGGCGTTCACCGCCAAGACCGGCGCCACGCTCGACGTGCAGGTCCAGCCATGGGACGGCGCCCACGACAAGTTCGTGACCGCGATGAGCGGCGGCACGGGCCCCGACGTGGCCGAGGTGGGCACCACCTGGACCCCCGAGTTCGCCGACGCGGGCGGCCTGTCCGACCTGAGCGCCGAGATCAAGGAGGCCGGGCTCCAGGACGGCCTCATCAAGGGGCTCGTCGAGGCCGGGACCCTCGACGGCAAGATGTACGGCATGCCCTGGTACGCGGGCGTCCGCTCGATCCTCGCCGACAGCGCGATCCTGGACGCCGCGGGCGTCAACAGCCAGCCCCAGAGCTGGGACGAGCTGCTCGCGATGATCACCACCATCAAGCAGGCCAAGCCCGATCTCCTGCCCTTCCCGATCGCCGGCGCGAGCCTGTTCTCCATGCTCCCCTTCGTGTGGGGAGCGGGCGGGAAGATCGCGACCGAGGAGGGCGGCACGTGGAAGGCCGCCATCGCGGAGGCGCCCGCGGTCGAGGGACTGACCTGGTACACGGACCTCGCGCTCAAGCACGACTCCTCGAGCGCCGCCGCGAACACCTGGAAGGAGACCGACTCGCTGAAGTCCTTCCAGCAGGGCCAGACCGCCATGTTCATCACCGGCTCGTGGGTCCCGGCCACCATCAAGGCGGACGATCCCGAGCTGTACGAGCGCTTGGTCGCGTTCACGATCCCCGCCAAGAACTCCGCCCTGGCCCCCTCGTTCCTGGGCGGCTCCCACCTGTGCCGCTTCGAGGACTCCGAGGAGCCGGAGCTGGCCTTCGAGCTCATCAAGCTCATGGCCACCGGCGATCTGGCCACCCGCTGGGCCACGGAGACCAACTTCTTCCCCGGTGAGCAGAAGGCCTTCGACGAGGTCGTCTCCCAGGGCGACGAGCTCACCAAGGTCTTCGCGCAGCAGATGTCCGAGGGCGGCACCACCGTCCCCGTCACCCCCGCCTGGGGCAAGATCGAGGGCAAGAAGACGATGTCGACCCTCACCTCGTCCATCCTCGGGGGCACCCCCGCGGCGGACGCGGCCAAGACCGCGGCCACCGAGATGGACCAGCTGTTCTCCGCATGAGCACCGCCGTGCCCCCTTCCCTCGGACAGGGAGCGCGCGGGGGCGGTGCGCCGCGTCCGCGGCGCACCGTCCCCGCCGGGCGGCGGCTGCGGCGCGCCGGCGCGCCCTGGCTGCTGCTGGCTCCCGCCCTGATCGTCCTCACGGTCCTCCTGCTGCTCCCGCTCCTGCGGGTCCTGAACCTCTCGCTGCAGGACTACGAGCTGAAGAACCTGATCCGGGGCGAGTCGAACTACGTGGGCCTGGACAACTACGTCCACGTGCTGTCGGACCCGTTCCTGTGGACCACCGTTCTGCCCAACACCGTCGGCTTCGCGATCGTCTGCGTGGTGCTGACGATGGTCGTCGGGACCGCCGTCGCTGTGTTCCTGAACGCGCTGTCCCCGCTGTGGCGCGGGGTGTGCACCACCGCGATCATGGTCGCGTGGGCCGTGCCGGCGCTGACCGGCACCTACGTCTTCGTGTGGCTGTTCGACCCGCTCAACGGCCTGGTCGCGAGCGCGCTCGGATCCGCCGGGGTCCTCGAGCCCGGGTCCTTCAACTGGTTCACCAGCCGCCTGGCGTTCTACGCGATCGCGACCATCAACGTGGTCTACCACGGCTTCCCGTTCGTCGCGGTGACGGTGCTCGCCGGGCTGATGACGGTCCCGCGCGAGCTCTACGAGGCCGCCGAGATGGACGGCGCGGGACCCTGGCGCCGCTTCGTGTCGGTCACGGTCCCGGCGCTGCGGCCCATCTTCGCGGTGTGCATCATCCTGTCGACGATCTGGGACTTCAAGGTGTTCACGCAGATCTACCTGATGCCCGGGGGCGACGGCGCCAACCGCTCCGTGATGAACCTGGGCGTGTGGTCCTACACCGAGTCCTTCTCCCAGGGCGAGTACGGCATGGGCTCGACCATCGCGGTGCTGCTGACCCTCGTCCTGCTGCTGATCTCGGTGGTCTACATCCGCTTCCTGCTGAAGGAGGACGAGCTGTGAGCCAGTCCCTCACGGATCGCGCGCCCGTCGCGCGCCCGCGCTCGGCGCGCCGTCGCCGCGGCCGCCTGGCCCGCGCCGTCGGCGTCGTCGTCCTCCTGGTCGCGGCCCTGTTCCCCTTCCTGTGGATGCTGACCACGGCGATCGACCCGAACCCGCTCTCGCGGGGCGCCTCGCTGCTGCCCTCGGGCTTCACCCTCGACCACTTCCGCACGGTGCTGGTCGACGCGGGGTTCCTGCGCTACGTGCGGATCTCGGTGATCGTCGCGGTCTCCACCGTGCTCATCAGCGGCGCGATCGCGCTGCTGGCGGCCGTGGCGGTGGCCCGCTTCCGGTTCCGCCTGCGCACCGCGGTGCTGATCCTGGTGCTGCTGGTGCAGATGGTGCCCCTCGAGGCGCTCGTGATCCCGCTGTTCCTGCAGGCCCGCTCGCTGCACATGCTCAACTCGCTGCTGGGCCTGGTCATCGTGTACCTGGCCTTCTCCCTCCCGTTCGCGATCTGGAACCTGCGCGGCTTCGTCGCCGCGGTCCCGCGCGAGCTGGAGGAGGCCGCCTACGTCGACGGGGCGTCCTGGTTCCGGATGTTCCGCTCGGTGCTGCTGCCGCTCGTGGCGCCCGGGCTCGTGGCGACCTCGGTGTTCTCCTTCATCACGGCCTGGAACGAGTTCATCTTCGCGCTGACGTTCATGCAGGACTCCGGCAAGTACACCGTCGGCGTGGGCCTGCGGACCTTCTTCACACAGAACACAGCGGACTGGGGCGCCATCATGGCGGCCTCGACCGTCATCGCGCTGCCGGTGGTCGTGTTCTTCGTGCTCGTCCAGCGGAACCTGGCCGCGGGCGTCACCGCGGGCGCCGTCAAGGGATGACGGCACCGTGAGCCCCGCCGACGACCGGCGCTGGGACCCCGACGCGCTCGGGGTGCTGCTGGCCTCCTTCACCGGCACCGAGGTGCCCGCCTGGCTGCGCGGACCGCTCGAGGCGGGCCTCGGCGGCGTGATTCTCTTCGGGTACAACACGCCGGATCCCGCCGCCTGCCGAGACCTCGCGCGGTCGGTGCACGAGGCCGCCCCGGGCGCCCTGGTCACGATCGACGAGGAGGGCGGGGACGTCACGCGCCTGCAGGCGGCGACCGGATCCGTCCTGCCCACGGCCTGGGCGCTGGGCGCGGTCGACGACACCGACCTCACGCGCCGCGCGGCCCGCGCGCTCGGGGACGTCCTCGCCGCGTGCGACGTCGACCTCGACCTCGCCCCGGTCCTCGACGTCTCGGCCGACCCGCGCAACCCCGTCATCGGCACGCGCGCCTTCGGCGACGAGCCCGATCGGGTGACCCGGCACGCGCGCGCCCTCGCGATCGGCCTGCGGGAGGCCGGCGTCGGCTCCTGCGGCAAGCACTTCCCGGGCCACGGAGCGACCCACGTGGACTCCCACACCGCCCTGCCCGCGATCGACCTGCCCGTCGTGGAGCTCGCGCGCGACCACCTGGCCCCGTGGGCGCTCGCCCCGTGGCTGGACGCCGTCATGACCGCCCACGTGCTCGTGCCCGCCCTCGGCGAGGGCCCCGCGAGCATCGCGCCCTGGTCCCGCCCCCTGCTCGACCGCGTCGCGGGGGACTGGGGCTTCCGGGGCCTCGTCGTGACCGACGCCCTCGACATGGCGGCGGTCGCCGAGGACCCGGGCTTCGCCGAGGCCGTGGTGCGCGCCGTCGAGGCGGGGGCCCACCTCCTGTGCCTGGGCACCTCGATCCGCCGGGACGAGCAGGAGATGCTCGCGGAGGCCCACGACGCGATCCTCGCCGCGGTGGAGGCCGGGCGGCTGGATCGCGCGGCCCTGCGGGAGCGCGCCGCGGAGACGGCGGATCGGGCCGCCGCCCTGCGCGCCCGTCGACGGAGCGTGCCCGCCCCGCGGCTCGAGGAGGCGCTCGCGCGCCTGACGGACGTCGGCCGAGAGGCCGCCGCGCGGGCCGTGGACGTGGGGTGCGCGCGGCTCGTGGGGCCGTGCGTGCGGGTCGTCGATGCCCGGGTGCGCCGCGACCACGCCTCCGGCGCCCGGCGCAGCGTGCTGGTCGAGCAGCTGCGCGAGCGCGGCTACGACGCCGACGAGGCGCACGATCCGGGGGACGTGGCCGACGCGGACACGGTGCTGGTCGTGACGCGTCTTCCCCGGGCCGACGCCGAGGAGGGGCGCGTCCTCGCCGAGGTGCTGGCCCGGCGGCCCGACGCGGTCGTCGTCCACGTCGGCGTGCCCGGTGCGGCCCCCCGGGGTGACCGCGTGGTGCTCGCGCTCGGCCACGGCCCGGCCATGCTCGGGGCCGCGCTGGACGCGATGATCCGCGGGACGGGGCGATGAGCGGCGGCGCCGACGGGTCCCTCACCGTGCTCGGCCTCATGTCCGGGACCAGCGTGGATGCGATCGACACCGCGCTCGTGCGCTTCACCCGCGACGGCGCCGACCCCGCGGTGCTGCGGGGCGAGATCCTCGCGACGGGCGAGCAGCCGTGGGACCCGGGGCTGCGGCGCGAGATCCTCGCGGCCCTGCCCCCGGCCTCCGCGGACGCGGGCACCTGGTGCCGCCTGCACGCTCTGACCGGCCGGGCCTTCGCGCGGGCCGCGCGCTCCGCGCTCGGGGCGTCCGGGGAGCGCGCCGACCTCGTCGTCTCGCCGGGCCAGACCCTCTTCCACGGCGTCGAGGACGGCCGCGCCTGGGGCACGCTCCAGGTCGGCGATCCCGCCGCGGTGGCCGCCGCGACCGGCCTGCCCGTCCTCTCCGACGTGCGCTCCGCCGACATCGCCGCGGGCGGGCAGGGCGCGCCGCTCGTCCCGCTGCTCGACGAGCTGCTGCTGGGCGATGAGCCCTCGGCCGTCCTGAACATCGGCGGGATCGCGAACTGCTCGATCGTCGGCGCGGGCGAGGTGGTCGCGGGGGACACCGGGCCGGGCAACGCCCTGCTGGATGCGGCCGTGCTGCGCGCGAGCGGCGGGCGCGAGCACGTGGATGTCGACGGGCGCCTCGCCGCGCGCGGCACCATCGACGAGGAGCTCCTCGCGGCCCTGCTCGCGGACCCCTTCTACGCCCGGGCCTTCCCGCGCTCGACGGGCCGCGAGCACTTCGACGCCGACCACGTCGACCGGTGCGCGGCCCGGGCAGGCCTGACGCAGCGCGCCGATCCCCCGCTCGAGGACCTGCTGGCCACGCTCGTCGAGCTCACGGCCCGCACGATCGCCCGGGCGGTCGCCGACCTCGGTCGGGGCCGCGGGCTGCGGCGCGTCGTCGGCTCCGGCGGCGGGATGCGCAACCCCGTGCTTCGCGCCCGCCTCGCCGAGCTGCTGGACCCCCTGCCCCTCTCCGGTCCCGAGAGCGCCGGGCTGCCGGCCGATGCCAAGGAGGCGGTGCTCATGGCCCTCATCGGGGCGATGTCCGCGCACGGCCTGCCCGGGGTGCTCGCGCGGGCCGACGGGAGCGCCGTCACGGGTGCGCGCCGCCCCGTCGTCCTCGGATCATGGACCCCGCCCCCTGCGGGCGGCCTCGCACTGCCATCCTTGCCCCACCGGGGACCGGTCCGTCGGCTCCTGCTGCCGCCCCTGCCCTCCGAGGAGACCTCATGACCACCGGCGCCGCCTGGCGAGACCTCATCGACCTGCGCTCGACGACGGAGGAGCGCAACCCGCGCAGCCTCGAGCTCGACACCCTCGACTCCCCGGACCTGGTCGCGACGATCCTGGGTGAGGACGCGCGCGTCGCCGCCGCCGTGCAGGCCCGCACGGCCCACATCGCGCGGCTCGTGGAGGTGTGCGTCGCGGCGATCGCCGCGGGCGGGACCGTCCACTACGTCGGGGCGGGCACCTCGGGCCGCCTGGGCGTGCTGGACGCGGTCGAGCTGGTCCCCACCTACAGCGCGACCCCGGACATGGTCACGGCGCACCTGGCCGGGGGCGATGCGGCGATGATGCGGGCCGTCGAGGGCGCCGAGGACGACGAGCGGGCCGGGGCCGATCTCATCGATGCCGCATGCGGGGAGCGCGACGTGGTGATCGGCCTCGCGGCCAGCGGGCGCACCCCGTTCGTGGGGGGAGCGCTGCGGCGGGCCCGCGAGCGGGGCCTGGCCACGGCCCTGGTCGCGGCGAACGTCCACGCGGCCCTGGCGCCGCTCGCGGACGAGGCGATCCTGCTGGACGTGGGCCCCGAGGTGGTCACCGGCTCGACGCGCATGAAGGCGGCCACCGCCCAGAAGCTCACCCTGAACGCGCTGTCCACGGCCACGATGGTGCGCCTGGGCAAGACCTACTCGAACCTGATGATCGACGTGCGCCCCACCAACGCCAAGCTCGTCGCGCGCACCGTGCGGATGCTCGTGCAGGCCACGGGGGCCGCGGCCGCGCGCGCGGCCGACGTGCTCGAGGCCGCCGACGGGAGCGTGCGCGTCGCGCTCGTCGCGCTCCTGGCCGGGACGGACGTGGAGCGGGCCCGAGCGGCCGCCGACCGCTTCGCCCCCGACCCCGCACGCACCGGCGACCCTGCCGGCATCCGCTCGGCCGCGGAGTCCCTGCGGTGAGCGGGGACGGTGGGGCGTCCGCCACCGTGCGCCTGCGCGGGCGCCAGGCCGATCTCGGGCCGGCGCTGCGCCGGGTCGCCGAGACGGTGCTCGCGGATCCGCGGGCGGCCAGCGGCATGACCATCGGGGACCTCGCGCGCGCCTCCGACTGCTCCGAGGCGACGGTGGTGCGCCTGTCCCACGAGCTCGACTACGGCGGGTACCGCGAATTCCGCATGCGCCTGGCGGAGGAGACGGCGGTCGCGCGGGAGCGCGAGGGCGACGGCGCCTACGCGGGCGACATCGACCCGGACGACGAGCTCGCGGCGGTGGTCGGCAAGATCGCCGCGGCCGACACCCGCGCCGTGCAGGAGACCGCCGAGGGGCTCGACCTCGCGGCGCTGGCCGATGTGGCCGCCGCGATCGCCGCCGCGGGCCGGATCGCGCTGTTCGGCGCGGGCGCGTCGGGACTGGCCGCCGCCGACCTGCAGAGCAAGCTCGCGCGTATCGGGCTCGCGGCCACCGTGCACGTCGACCCGCACGCGGGCCTGCCCGCGGCGGCGCTGCTGCGCGCGGGGGATGTCGCGATCGGGCTGTCCCACTCGGGGCGCACGGCCGACGTGATCGACGCGCTGAGCATCGCGCGCGAGGCCGGCGCGCGCGCCGTCGCGATCACGAGCGCCCCCGCGAGCCCGCTCGCCGGCAGCGTCTGGCGCATCCTGATGACCGCCGCGCACGAGTCCGCGTTCCGCTCCGGGGCCACCGCCTCCAGGATCGCGCAGCTCACCGTCGTCGACTGCGTGCTCGTGGCCGTCGCCCAGCAGCTCCCGGACCTCGGGCGCGACGCCCTGGCCCGCACGCGCGCGGCCGTCGAGCACCGCCGGGTGGGGTGAGGGCGCGCCGGCGCCCGCCGCGCTACAGTCGTCGCCATGTGGATCTGACCGGCCCCGCCCCTCCCGTGCGACCTCTCGGAGCTGATCCATGCCCGCCCCTCCCTCCATCTGCGCGTCGACGGCGTCTCCCACGCCTACGGCGCCCGCCCCGTCCTCACGGACGTCTCGCTCGTCGTGCCCGCGGGGACGCCCACCGGCCTCCTCGGCAAGAACGGCTCCGGGAAGTCCACCCTCCTGCGCCTGATCGCGGGGGAGGAGGCCCCCGACCGCGGCGCGATCGAGGCCCCCGGCCCCGTGGGCCTGCTGCATCAGGACCTCCCGTTCCCGCCCGCCACGACCGTCCGGTGTGTGCTCGACGACGCCCTGGCCCATGCGCGGCGCCTCGAGGGCGACCTCGCGCGCGCGGCCGCCGCGCTCGCCCAGGAGCCGGGCTCCCGGGCGGCGGCCCGCGACTACGACGAGCTCCTCTCCCGCGCCACCGCGGCCGATGTGTGGGACGCGCCGCGCCGCGCGGAGGAGATCGTCGCGGGGCTGGGTCTCGGCGACCTGCCGCGCGAGCGCCCGCTCGGGCGGATCTCCGGCGGCCAGCGCGAGCGCCTCGCCCTGTGCCACCTGCTCCTCACGCGCCCGACGACCCTGCTGCTGGACGAGCCCACCAACCACCTCGACGATGCGGGGGCGCGCTTCCTCGCGGGGCTGCTCGCGGACCACCCCGGCCCGGTGCTGGTCGCGAGCCATGACCGCGCCTTCCTCGACGAGGCCACGCGCGCGCAGGTGGACCTCGATCTGGCCGAGAGCGCGGTCGGCACGGAGCCCGGGGCGACCGCCTACACAGGCACCTTCACGGACTACCTCCTGGCGCGCCTGGACGCCCGCGAGCGCTGGGAGCGGCGCCACCGCGACGAGCTGAGGAGCTCGCGCGCCTGCGGGAGGTCGAGAAGGAGTCCCACCAGGTCGGGCACGAGGGCCGCGGGCCGCGCACCGAGGCGCGCGGCGCCAAGAAGGTCTACTCCGACCGCAACGCCGCCGTCGTCTCGCGGCGCGTGCGCGACACCCAGCGGCGCCTGGAGACCCTCGAGCGCGAGCAGGTCCGGAAGCCGCCCGCGGAGCTGCACTTCACCGGCATCCCCTCTCTCCCGGCGAGGCCGGGCGGGGGCGTGCTGCTCGCGGCGAGCGGCGTCGCCGTCGCCGGGCGCCTCGCGCCGGTCTCGCTCGCCGTCTCGACGGGGGAGAAGCTGCTGGTGACCGGGGCGAACGGCAGCGGCAAGTCGACCCTGCTGTCCGTGCTCACCGGCGCGCTCGCCCCGGACGCGGGCACCGTCCAGCGCCCCGGGGCACTGCGCATCGGCCATCTCGCCCAGGATGAGGCCCTCGACCCCGGCGCGACGGCGCGCTCTCTGCTGCTCGCCGCCGCCGGTCGCGATCCCGACGACCGCGACGAGGCGCCCGAGCTGTTCGGGCTCATCCACCCGCGCGAACTCGACCGGCCGCTGGGGGAGCTCTCCCGCGGGCAGGTGCGCCGCGCGGTCCTCGCCGCCCTCCTCGCCGATCCGCCCGAGCTGCTCGTGCTCGACGAGCCCACCAACCACCTCGCGCTCGACCTGGCGGTGCGGCTCGAGGACGCGACCCAGCACTGGCCGGGCACCGTGATCGTCGCGAGCCACGACCGCTGGCTGCGGCGCCGCTGGCAGGGCAGGACCCTCGCGCTCGAGGAGGGATGAGGGGCGGCGACGGACGCGTCACACGGCGACACAGTGGTCGACGCGGACCCGCGCCGCCCGCGACAGTGGGGGGCGTCGCCCCGACCCCGCCCGCCGACCGTGGAGGACCCCGTGCCTGAGAGCACCGCACCCCGCCCGCACCTGGAGACCCTCGCGATCCATGCGGGCCAGCACCCCGACGCCGAGACCGGTGCCCGCGCCCTGCCGATCTACCAGACCACGTCGTTCGTCTTCCCGGACGCCCAGACCGCCGCGGACCGCTTCGCGCTCGCCGACCTCGGCCCCATCTACACCCGCATCACCAACCCCACGCAGGCCGCGGTCGAGGACCGCATCGCCGCGCTCGAGGGCGGCGCCGCCGGCCTGCTGGTGGCCTCCGGGCAGAGCGCGATCACGCTGGCGATCCTCAACGTCGCCGGCGCGGGGGACAGCATCGTCGTGTCCCCGAGCCTGTACGGCGGCACGTTCAACCTGTTCAAGCACACCCTGGCGCGCCTGGGCATCGAGCCCGTCTTCGTCGAGGACCCCGACGACCTCGACTCCTGGCGCGCGGCGATCCGACCCACCACCAAGGCCTTCTTCGCCGAGACCATCCCCAACCCCCGTCAGGACGTCCTGCGCGTCCGCGAGGTCGCGGACATCGCCCACGAGGCCGGGGTGCCGCTGATCGTCGACAACACGGTCGCCACCCCGATCCTGCTGCGCCCCATCGAGCACGGCGCGGACGTGGTCGTCCACTCGGCCACCAAGTTCCTGGGCGGGCACGGCACGTCGATCGCGGGGGCGATCGTCGACGCGGGCACCTTCGACTTCGCCGCCGACCCCGACCGCTTCCCCGGCTTCACCCAGCCCGACCCCTCGTACAACGGACTGATCTACACGCAGCTGCCCGAGGGACTGGCGCCCTTCGCGATCAAGGCCCGCGTGCAGCTCCTTCGCGACCTGGGGCCCGCCGTGTCCCCGTTCAACGCCTTCCTCATCGCGCAGGGCCTGGAGACCCTGCCGCTGCGGATGGAGCGCCACGTCGCCAACGCCGCGCGCGTGGCCGAGCACCTGCAGGGGCGCCTCGAGGTCGTCTCCGTCGCGTGGGCGGGGCTGGAGGACTCCCCGTTCCACGAGCGCGCCGTCCAGTACCTGCCCGACGGCGCCGGCTCCGTGCTCGGCTTCACCCTCGCGGGCGGCCTCGAGGCCGGGCGCGCCTTCGTCGACGCCCTCGAGCTGCACTCGAACGTCGCCAACATCGGCGATGTGCGCTCGCTCGTCATCCACCCCGCCTCGACCACCCACTCCCAGCTCAGCGAGGAGGAGCAGCGCGCCGCGGGCGTCGACCCCGGCTTCGTGCGCCTGTCCGTCGGGCTCGAGCACATCGACGACATCCTCGCCGACCTTGACCGGGGCTTCGCGGCGATCGGCGCCTGACAGCGGCGCAGCCCCGCGCCCGCCCGGCCCGCGCCCTTCCCTCAGCGCGTTCTGGTCATCTGTTGTCGGAATAGAGGGCGGATAACGACAACAGGTGACCAGAACGGCACGGTAGTGGAGCGGGGGCGGCACGGGGACGGCGCGATGGCGGCGCGGGGCGACACC
>NZ_FWFG01000061.1 GCF_900163655.1 Brachybacterium nesterenkovii
CCGCAGCGGCGTGCGCTCGCTGCAGGGACTGGGGCTGGGGCTGGGGCTGGGGCTGCGGCCGTGTCGGACGTCGCTCGCCTCACCTGTTGATGGATGCGCCGCGCCTGTGTCGCGCACGCGCCGCGCCCGCGTCGCTAGGCTCGGGGTCATGGCTCCGCTCGACTCCGCCCCGACGCCCCCGGCTCCCGCGCCCGGTTCTCCTCTGCGCTTCGCCAAGGGGCACGGCGCCCGCAACGACTTCGTGATCCTCCAGGATCCCGACGGGGCGGCGGACATCACGCCCGAGCTCGTGCAGCGCCTGACCGAGCGCACCGCGGGACTGGGGGCCGACGGCCTGATCCGCGTCGTGCGCACCCGCGCCGCCGGCGTCGACGCACCCGCCGATGCCCCTGAGTGGTTCATGGACTACCGCAACGCCGACGGCTCGATCGCGGAGATGTGCGGCAACGGCGTGCGCGTGTTCGCGGCCGAGCTGCGCCGCACCGGCCTCGTCGGCGCCGACCGCTTCGACATCTGGACCCGCGCGGGAGTGCGGACCGTCGAGATCCTCAGCCCCCCGGAGGCCGGGGACGGCACCTGGCAGGTCCGCGTGGGCATGGGCCCCGGGCGCCTGACCGGCGAGGCCCGGACGGTCACGGTCGCCGGGCGCGAGCTCGCTGCGACCGAGGTCGACATGGGCAACCCCCACACGGTCGCGTTCCTGCCCGAGGACGCCGCGCTCGAGGACGTCGATCTCACGCGCCGCCCCGCTCTGGCCCCGGAGCCGCCGCACGGCACGAACGTCGAGCTCGTCGTCGCTCGGGGTGAGCGCCACGTGGCGATGCGGGTGCACGAGCGGGGCGTGGGGGAGACCCTCGCCTGCGGGACGGGCGCATGCGCCGTCGCCGTCGCCGCGGCGCTGCGGGCGGGCGATGAGAGCCGCCGGCCGTGGCGGGTCGATCTGCCCGGCGGCACGCTCACGATCGGCTGGACGCCCGAGGGGGACGTCACGCTCGCCGGTCCGGCCCAGATCGTCGCCGAGGGCACGCTGCTCGTCTGAGCGCGGCCCTCAGCTCTGCGGCGAGATCTCCAGGATCCGGAACCCCTTGGCGCTCGCCGCCTTGGTGACCGTGCGCCCCTTCAGATGCTGATCCAGCCAGGCTGCGAGCGGGTCGGCGCCCAGATTGCGGCCCACCACGAGAGCGCCCCAGCCGGAGGGTGCGAGGCGCGCGCACCACGTCAGCAGGAGCTCGTGCAGCGCCTCCTTGCCGATGCGGATCGGCGGGTTGGACCACAGCACGTCGATCGCCAGATCCGCGGGAACCTCCTCCGGCGCGGTGACGTGCACGTTCGTAAGCCCCAGGCGCTCGGCGTTCTCGCGCGTCAGGGCCCGGGCCCGCTCGGAGACGTCCACGGCCCACACCTGCGCATCCGGGTGCTCGAGGGCGGCGGTCAGCGCGATCGGACCCCAGCCGCAGCCGAGATCCACGATCGTCGCCTCCGGGGGAACGGCGGGCAGCGCGTCCAGGCGCCCGAGCAGCACGGAGGTCGCCTTGTCGAGCCCGCGCCCGCTGAACACGGAGGCAGAGGAGACGAGGTCGCGCTCGGCGCCGGCGAGCTGCACGCACAGCGGGTGGCGGGCATCGTCGGTCGCGCTCGTGGGGGAGAAGTAGTGCTCGGACACGCCTGCCAGGATACGGGCGCGCTCTGCGGCCCCAGGCCCTGCGCTGCGGAGTCGGGGCGAGCGGGCGGCGGGCTGCCGACCGCGCGGATGTGCCCTGCGCGAAAAGTCCTGGCCTGCTCCCGGCGAGCCGTGGGACCCTTCTGGCACCGAATCCACGACAGGAAGCGACACCGCGTGCCCATCTCCTTCCACCCGGACCCCCAGACAGACGCCGACACCGCAGTCGACGCCGGCGGAGGACCCGAGACGACGAGCCCCGGCCCGTCAGCGGTGGACGATGCTCCTGCGGATGCGACGGACGCCCTGACCGCGCGGATCCTCGCCCGCGGCGACGCCTCGATCTCCGCGACCACCTACACCTCCGAGACCGACGGCGAGCAGCTCGACCTCGCCGACCGCCACGCGCTGCGCCGCGTCAGCGGGCTGTCCACCGAGCTCGAGGACATCACCGAGGTCGAGTACCGCCAGCTGCGCCTCGAGAAGGTGGTGCTCGCCGGGATCTACACGACCGGCGGTCTCGAGGACGCGGAGAACAGCCTGCGCGAGCTCGCCGCGCTCGCCGAGACCGCGGGCTCCGAGGTGCTCGACGGGATCATGCAGCGTCGTGCCCATCCGGACCCGGCCACCTTCCTGGGCAAGGGCAAGGCCGCCGAACTCGCCGAGATCGTCGCCGAGACCGGCGCCGACACGGTCGTGGCCGACGGCGAGCTCGCGCCCAGCCAGCGTCGCGCCCTCGAGGACATCGTCAAGGTCAAGGTCATCGACCGCACCGCGCTGATCCTCGACATCTTCGCCCAGCACGCCAAGTCCCGCGAGGGCAAGGCGCAGGTGGAGCTCGCCCAGCTCGAGTACCTGCTGCCGCGCCTGCGCGGCTGGGGCGAGTCGATGTCCCGCCAGGCCGGCGGCCGCGTCGCCGGCGGTGCCGGGATCGGCTCCCGCGGCCCGGGCGAGACGAAGATCGAGCTCGATCGCCGCCGCATCCGCACCCGCATGGCCAAGCTGCGGCGCGAGATCAAGGAGATGGCGCCCGCCCGCGAGGCCAAGCGCGCCGACCGCACCCGCCGTGAGGTCCCGGCCGTCGCGATCGCCGGCTACACCAACGCGGGCAAGTCCTCGCTGCTGAACCGGCTCACCGGGGCCGGAGTGCTCGTCGAGAACGCGCTGTTCGCCACGCTGGACCCGACGGTGCGCCGCGCCGAGACGCCCGACGGACGCGAGTTCACCTTCGCCGACACCGTCGGCTTCGTGCGCCACCTGCCCACGGAGCTGGTGGAGGCCTTCCGCTCCACGCTCGAGGAGGTCGCCGACGCGGACCTCCTGCTCCACGTCGTCGACGCCTCCCACCCGGACCCCGAGGGCCAGATCCGCGCCGTCCGCACCGTGCTGGGCGAGATCGACGGCTTCGAGGTCCCCGAGATCGTGGTGCTGAACAAGGCCGATCTCGCGGAGCCGGAGACGATCGCGCGCCTGCGCAGCCAGGTCGAGCTGTCGGCCGTGGTCTCCGCCCGCACGGGCGAGGGCATCGAGGAGCTGCGCGAGCTGATCGCCGAGCACCTGCCGCGCCCGGCCGTCGAGATCGACCTCGTCGTGCCGTACACGCGCGGCGATCTCGTCTCGCGCGCCCACACGACGGGGGAGATCCTCGCCGAGGAGCACCTCGAGCACGGCACGCATCTGCGCGCGCGCGTGGACCGGGCGCTCGCCGCTGAGCTCGAGAGCGCCGCGGAGCCCGCCGCCGTCTGACGGCGTCTGACGGTGTCTTCGTGCCGCCGCGGCGGGTCGGGTGCTCAGCGGCAGGCCGGGTGCGCAGTGGCGGGCCGGGTGCGCCGCGGCGAGCCGGGCGCGCAGCGCGGCGCGGCTCACGTCGCGCCTGCCCGACGTCGCCCGCACCCGCCACTAGGGTGGACCGGTGCCCGCCTCCGATCCCGTCGTGGACGTCCCCCATCTCGACGTCCTGATGGACGCCGCGGTCGCGGCCGTCGGCGGTTCCCGACGCGAAGGGCAGACGGCGATGGCCGAGGCCGTGGACCTCGCGATGGACGGGCAGCGCCACCTGCTCGTCCAGGCCGGCACCGGCACCGGCAAGTCCCTGGCCTACCTCGTCCCCGCCCTGCGGCACGCGGTCGTCACCGGTCGCACCGTCGTGGTGTCCACGGCGACGATCGCCCTGCAGTCCCAGATAGTCCGCAAGGACCTGCCCCGCCTGGTTGAGGCCCTCGCCCCGCTGCTGCCGCGCACCCCCACCTACAGCCTGCTCAAGGGCCGCGCGAACTACGTGTGCCAGCACAAGGCCTCCGGCGGCTACCCCGATGATCTCGACCCGCAGGCCCTGTTCACCGAGGCCGCGGTCGATCCCGCGCTCGGTTCCTCCGAGCGCCTCGGCGACCAGGTCCGGCGCCTGCGGGAGTGGGCCGAGACCACCGACACCGGCGACCGCGACGACCTCGCGACGGCCGTGTCCGACCGCGCCTGGCGCCAGGTGTCCGTGACCGGTCCGCAGTGCCTGGGCTCGACCTGCCCGATGGTCGAGTCCTGCTTCGCCGAGCGCAGCCGGGCGATCGCCCGGGACGTGGACCTCGTCATCACCAACCATGCGCTCATGGCCGTCGACGCCTTCAACGGGCACGCGATCCTGCCCGAGCACGACGTGCTCGTCGTCGACGAGGCCCACGACCTCGTGGACCGCGTGACCGGTGCGGTCACCGAGGTGCTCACGCACGGGATGGTCCGCGGCGCGGTCCGCGACCTGCGTGGCCTCGGTGTGGCGGCGACGGCGCTCGACGACGCCGGCGAGCAGCTGCGCGCCGCGCTCGAGCAGATGCCCGACGGGCGGGTGATCGGCCCGCTGCCGCCACTCATGCTCGATGCACTCGTGCTGCTGCGGGCCCAGGCCCATGAGGCCCATGCCGATGCCAAGGACGCCGGTGACCCCCATGCCTCGACGACCGCCGGTGCCCGCAAGGCCGTGCGCGCGAACCTGCAGGCGATCATCGACGTGTGCGAGCGCCTCGCCGCCCCCGCGGACGACGACGTCGTCTCGGTCGCGCACTCGGAGGCGACCGGGCGCTCGAGCCTGCAGGTCGCGCCGCTCAGCGTCGCCTCGCCCATGCGCGGCACCGTGCTCGAGGACCGCACGGTCGTGATGACCTCCGCGACGCTCGCCCTCGGAGGCCGCTTCGAGCCGCCGGCCGGAAGCGTCGGCCTCCGCGCGGACGATCGCGAGGACGCCCTCGCGGCAGCCCGCGGCGACGACCGCAGCGCGTGGCGCGGCCTGGATGTGGGCAGCCCCTTCGACTACCGGCGCCAGGGGATCCTGTACGTCGCCCGCCATCTGCCGCCGCCCGGCCGCGAGGGGCCCTCGCTCGCGATGCTCGACCACCTGACGGAGCTCCTCGAGGCCTCGCGCGGCGGTGCGCTGTGCCTGTTCTCCTCGCGCCGCGGCGCCGAGCTCGCCGCCGAGCACGTCCGCGCGCGCACGGCGCTGCCCATCGGCCTGCAGGGCGAGGACTCCCTGAGCTCCCTGGTGCGGGACTTCAGCGCCGACGAGGCGACGAGCCTGTTCGGGACGCTCTCGCTGTGGCAGGGCGTGGACGTCCAGGGGCGCGCCTGCCGCCTCGTCACGATCGATCGCATCCCCTTCCCCCGACCCGATGACCCGCTCACGGCGGCGCGCCAGGAGCGCTGGTCCCAGCGCGGAGGCAACGGGTTCATGGCGATCTCGGCGCAGCATGCGGCGCTGCTCATGGCCCAGGGCGCCGGGCGCCTGATCCGCTCGGGGGAGGATCGCGGCATGGTCGCAGTGCTGGACCCGCGCCTGGCGACCAAGCGCTACGGGGCCTTCCTCACCACCGCCATGCCGCCGATGTGGCGGACCGATGACCCCGCCACCGCGCTCGCGGCGCTGGATCGGCTGGCGCGGGCCTAGGCTCCGCGGCCGCGGGCACCGGCCGTTGACACCGGCCGCGCACACCGGCCGCGGGTGCCGACCGCGGGTGCCGGCCGCGGGTGCCGGCCGTGATCAGACGGCGCGGAGGACCGCCACGACCTTGCCCAGGATCTGGGCGTCGTCGCCCAGGATCGGGGCGAACGAGGGGTTGTGGGGCATGAGCCAGATGTGCCCGTCGCGCTGGACGAACGTCTTGACCGTCGCCTCCCCGTCGATCATGGCCGCGACGATCTCGCCCTTCTCCGCCACGTTCTGGGAGCGGACGACCACCCAGTCCCCGTCGCAGATCGCGGCGTCGACCATGGAGTCCCCGACGACCTGCAGCAGGAAGAGCTCGCCGGAGCCGACGAGCTGCTGGGGGAGGGTGAAGACGTCCTCGATCTGCTCCTCGGCGGTGATCGGGACGCCCGCGGCGATGCGGCCGACGAGCGGGACCGCGACCGACGGCGATGCCTGCACCTCGGTGCCGCTCCCCGCCCCCGGGTCGCCGCTCTCATCGGGCAGGACAATCTCCATCGCGCGCGGGCGCTTGGGGTCGCGACGCAGGTAGCCCTTGCGCTCGAGCGCGTGGAGCTGGTGGGAGACCGAGGAGGGCGAGGTGAGGCCGACGGCGTCCCCGATCTCGCGCATCGTGGGCGGATAGCCGCGGTCGGCGATCGCGCGGGCGATGGTCTCGAGGATGGTCCGCTGGCGCGGCGACAGCGACGCGCTCTCGGCGGCGTCGGCGCTGCCGAGAGCCGGTGCGGCGCCGCTCGTCGTGGCGGTCTCCGCCGCCGTGCTGTCGGTGGTGCCGCCGTCCGTCGTGCTGCTGGGCATCGTGCCGGCCTCTCTTCCGCGGCGACGGCCCGCTCGGAGCACGGGCCCGCCTTCGTTCGTCACACCCCCCTGGTGGAGTGATCACGTCACCCAGAGTAGGGCGCTCGCACGCGCGTTCCAAACATGTGTTCGAGCGTGTCTTGCGCCGACAGCCTCGGAGCCCTACAGTCGTACACATATTCGATCGAACAGGAGTTCGGACTGATGATCACAATCGCCGCCGTCCAGGCCCCCGCCGCCCCGTCCTCGCGCACGAGTGCGCGCGCATCCCGAAAGGGTGTTCGACTCGAGATCACCCGCCGCGGCCGGATCGTGCGCGCTCTCGTGCTCGTCCTCCTCGCGGCCGCCGTGCTCTTCGCCGCCCTGACCGAGGTCGGTGCGACGGGCGCACTCGCCGACCTCGCGCGCGGTCCCGAGACCGTGTCCGTGACGGTGCAGCCCGGGGACACCCTGTGGGAGTACGGCCAGACCTACGCCTCCGAGGGCGCGGACCTGCGCGACTGGGTGCTCGACGTCCAGCGCGCTAATGGCCTGCCGAGCGTCGAGCTCACCGCGGGCACGCAGATCGAGGTCCCCGTCGGCGCGTGACCGCCGCTGTCGGCGCGGAAGCGCCGTCGGCGATCCGACCGCTCCGCGGAGGACCTGGCGGCGCACGGTACTCTGAGCACGTGCACTGTCCTTTCTGCCGCCACCCGGATTCGCGCGTCGTCGACTCGCGGACCGCTGACGACGGCGCCTCGATCCGTCGGCGTCGGCAGTGCCCGCAGTGCTCCCGTCGTTTCTCGACGATTGAGTCCGCCTCACTCGCCGTGGTCAAGCGCTCGGGCGCCAGTGAGCCGTTCAGCCGCGCCAAGGTCGTCTCGGGTGCCCGGAAGGCGTGCCAGGGGCGTCCCGTGACCGACGACCAGCTGGCCCTCCTCGCGCAGAAGGTCGAGGAGGCGATCCGTCAGAGCGGTCAGGCGGAGGTCGAGGCGCACGACGTCGGGCTCGCCATCCTCCAGCCGCTGCGCGAGCTCGACCTCGTCGCGTACCTGCGCTTCGCGAGCGTCTACCAGAACTTCGACTCCCTCGACGACTTCGAGGCCGCGATCGCGCAGCTGCGAGCGGAAGAGGGCGACGCTCCCTCAGGCGGCGCGGAGGCATCGGCGGACGCATCGCCCGCTTCCTGACCCCGACCCCGGGCCGAGTCCGCCCCGGCGGAGGTGATCGGTGCGGCCGGGGATGAGCCGCTCGGCCGGGCCCGGGTCTGCTTCTGGGCCTGGTCCTGGTCGCTCACCTACTTTCGGTCCTGCTTCTGAGTCCGCTTCCGGGTCGGGCTGATTCCGGTCCCGAGCACCCGCGCCCGTCCCGTATGATGGTCCGCGTGCGCCTCGCGCGCACCTGACCGGCGGTCGTGGAGGGGAAGCCTCGGCCGCCGGTCTTCTCATGCCGGGAGGCGTCGCATGCTCGGCGCGAGCCCTGTGCTCTCGCGTCTCATCCCCGGCGGATCCTCATGCCCGCGGAGACGATCCCTCAGGACTCCGCGGTCACCAGCGCCGACGCGAGAGCCTGCGGCAGCGGCCGCGCGTGGACGATGTCCAGGCGCTGGGTCGACCGCGTCATCGCGACATAGAGGTCCCCGGCGCCGCGCGTGTGGCCCGTCAGGAGATCCGCGGGCTCGACCAGCACGACGCCGTCGAACTCGAGCCCCTTGGCGTCCTGCGCGCTCATCACGGCGATGACGTCGTCGATCCCTGCGCTGCCCTGTCCCACCCGGGGCAGATCCTGGGCTCGGCGCAGCTCGGCGGCGAGGTCGGCGACGCGGTCCTCGGCGGTGATCACCGCGATGCGCCCGGCGCCCGAATCCAGCTGCTCGCGGCACAGTTCGAGGGTCCGCGCAGCCATCGCGTCGGCCTCTTCTGCAGATGCGGTCACGGGATGCTCGCCGTCACGGACGGAGGACACGGCGGCCACGGGCAGCTCGAGCTCCTCGGCCGTCGCGACGGCCACGTCCATGATGCGCCGGGGCGTGCGGTAGTTGACGGTGAGCTCCTCGATCTCGAGGCGATCCTCCACGAAGGGGCCGAGCGCCGCGCTCCAGGAGGCGTAGCCCGCCGCCGAGGAGGTCTGGGCGACGTCGCCGACGATGGTGAAGGACTTCGTGGGGCAGCGCCGCATGAGGGCGCGCCACATCATCGCGGAGTTCTCCTGCGCCTCGTCGACGACCACGTGCCCGTACGTCCAGGCGCGCTCGGTGCTGGCCCGTTCGGCCAGCGTGCGGCCGTCCCGCGTGCGGCCGACGTGGTCGGCGAGGTCCTCCGCGCGGACCATGCCGGAGGTGTCGAAGCTCTCGAGCACCTCGCGCGCGTAGGCGACGTCGCCCTCGCGCTGGGACTGGGCGCGGGCCGCAGCGGTGCGCTGGAGCTCGCCGTCGCCGCCCAGGAGCTCGGCGACCTCGTCGAGCAGAGGGATGTCCTCGACCGTCCACGGGGAGTCCTTGGGGCGGTGCAGCAGGGCGAGGCTCTCGCGCGGCAGCGAGGCCGGCGCGGCCGCGCGCAGACGCTCGGGCCGCGACAGCAGGATCCGCAGGAAGGACTCCGGCGTGTACGGCAGCCAGGCGAGGTTCAGGGCGCGGCGCACCTCGGGATGCTCGCGCAGATCGGAGAGGTGCCCGGGGCGGTCCTCGGGCACGATCGTGTGCCCGCGGGAGCGGAGCGCCTGCTCGTAGCGGACGACGAGACGGTCGAGCGCGGCGCGCACGAACACGGTGCGGGCCTCGTTGTGGGGACGGTGGGTGGCCCGGGCCTCGCGGCGGGCGGCCCGGATGTCGTCGCTCGCGAGCACCACCGGGACGCCGTCGATCGAGATGCGCTGATCCTTCGACGGGACGATCTGACGCTGCTTGACGGCGCGCGCGAGGAGGGCGGCCATCGCGGCGTCGCCCTTGACGGCGGCGATCGCGTCGTCGTCGTGCAGCGTGGTCTCGATGCCGGGGACGAGCTCGCCGGGGGTCAGCATGACCACGCCGGACTCGCCGAGGCTGGGGAGGACGCGCTCGATGTAGCGGAGGAACCCGCGGGTCGGCGCGACGATCAGCACGCCGGAGTGCTCGAGCCGGCGGCGGTGGGTGTAGAGCAGGTAGGCGGCGCGGTGGAGGGCGACGGCGGTCTTGCCGGTGCCGGGCCCGCCCTGCACGACCAGCACGCCGCGGTTGTCGGAGCGGATGATGCGGTCCTGCTCGGCCTGGATGGTGGCGACGATGTCGCCCATGCGGCCTGTGCGCTGGGTGGAGACGGCGGCGAGGAGGGCGCCCTCGCCCTGCAGCGCGAGGGACTCGGCGGCGCCCTCGTCCTCGAGCACGGAGGAGTCCAGCAGGTCGTCCTCGAGTCCGATCACGGTGCGGCCGCGGGTGATGAGGTGGCGGCGCAGGCGCACGCCCTGCCGGTCGAGGCTCGTGGCCTGGTAGAACGCGGCGGCCGCGGGGGCGCGCCAGTCGACCAGCAGTTGCTCGCGCTCGGGGGTGAACAGGCCGATGCGCCCGATGTAGTGGCGGGCGTCGTCATCGGTGTCGAGGCGCCCGAACACCACGTTCTGGGAGGCCGTGCGCAGCAGTGCGAGGCGGTCCTCGTACAGGGCCACGAAGGCGTCGCGCTCGGAGCGGTTCTGGTGCGTGGATGCGTTCTGGGACTGCTGCGCCTCGTCGAGGTTCCGCGACATCTGCCCGATGAGCTCGTCCACGCGCGCGTAGAGCCTGTCGGCGTACGCCTGCTCCTGGCCGATCTGCTCGACGGAGGGGTCCACTGCGGCCTCCTGGTGCCCTGCTGGAACAGGAGCGCCGCCCGGGGCGGGGCGCTTCCTGACGGCGTGTCTGGCTGCACGCGGTGATCCATTATGGTGGATCGGCAGGGCGCCCCGGGAATCGGCCGGTCCTGTCCGAGCCGGGCGGGCCCGGCGTCGATGCGAGGAGGTGGGGCCGTGCGCGATCCGCGGGAGCTGTACGCCTTCGAGTCCGCCGATGTCGTCGCGGCGGTTCCGCGCGGCAGCCTCACCCTCGTCCATGCGCTGCCGGGCATCGTGGACGCGGGCAGCGCCTCGCGCATCGCGGCGGCTTATCTGCGCGACAGCCTGCGGCATGTGCGCCTGGTGACCTTCGACGCCGATGAGCTGCTGGACTACCGCGGCTCGCGCCCGCAGGCGACGTTCGACGGGCGGCGCTTCACCGAGATCGACGTCCCCGAGGTGGCTCTCTACCTCATGTACGACGATGCGGACCGTCCCTTCCTCCTGCTCGACGGCCCCGAGCCCGATCTGCAGTGGCGGCGCTTCGCCCAGGCGCTGATCGACCTGGTCGAGTTCTTCGATGTCGAGCGCGTGGTGTCGATGAACGCGGTGCCGATGGCGGTCCCGCATACCCGCCCGATCTCCCTCATCTCGCACGCCAACGACGAATCGCTGCTGGATCCGACGGATCAGCTCCCGGGGGACTCCCCGGAGATGATCGTCCCGGCGTCGTTCGGCGCCTACCTCGAGCAGGAGCTGGGGCGCGCGGACCACCCGGCGATGGGCTTCGTGGCGCAGATCCCTCACTATCTGACCCGCTCGGACTTCCCGGCCGGTGCGCTCGCGCTGCTGCGGCGCGTGAGCACCGCGACGGGCCTGGAGCTGCCGCTGGTGGATCTGGGGGACCTCACCGATGCCGCCGGCATCGCCCTCGGGGAGACGCTCGCCGGCATCGAGGAGGTGCAGGGGGTCGTCGCCTCGCTCGAGGAGACCTACGACGCGATGCACGACGGCGAGGGCATGGGTCCGGCGGGTCTGGCGACGTCGATCGACATGCCCACGGCCGATGAGATCGCCGACCACTTCGAGCGCTTCCTCGCGCGCCGCGACGACGAGGGGTCTGCCGGTCCCGAGCAGGGATGATGCAGTGCACCGGGCCGACCGAGCGGTCGGGCGCACCGGTGCGTGTCGTCCGCACGCCTCTCGCGCTCCTGTCCGCTCATCTCCCGTGCTCATCTCTCGCGCCCCTCAGGTGCGCCGTGCACGCCGGGCGACCGAGGTCCGCCTCGGCTGGCGTTCACCGTCTGTTCTCCACCCGGATCCCGTGAACGGTGTACACCTCGCGTGATGCGTGCAATGATGAGCGTCGTTGCAGTGAATGAGTACGTCCAGCAGTACGGCCCGACGTCCCGCCTCATCCGAGCGGGGGACCCACGGCACCTGGTGCACGACCCGCTTCTCTCAGGAGTGGTGGCTTCACGAGCGGCTTCAAGATCGCAGTTCGCGATCGACTGATACCGACCGAAAGTGGTTTCAACATGGCACAGGGTGCTGTCAAGTGGTTCAACGCTGAGAAGGGCTTCGGCTTCATCGAGATCGACGGCGGTGGCGCGGACGTGTTCGTCCACCACTCCAAGATCGACATGGACGGCTACCGCGCTCTCGATGAGGGCCAGCGCGTGGAGTTCGACGTCGCTCAGGGCGACAAGGGCCCGCAGGCGGAGAACGTCCGCCCCCTCTGATCGAGGGCGCGACCCCCGATTCTTCCACGAGGGGCGGCAGAGGAGAGATCCTCTGCCGCCCCTCGCGGCATGTCAGGGCAGCAGCTCGGAGCGTTGCCGGTGCGGACCGGGCCACGTCATCCGGTGCGGACCAGTCCCGTTGCCGCTGCGGACCGGACCGCGGCACCCGATGCTCTGTCCGCGGTTCTGCTCTGTGCAGCCCAGATCTGTGCGGCCCTGAGCAGCGGTGCCATCTTCACGGGGCCCGATCACGGGGTCCTCCTGTGCACTGGGCCCTGATCAGCGGGGCCCTGATCAGTCCGCGAGGACGCGCCCGGACGCCGCGAGGCGGGCGAGGTCCGCCTCCCCGACGAGACGCACGGCGACGGCGTCGGAGCGCAGAGCCCGGTCGATGCCGTCCGCGAGCGGCTGCTGCGAGGCCACGAGCACGCTGTTGCCCCGCCGCTTGCCCGCCAGCACCGCGTTCTCGGCGATGACGCCGATGTGCGCGAACGCCGTGCGCAGGGTGACGAGCTCGTCGGCGAGCACCGCCCGGGATGACGGCCTCCCCGCGCTGTTGACCAGGTAGACGCCGTCGTCCCGCAGCACCCGAGCGGCGTGGGCCGCCGCAGCGGTCCCGCGCAGCGGCAGGGGGGTCTCGGCCCCGGCGAAGACGTCCCGGATCAGGACGCCGAAGCGCGCCTCCCGCCAGGAGGCGAGCGCGACGGCGGCGTCCTCGGCGCGGATCCGCAGGGCAGGGGAGCGGGGCAGGTCGAACCAGGTGCGCGCGTGCTCGGCGAGATCGGCGTCGAGCTCGACGACGATCTGCCGCGCTGCGGGATGCTCCGCGGCCAGCGCGCGGGGGAGGGAGCAGCCGCCGCCGCCCAGGTGCGCGATCTCGAGGCGTCCGGCGCCCGGAGCCGTCGCGGCGAGGTGGACCCGCAGCGCGGTCTGCATCCAGCGCATGTATTCGAAGACGAGGTGGCGAGGGTCGGGGTGCTGGTACGAGCTGGGCACGCCGTTGACCTCGATGAGGACGCCGCCGTCGGTCTCCGGCACGAGCCGGGCCGTGCCCGTGGCGATCGGGATGGGCACGTTCGTCGGGCCCAGGTGCGGGAACGGGGCGGAAGAGGGAGGGCCGCTCCCGCGTCGTCTGACCATGGCGCAACTCTAGGGCGAACGGTGGGGTCCGAGGTCCGAGGTCCGAGGTCCGGGGTCCGGGGTCTGGGGTCTGGGGTCCGCGGCGCAGGGCGCAGGAGCAGGGCAGAGCCGGCCCGTCGCAACGGGCGGCTGGCGCGGGGATCGATGGCATCCCGATTCCTCCCCAGAGCAGGCTCATCCACCGCCCGCTTCGTTCGTCGGGGGGTCGCCGTAGCGTCGGGGACACGACCCGCAGGGGGTCGGGGAGGAGGTCCCAACATGATCATCGCCATGAACAGCATCGCCATCGACATCGCGCGGAGGCCTGAGAGCGCACGCGGCATCGCCGGCGCATCCGGACTGCGGACGGCGCCGCATCTGGTCCGCCTCGACCGCGCGCTCGGGGAGCTCGAGCGGGCGCGCGCTCTCGTCGACCAGGCCGAGCGCCTGCGCACCGTCGACGCACGCGCGGCGTTCGAGCTCGCGCACCGCAGCGCCCTGCGCGCCGCGGGCGTGGTCATCGACGAGGCCAACCGGGCACGCCGCCGACGCCTCCCGCTCAACGCCTGGGACGCGCTCTCGCGCTGCGGCGCCCATCACCGCGCCTGGGCGCAGGAGGTCGCGCCGATGGTGGCCGAGCGCGCCCGCCTCGACCGCGATGAGACGGCCTCCCCGGACCTCGCCCTGCTCGAGGAGCACTGCCGGCGGACCCGTGAGCGGATCGAGGGCGTCCGGGCCGAGATCACGCTCGCCCTGCTGCCCGAGCTGCCCGCGGCCGTCGAGAGGGGGCGCGACTAGCATGTCCTGGCGCGCGGGAGAGGGGAGCGGAGCCGATGAGCCGGGACGATGCGTCGATCCTCCACCTCGACATGGACTCCTTCTTCGCGTCCGTGGAGATCCGCGACGATCCCGCGCTGCGCGGTCTGCCGGTCGTGGTGGGCGGGGCCGGTCCGCGCGGCGTGGTCGCGGCGGCGAGCTATCCGGCGCGAGCATTCGGCGTCCGCTCGGCCATGCCGATCGGCGCCGCCCGCCGCCTGTGCCCCGATCTCGTGATCATCCCGCCCCGCGGAGACCGTTACCGCGAGGCCTCCCGCAAGGTGATGGAGCTGCTCGCCTCGGTATGCGCCGAGATCGAGCAGATCAGCATCGACGAGGCGTTCCTCGACGTGCGGGGCGCGCGGCGCCAGTTCGGGACCCCGGCGCAGATCGGGCAGCTCCTGAGGTCGCGGATCCGCGCCGAGCTCGATCTGCCCTGCAGCGTCGGAGCCGCTGTCTCGCGCCCGGTCGCGAAGATCGCCTCGGCGCGCGCCAAGCCGGACGGCCTGCTGGTCGTGGAACCGGAGCGGACCGCCGAGTTCCTCGCGCCGCTGCCCGTCGGGGCCGTCTCCGGCATCGGTCCCGCCGCGGTCGCCGGGCTCGAGCGCCTGGGGATCCGTCGCATCGGGCAGATCGCCGAGACGCCGCTGCCCGCGCTCCGCAAAGCGCTCGGCGTGCAGGCCGAGCAGGTGCTGCGCATCGCCCGCGGCGAGGACCGCACCGGGATCGGGACCCGCGTCCGCGACCGCTCGGTCGGCATGGAGCGCACATACGACATCGATATCGAGGATCCGGCAGAGGTGCGGCGGCGCCTCACCGTCATGGCCGATGCTGTCGCCGCCTCGCTGAGGCGCAAGGGGCTGACCGCACGGACGGTGGCCCTGAAGCTGCGAGCGCCGGACGGCACGACGATCACCAGATCGGCGACCTTCGACCAGCCGACCGCGAGCGGAGAGCGCCTCCGCGAGCACGTCGTCGAGCTCTGGGAGCGGGCCGCACCGCAGATGCCCCGCGTGCGCCTGGCCGGAGTGCGCGCGGAGCACCTGCGGCCGGCGGCCGAGCAGGCGGCGCCGGCGGAGCTGCAGGGCCGGACGGCCACCTGGCAGGAGCTCGAGGCCGCCATGGACCGGGCACGGGAGCGCTTCGGTGCGGAGACGCTCGCCCGCGGCTCCACCCTGCCGGGGGCGCCGCCGGGGGAGGTGGGGCCGGACGCCCCGTCGTCGCAGCCGCCCCAGGCACAGGTCGAGGTTCCCCCGCCGTCGGCTCGGCACTATCCTGGAGGGACAGTTGGGGAGCGCGATCGCCGCTGACTCGTCGAACGCCTGCGGGTGCTGCCGACGGGACGAGCGACCGGGCCCTCACCGACACCGCAGGGCCGGTCCCCGCCATGAGCCGAGGAGTCGCGACGATGCCGCTTTCCGATCACGAACAGAAGATGCTCGAGGAGCTCGAGCGTCAGCTCTTCGCCGAGGACCCGCGCCTGGCCCGCACCTTCGAGAACGCGACCCGTCCGCGCCGCGATCGTCGGCGCGTGGGCCTGGGGATCCTCGGCGTCGTCGCCGGGCTCGCGCTGCTGGTCCTGGCCGTGGCCCTCCCGGCCGTCTGGCTCGGCGTCCTCGCCTTCGCGCTCATGGTCGCCGCGGGGGTCTGGACCGTCACGGCACCCGCGCAGACCGCCGACGGCCCGCGACCCGGAACCGATGGACGCCCCGCGCCGACCGCCGAGCAGCAGTCGGGCTCGTTCATGCGTCGCATGGAGGAGCGCTGGGACCGCAGGGGCGATGACCGCCTCGGCTGACAGCGCCCGCCGCCGGTGAAGGCCCTCGCGCTGACGGTGTCGATGGTGGCGACGGGCGCCAGCCTCCCGCCCGGTCCCCTGGCATCGCGTCCGCAGCGCCCGACAGCGCGTGCTCGCATCACCTGAGAGCGCCATATCGCTGCGCCTGACCGCGCCTGCTCGCAGCACGTGACGCCACCGCATCGCAGCGCCCCGCCCATCCGGCGGGGCGCTGCCGTGCTCTGAGCCGGCGGCCGCACGAGCGCGCCCGGTCCCGTTCGGCCCGCTGACCCCAGACGGGTCTCCACATCGCTCCCCGCTGCGCTCCCCGGACGTCTCGCGGGGGCCTCCGCATCGCTACCCGCTGCGCTCCCCAGACGTCTCCCAGGCTCATCCACTCCGCTCCACCACCTTCTCCACCGCGCACCACCGTGCGGTCGTCGGTGCTGGCACCCACATGACGATCGAGCGCGGAAACCGCGGATGACCAGGGGATTCGCTCGCGCCCTCGACGGGCCGCAGGGCAGGTCGCCGCGGTGTCATCGGGCCGGATGAGGTGATCAGCGGGCGGGCCAGCGCCTCTCGGGCCCGCGTGGCAGGAGAATCCACTCCACTTCACTCCACCTCTCTGACCAGCGCTTTCGAGATCACATCGGCTGAATCGTGGGGCAGGGGTAGCCAGTGGTGGAGGGTGGTGGGGTAAAGTGGAGCGCACGGGGGAGGAATGGGCCTCCGTTCTCGATGAGAGGGGGGTCGGATGTTCCTCGGAACCTTCACGCCCCGTCTCGACGAGAAGGGGCGCCTGATCTTCCCCGCGAAGTTCCGGGACCAGCTGGCCTCGGGTCTGGTGATGACCCGCGGCCAGGAGCACTGCATCTCGGTGTACCCGCTCCGCGCCTTCGAGGAGCTGCACCAGAAGCTGCGCACGGCCCCGGCGACCGACAAGCGCACGCGCGACTACCTGCGCGTGCTCCTGTCCGGCGCCGAGGACGTGGTCCCCGACAAGCAGGGCCGCATCACGGTCCCGAGCCATCTGCGCACCTACGCGAACCTGGATCGGGACTGCACCGTGATCGGCGCCGGGGACTGGCTCGAGATCTGGTCCACCCCGGCCTGGGAGACCTACCTGGCGCAGAACGAGGAGGGCTTCGCGGCGACCGCCGAGGAAGTGGTCCCCGGGATGCTCTGACACGGCCGTATCGCGAGATTTCTCGTCGCTTCCGCCCCGACGCAACTTCCCCGGTGGCGGGTCGGGAGCGACGGGGAATCCCGCGAGACGGACAGGACGGCCGCGGACCTCCGCGGCCGTCCTCGCACGTCGCACGCCCTGCGGGGCACGGCGACGGCGGCAGGACCCGTCCGCCCGGCGGACGACGAGCACGACGCACGAGAGCCGATGGATGCACGACGACCGATGACCAGCACGGCGCAGGAACGGGGAGGTGGCATGGACAGCGCGCAGCAGCGGACGCCCGAGCAGCGGGCGACCGAGGACCGGCACATCCCCGTGCTCTTGGACACCTGCGTCGACCTCCTCGCCCCCGCCCTGACCCGTCCCGGCGCCGTCTACGTCGACGGCACCCTCGGGATGGCGGGCCACGCGAGCGCGGTCCTCGACGCCGCCCCGACGGCGCGGCTCGTCGGCATCGACCGCGACGCCCAGGCGCTCGAGCTCGCCCGTGAGCGCCTCGAGCGCGCCGGCCACGGAGACCGCATCGACCTGATCCACGCGACCTACGACGAGATCCCCGAGGCCCTCGCCTCCCTGGGCCTGCCCTCCGCCGACGCGGTGATGCTCGACCTCGGGCTCTCGAGCTTCCAGATCGACACGGCCGAGCGCGGCTTCTCCTACAGCGAGGACGCCCCGCTCGACATGCGGATGGACACCGACGAGGGCCCGACCGCCGCGGACATCCTCGCCGCGGCCGATGAGGCGGAGATCGCGCGGATCCTGCACGAGTACGGCGACGAGCGCTTCTCGCGCCGCATCGCCCGCCGCATCGTCGAGACCCGCGCGGATGCTCCCATCGAGCGCAGCGGCCAGCTGGTCGCGCTGCTGGACCGGGCCATCCCCGCCGCCTCGAAGGCGAGCGGCGGCCACCCCGCCAAGCGGACCTTCCAGGCCCTGCGCATCGCGGTGAACCGCGAGCTCGAGATCCTCTCCCGCGCCCTCGAGGGGGCCCTGGACGCGGTCGCGGTCGGCGGTCGCATCGTCGTCGAGTCCTACCACTCGGGGGAGGACCGCCTGGTCAAGACGGCCTTCGCCCGCCGCACCCGCTCGAGCGCCCCCGCCGGGCTGCCCGTCGAGCTCGAGGAGCACCGCCCCACCTTCGCCCCGCTGGTGCGCGGGGCCGTGCGCGCCGACGAGCGCGAGCAGTCCGTGAACACCCGATCCGCCTCGGTGCGCCTGCGGGCGCTCGAGCGCGTGCGCCCCGGATCCTGAGGAGGAAGCCCGCCATGGCCCGCACCGCCCTCGCCCACCGCGCCACCGCTCCCGCGGCCCCCCGTCGCTCGACGGAGGGCCGTTCCTCGGGGTCCGCGACCGCCCCGCGCCCCCGCCTGACCGTCGTGACCCGACCGAACCCGTCGTCGAGCTCGGTCCCCTTCACGCTGCTGTGCACGGCGATCATCGCGGTCACCCTGTTCGCCGTGCTCATGCTCAACATCTCCATGTCGGACACGAGCTTCCGCCTCGCAGAGCTCCAGAAGGAGTCCCACCGCCTGACGGTGCAGGAGCAGACCCTCGCGGAGGAGAGCGAGCGGCTGTCCACGCCGCAGGAGCTGCAGAAGCGCGCGACCGAGCTCGGCATGGTCCCGGCCGGCACGCCGGCCTACATCGACCTGGGCCAGGGCACGATCATTGGCGAGCCCCTCCCGGCCGGCGGCCAGGCCGCGCCCGCCGAGCTGGCGCCGGTCCCGGCCGCGCAGATCTACGACGACGACACCTACTGGGGCATGGGCAACGAGGGACGCTGACCGCGATGATGATGCCGACGCTCCCGCCCCCGCGCCTCGGACGCCCCACCAGCCGCCACCGGCTGCTGGTCGCGGCGATCATGATCGCGATCCTCCTGCTCGCAGGCCGCCTCATCTGGGTCCAGGGCCTGAACGCCGAGGGCCTGGCCGCCCAGGCGCAGAAGGAGCGCACCACCACGCGCACGATCCCGGCGCTGCGCGGCGATGTGCTCGACCGCGACGGCACCGTGCTCGCGACCTCGGTCGAGCGCTACGACGTGTTCGTCAACCAGCGCCAGGTGGCCGAGTACCTCGAGGGCGACTCCAGCGCGACGGAGAAGGGCGTGCCGGCGGCGGCGAAGCTGCTGGCCCCGATCCTGGGCTGGACCGTCGAGGACACCCAGGCCAAGCTCACGGGCGACCGGCAGTTCATGTTCCTGTCCAAGGGCGTGGACCCGACCGTGCGCGACGCGATCCTGGACCTGAGGATCCCGGGCATCGGGGCGGACCGCGTGGCCGATCGCATCTACCCGAGCGGCCAGGTCGCGGGCAACGTGATCGGCTTCGTCAACGGCGCGGGCGAGCCGCAGGCCGGCATCGAGCTGTCCGCCAACGAGGAGCTGCAGGGCCGCGACGGGAAGACCACTTACGAGCGCGGCGCCAACGGGCAGATCATCCCCACCGGCATCCAGGACACGACCGAGGCCGTCGACGGCCAGGACGTCGTGCTCACGCTCGACCGCGACCTGCAGTGGAAGGCGCAGGAGCAGATCGCCGCGACCGTGCAGCAGTACGGGGCCGACGGCGGCTCGATCGTCGCGCTGAACGCGAAGACGGGCGAGGTGCTCGCGCTGGCGGACTACCCGACCTTCGACCCCAACGACGTGGGTGCGACGGATGCGGAGCATCGCGGCAACCCGTCGATCCAGAGCATCTTCGACCCGGGCTCGACAGGCAAGCTGCTCACCGTCGCCTCGGCCATCGACCAGGGGACCGTGACCCCGGCCAGCCAGTACACGGCGCCGTACACGATGGACTTCCGCGGCCACCGGATCAAGGACTCGCATCCGCACGACACCAAGCAGCTGACCACCGCGGGCGTGCTGCACGACAGCTCGAACACGGGCACCGTGCAGATCGCCGAGACGCTCACGCCGCAGGTGCGCTACGACTACCTGCGCGCCTTCGGACTGGGGCAGAAGACGGGGATCGAGCTGCCGGCGGAGTCCGCGGGCATGCTGCCCAAGCCCGAGGACTGGAACGGACGCACCCGGTACACGACCGCCTTCGGGCAGGGCTACTCGGTGACGGCGCTGCAGGTGGTCTCGGCCATCTCGACCTTCGCCAACGACGGCGTGCGCGTCGAGCCGACGATCGTCCGCGGCGTGCGCCAGGACGACGGCTCGATCCGCCCGTCCAAGGCTTCGGAGCAGACCCGCGTGGTCTCCTCGCAGACGGCCGCGACGATGGTCCAGCTGATGGACAACGACGTGCCCGATGACGGGACGCAGAACGCGAACATCCCGCAGTACGCGGTCGCCGGCAAGACCGGCACCGCCCAGACCGCCGACGGCCAGTACACCTCGTCGTTCATCGGCTTCGCCCCCGCGGACGATCCCGAGATCGTGGTCGGCGTGTTCGTCTACGGCCTGGACACCTTCATCTCCGGCAACACGGCGGCCTCCCCGACCTGGGCGCGCTTCATGGAGTTCGCCCTGCAGAACCAGCGCATCGCCCCGACCGGGAAGCCGGGCGTCGAGCTCGAGAACGCGTGGTGACGGCCATGACCGGATCCGACGGCCAGCAGCAGGCGCCCGTCGTGCACGAGCCCCGCCCCGCGACCTCCCCGGCGCTCGCGTGCGCGGCGCTCGCGCGCGTGCTCGACGCCCGGCTCGACGGCGACGCCGACGCGCGCGTCACCGGGATCACGCTCGACTCGCGCGCGGTGCGCCCGGGCGACCTCTACTGCGCCCTGCAGGGGGCGCGCGCCCACGGCGCCGACTTCGCCGCCCAGGCCGCCGAGCGCGGCGCGGTCGCGGCCCTGACCGACGAGGCCGGTCGGGAGCGCTGCGCCGCCGCGGGACTGGCCGTGCTCGTCGTCGCCGACCCCCGTGCGGACACCGCCCGGGCCGCGGCCGCGATCCTCGGCACGGCCGCGGGCAGGCCCCGGACCGTCGGCGTCACCGGCACCAACGGCAAGACGTCCATCACGAGCATGGTCCACGGCACCCTCCTGGACCTCGGGCGTGCGAGCGGCGTGATCGGCACCTCCGGCACCTCCTACCGGGACGCGGCCGGACGCGATCACGCGATCGCGACGGTCCGCACCACACCGGAGGCCCCCGAGGTCCACGGGATCCTCGCGCGCATGCGCGAGGACGGCGTCGAGGTGTGCTCGATGGAGGTCTCCAGCCACGCGATGGTGCTCCACCGCGCCGACGAGATCGTCCACGAGGTCGTCTGCTTCACCAACCTCACGCAGGACCACCTCGATTTCCACGGCGATATGGAGTCCTACTTCCGGGCCAAGGCCTCGCTGTTCGCCCCCGAGCACGCGCGGCGCGCCGTGATCTGCGTCGACGACCAGTGGGGACGCCGCCTCGCCGAGACCACCGAGCTCGAGCACGTCACCTACGCGACGCTCGCGGGCGTCGACGCCGACATCCGCGCCGAGGACGTGCGCAGCGGCACCGAGGCCGCCGCCGGGATCGGCTCCGTCTTCACGATGGCCCGCCGCGACGGCACGCGCCACGAGATCACCAGCCCGCTCCCGGGCCGCCACTACATCGCCAACACGATGGCAGTGGCCCTGATCCTCGAGGCCCTCGGGCTCCCGGTGGAGCAGACCGCCGAGGCGATCGCCCGCGCCGCCGTCGTCCCCGGACGCATGGAGCAGGTCGCCGCGAGCCCCGTCCGCGGCATCGTCGACTACTCCCACACCGAGGACTCCCTGCACCAGGCGCTGACCACGCTGCGCGCCGTGCCCGGCACCGCGCGCCTGATCGTCGTGATGGGCGCCGGAGGGGACCGCGACCGCGCCAAGCGCCCCCGCATGGGCGCCGTGGCCGCCGCCGAGGCCGACGTCGTGATCGTGACCGATGACAACCCCCGCTCCGAGGAGCCCGCGAGCATCCGCGCCGCCGTCCTGGCCGGGATCGCGGCGGACGCCCCCGCCGAGGTCCACGAGGTCGACGGCCGCGGCGCGGCCATCGCCCTGGCCGCCCGGATCGCCCGCCCCGGCGACACCGTGCTCGTGGCCGGCAAGGGCGCGGAGACGGGACAGGACATCGGAGGGGTCGTGCACCCCTTCGACGACCGTGACCAGCTGCGCGAGGCCCTCGCCCGCGCGGCCCAGGAAGGATCCGCATGCTGACCACCACCGCGACCGAGATCGCCGAGATCACCGGGGGACGCCTCGTCGGCGGCGCCACGGGCGACGAGCGCGTCACCGGAAGCGCCCGCATCGACTCGCGCGCCGTCGAGCCCGGCGACCTCTTCGCCGCCTTCGTCGGCGAGCGGGCCGACGGGCACGACTACCTCGCGACCGCCGCGACGGCGGGCGCCGCGCTGAGCCTCGTCTCCCGCGAGGTCGATCACCCGGCGGTGCTCGTCGAGGACGTCGAGGCGGCCCTGTCGGCCCTCGCGCACGCGCAGCTCGAGCGGGCCCGCTCGGAGCGCGACGACCTCGTGGTCCTCGCGGTCACGGGATCGGCCGGCAAGACCGGCACCAAGGATCTGCTGGGCGCCCTGCTCGCGACGGCGGGCCCGACGGTCGCCCCGGCCGGCAGCCACAACAACGAGCTGGGCCTGCCGCTCACCGTGCTCGGCATCGACGACTCCACCCGCTTCCTGGTGCTCGAGATGGGCGCGCGCGGCATCGGCCACATCGCCCACCTCACCGCCATCGCCCGGCCCGACATCTCCCTCGTGCTGAACGTGGGCTCGGCCCACCTGGGCGAGTTCGGCTCCGTCGAGGCCATCGCGCAGGCCAAGGGCGAGATCGTCGAGGCCCTCGCGCCCGCGGGCCGCGCCGTCCTGAACGCCGAGGACCCGCGCGTGGCCGCCATGGCCTCCCGCAGCCAGGCCCCCGTCGTGACCTGGGGCCTCGCCGGCGGCGACGTCCAGGGCCGGGACCTGCGCCTGGACGAGGGCGCGCACGCGGCCTTCGAGCTCGTCGTCCCCGCGGGGCTGACTACGGTGACGGGCGACCCCGTCGAGGCGGGGACGCGCGATGCGGTCCTCGGGCTCGTCGGCGAGCACCAGGCGATGAACGCCCTGGCCGCGACCACCGCCGCGCTGCTCGCGGGCGCCCGGCTCGATGACGTCGTGGCCGCCCTCGCGACCGCGCGCGCCGTCTCGGGCCAGCGCATGGAGACGATCGAGCTGCCAGACGGCATCACGCTCGTCAACGACGCCTACAACGCCAACCCGGACTCGATGCGCCTGGCGCTGCGCACCCTCGCCCACCTGGGACGGGGACGCCGCACGATCGCCGTCCTCGGCGAGATGCTCGAGCTGGGCGAGGACACCATCCGCCTCCACGACGAGGTCGGGCGGCTCGCCGTGCGGCTGAACGTGGGCAAGCTCATCGTCGTCGGCGAGGGCGCACGTGCGATCCACAACGGCGCCTGCCTGGAGGGCAGCTTCGACGGGGAGTCCGAGCACGTCGGCACGATCGACGAGGCGCTCGCTGTGCTAGAAACGACGATGCGCCCCGGGGACGTGATCCTGCTGAAGTCGTCCCGGGACGCCGGCGTCCGCGACCTCGGGCCCCGACTCGTCGAGCTGAGCCACGGGAAGGCCCACGGATGAAGGCGCTCATCATCGCCGGCGCGATCGCGCTCGTGCTGTCCATCCTCGGCACGCCGCTGTACATCCGGCTCCTCGTGCGCAAGAGCTACGGCCAGTTCGTCCGCGACGACGGCCCCACCTCGCATGCGACCAAGCGCGGCACCCCCACCATGGGCGGCGTCGCGATCATCCTCGCGACCCTGATCGCCTACGGCCTGACGCACCTGCTGCTGGGCCAGGTCCCCTCGACCTCGGCGTTGCTGGTCCTGTTCCTCATGACGGGACTGGGCGTCGTCGGCTTCCTCGACGACTTCCTGAAGATCTCCCGCCAGCGGAGCCTGGGCCTGCGGGCGCGCGACAAGCTCATCGGCCAGGTGCTCGTCGCGACGCTCTTCGCGATCGGCGCGATCCTGCTGCCCGGCCCCGACGGCCGCCCCATCACCACCGGCCACATCTCGTTCCTGCGGGACATCCCGTGGCTGGACCTCGCCTTCGCGGGGACCGCCGTGGGCCTCGTGCTGTTCGCCCTGTGGGCCAACTTCCTCGTCGCCGCCTGGTCCAACGGCGTGAACCTCACCGACGGGCTCGACGGGCTCGCCACCGGCGCCACGATCATCTTCGCGGGCGTCTACGTGCTGATCTCCTTCTGGCAGTGGCGCCAGTCCTGCCCGGAGGACCTCGTCTACCCCAACTGCTACACGGCGGCCGCGCCGCTGGACACCGCCGTGGTCTGCTCGGCGATCGTCGGCGCCTGCGTGGGCTTCCTGTGGTGGAACACCTCGCCGGCCAAGATCTTCATGGGCGACACGGGCTCGCTGGCCCTCGGCGGAGCGCTCGCGGGCATCACCATCGTCTCGCGCACCGAGCTGCTGGGCGCGATCATCGGCGGCCTCTTCGTCATCATCTCGCTGTCGGTCATCATCCAGGTGACGAGCTACAAGCTCACCCGCAAGCGCGTGTTCCGCATGGCCCCGCTGCAGCACCACTTCGAGCTCAAGGGCTGGAACGAGGTGACCATCGTCGTCCGCTTCTGGATCGTCGCCGGCATCCTCGGCGTGAGCGGACTGGGCCTGTTCTACATCGACGCGATCCCGCGGGTGGTGTCGTGACCGCCGCGCCCGCGGTGCGCGTCGACGAGCTGCCCTGGCCCGGGCTCGACGTCTCGGGCCTGCGCATCCTCGTGACGGGCTTCGGCGTCTCCGGCTACGCGGTGGCCGACCAGACCATGCAGCGCGGCGCCCGCGTGACCGTCGTCGACGGCGCCCGCAGCGAGAGGAACCTCGAGCGGGCCCGGATCCTCGAGGTCCTCGGGGTCGACGTGCGCCTCGGTCCCGAGCACACGAGCGCCCTGCCCGAGACCGCCGACGGCGCGCCCTTCGACCTCGTCGTCACCTCCCCGGGCTGGCGCCTCGACCAGCCCCTGCTCCTCGCCGCCGCCGACGCCGGGATCCCCGTGTGGAGCGAGGTCGAGCTGGCGCGCCGCATGCAGGCGCCCGACGGCCCCGCCTGGCTCGGCGTCACCGGCACCAACGGCAAGACCACCGTGGTCACGATGCTCGAGACGATCCTGCGTACGGCGGGGCTGCGCGCCGTCGCCTGCGGCAACGTCGGGCTGCCCGTCATCGAGGCGGCGCTGGACCCGGAGGGCTTCGACGTCCTCGCCGTCGAGCTCTCCTCCTTCCAGCTGCACCGCACCGAGCACGTGGCCTGCGAGGCCGCCGTGATCCTGGGCATCACCGAGGACCACCTCGACTGGCACGGCGGCATCGACGCCTATGCCGCCGACAAGGGCCGCATCTACGCCGACTGCGAGATCGCCTGCGTGTACTCCGTCGCCGACGAGCGCACGCGGCGCCTCGTCGAGGACGCGGACGTGCTCGAGGGCTGCCGCGCCATCGGCGTGACCCTCGGCGCCCCCGGCCTCTCCGAGCTCGGCGTCGTCGACGGCATCCTCGTCGACCGCGCGTTCCTCGACGACCGCGCGCACCGCGCCCTCGAGCTCGCGCACCTCGAGGACCTCGCCCACCTGGGGCCGCACGGCGCGCCGCCGCACGTCGTCTTCGACGCCCTCGCCGCCGCCGCCCTCGCCCGCGCCCACGGCGTCGACCCGCTGCACGTGCGCGAGGGCCTGCGCGCCTTCCGCGCCGGCGCCCACCGCGCCGAGGTCGTCGCCCGTGCCGGCGGCGTCGCCTGGGTGGACGACTCCAAGGCCACGAACCCGGACGCGGCCGCCGCCTCCCTCGCCTCCACCGACTCCGTCGTCTGGATCGTCGGCGGGCTGACCAAGGGCGCCGACGTCGACGGCCTCGTCGCGAGCGCGGCCGCGCGCCTGCGCGGCGCCGTCGTGATCGGCGCGGACGGCACGCCCTTCCTCGAGGCGCTCGCCCGACACGCCGCCGACGTCCCCGTCCGTCGGATCGAGCCGGGCCACACTGATGGCTCGACGCTCAGCGCGCGCGAGGTCATGGAGCAGGCGGTCGCAGCGGCCGCGGCGCTCGCCGAGGACGGCGACGCGGTGCTGATGGCCCCGGCGGCCGCGTCGATGGACCAGTTCGAGGACTACGCGGAGCGCGGCGACCTGTTCGCCGCGGCCGCCCGGGCGATCGCGGGGGAGGGCGCGGCATGACGGCGGAGCAGACGCGGCGGCGCCCCCAGCGCTACCGACCCGAGCGCAGCACCACGGTCCTGCGCACGAGCGACGAGAACCCCCTGGGCGACGTCGGCGGGAGGGTCCGCGAGGGCATCGCCACCTGGCTGCGCTCGCCGGCCCTCGATTTCTATGCGCTCCTCGTCATCGGCGGGCTGCTGCTGGGCATCGGGCTGGTGATGGTGCTCTCGAGCTCCATGATCATCTCGCTGGGCCGCGGGGAGTCCCCGTACGCGGGCCTCATCAGCCAGGGCCGCTTCGCGCTCATCGGGCTGCCGCTCCTGGTGCTCGCGGCCCTCCTGCGTCCCGGGTTCTACCGGCGGATGGCCTGGCCGCTGCTGCTGGTGGGATTCGCGCTGCAGATGCTCGTGTTCACCCCCCTGGGCTTCGGCGCGGGCGGCAACCGCAACTGGATCCGCATCGGCTCGATGACGCTGCAGCCCTCGGAGCTGCTCAAGCTCGCCCTCGCGGTGTGGATCGCGTCGATCGTCGCGATGAAGCGCCCGCTGATGAACCAGCCCAAGCACCTGCTGTTCCCGATCGCGCCCGTGATCGTGATCGCGCTCGGCCTCGTGCTGTACGGGCACGACCTGGGCACCGCGATGGTCATGTGCATGCTCATCGCCGGCAGCCTGTGGGTGGCGGGCGTCCCGCGCCGCTGGTTCGCGCTCGCCGCGGCCGTCGGCGTCGTCAGCGTGACCGGCATGGTCCTCACGAGCGCCAACCGCATGGCCCGCATCACCACCTGGCTGCACGGCGAATGCGTCGGCTCCTCCTGCTACCAGGCCGATCACGGCCTCATGGCGCTCGCGGAGGGCGGCTGGTGGGGCGTGGGGCTCGGCGAGTCCCGCCAGAAGTGGGGCCTGCTGCCCGCGGCGGACAACGACTACATCTTCGCCGTCCTGGGGGAGGAGATGGGCCTGTTCGGGACGCTGGGCGTGCTCGCGCTGTTCGCGGCCCTCGCCCTCGTCCTCCTGCGCATGATCACCCGGATCGACGACCTGTTCGTCCAGGTCGCGGTCGCGGGCATCAGCGCCTGGCTGCTGGGCCAGGCCTTCACGAACATGATGGTCGTGACCGGGCTGCTGCCCGTCCTCGGCGTCCCGCTGCCGTTCATCTCGGCCGGCGGCTCGGCGCTCGTCACCTCGATGACCGCTCTCGGGGTGCTGCTGTCCTTCGCCCGGCACGAGCCGGGCGCCGCCGATGCGATCCGGGCGCGCGTGGGGCGCGTCCGCCGCGGCGCCACCGTCGTGCCCGCCCCGGCCGGGGCGCAGGCCGCGCCGCGCAGCGCCCGCGCCCGCCGCCGCTCGGCCGCCAAGGCCGCGCGCGCCGCGAGCCGGAGCTCCGCGTCCGGCGCCTCCTCCCGCGGCCGCACCACCACCGCCGGCACCCGGGGCTCCTCGCCGCGACGGGGCGCCGGCACGCGCGGCGGCACCGGTGCGCGCGGCGGCACCTCCTCCCGGAGCGGCAGCACCGCGTCTCGGGCGGGCGGCGGCTCCCGGGCCCGGGCCGGGGGCGGCTCACGGACCGGAGCGGCGCAGCCCGCATCCCCTGCACCCTCCCGCACCCGACGCACGCGAGGCACCCGATGACCACCGCACCGCGCATCCTCCTGGCCGGCGGCGGCACCGCCGGGCATGTCTCCCCGCTGCTGGCGACCGCCGCGGCGCTGCGCGAGCTCGAGCCCGAGGCCGAGCTCGTCGTCCTCGGGACGAAGGACGGTCTGGAGGCCGACCTCGTCCCCGCCGCGGGCCTCGAGCTCGTGACGATCGACAAGGTCCCCTTCCCGCGCCGCCCCGACGGCGCGGCCCTGCGCTTCCCCGCGCGCTTCGCCGGCACCCTGCGCCGCGTCCGCGCCCTGCTGCGCGAGCGCCGCATCGACGCCGTCGTGGGCTTCGGCGGCTACGTCTGCCCGCCGGCGTACCTCGCGGCCGCCGCTGCGCGCGTCCCGCTCGTCGTCCACGAGGCCAACCGGCGCCCCGGGCTGGCCAACCGCCTGGGCGCCCGCCGCGCCGCCGTCGTCGCGACGGCCTTCTCCGACACCCCGCTGCCGCGCGCCGAGCGCGTGGGCATGCCGATGCGCCGCGGGATCGCGCACCTGGACCGCGCCGCCCGGCGCGACGAGGCGGTGCGGGGCCTCGGCCTGGACCCGGCGCGCCCCGTGCTGCTCGTGACGGGCGGATCGCTCGGCGCCCAGCGCCTGAACGAGGCGGTCGCGGGCGCGGCCGACGAGATGCTCGCCGCGGGGGCGCAGATCCTCCACGTGACGGGCAAGGGCAAGGGGGCGCCCGCGAGCGCCGAGCGCGAGGGATACCGGGTGCTCGAGTACGTGAGCGCGATGGAGGAGGCGTACGCCGCCGCCGACCTCGCCGTGACGCGCTCGGGCTCGGGCACGGTCAGCGAGGTCACGGCCGTCGGCCTGCCCGCCGTCTTCGTGCCGCTGCCCATCGGCAACGGGGAGCAGGCCCTCAACGGCCAGGAGGTCGTCGCCGCGGGCGGCGCCCTCATGATCGACGACGCCGACTTCACGGCGCAGACCCTCACGCGGACCGCGCTGCCGCTGCTGCTGGATCCCGAGCGCCTCGCGGCCATGTCGCAGGCCGCCCGCGCCTTCGGGATCCCGGACGCGGCCGAGCAGCTCGCGCAGCGGGTGATCAGCGCCGCACGCCGCGCCTGAGCGCGGCCCCGCACCCCTGGCGCTAGCGTGGCTCCATGACCCGCGACGCTTCCCCCGTGACCCCCGACGCCTCCCGCCCCGACCCGGGGGCGCCGGCGCCCGAGGTCCGCACGATGCTCCGCCCCGGCCCCGTGGTCACGCGCGCCGACTGGCCCGAGACCCCGGTGCGCTCGCTGCACGTGATCCGCATCGGCGGCGCGGGCATGTCGGCCGTCGCCCGCCTCGCGCTCGAGGCGGGGCTCGCGGTCAGCGGCTCGGACTCCCAGGACGGCCAGTTCATCGCGCCGCTGCGCGAGGCCGGCGCCCGCATCGGCATCGGATTCGACGCGGAGCTCCTGGCCGAGGACTGCGACCTGGTGGCGGTCTCGACCGCCGTCCGGCCCGACAACCCCGAGGTGATCGCGGCGCATGAGCGCGGCATCGCGGTGATCCACCGGGCGGCGGCGCTCGCCGGGCTGCTGGGGGAGCGCCGCACGATCGCGGTGGCCGGCACCCACGGCAAGACGTCCACGACCGCCATGGCGACCGTCGCGCTGCGCGGCGGCGGGGACGATCCCGCGTGGGCGCTGGGCGCCGCGGTCCCGGACCTGGGCCGCAACGCCGGGTTCGGCACGGGGACCAGCGCCGTGGTCGAGGCCGACGAGTCCGACGGCTCCTTCCTGGCCTTCGCGCCGCGCGCCGTGGTGGTCACGAACCTCGAGCCCGATCACCTGGACTTCCACGGCACGCTCGAGAACCTGACGGCGGCCTTCGACGCGCTCACGGAGCGGATCGTCGACGGCGGGGCGCTGATCGTGTGCGCCGACGATCCGGGCGCCGCGGCGCTCGGGGAGCGGGCCGCGGTGCGCGGCGTGCGCGTCGAGCGCTACGGCACGGGCGACGACGTCGATTGGCGGGTGGTCTCGGAGGAGGCGCGTGCGGACGGCACCGCGGTCGCGTACGCGACGCCCGCCGGGGAGGCGAGCGCGACGCTGGCCGTCCACGGCCACCACAACGTCCTCAACGCCCTCGGCGCCCTCGCCGCCGCCCACGCCGCGCTGCCCGAGGCCGCCGTGCAGGACCTGCTCGGCGGCATCGCCCCGTTCACGGGGGCGTCGCGGCGCTTCGAGAAGAAGGGCACGCGTGCGGGCGTCACCGTCTACGACGACTACGCGCACCATCCGCGCGAGGTGGCCGCGACGATCGCCGCGGCCCGCGGGATCGTCGGCGAGGGCCGCGTGATCGCGGTGTTCCAGCCGCATCTGTTCTCCCGCACGCGCGATTTCGCGAGCGACTTCGCCGCGGCGCTGGCCGGGGCCGACGAGGCGCTCGTGATGCCCGTCTACGCCGCCCGCGAGGATCCGGACCCCGCCACCACGGCCCGCACGATCACCGACCTGGCGCCCGCCGGGGCCTCGGTGCGCCCCCTCGACGACCGCGCGGAGGTCGCCGGACTCGTGGCCGGTGCGGCGCGTCCCGGGGACGTCGTGCTCATGCTCGGTGCGGGCGATGTGGTCGAGGAGACGCCCGTCGTCCTGGCCGCGCTCGCGGATGCGGAGGAGCGCGCCTGATGGCCCGCCGCCCCCCGGCGCCGCGGCGCCCCGGGCCCGGAGGCGCGCACCTGCGCCCCCCGGAGCAGAAGCGGACGGACGCCCCCGCGGCGCCCGAGGAGCGCACGGACGCGCCGTCCTCCCGCGGCGGCGCGGAGTCCCGCCGTGAGGAGGCCGCGTCCCCGGGGCGCACCCGGGTCCACGGCGATGGCGGCGCCCGGCGCGGGCGCTCGCGGACCGGGCGCCGTTCGCCCGAGGCGACCGAGGCGCCTGAGCCGTCGGGGCGTCGAGGCGCCGAGGGGCGCACGGCGCCGGCCCCCGAGCGCAGGTCCGCGCCTGCCGCCTCGCGCAAGACCGTGTCTGCTCCCGAGCGCAAGACCGCGCCTGCGCCTGCTTCCGCACGTGATGCGTCGACGACCGATGGCGCGCGCGGCGGCGTCCTCGTCCCGGCCGCCGACCGGTTCCGCGACCTCGTCCGGCCGCGTCCGTGGCGGCGGCGTCGGAGCGCGATCATCGTCACCGCCGCGGTGCTGGTGCTCGCGCTCGTCGCGGCGATCCTCACGCTGCTGTACGCCCCGTACTTCAGGGTCCAGCAGGTGAGCGTGCGCGGCACGAGCTACGTCGATCCCGCGGCGGTCGAGGAGGCCGTCGCCTCCGGCAAGGGCACGAGCATCCTCACGCTCCCGACCGGGGATCTCGCCCGCTCGGCCGCCTCGGTCCCCGGGGTGCGCACGGCGGAGGTCAGCCGCTCCTGGCCCCACGGCGTGGCGGTGACGATCGTCGAGCGCGAGCCGCTGGCGACGGTGACGGAGGCGGGCGGCTCCACCGTGATCGTGGACGCCGAGGGCGTGCCGCTGCCCGATGCGGCCGCGCAGGACCGCCACCTGGTCCCGCTGCAGGTGGGGGAGGGATCCGTGGACGACGCCGGGGCCACGCACGCGATGCTCGACGTCCTCGCCGCTCTGCCCGACGACCTGCGCGGGAGGGTCACCGCGATCACGGCCACGACCCCCACGGACGTGACGCTGGCGGTGCGGACCGACTCCCACGGGGACAAGACGCTCGTGTGGGGCGACGCGAAGGACTCGAAGCTCAAGGGGCAGGTGACCGCGGCGCTCCTGGAGACGCCGGGCACCGTCATCGACGTGTCCTCCCCGGTGGCCCCCGTCACCCGCTGAGGCGCGGGCCCGGTGCCTCGGACGGCCGCCGCCGCGACAGGCCGAGGGCGACCGGCGGCGACGGCCCTCACGCCGCGCCCGACACGCCAGGCCCGGTCGTTGCGCCGGGGCGGGGCCGTCCCTAGCGTCGAGGTAGGCGATGACCGCCCCCGAGTCTGAACCTCAAGTCGAGGTCGAGGGTTCGAGGCGGGCGCGGAATCAGCCTCTGACCAGCAGCAGCGCACCCAAGAGCAAGGACGTACCCCCGTGGCCGGATCTCAGAACTACCTCGCAGTCATCAAGGTCGTCGGTGTCGGCGGCGGCGGCGTGAACGCCGTCAACCGCATGATCGAGTCGGGTCTCAAGGGCGTCGAGTTCATCGCGATCAACACCGACGCGCAGGCGCTCCTCATGTCCGATGCGGACGTCAAGCTCGATGTGGGCAAGGAGCTCACGCGCGGCCTCGGCGCCGGCGCGGACCCCGAGGTCGGCCGCAAGGCCGCCGAGGACCACGCCGAGGAGATCGAGGAGGTCCTGCGCGGGGCCGACATGGTCTTCGTCACCGCCGGCGAGGGCGGCGGCACCGGCACCGGCGGCGCGCCCGTCGTGGCCAAGATCGCCCGCAGCCTCGGCGCGCTGACCATCGGCGTGGTCACCCGCCCGTTCACCTTCGAGGGCCGCCGCCGCTCGACCCAGGCGGAGTCCGGCATCGCCGCGCTGCAGTCCGAGGTCGACACCCTCATCGTGATCCCCAACGATCGCCTCCTGTCGATCGCCGACAAGCAGGTGTCGATGCTGGACGCCTTCAAGTCGGCCGATCAGGTGCTGCTGTCGGGCGTCCAGGGCATCACCGACCTCATCACCACCCCGGGCCTCATCAACCTCGACTTCGCGGACGTCAAGTCCGTCATGCAGGGCGCGGGCTCGGCCCTCATGGGCATCGGCTCCTCCCGCGGCGACGACCGCGCGCTGCAGGCCGCGGAGCTCGCCGTGTCCAGCCCGCTGCTCGAGGCCTCCATCGACGGCGCCTACGGCGTCCTGCTGTCCATCCAGGGCGGCAGCGACCTCGGCCTCTACGAGGTCTCCGAGGCGGCCCGCCTGGTGCAGGAGGCCGCGCACCCGGACGCGAACCTCATTTTCGGCGCCATCATCGACGACGCCCTGGGCGACGAGGTCCGCGTGACCGTCATCGCCGCGGGCTTCGAGGCCGGCGGCCCGACCCCGCGCCACGACGCCCAGCAGGCCCGCCCGTCGGTCCAGCAGAGCCCCTCGCGGCCCGCCGCGGAGCCCCGCCCGGCCGCCGTGCAGCGTCCCGCCTCGCAGTCCTCCGCCCGCCCCGCGGGCGATCAGGGCCGCGGCGCCGGCGCGTTCTCGGGCGGCTGGGGCGCTCCCCAGCAGCAGTTCACGCCCTCGCGCCCCGTCGTCGAGGAGGACCGGCGCGAGGACCCCGCGGAGTCGGAGCAGCCCTCGTCCGCGCAGGGCCAGCCGTCCTTCGGCCAGCAGCAGGCGCCCCAGCAGGCCGCGGCCCCGCAGCAGGGCGGCCAGTACGGTCAGCAGGCCCCGCAGCAGGAGGACCCGCAGGAGACCCAGCGCATGGAGCCGGTGCGCCCGCCGCGCATCGAGGAGGGCCCGGCCGGCGACGACGACCTGGACCTCCCGTCGTTCCTGAAGTGAGCCGCTGACGGTGACCTCGTTTCTTCCCGGTGCACGGGCCTCGCGTCTTCGCGGGGCCCGTGCCCTGTTTACCGCCCGGTCCGGCGGCGTCTCCGAGGGCCATTGGTCCTCGCTGAACCTCGCGCGCCACGTGGGCGATGAGCCCGCCCGCGTCGAGGCCAACCGAGCACGCCTCGAGACGGCCCTGGCGCGCCGCGTCGTCTACGTCGAGCAGGTGCACTCGGCCGACGTCGTGACCGTGGACGCCGAGACGGGCGTCGACGACCTCGCCGCCCACCCGCGGCGCGCCGACGCCCTGGTCACGGCGCGGTCCGACGTGGCCCTCGCGATCATGGTGGCCGACTGCCTGCCCGTGCTCCTCGTGGATGCGGAGGCGGGCGTCGTCGGCGCCGCCCATGCGGGGCGCCGGGGCCTGCTCGACGGGATCCTCCCGGCGACGGTCGAGGCCATGGAGGGGCTCGGAGCGCGCGCGGAGGCGATCGCCGCGGAGATCGGGCCGAGCGTCTGCGGGCGCTGCTACGAGGTCCCCGCGGCGATGCGCGACGAGTCCGAGGCGCTGATCGGCGGCATCGGCGCCGAGACGTCGTGGGGCACCCCGTCGCTCGATCTGCGCGCTGGAGCCGTGTCCTCCCTCGTCTCAGCCGGGCTCGATGCCGCGAACGTGCTGGCCGATGCGCCGTGCACGGTCGAGGACGAGGCCTTCTTCTCCTACCGGCGCGCGGCGACGACGGGACGCTTCGCGGGCGCGGTCGCCCTGCCCTGACGCGCGGCATCGCGGTGCCCTGACTCGCAGTGCCGCGCTGCCCTGACACTCAGCGTCACCATCTCCCGACGCGCAGCGCCGCGGTGCTCTGATGCTCAGCGCCCACGTGCACTGACGCCTACCGCGCCGGCGAGATGGTGAGAGGCGCGCGACACGCCGTGTCATTGCGGCGCCCTCTCGGGTGGACCGGGTACGTTCGATGCGTGGCCTCCGCGCACTCCCCGTGCTTCCCCGAGGCCTCTGCACAGTCCCCCGCGTGCCGCGCGCGAGGGCCACGAACACTTCACGCTGGGAGATGACCATGGGTGCTTGGCACAACGCGATGGTGGCGCTCGGCCTCGCCAACGAGGTCGACGACGAGTACTACGAGGACGAGCTCGAAGCTCGCGAGAGCGCGCCCTCTTCGCACGGCTCGCGCCGTGCGGAGCTCGCCGAGACGCGAGAGCGCGAGGCCCAGGTGACCCCGATCCGTCAGCGACCCAGCGTCGTCCCGGCCACTCGACCCGCGGAGGCGTCGATGCACCGCATCACCACGATCCACCCGCGCTCCTACAACGACGCCAAGGCGATCGGGGAGTCCTTCCGCGACGGCGTGCCGGTCATCGTGAACCTCTCGGACATGCAGGACGGCGACGCCAAGCGCATGGTCGACTTCTCCGCCGGCCTGGTCTTCGGCCTCCGCGGCACCATCGAGCGCGTGACCTCGAAGGTCTTCCTGCTGAGCCCGGAGTTCGTCGAGGTCGACGGGGAGGCCTCGACCGACGAGGGCAGCTTCTACAACCAGAGCTGAGGCGCCCGCCCGTGCAGATCATCGCCGGGGTGGCCCATCTGGTCGTCCTCCTGTACATCCTGGTACTGCTCGCGCGCCTGGTGATCGACTGGATCCAGGCGTACGCGCCCGTCTACCGGCCGCGCGGCATCGTGCTCGTGCTCTTCGAGGCGGTCTACACCCTGACCGACCCTCCGGTGCGCCTGCTGCGCCGCTGGATCCCTCCGCTGCGGATCGGCGGGATCATGCTCGACCTCAGCCTGATGATCCTGCTGGTCGCCGGCTGGGTCCTGCTCTCGGTCCTCGGGGGTATCGTCCGGTCGTGACTTCCGGCGCATCCGGCGCGGATGCTTCCCGTCCCGACGGGCGGAACGGCCGGGTCATCGGATACCCTGGCTGTACTCGAAACCCGAGCCGGTGACGGCTCCCCAGGCGAGGTCTGCGACGGCGCCGCCCGGGAAACTCCGACTGAAAAGGTGACCCATGGCACTCATGCCCGAGGATCTGCAGAACAAGCGGTTCACTCCGGTGCGGTTCTCCGAAGGCTATGACATGGACGAGGTGGACAACTACCTCGACAACGACGTCATGCCGCGCCTGCAGGAGCTGCTCGACGAGAACAGCCGCCTGACCAAGGAGCTCGAGGAGGCGCACAACCGCATCGCCCAGCTCGAGGCCGGTGCCGGTGACGACACGGTCGCCGAGGACGCCGATGCGGCCGATGAGCCCGTCGCCCTCGCCGCCGCCGTCGAGGAGCCCGCGCCCGCCGCGGCCGCCCCCCAGGACGCCGCCGGCATCATCGCCCTGGCCAACCGCCTGCACGACGAGCACGTCAAGAACGGCGAGGACAAGCGCGACCAGCTCATCTCCGACGCCGAGAACGAGTCGCGCCGCATCATCGGCGAGGCCGAGGAGCACTCGCGCACCACGCTCGAGAACCTCGAGACCCAGAAGGCGGAGCTGGAGAAGTCGATCGAGGGCCTGCGGACCTTCGAGCGCGACTACCGCAACCGTCTGCGCAACTACCTCGAGAACCAGCTGCGTGAGCTCGACACCAGCGACACGCAGGACAAGCAGGTGAACTTCGGCCTGTGAACCGGAGTCCTTCCCAGTCGGCGAACGCCGGGCGCTCAGCGTCCGGCGTTCGCCGCGTCCGGGCCGCCGGACTCAGCCGCGGCGGGGCCATCGCGCTCATGTCCGCCCTCGCGCTCGTCGTGCTCGTCCTCGACCTGGTGTCCAAGAACTGGGCGGAGGACGCCCTCATGGACGTGGAGTCGCGCCCGTTGCTCGGCGACCTGCTGCAGCTGCGCCTCATCTACAACTCCGGCGCGGCCTGGGGCATGGGCGAGGGCATCACGCCGGTCATCACGTGCGTGCAGATCCTCATCTGCGTGGCCGCGATCCTCTTCGTGGTCCGCGGCGTGCGCTCGCGCATCTGGGTCGTGGCGCTCGGCCTGATCATCGGCGGCGCGCTCGGCAACATCCACGACCGCCTGCTGCGGGAGCCCGCCCCGTTCCGCGGCGAGGTGGTCGACTTCCTGCAGCTGCCGCACTGGCCGATCTTCAACATCGCCGACATCGGCGTGACGACCGGGGCGATCCTCATCGTGCTGCTCGGCGTGCTGGGGACGGCGCCGGACCCGAGCGCCGCCGGCGCGGAGCCGGCGGACGGCGCTGCGGAGCACGAGGAGCCGTCGGCGTGAACGACGTGCGCACGGTGCCCGTCCCCGACGGCCTCGCGGGCGAGCGCGTCGACGTCGGCATCGCTCGGCTGTTCGGCATCTCGCGCACGCGCGCGGCCGAGATCGTGATGGCCGGCGGCGTGGACCTCGACGGTGCGGCGCCCGCCCGCTCGACCCGCCTCGAGCCCGGGATGATGCTGACCGTCGAGATCCCCACCGAGCGTCCGGCCGTCGAGGTGCGGCCGATGATCGCGCCGGGCATGGAGCTCGTGCACGAGGACGCCGACATCGTGGTGGTCGACAAGCCCGTCGGCGTCGCCGCGCATCCGAGCGCGGGCTGGGACGGGCCGACGGTGCTGGGGCACCTGGCGGCCGCCGGCGTCTCGATCACCGCGGGCGGCCCGCCCGAGCGGCGCGGCATCGTCTCGCGCCTGGATGTCGGGACGAGCGGTCTGATGGTGATCGCGAAGTCCGAGCGCGCCTATCCGGTGCTGAAGGCGGCATTCAGCGAGCGCCGCGTCGACAAGATCTACCACGCCGTGGCCCAGGGGCACCTGGACCCCGCAGAGGGGACCATCGAGGCGCCCATCGGCCGCTCCCCGCACTACGACTACAAGTACGCCGTCATGTCGACCGGGAAGCACGCGGTCACGCGGTACACGGTCACCGAGCAGCTGCATGGCGCGGACCTGCTGCGGATCAAGCTCGAGACCGGTCGCACGCACCAGATCCGCGTGCATATGTCGGCGATGCGCCACCCGCTCGTCGGGGATCCGCTGTACGGGGCGGACCCGACGCTCGCCGAGAGGCTCGGCCTCGCGCGCCAGTGGCTGCACGCGATGGAGCTGTCGTTCGAGCATCCGACACGAGGGGAGCGCGTGAGCTTCACCTCGCACCACCCCGCGGACCTGCACCGGGCGCTCGAGGCGCTGCGGGAGGGCTGAGCGCGCGGCGCGATAGCGTCGGGGCATGAGCAGCGCACCGCCTGTCGGCTCCGGAGCCGAGGACGAATCCGATCCGGTAGGCCGACGTCAGCCGTCGGATGGGCCAGTGTCGTCGGATGTGCCTGCACCGACGAATCGCGCCGTGGACCGCTCCGACTTCCCCTGGGGCCGCGTGTCCGGCCTGCTGGGCGTCGACCCCGCTGATGCCCCCGTCGCGCTGCGCGATGCCGAGCGCGCCCGGGAGGCGGTGGCCGCGGCGAGCCGCGCGTTCCTCGAGGCCGACGACGACCGGCGGGCCGGCCGCACACCCTCGAGCCCGATCGCCGCGCACCCCGACTTCCCGACGGGCGTGGGCATGAGCCTGGTCGGTGCGGGCGTCCTGTGGGGGCAGACCGCGCACGTGCCGGCGATCGCCCTGCGGATGGCCAAGGACCACTACGAGGACGGCGACGACGAGCTCGCGGCCAGCTTCATCGCCCTCGTGCAGCAGACGGCCGAGCCCGGTCGCGATGATGCCGAGGCGTGGAGCGTGCAGTCGCTGCTGGTGGCGGTGCTGCAGCGCTCGGGGGATCCGGCCGCGGCCGACGCCCTGGCGCGGGACCTCGCCGCGCACGCGGTGCCGATCGACCTGTGGCGGGATGCCGCGCCGCACCTCCCCGAGGAGTCGATGGACTGGCACGGCGGGGCGCTTGTCGAGGGCATGCCGCCGCGGCGGGATGACCGCGCGCTCTCGGTCGAGAGCGCGGAGGAGCACCTCCAGCGCCTCATGACCGAGATGCTGCGGGAGGCCGAGGCGGAGGAGGATGGGGATGCGCCGAGCGCGTGACGGCGGCGGACGGCCGATCTCACCCCGCGCCCATGCCGCGGGGACCGGTGCGACGCACGGGACGGCAGGGAGTGGGCCGGAGACGGCTCCGAGCGCTGCGCCCCTGGCTGCGGAGGCATCGCTGTCCTCCGAGACGCTCTCGGCCGCGGAACCGATCCCGCCCTGCGACATGTTCCGGGTCCGACCCGCCGCATCCGGTGACATCGAGGCGATCCGCCGGATCGAGGTCGCCGCGGGGGAGATGTTCCGCGGGATCGGCATGGACGAGATCGCAGATGATGATCCGCCGACTCGCGGGGAGATCGCCCGGGCGATCGAGAGTCGTGGTGCGTGGGCGGCGGTCGACGCCGCTGACCGCCCCGTCGGGTATCTGGTCGCCTCCCGACTGCAGGGGAGCCTGCACGTCGACCAGGTGACGGTGCACCCCGATGCGGCGCGCCGGGGCATCGGGCGGCGACTGATATCGGCCGCGGACGCCTGCGCCGAGGCCGAGGGGACCGGGGCGCTGACGCTGACGACGTTCGCCCGGGTGCCGTGGAACGCGCCGTACTACCGGAGGCTCGGGTTCTCGGAGATGGGCGCGGACGGGCTTCCGGAGGACCTTGCGGCTGTCGTCGCGCACGAGGCGTCGCTGGGGCTTGCCCGCTGGCCGCGGGTGGTGATGCGGCGCGAGTGCGGCGCGATCAGACCGCCCGGCCGATCATGAATCCCTGCCCATCGGGCTCTGCCCCGTGGGCGGCGCGCTCGAGACGCGCCGCGATCTCGAACGATGAGCGCTCCAGCAGCGCGGTCATCGCCGTAAGGGAACGATGCCAGCGGGTGATCGAGACCTGGTGCCCGAAGGCGGCGAAGCCGTGTCCGACGGTGCGCGGGGCATCCCCCGTCTGGAAGGCGAGGAGCACATGCCCGCCGGGTTGCAGGACCCGTCGGATCTCGACGAGGGCGCAGGCGAGCTCGTCGTCGGGGATGTGGATGGTCGAGTACCAGGAGACGACCGCATCGAGGGCTCCGGCATCGTGCGGGAGGGCGGTGAGCTCCGCGACCACGACGGGGTGAGCCGGGTGGTCCTCGCGCGCTCGCCGCACCATGTCGCAGGAGATGTCGATGCCGTCGACCTGTGCCCCGCGGGAGGCCAGCAGCGGGAGGAGGCGACCTGCGCCGCAGCCCGCATCGAGGATCCGTCCGCCCGCGGGGACGAGGTCGAGCAGATGGTGGATCATCGCGAGGTCGATGGGCAGTTCCGCGTCGGTGCCGGGCAACCGTGCGGCATAGGTGTCGGCGACCTCGTCGTAGAAGCGGCGGGCGGCGGTGGCGGCGGGGGAGGGGGCGTCGGTCGGAGGCACGGTCTCAGTCTGCCGGTGCGCGGAGCGATGCGGGTGCAGCGGCCCGCGTGCCGTGGACTGTCACGCTGCGCAGCGGCGTCGCGCACTGCGGACTGCTGCGCTGCGCAGCGGCCACGCGCACTGCGGACTGCTGCGCTGCGCAGCGGCCACGCACACCGCGAGAACCCGCTCTGAACCGCCCTCGCGTTTCCTCCCCAATCAGAGTTATCCACAGGATGTCCTCGCAGGTCAGGGGGCGCTTCGTTCGTCGGACCCCTGCGATGGAATAGGGGCATGACGACGACACCGCACGCTGATCGACCCGATGCCTCCTGGGCATCCGGGGATGATGAGGCGCGCGGTCGGGCGACCGCGCCGAGCGGGGACCGCCGGGGCGATGCCCTGGCAGGCGTGGTCGATCTGGCAGGCGTGGTCGATCTGGCAGGTGTGGCCGATCTGGTAGGTGTGGTCGATCTGGCCGCCATCGCGCAGTCGCTGTCGGGCATCGATGCGGACGTCGTGCGCGATCTCGATGCCCGCGAGGCCTCGGAGCTCCTCGCGGCCGCCAGTGCGGTGCGCTCGGCGCTCGCCGCCCTCGAGGATCGCGCCATGGTCGCCCTCGACGTTCGGTTGCGCGAGGAGGAGGCAGAGCGCGGGGTGCCCGAGAGCCGACGCGGTCGCACCTGCGCCCACCACATCTCCATGGCGCTTCGCATCTCGCCCGCGCAGTCGTCGCGTCGGCTCGCCGCCGCCCGTCGGCTCGTCCGGGACATGCCTCGCATGCACGCGGCGCTCGCCACAGGGCGCCTTCCCGAAGCCTCCGCACTCGCGATCGGCACGGTGAGCGGGCCGCTGGGCCCCGCTCTCCGCCGCGAGGCCGATGCCGTGCTCGATCAGCACCTCGGACACCTCGAGGACGCCTCGGCCGCCCAATGGACCCAGGAGGTCGATCTGCTCGCCCACCGTCTGGCGCCCGACGGCTTCGCGTCCCGCCATGCGCAGGCGAAGCGGGAGCGCTCGGTGAGCATCGGGCGCGCTCCGCACGGCATGGCCCACCTGCACGCGACGCTCCCCGGCCTCGACGCAGCGGCGATCCGCAAGCGCCTGTCGCTCGAGGCCGAGCGGCTCCGCGCCGAGGGGGACCGCCGAGGCCACGGCCAGATCATGGCGGACCTCCTGGCCGACACCCTGCTGGGCCGGGACGAAGCGCTCGAGCCGGTGCGGCTGGACGTCGGCGTGATCATCACCGACCGGGTGCTGCTGGGATCCGACGAGGGCGGCGCCACCATCGAGGGCTACGGAACCGTCCCTGCCGAGGCGATCCGCGAGGCCGTCGGGGAGCGCGTCCCGCGGGAGGGGGCCGGAGCGCTTCCCGAGGGCGTAAGGGCGACAGGGGCAGGGGAGCCGCGCCTCCGCAGTCCCGAGAACGCCGCCCGCGACAGCCTCGCGACGCTCCGTCGTCTCTACACGCACCCGAGCTCCGGGGAGCTCGTCGCCGTGGAGTCCCGTGCCCGCGCGTTCCCGCGGGCGCTGGCCCGGATGATCCGCATGGGGCAGGTCGGATGCGCCGGCCCGTACTGCGGCGCGCCGATCCGACATCTCGACCACATCCGGGCCGTCGCCGACGGCGGCGCGACCGCGGTCTCCAACGGTCAGGGGCTCTGCGCCCGCTGCAACCTCGTCAAGGAGCAGGTCGCCGCGGTGACTCCGGCCGTCGAGGACGGGGCACGGGTGGTCACGTGGCGGTCGGTCCTCGGCCGGCGGGCGCGACGGACGGGGACACCGGTCGAGGGGCGGCATGGCGATTCAGTCTCCGAGCCTCCGTGATCGGGCAGATCACGGCACATCGGATCCGCACCCTGCTCCGCGGCGGGTGACGTAGGAGGTCGAAGAGCCTTCCGCCCTTCTCTCAGGGCACGCGCCTGCTGTTCGTCGGGCGGTCGGCTCAGACGGTTCTTGAAGCGTCACCCGAATCCGATGCAGGCCATGTCGTTGGACCACCGGAATACTTCTGCGCATGCCAGACGAGGACATCGAAGACCCGGAGGAGCGACACGTTCGCTCGGTCAGCAATGGCCGAGTGGCGCAGCCTCTCGAGCCTCTCGATGAGCTCTGGATCCTGAAGGAGGGAGTGCATCACGATCCAGTGCTCGCCGGAGTGCGGAAGATCCAAGGCCTGCCCGACGTGACTGTCCCAGATCGGGATGAGATGCGGACGCTTCCGGGCGAGCAGCTTGCTGACCCGGGTCTCGCCCATGCCCCACGAGACCGGCAGATGATGGGCCCTCAAGATGTCCCAGAGCATGCGTCCGGGGCTGTCCGATGCCCCAAGAACCTGTTCGAACGCGGCGTAGTCCATCGTGTGGAGTGCCAGGTCGGAGGGTACCTGACGAAGGAGGGCTTCGATCTGCGGCCCGCTCTGCTCCAGGATGCCGATCACGGCCTCTGCGCTGACCTCGACGGAGAGGAAGGCCAGGGAGAGCAGATCGGCGGGGGTGACCGTGTCCTGGTCGCCGTCTACTCGGCCGAAGCTGTCGAACCGCGAGCCGCTGAAGACGGGAAGACTCGTCGTCTCGGGCCCGATCGACGCAAAGCGCCTGTACTCCTTGTGAGTACCGAAGTAATTCCGCAGGCGAAGGATGGCCTCGTCCTCGAACCGTGCGGTCAGAATGTCGGGGACGACAGGCATGGGCTCCATGGTTCTTATTCTTTTTCTCTCGTCTCGTTCCGGTACTGTAAGGGCGAGAGCCGTCGTTTGTCGCACCTCGGGTGCAGGGTCTGGGCATGTGGGATCTGCGAAATGCCGTCGGCACCGGAGCTAGCGCGGGGAGCGTCCTGGAAGCGGCTCGCGGACTGGCTCGTGCCATGGTCGAAGACGACCGCTGTGGACCCGTCGATGAGACGTATCGGTCCCACCCGGACTTCCCGATCGTCCTCGCAGAGCGTTTTGCCCAGGTCCTGCACGCGACGGCGAATCGTGAGGAGTCCGAGTTCGCGATCCTGCTCCTGCTGCTGGCTGCTCGTGCCCGGGCGATAGATGGCGAGTGGCATGCGGCTCTGCTTCTGATGAGTTCGTTGTCGATCGCCACTGGGGAGCGCACCGGCGGGAGAGAGACGGAGATCGTTGCCGATCTGCTCGCTGCGGTGGTCGAGCGTGTCGGCCCTGCATCCTCGTTGTCGTCCTGCGGGACGGCAGCGTTCAGCGGCCGGCGGTCGCGGGGGCTGTGGCGCGACCTGAGCGAATGGGATCTCGAACTCGGGGATGATGCTGGACGGCTGTTCAGGTTCGGTAGAGGACCGCTCGAGCCGGATTGGTCGCATCGGCCGACAGGGGAGGATCGAGAGGAGGTTTGGTGCCCTGGTGGCACCTGGGAACTCCGCGCTCTTGCTCTACTCCGGCCGCGGCCGTCGGTGAACTTGACTCGCTGGAGCCGCGGTCGGAGGACACGGACTTTTGGATCGCATGTCGTGCACCGTGGAGTCGATCGCGGGTGGCCCCACTGTCCGCGCCGCCGTCGTCCGCCACACTGAGCTTCCCTGGGGCCTTCGTTCGTCGGACCCCGCGACTACCCTGGTCGGCATGGCTGATTCGGACTTCGTGCACCTCCACTCCCACACGGACTACTCCCTGCTGGACGGTGCCGCGAAGATCAGCAAGCTCGTCGCGGAGGCCGCTGACCAGGGCCAGAAGGCCGTCGCGATCACGGACCACGGCTACGTGTTCGGCGCCTACGAGTTCTACAAGAACGCGGTGGCCGCCGGCGTGAAGCCGATCATCGGCGTCGAGGCCTACGTGACGCCGGGGACCAGCCGCCACGACCGCACCCGCGTGCAGTGGGGCACCAAGGCGCAGCAGGACGCGGGCGACGACGTCTCCGCCCGCGGCGCCTACACCCACCTGACCCTGCTGTCCCGCACCACCGAGGGCATGCACAACCTGTTCCGCCTCGCCTCCTCCGCGAGCCTCGACGGGCAGATGGGCAAGTGGCCCCGCATGGACCGCGAGATCCTCTCGAAGTACTCCGACGGCCTGATCGCGTCGACGGGCTGCCCCTCGGGCGAGATCCAGACGCGCATCCGCCTGGGCCACTGGGACGAGGCGCTCAAGGCCGCCGGCGAGTACCAGGACATGTTCGGCAAGGAGAACTACTTCGTCGAGCTCATGGACCATGGGCTGGATCTCGAGAAGCGCGTGACGTCGCAGCTCATCGAGCTGTCTAAGAAGATCGGCGCGCCGCTGCTGGCCACCAACGACCTGCACTACGTCACCAAGGACGACGCGAAGATCCAGGACGCCCTCCTGTGCATCAACTCGGGCTCCACGTTCGACACCCCCGGGCGCTTCAAGTTCGACGGCTCCGGCTACTACCTCAAGTCCGCCCAGGAGATGCGCGAGCTGTTCCGCGACCTCCCCGAGGCCTGCGACAACACGCTCAAGGTCGCGGAGATGTGCGACGTCTCCTTCACCACCACCGCCGAGGGCGCGAACTTCATGCCCGTCTTCCCGACCCCGCCGGGGGAGGACGAGCACTCGTGGTTCATCAAGGAGGTCGAGCGGGGCCTGGAGTACCGCTACCCCAGCGGCATCCCCGACGCCGTCCGGGAGCGCGCGAACTTCGAGGTCGGGATCATCACCCAGATGGGCTTCCCCGGCTACTTCCTCGTCGTCTCCGACTTCATCCGCTGGGCCAAGGAGAACGGGATCCGCGTGGGGCCGGGCCGAGGCTCGGGCGCCGGCTCGATGGTCGCCTACGCCATGCGCATCACCGACCTCGACCCCCTCGAGCACGGCCTGCTGTTCGAGCGCTTCCTCAACCCGGACCGCGTCTCGATGCCCGACTTCGACGTCGACTTCGATGATCGCCGCCGCGGCGAGGTCCTCGAGTACGTGACGCGCAAGTACGGCGACGACCGCGTCGCGCAGGTCATCACCTACGGGGTCATGAAGACCAAGAACTCGCTGAAGGACGCCGCGCGCGTGCTCGGCTACCCGTACGCGATGGGCGACCGCCTCACCAAGGCGCTGCCGCCGGCCGTGATGGGCAAGGACATCTCGCTGAAGGGGATCTTCGACCCGCAGGACAAGCGCTACGCGGAGGCCGGCGAGTTCCGCCGCATCCACGACGAGGACCCGGACGTCCAGAAGGTCTACGAGATCGCCAGCGGCGTCGAGGGCCTGACCCGCGGCTGGGGCGTCCACGCCTGCGCGGTCATCATGTCCAGCGCCCCGCTCATCGACATCATCCCGATGATGCGCCGCCCCTCCGACGGCCAGATCATCACGCAGTTCGACTACCCGACGTGCGAGACGCTCGGCCTGCTGAAGATGGACTTCCTGGGCCTGCGCAACCTCACCGTCATCTCGGACGCGCTGGAGAACATCGAGCGCAACGGCAAGACGCCGCCGGACTTCGAGACGCTCGGCTTCGACGATCCCGCCACCTACGAGCTGCTGGGCCACGGCGACACCCTGGGCGTGTTCCAGCTGGACGGCTCCGGCATGCGCACCCTGCTGCGGCAGATGAAGCCCGACAAGTTCGGCGACATCTCGGCCGTCTCGGCCCTGTACCGCCCGGGTCCGATGGGCATGAACTCCCACACCAACTACGCGCTGCGCAAGAACGACCTGCAGCCGATCACGCCGATCCACCCGGAGCTCGAGGAGCCGCTCGCGGAGATCCTCTCGGAGACCTACGGCCTGATCGTCTATCAGGAGCAGGTCATGCAGATCGCGCAGAAGGTGGCCGGGTACTCGCTCGGCGAGGCCGACATCCTGCGCCGCGCGATGGGCAAGAAGAAGAAGGCGGAGCTGGACAAGCAGTACGTCTCCTTCCAGGGCGGGATGAAGGAGCGCGGCTTCTCCGACGCCGCGGTCAAGGCCCTGTGGGACACCCTGCTGCCGTTCGCCGACTACGCGTTCAACAAGTCGCACTCCGCGGCCTACGGCGTGGTCTCCTACTGGACCGGGTACCTCAAGGCGAACTTCCCGACCGAGTACATGGCCGCGCTGCTCACCTCCACGCAGGAGAACCGCGACCGTCTGGGCCTGTACCTGGGAGACTGCCGCCACCGCCACATCACGGTGCTGCCGCCGGACGTCAACGAGTCCGACATGTACTTCTCGGCCGTCGGCGACGACATCCGCTTCGGGCTGTCGGCGATCCGCAACGTCGGCGCCAACGTGGTCGACGCGATCCTGAAGACCCGCGAGGAGAAGGGCGCCTTCACGTCCTTCACGGACTTCCTCGACAAGGTCCCGCTGTCGGTGTGCAACAAGCGCACGATCGAGTCGCTCATCAAGGGCGGCGCCTTCGACTCCCTCGGTGCCAACCGCCGCTCCCTTGTGCTCGTGCACGAGGACGCGGTCGACTCCGTCGTCGATGTCAAGCGCAAGGAGGCCCAGGGCCAGTACGACCTCTTCTCCGACCTGCTCGGCGGGGGAGGGGACGACGACGTCCAGACCGGGTCGAGCGCGACCATCACCATCCCCGAGCTGCCCGAGTGGGACCGCAAGGAGAAGCTGGCCTTCGAGCGCAACATGCTGGGCCTGTACGTCTCCGACCACCCGCTGCAGGGCCTCGAGCACGTGATCGCCCAGAACTCGAGCACGACCATCAGCGCGCTCGCCGACGAGGGCGCCGTCGAGGACGGGGCGATGGTGCAGATCGCGGGGCTCATCACGAGCCTCCAGCGCAAGACCACCAAGAAGGGCGACATGTGGGCGATCGCCACGGTCGAGGACCTCGAGGGATCGGTCGACTGCCTGATGTTCCCCTCGACGTACCAGACCGTCGCGACCGAGCTCGCCGAGGACCTCGTCGTGTCCATGAAGGGCCGCATCGACACCTCCAAGGGCATGCCCGAGCTGCGGGTCATGGAGATGACGATCCCCGACGTCTCCAACGCCGGGGGCGACGGGCCCGTCACGATCTCCCTGCCCGCGATGCGCGCGAGCGAGCGCGTGATCACCGACCTGCGGGGCGTGCTCGAGGACAATCCCGGCATGAGCGAGGTGCGCCTGAAGCTCATGGAGCCGGGGCGCTCGACGCTCATGCGGCTCGACAACCGCTTGTCGGTCACGCCGTCGGCCGCCCTCTACGCGTCGCTCAAGGCGCTGCTGGGGCCCGGCTGCCTGCAGTGACGCCTGGCCGTCCGCAGTGACGGCTGGTCGCCGGCGGTGATGAGCGATGCGCGGCAGGGCGCAGCGGTGATGGGGACGCGGGCCTGGACGCCCCGATCGTCCTGCGCGGGCGGCGGCTAGGCTCGGACCATGGCTCCGATGAACGTCACCGACCTGCGTTCGACCGACCTCAGCCCGGCCCGGCTGCGGGAGGCGATGCCGCGCCCCGAGCTCGACGTCGATGCGGCCATGCAGTCTGTAGCAGGTGTCGTCGAGGACGTCCGCACCCGCGGCGCCGAGGCCGTCCTCGAGGCGGGGGAGCGCTTCGACGGCGTGCGCCCGCCGTCCCTGCGCGTGCCCGCGGAGGTCATCGCCGAGGCCCTCGAGACCCTCGACCCGGAGATCCGCGCGGCCATCGAGGTGTCGATCGAGCGCGTCCGCGCGGTCGATGAGGCGCAGCGCCGCGAGGACGAGGTCGTCGAGGTGACCCCCGGCGGCGTCGTCCGCCAGCGCTGGGTGCCCGTCGAGCGCGTAGGCCTGTACGTGCCCGGCGGCAGGGCCGTGCTGCCCAGCTCCGTCGTCATGAACGCCGTGCCCGCGATCACCGCGGGCGTGCGCCAGATCGTCCTCGCCTCCCCGCCGCAGAAGGACTTCGGCGGCTGGCCCCACCCGACGATCCTCGCGGCCTGCGCCCTGCTGGGCGTCGAGACCGTGATCGCCGCGGGCGGCGCCCAGGCCGTCGCGCTGCTGGCCCACGGCGCCGAGGACCTCGGCGACGGCACGGCGCTGGATGGCGTCGACATGATCACCGGCCCGGGCAACGTGTACGTCACGGCGGCCAAGCGCCTGGTCCGCGGCACCGTCGGCATCGACGCCGAGGCCGGTCCCACCGAGATCGCGATCCTCGCCGATGAGACCGCCGATCCGCGCTATGTCGCGGCGGACCTCATCTCCCAGGCCGAGCACGATCCGCTCGCCGCGTCCGTGCTCGTGACCGACTCCGATGAGCTCGCGCGCGCCGTCGATGCGGAGCTCGAGGTGCAGATCCCGCAGACCGAGCACGTCGAGCGGATCCGCGAGGCCCTCGCCGGGCGCCAGAGCGGGACGATCCTCGTGGACGATCTCGAGCAGGGCCTGGCCGTTGTCAACGCCTACGGCGCCGAGCACCTGGAAATCCAGACGGCCGATGCCGCCGCCGTGGCGGCCCGCGTGACCAACGCCGGAGCCGTCTTCGTCGGCTCGTACAGCCCCGTCAGCCTGGGCGACTACAACGCCGGGTCCAATCACGTGCTGCCCACCGGCGGCACCTCGCGCTTCGGCGGCGGCCTGGCCGTGCAGTCGTTCCTGCGCGGCATCCACGTCATCGAGTACGACGAGCCGGCGCTCGCCGCCTCCCGGGTCGCCGCGACGACGCTCGCGAAGGCCGAGGGACTGCCTGCGCACGGGCGCGCCATCGACATCCGCTTCGACGCGTGACGGGCGCAGCGGGCGCCTCGCGGGGCGCAGGACAGGACGGAGCCGTCGTGACGACGGGCGCTGCGGAGGCCGACCATCGAACGCGAGCCGATGCGAGCTTCGTGATCCGCGGGGCCCGCCCCGAGGACGTCGAGGCGATCTGCCAGCGGATCGTCGACCTCGCCGTCTACGAGCGAGAGCCCGACGCCGCGACCGGGACGCCCGAGGACCTGCGCCGTGCCCTGTTCGGCGCGGACCCGGCGGTCTTCTGCCATGTCGCCGAGACGACCGGGCCCGACGGCGGGACCGAGATCGCGGGCATCGCCCTGTGGTTCCTCACCTACTCCACGTGGGAGGCGCGCCACGGGATCTGGCTCGAGGACCTCTTCGTCCTGCCCGAGCACCGCGGCAGCGGAATGGGCCTCGCCCTCCTGCAGACCCTCGCGGGCATCTGCCGCGAGCGCGGCTACAAGCGTCTGGAGTGGTGCGTGCTCGACTGGAACGAGCCGTCGATCCGCTTCTACGAGTCGGTCGGCGCGCGCCCGCAGTCCGACTGGACGACGTACCGTCTCGCGGGCGAGGCCCTCGAGGTCTTCGGGCGCTGAGAGGCGCGCGCGAGGCACGCGCCGCCGTGCGGTGCGCCCAACCGCCGCCCGCGGCTGTGGCCGCGCGATGTGCGTCGAGTCCCGTGGCGATGTCCGCGCGAGGTGCACCGAGCCCTGTGGCTGTCTCAGCGCGAGGTGCATCCTGCCGCCGCACTGTGCTTCAACGCGGGTCTCCTGCCGCGCGCGCTCGCGCGAGGATCTGCCCGATCACCTCGCCCTTGGCCTCGGCGTAGTCGTTGACCGTCGGCCACTCCTGCTCGGCGAGCATCCGCTTCGTCCGCTCGTACAGCGCGCGATCCTCGGCATCGCCGCGCAGGCGGTCGCGCAGGACGAGGTAGGCGTCGGCCGCGGGGTCGTCCTCGGCGAGGATGTGGATATTCGCATTCCGTTCGGGCGGCCGCACCATCCGGTGCCCGTCCTCGCGCACGCGCAGCACGTAGCCCGCGTCCAGGACGGCAGGGAGATAGGCCGCATCGGCGTCGATGTCGGTGACCGTGACGAGCACGTCGATGATCGGCTTGGCGCCGAGCCCCGGGACGGAGGTCGAGCCGATGTGCTCGATCCGCAGGGCCGACGCTCCCAGCGCGGCCCGGAGCACGCGCTCGTGCTCCCGGTAGCGTGCGGGCCAGGCGGGATCGGGGGCGGCGATGACGATCCGCTGATGCTCCGGGCCGCCGATGATGCCCCAGGGGAAGGAGTCGCCCGCAGCGCTCACCGGGACTCGTCCGCGGTCGCGTCCTCGGCGGCAGCGGTGCCCGCATCCACCGACGCGTTCTCCTCGTCCGTCTCGTCCGTCGCGACGGTGCCCGCGGTCCCGTCCGCCTTCCGCAGCTGCGCGGCGTCGATCACCTCGCGCCGCTCCCGGCGCGTGACGAACGAGGCGACCGCGCGCCAGCCCAGCATGAACAGCGCCAGGAACGTCGCGGTCACGATGATGAACGAGGTCTCGGTGCCCGCGCCGAACAGGGTGCGGATCGCCATGGCCGCGGCGATCGTGATCGCCCAGATGAACACGCCGTGCGGCCACAGCGCGAAGGGGGCGCGCCAGGAGCGGATCGTGAGGTGCCCCAGCAGCATCCCGACGAGGAACGGCCAGGCCACGAGCCCCACCGTCGAGGTGGTCAGGGGCGTCGCGTGCTGCATGAGCCCGATCGCGACGAAGAGGAGGACGGCCAGGGCATCGCCCACCAGGGCGCCGACGGAACGCATCATCCCGCCAGGGTAGGCCAGCTGCGCCCGCGGGCGCGTCCGGGACGCTCGGACAGCCGGACGCTCGCGCTGCCGTCCTGACTACCATGGGGGCCATGCCCTCAGCCCTGCCCCTGCCCGCCGTGCGCGACGACCTCGTCGGCGTCGAGCCCTACGGGGCGCCGCAGATCGAGGTGCCCCATCTGCTGAACGTCAACGAGAACCCGTTCCCGCCCTCGCCCGCGCTCGTCGCGGACCTCGGCGCCGCGGTCTCGGCCGCGGCGGGCGCCCTCAACCGCTACCCGGACCGCGAGTTCCTCGACCTGCGCCGTGACCTCGCGGACTTCCTCGCCGAGGAGTCCGACGCCCGCGGCCTCCTGCCCGAGCAGCTGTGGGCGGCCAACGGCTCCAACGAGATCATGCAGCAGCTGTTCCAGGCCTACGGCGGGCCCGGACGCAGCGCCCTGTCCTTCGCGCCCCACTACTCCATGTACCCCGAGTACGCGCGCGACACCTTCACCGGGTGGATCGCCGCCGACCGCGGCCCCGCCCCGGACTTCGCCCTCGACGCGGCGACCGCGACCGCGGCGATCGCCGAGCACCGGCCCGCGATCGTGCTGCTCACCAGCCCCAACAACCCCACCGGCACGGCGCTGGACCTCGACGTCGTCCGCGCCGCCGCCCGGGCCCAGGGCGAGCACCGTGGCCTGCTGATCGTCGACGAGGCCTACGGGGAGTTCCGCCGCGACGGCGTCCCGAGCGCCCTCACGATCCTCGCCGAGCATCCCAACCTGGTCGTCACCCGCACCATGTCCAAGGCCTTCGCGCTCGCCGGCGCCCGTCTGGGCTATCTCGCGGCCGATCCGGCCGTGGTCGACGCCGTCCGCGTCGTCCGCCTCCCGTACCACCTGTCCGCCGCGACCCAGGCGGTCGCCCGCACGGCGCTGGCGCATCGCACCGAGCTGCTCGGGCAGGTCGCGCTGCTGCGGACGGAGCGGGACGCCCTCGCTGAGCACCTGCGCGACCGCGGTCACGACGTCGCCCCCTCGGACTCGAACTTCATCCTGTACCGCGCCTTCGCCGACCGCCACGACGTCTGGCAGCGCCTGCTGGACCAGGGGGTGCTGATCCGCGAGGTCGGCCCCGCCGGCTGGCTGCGCGTCTCCGTCGGCACGCCCGAGGACAATGCCGCCTTCCGCCGTGCGCTCGAGACCGCCGACCCTGTTCCCGCAGCGACCGCGGCCCCCTCAGACCC
>NZ_FWFG01000062.1 GCF_900163655.1 Brachybacterium nesterenkovii
GCCGCGGCCCTTGTCATGCCCCTTGCCTTTGCCGTTGCCCTTGCCGGACCCGTTGCCCGAGTCCTGGGCGATCGGCAGCACCTGCACCACGGTCGGCTTCGGACCGCGGCCCGCTCCGAACTCGGGGAACATCGAGGTGGGGGCGTCGTAGGTGCCGTCCTCGCCCGGATGCTGGACCGACACGAAGGCCGACTTGTCCTGGTCGCGGACGATCGGGCCGCAGGTCTCGGCGTCGACGGGGACGGACAGGAACTGCTCGACGCGGCCGCGCTCGGCGCCGTCGAGGGTCACGCGGAACAGGCCGTCGTTGTAGCCGATGCCGTCGGGCGCGCCGTCGGTCGAGATCCACAGGTTGCCCACGGAGTCGAACGCGAGGTTGTCGGGGCAGGAGATCGGCGAGACCTTGTCGGTGGGGAAGCCGCTGAAGTAGGTCGTGTCGGTCTTGGGGTCGCCGCAGACCAGCAGCAGGTTCCACGCGAACGCGGTCGACGTCTGGTCGCCCTGCTCGTCGATCTCGATCACGTGGCCGTCGCGGTTCTCGGTGCGCGGGTTGGCCTCGTCGGCGGCGGCCTTGCCGGTCTTGCCGCGGTCGGAGTTGTTCGTGCAGGCCACGTACACCTTGCGGGACTTCAGCGACGGCTCGACATCCTCGCAGCGGTCCATCTTGGTGGGGCCCACCTTGTCGGCCGCGAGACGGGTGCGCACGAGCACCTGCTCGACGCTCATGCCCGCGACCTGGGACTCGCCTCCGACGATGAGCGGGATCCACTCGCCGGTGCCGTCGAACGAGCCGTCCGAGGGGACCGTGCCGGTGCCGTCGATCTCGGCGGCCGGGGAGTTCCCGGTGAACTTGGCGACGTACAGGTCGCCGTTCTCCAGCAGCGTCATGTTGTGCTTCTTGTCGCCCTCGATGTAGGTGTCGCGGGAGACGAACTTGTACAGGTAGTCGAACTTCTCGTCGTCGCCGGAGTAGGCGACGGCCTTGCCGTTCTCGGCGATGATGACGTTGGCGCCCTCGTGCTTGAAGCGGCCCAGCGACGTGTGCTTGCGGGGCGTGGACTGCGGGTCCCACGGGTCCACCTCGACGATCCAGCCGAAGCGGTTGGCCTCGTTCTCGTAGCCGGCGGTGCGGGTGTCGAAGCGGGGGTCGACGTTCTCCCAGCCGCGGGCGGTGGCCTTGTCGGCCAGGCCGTAGCGCTTGTCCTCGGCCGAGGTGCCGGGGGCCCGGAAGTAGCTGTGGAAGTTCTCCTCGCCGGAGAGCAGGGTGCCCCACGGGGTCAGGCCGCCCGAGCAGTTGCCGAAGGTGCCCAGCGGGGTGGTCCCGGCCGGGTCGTCCTTGGTCCTCAGCAGCTCCGAGCCCGCGGCGGGGCCGGTGAAGGCGTAGGGGGTGTCCTCGACGATGCGGCGGTTGAGCTCGCCGTCGATCACGTACGTATAGGGCTGCTCGCGGCTGGTGCGCTCGAGCTCGACGACGGTGAGGCCGTGGGCGGCCAGGCCGATCCTGGCGATGTCCTCGGGGGACGTCGTGGTCGGCAGCATGATGTTCTCGTTCGTGTACTCGTGGTTGACGAACATGACGGCGCGCAGGCCGTCGCTGCCGGGGATCTCCTGGATCTCCGTGTAGTCGTTGTTGTAGCCGAACTGCACCTTCTGCGCCTCGGGCGTCTGGTGCTCCCAGTCGAAGTCGGGGGCGTCGGAGAACAGCTTGTCGCCCCACGTGATGATCGGGTGCCAGGCGAAGCCCTCGGGGACGGTGAGCTCGTCGACCGTGTACTTGACCGGCTCGATCGCCGTGAACTCGAGCGGCGAGCCGTCCGCGGCCTCCGCGGGGACGGGGCCGAGCGTCGGCGCGGCCTGCGCCTCGGTCGCACCGGTGGTGCCCGCCACGCCGATCGCCACGGCGCCTGCGGCGGCGCCGCCGAGGAGGGCGCGGCGCGAGAGGGTCGAGGAGACGATGTCGCGGAAGTACCCGTTGGACGTGGTGTTGCACGTCTCGCTGAGGCACTGGTTGCCGCACTTGAGCGCGCAGGTGACGGCCGAGCGCTTGCCGGCGACGTGGTCCTTCATGAGCAGGGGCAAATGCAGGGGCATGGCGAGGCCTTCCGGGGTGGGCGGGTGCTCCGGACGATGCGACGCCGATGACGGCCCCAGGGGCCTGGGGTGAGGAGGCGACGATGACGCGGGGCGGGGCGATGTCCCGCAGAGCATTCCCGAGCCCCGTGACGCCTCCCGCACGCGCGGGTGAACGCGACGTGACGCGTCCGGGTCGAGAGGGCCGCCGCAGGTCAGGCCGCGACGCGCTCCGACCGCCGGTGCGCGAGCTGCGCGCGCGTGGTCCAGCCGTCGAACAGCGCCGCGCCCGGCTCGAGGTCGATGCCCCGGGCGAGCGGCCCGAGGTCCACGGGATCGGCGCCGAGCCGCGCGAGCACCGCGGCGACGGTCGCCCGCGCAGCCGGGTCGTCGCCCGCGAGCGCGACCGCGCGCCCCGTCACCCCCAGCTCCTCGATGTCGTGGTAGCCCAGGTGGTTGAGGGACTTGACCACGGCGCTGCGCCGCAGATGCGCGGCGAGCAGCTCGCTCGTCGAGGTGCCCGGCGCCCCGGACCGGGGGCCCTCGGCCGCGCGGCGACGGGCGGCGGCGAGCGCGTCCTCGTCCGCGCTCCCCCACGCGTTGGTCGCGTCGATCACGACCGCCCCTGCGAGGTCGTCCGGGTCGAGCTGCAGGGCGGCGTGGAGCGGCAGGGCGAGGATCACGGCGTCGGCCCGGTCCGCGAGCCGCGCGATCTCGTCGCGGCGGGCGCCGGGGAGCGCGGTGCGCACGAGGTCGTCGGGCAGCCGGGAGCCCACCTCCACGTGGAAGCCGCGGCGCAGGGCGGTGCGGGCGAGCGCGGTCCCGAGCTTGCCCGTGCCGAGGATCCCGAGCACGGGGGTCCCGGTCCGTCCTCGCCGGGGCGCGTGGGGCGTGCCGACGTCGGCGAGCGTGCAGGCGAGGGCGCGGGCCAGGGCGTCGTTGCGTCGGAACGAGGGCGCGTTGGTGCGCGGTCGCGCGAACGCGCCCACCTGCAGCTCGGAGGTGCCGGGGCCCACGGCCCACAGGCCCTCGTGCGGCGCGCCGTCGGGACCGAGCACCCGCAGGGAGTCGTCGACCGCGAGGCGTCCCGGGCTGCTCGCGGACTCGACGCCGATCGGCTCGTCGCCGACGAGGGAGCGCAGGAGCTCCGACGCCGAGGTCGCGAGCGCGGCCGCCGGGAGGAACGCGTCGACGAGGGCGCGGGCCGCGACCACCGTGCCGGCCCCGCCGCGCGCGACGAACCGCCCCGTGCGCTCGTCGGTCGTCACACGCACGCGGGGACCGAGGAAGCGGACGACGCCGGCGCGCTCGAGCGCGAGGAGCTGCTGCAGACGGTGCGGCGGCGGCCCCGAGTCCACGAAGGAGAAGAGCGAGAACCAGCGTCCCGCATCGCGATGCCGCGAGTCCTCGGTCAGGCGCGAGCTCGGCAGGTGCTCGGCGAGGACGCCGTGGATGCGCAGGAGGGTCTGGAACAGGGCGCGCTCGGCGGTCGCGGGGCCCACGGCGCGCGCGGCGAGGTCGGCCTCGACGTGCGAGACGACCTCATCCCGCACGGTGTCGAGCGCGCGGCGACGGTCGACGTCGTCCGGTTCAGTGTCCGGCCCAGTGTCCGATGCTGCGTCCGGCGCTGTGTCCGGGGCGCTCGCGCGGACGAGGTCGCGCAGCGGGTCGTCGAGCCACGCGGCGGCGGGATCGACCGCGGGATCGACGGCGAGCTCGGGAACGGCGCGCGCGATCTCGGAGGCGATGAGCGGCAGCACGTCGCGCGCGTAGTCGAGGTGCCCGGTGGCGTCCTCGCGCGCGTCGAGGGCCTGCGCGGTGACGTGCACGAGGTCGCGCGGACCGGCCGGCTCGGACTCGCCCCGCACCTTGGAGTGGAAGGGGACGCCGCGCCGCGAGCCGACCCACAGCCGCGGCTCGCGACCCGAGGGCACGTAGACGAGCCGCCCGGGCTCGCCGTCGCGCGGGTCGGGCTCGAAGCGGCCGCCGCGGCCCTCGGTCAGCAGCGCCATGAGGTCGATGAACGCCAGGCCCATGCCCCGCACGATCACGTCCTCGCCCGCGGGCAGGCTGTCGAGGTCGGCGTCCCGGGCCTGGGAGGGGCCGATCCAGGCGCCGCCGTGGCGCCGCGCGAACTCCGCGTTCGCGCGGTCCGCGGCGCCGGGCAGGGCGTCGGTGTGGCCGAGCGCGAGCAGCACCGCGTCCGCCGGAAGCTCGGCGCCCCCGGCCAGGCGCACCCGCCAGCTCGAGGCGTCGACGCGCCGCAGCGCGACGGCCTCCTCCCGGTGCAGGTGCACGCGGACGGTGGTCGGCAGCGCCGCGAGCACGTGGCCGAAGAACCACTCGAGGTACAGCGCCTGGACGCGGCGGCTCGCGAACGCGTCCGCCCCCATCTCGTCGATCTCGGCCCGCAGAGAGGTGGAGGCGGTGGGGGCCGCGCGGTGGCCCGAGCGGATCTCCTCGGCCCACTCCGCGAGCGTCGGACCCGGCACGACCGGACCGTCCATCACGACGGAGTCGTCCGTGAACACGGTCACATCCCGGGCGCGGGAGTTCATGAGCAGCAGGGGGCTCTCGTCGGTGCTCCAGATCCGGCCCGCACCGGGCATGCACGGGTCCACGAGGTCGATCTCGACCTCTCGACCGCGCAGCTCGGCAGCGCTCGCGGCGAAGCGCTCGAGCACCCCGATCGCCCGCGGACCTGCGCCGATGATGACAAGGCGGGCGGGCGGCAGGGACCGCTGGGGGTCCTGCGGGCGGTGGTCTCGGGGG
>NZ_FWFG01000064.1 GCF_900163655.1 Brachybacterium nesterenkovii
GACCCCGCCGTCCGCCTCCAGGACGACCTCTTCGGCCACGTCAACGGCGCCGGGCCGACGGAGGTGCTCGGGCATCACATCGACAGCGAGGCGAGCACGGCCAGCGCGGCGGTGATCACCCCGATGGCCAGGGGCGCGAACGCCCACGCGCTGCGGGTGCGCTCGTGCGGGGTGCGGCGCACCTGGACGAGGGTGGACATGCCGACGGCGATCGACAGGACCGCGGTCGCCACGGCCATGACGGGCGCGGCGGTGACCAGCACGGTCGCGCCCACCTGGAAGAGCATCAGGCCGATGACGTCGAGCACGCGCATGAGCATGGTGCGACGCACGCTCACCTTCTCCAGCAGCAGCGTGGCGACCATCTCCTTGGACCACTCCGACGGGCGGGCGATCCGGCGCCGTGCGGAGACGAGCTGGGCGGTGGTCAGGGCCACCCACACGAGGGCGCAGCCGATGCCGACCCACAGTCCCAGCGGCCCGCGGGCCTGGGCGGGCCACAGGATCAGCACGAGCAGGACGGCGGCGACGCGCAGTACCTCCTCGAGCACGGAGCGGGCGACCACCAGACCCGGATGCACCGACAGCTTCCGGTCGCCGCGCGCGACGACCAGGCCGGTGGCCACGATCACGCCGAGCTGGAGGCCGCCGAGGACGATGCCGAGGAGCGGCACCAGCACGGTGGACGGGGTCATCGGCAGGCCCGCGATCACCATCACCAGCCCCAGCAGGGGCACGAGCAGCGAAAGCACGGAGAAGCCGCGCACGAGACCGGTGACGATCTCGGAGCCGGTGGGGCCGTGATCGTGCCCGGTGTGGTCGTGGGGGTCGTCGCAGCAGGCGGAGGCGGGCGCCTCGGTGGTGCCATCCGCGGAGGGGGTGGACGTCGTCGACATGGAGCTCCTTCGTTGCGCGACCAGCGTACCGGCGGGGCCCGGGGAGGGCTTCCTCACGCCCGAACGGGACGAGTGGCCCCGCCTGCGTATGTGACCATGGACGGGTGACAGACGAGAGCGGACGCGATGAGGCATCGCTCGTGACGTCAGCGGTGCGCGCGAGAGCTCTCGGCAGCGTCATCGGTGCGGCCACGGGGGACGCTCTCGGTGCGCCCTATGAGTTCCAGGGGCCGATCCCGGATTCCGACGACGTCGCGATGACGGGCGGCGGGGTGCTCGGCTGGGACGTGGGCGAGTGGACCGACGACACGTCGATGTCCATCGTAGTCCTCGAGGCCGCCGCGGCCGCCTCCCTGGGGCACGATCTGCGCCTGCCCTCGTCCCTCGACCAGATCGCGCGCGAGTGGTACGCGTGGTCGATGGGGACGCCCGACATCGGGGCGATGACCTCGAAGGTGATGGGGGCGGCGATCGCCCGCGCCGTCGCCGACGGGCGCTCGCTGCCGACCGCCGCGGATTTCGAGGCCGCCGCGCACTGCGTGGCCGAGCACACGACCAACAATGCGGGCAACGGCTGCCTCCTGCGCACGCACGCGGTCGCCCTGCCGTACCTGCACGCCGATGACGAGGTGCTCGTCGAGGCCGTCCTCGCCGTGTGCCGCCTCACGCATCAGGGGCCCGATGTCGAGGAGGCCTGCATCCTGTGGACCTTCGCGGTCCGCCACGCGATCCTCACCGGTGAGGTCGATGTGCGCGTCGCACTGGATCTCCTCGAGCCCGAGCGCGCCGAGCTGTGGGCCCAGCGCATCGAGGAGGCGGAGACGGCCGTCCCCACGGCGTTCCCGCGCAACGGCTGGGTGGTCCACGCCTTCCAGGCCGCATGGTCCGCGATCCACGGCGTGCTGCCCATCCCGCGGGGCAAGTTCGCCCAGCGCGCGGCGATGACGGAGGCCCTCGAGGCGGCGGTCCGCGCCGGCTACGACACGGACACCCTCGCGAGCATCACCGGGGGGCTGCTCGGCGCGGCCCTGGGCCACAAGGCGATCCAGCCGGAGTGGCGGCGCGCCCTGTTCGGCTGGCCCGGGTACGAGGTCAGCGAGCTGATCTCCCTGGTCGAGCGCGTGATCGACGCGCGGGCCTCCCAGCCCGAGCCGGTCGGGCCCACCGCGGCCTGAATGCTGCCGCGGCCCGTGCCCGGCTACGATCCCGTCGGACGTCACGCCCCGATCACGTCCGCGAGGAGAGCACCGTGTCCGAGGCCGTCGACCCCTCCCGTCGTGTCCTGCGCGTCCTGAGCTGGAACATCTGCGAGCTGCGCGGGGACCTCGACGCCCTGTTCACGGCGATCCGCGAGATCCGGCCGGACATCATGCTCGTGCAGGAGGCGCCCCGGTTCTTCCTGCCGCAGCTGCGCCTGCAGAACGTCGCGCGCCGCGTCGGGATGCGGGTGCTCCTCGGCGGTCGCTTCGGCCGCGGCCTCGCGATCCTGGGCACCGACGAGATGGCCGATCGCGTCGTGACGCGCGGGCTGCTGCGCGTGCGCCAGCAGATCGTCGACGCGAACTCCACCTATCCGCGCGGGGTGGCCGCGGTGCGCCTGGATCTCGGGGGTGCGGGAGAGATGGTGTTCTCCTGTATCCACTTCGCCCTCCAGGAGTCCAACCGGGTGACCCACGCCCGCCGCGCCTGCGAGCTCATCGAGGGTGCCGGTGCGCCCGTCGTCATCGGCGGGGATCTCAACGAGGTGGGCACGGGCCCGGCGCGCACCCTGCTGTCGACCGTCGCCCATGATCCGGGCGATGACGCGACGCAGTGGACCTTCCCGGCCCGTCGTCCGCAGCGGCGGATCGACGCGATCTACGTGACGGAGGGCGTCGACGTCGTGCGCGAGGACCGCCTCACCCAGACGGCGTCGGTGCCGGCCGGGAGGTTCCGTGAGGCCTCCGACCATCTGCCCGTGCTGCTGGAGATCGAGGTCCCCGCCTTCTGAGGCGGCTGCGCGGCCGGAGGCTGAGCGGCCTGCTGTGCCGGTCGCTGTGCCGGTGGCTGAGTGGCCTGCTGTGCCGGGAGCACGGGCGCGCTCGGTCCGATAGCCTCGAGGGGACACCGTCCTCCCGAGCAACGGAGCACTCCATGCACCCCGAGTACGACACCGCCGTCGGCGCCGCCGCGATCCTCGCCGACATCTCCTCCGCCGCCCCGGGCGACGGCCCCCGCTGCGCCCCGCGCTCGCACCTGCGCAGCGACGCCGCGCGGATGGACCTGACCGGGCAGTGGGAGCTGCGCTGGTTCCCCGGCACCGAGGCGCTCCTCGCGGCCGGCGGCGACGCGCTCGCCGCCCCGGGCGCGCCCGCCGCGCAGGAGCCCGCGGAGCAGGAGCCCGCGCAGGATCGGTCGGCGGGCGCATGGGACGCCATCGACGTCCCCTCCCACTGGGTGCTCGCCGCCGACGACCACCGCTGGGGCGCCCCCGCCTACACCAACGTGGTCTACCCCTTCCCGGTGGATCCGCCGCACGTGCCGATGGACAGTCCCGCCGCGGTCTACCGCCGCCGTCTCGACGTGCCCGCGGGATTCGTCCCGGAGGGCGGCCGGGCGGTGCTGCGGACGCTCGGCATCGAGTCCCTCGGCGTCGTGCACCTCAACGGGAGGCGGGTCGGCGCGATCCGCGGCTCCCGCCTCACCCAGGAGCTCGACGTCACGGACCTGCTGCGCGAGGGCGAGAACACGCTCGCGGTGCGGGTGCACCAGTTCAGCGCCGCGTCCTACCTCGAGGATCAGGACCAGTGGTGGCTGCCCGGGATCTTCCGCGAGATCGAGCTGCTGGCGCGGCCCGCGTCCCGCATCGACGACGTCTGGCTGCGCGCCGACTACGATCCCGCCACGGGACAGGGCACGCTGATCCCCGAGGTCCGCGCCCCGGAGGGCGCCTGGCCGGTCACGGTCCGCGTCCCCGAGCTGGGGATCGAGGAGACTCTCGCCTCGCCCGCCGAGCTCGCCCCGATCGAGGTCGGGACCGTCGAGCCGTGGAGCTGCGACACGCCGCGCCTGTACGAGGCCCAGGTCGCGTCGGCCGGTGCGGTCGACGGCGACGGTGACGGCGAGGGCGCGGGGGAGACGGTGACGCTGCGCCTCGGCTTCCGGCGCGTGGAGATCGTCGGCCACGAGTGGCGCGTCAACGGCACCAAGCTGCGCCTGCGCGGCGTCAACCGCCACGAGTTCCACCCCGCGCAGGGCCGCGTCTTCGACGAGCAGGACGCCTGGGAGGGCCTGCTGCTCATGAAGCGCCACAACGTCAACGCCGTCCGCACCAGCCACTACCCGCCGCATCCGCGGCTGCTCGAGATGACCGACGAGCTGGGACTGTGGGTGATCGACGAGTGCGACCTGGAGACCCACGGTTTCGAGCTCGGCGGCTGGCGCGGCAACCCGGCCGACGAGCCGATGTGGCGCGACGCCCTGCTGGACCGCGCCGAGCGCTTCGTCGAGCGCGACAAGAACCATCCGTCGGTGATCGCCTGGTCGCTGGGCAACGAGTCCCACACGGGACGGAACACGGCCGCGATGGCCGCGTGGATCCACCGCCGCGACCCCGAGCGGCCCGTCCACTACGAGCCCGACTTCGACGGCCGGTACACCGACATCGTCTCGCGCATGTACGAGCCGCTGGAGTCGATGCGGGAGATGTCCGCGGGCATCGGCCAGGGCCGCGCCACGACGGCGGGGCGCAATGCGGTCCTCGCGCAGCGCCCGATGATCCAGTGCGAGTACGCGCACGCGATGGGCAACGGCCCCGGCGGCCTGCTCGAGTACGAGGAGGCGTTCTCGACGCTGCCGCAGTGGCACGGCGGCTTCATCTGGGAATGGCGCGACCACGGCCTGGCCACCCGCACCGCGGACGGCACGCCGTTTTACGGCTACGGCGGCGACTTCGGGGAGGAGCTGCACGACGGCTCCTTCGTGTGCGACGGCCTCGTGCTGAGCGACGGCACGCCGTCCCCGGCACTGGCCGAGCTCGCCGCGGTGATCGCCCCGGTGCGCCTGGACATCGTCGATGCGAAGGACGCGGAGGCGAAGGGCCAGAAGGGGGAGGGCCGTGCCCTGCGGGTGCGGAACCTGCGCCACAGCGCCGACACCTCCGACCTGCGCCTGGTCGCCGTGCGCGAGGCCGACGGTCGCGCCGTCGAGACCCTCGAGCTGGATGCGCCGCCGATCCCCGCGGGGGACGAGGCCCTCGTGAACCTGCCCGCCGCGCTGCTCGACGCCGGGCGAGGATCGGGAGGTCATGACGACGGCGCTGCTCGCGAGGTCTGGCTGACCGTTCGGGCCGAACTGGCCTCAGATGCCGCATGGGCCGAGGCCGGCCACGTCGTCTCGAGCACGCAGATCCGTTTGGCCGAGCGCACACCCGTCGCGCCCGCGGCCGTCGGCCGCGACGAGATCCACGACGGCGCCCCGTCCTCGAACGGCCTCGGCGCCGCAGCAGCGGACGAGGCGCTGGCCCCCGTCGGCCCCGGCACGACCGGCGAGGTCGCCCTCGGCGATGCCCGCTTCGACGCATCGACGGGGCTCCTGACCCGCATCGGCGCGCTGGCCGTGCGCGGCCCGCGCCTGTCGCTGTGGCGCTCGCCGACCGAGAACGACTCCCTGGACGGTTTCGGCTCCTACCTCGACGCCACGCCCGAGGAGACCCACGGCCTCGGCGCGCCCGGCCCCTCGACCGCCCGCACCTGGAACGACCGCCACCTTCACCTGCTGAAGCGCCGCACCGTGTCGGTGCGATGGGAGGCGGCCGATCGCACCGCGGGGGCCGGGCATCCGGCGTCGTCGCTGGTGGTCAACGAGCGCTGGTCCCCGGCGTCGTCCCGGCACAGCGTGGATGTGACGCTGCGCTGGAGCTGGACCGACCAGGGGCTCGCGCTGGAGGCCGATGCGAGTCCCTCGGACGGCTGGGACGGCACCTGGGGCCGCCTCGGGCTGGTCCTCGAGCTCGAGCCCGGCCTCGAGCACGTGGCCTGGTTCGGGACCGGTCCCGAGGAGAACTACCCGGACTCGCGCCAGGCCGCCCGCGTGGGCCGGTACGAGCGGCCGCTCGCGCAGATGGTCTGTCCGTACGCGGTGCCCCAGGAGTCAGGCCACCGCGCGGGGCTGCGCGAGACGACCCTGCGCGGCGCGGCGGGCGACCTGACCGTGACGGCGCTGCCGGTCGCCGGCGAGCTGCCGGGTTTCAGCGTGCGCCAGCACGACGAGCACGAGGTCGCCGCGGCCGCGCACCCGCATGAGCTTCCCGAGCCGCACGCCGTGCACCTGTTCCTCGATGCGGCCCAGCACGGGCTCGGCTCGCGGTCCTGCGGGCCGGACGTGCTCCCCGCCTATCAGCTGCGTCCGCGGGCCGGGTCCTGGAGCCTGCTGCTGCGCGTGGACTGATCGCCGCGCGGCGGTTCGGGGGTCCGGGCCGAGCGGATCCCGAGAGCCGCCCACCAGGCCGCGGCCGTCGCGACCAGTGCGACGGCCGCGACCGCGGATGTGCGCGTGGCCAGCATGAACGCGAGCGTTCCCGGCTCCCAGGAACCCCAGCCCACGCCGATCAGCAGCCCGGCGGTCAGCGCCCCGAGCACCAGCGGGACGGCGATGACCGCGACGGCCGGGGTCCCGAGGCGCCGCGGCAGCGGGCGCGGGCGGGAGCGCCCGAGCACGATGATCGCCAGCAGCGCGAGCCCCAGGACGCCCAGCAGCGAGGAGCCGTACTGCAGCCAGTGGTAGAGGGGCAGCGGACCGACCTCGGCCTGCAGTGCGGGCACGCGCACCACGACGGCCCCGAAGGGGTGCGTGAAGGCGTCCCAGACGATGTGGGTGACGGCGCCGAGCACGAGGGCGGCCGCCGCCGCGAGCAGATCGCGCGCCCTCGGCGCCGTGAGCGGCGGGGGAGCGGGGCAGCGCTCGCGCACCCATGCCGGTGCCGCGTCCGTGAGCGGGGCGCGCAGCACGAGCGACCACAGCGCGAGCAGCACAGCCGCGAGGGCGAGGTCCACCGTCACGATCCCCAGCACCGAGTGCGTGAACGCGTAGTCGACGGGGAGGCGGGCGAAGAGCACCAGATCGGGGATCATCGCGCCGATCGCGAGAGCCGGCAGCGGCAGGCCGAGGCGGCGCAGCGGGATAGCGGCGAGGGGATGGGCGAAGGTGAGGGGCACGAGGCGAGCGTACGAACAGCGGGCAGGTCGCGAGGGGATGTGCGCGGGCCCTGCCCGCGATCTTCACCGTGCGTCCACGGGCTCCTCCCGGTGCACCCGGATCCCGGCGCTCAGCGGGACGACGCGCTCCTGGCCCCCGGACAGCACGATGCGGATGCCGCTGGCAGCACCCGAGCTGCCCCTCCCGGCACGGTCGACATCGCTGCCTGCTCCTTCGGCGGCGTCCACTCCCGCGACGCCGCTGCCTGCTCCCTCGGCGGCGGCCGGGCCGAGGACCGTCAGCTGCGTGCGGTGGGCTCGCAGCGCGCCCTCGACGGCACGCGCGGTCCCCGGCAGCTCGCGGCGGGCGAACGAGGGGTCGTCGGCCTGGGCATCCGCATCGTGATAGCTGGCCACCTCGATCAGCGGCACCCCCTGCGCGGCGGCGGCCCGCGCGGCGATCGTGTGCACGTGCACATGGTCCGGGTGGCCGTAGGTCCCGCCGTCGTCGTTGCTCAGCAGCACGTCGGGGCGCAGGGCCCGGATAGCGGCCTCGAGATCCGCGACCGCCTCGGCGACGGGGCGGCGGGTGAAGGCGTCGGGGCCCGTGTCCTCGGCCGGTCCGGCCAGCTGCGGCGTCACCCAGCGCATGCCGGAGTCGCGGTAGCGGCGCGCATCCGCGCCCGGCGCCAGCGCGGGAGGCGAGCCCAGGAAGCACGACGAGGTGATCCCCAGGCTGCGGGTCGCGCCGTCGAGCTCGGCGGCGCGCACCTCGACGAACGAGCGGGCATCGTCCGGGGCGATCGATCCGGGAACGGTCTCGCCCTCCTCCCCGCGGGTGGCGGTCACGAGGTCGATGCGCGTGCCGCGCGCGGCCAGGTGCGCCAGCAGCGCTCCCGTCGAGAGGGTCTCGTCGTCCGGATGCGCCTGGAGCGTCAGCACCCGCTGGGCGCCCTCGAGGAGTCGCCAGGCGTCGGGCGTCTGCGCGGCGGTCGGAGCCTGCGCGGCGGTCGGAACGTGCGCGGCGTTCGGCGCGGGCGCGGAGAGCGGATCCTGTGGGGAATCAGGGGCGGTCATCGGTTCTCCTCCTCGACGAGGACGTGGCGGTAGCAGGCTTCGAGGCGCAGGGCCGAGACTTCCCAGGTGCGGGACTCGGCGAACGCCCGGGCGGCGCGAGAGCGCTCATGGCGCTGTTCGGGATCGGCCAGCAGCGTTCGCACGGCCGCGGCCCAGTCCTCGGGCGAGCGCGAGCCGAGCACGACCCCATCCGGCCCGACGGCCTCGGTGACCCCTCCGGCACCGCTCCAGGCGATCACCGGTGTCCCGGACGCCTGAGCCTCGAGCGCCACCAGCCCGAAGGTCTCCGACCAGCTGGTGAGCAGCAGGGCATCGGCCTCGCGCATGCGGCGCGAGAGCTCCGCGCGGTCCACCGAGCCGATCAGCTCGATCCGATCGGCGACACCGAGACGCTGCGCGAGCTCCTCCAGGTGCCGCGGCTGGTCCGCGTCGTCCTCGCTCGCGCCGCCCGCGAGCACGAGGCGCGCGGGCGAGTCGGGGCCGAGGGCCGCGAGCACCTCGATCGCCAGGTCGGGCGCCTTGAGCGGCTGCAGGCGGGCGGCGTGCAGCAGCGTCAGACTGCCGGTATCGGTATCGGTATCGCCAGGAGCATTGTGCTCGTCCTCGGCGGGGTGGAACACGCGCGTGTCCACCCCCGGCAGGACGGTGCGGATGCGGGCGGCGGGCACGTCGTACCGCTCGCGGACCGTGCGGGCCTCGGACTCGGAGACGGCCACGACCAGGTCGGCCTGGGTGGCGGCCCGGCGCTCCCCGGCGATGCGGCCGGGCGACTCGGGAGGCTCGCCGTGATCGAGCGTGGCGGCACCCTCCGGCGCGGCGACCGAGTGGAAGGACTGCACGAGCGGCAGTCCGCGGGCGCGGGCCGCATCGAGCGCGGCGACCCCGCTGAACCAGTGGTGGGCGTGCAGCACGTCATAGGCGATACCGGAGTCCAGGTGGCGGGCGAGCGCCGCGGCGAACGGGGCGATGGTCTGCTCCATGGCGCTCTTGGCCAGGGGCCGTGCGGGCCCGGCGTCGAGGTGGAACAGGCGCAGGCCGGGGGCGATGCCGATGACGAACGGGGCGGCCGGATCCGTGCGCCGGGTCAGCAGGTCCACCTGATGGCCCCGGGCGGCCAGCGCCCGGGCCTGCTCCAGGACCACCACGTTCATGCCCCCGGCATCCGCGGCACCGGGAGGCGCGAGCGGCGAGGTGTGCAGGCAGACCGCGGCGATCCGCAGCGGGCGCGGGGCCGCGCCCTCCGTCGAGCCCTGCTTCGTGTCCTGCTTTGAGCCCAGTTTCGTGTCCTGCGCCGCGTCGAGCTCGGTGCCCGGTCGCGCGTCCTGTTCCGTCCCCGTCGCAGCGTCCGCGGTGCCTGTCGTCGCGGTGCCCGCGGCACCTCGGTCGGCAGTGCCTGCACCGGAGCCTGGGCTGGCGGCCGATGCCGCTCGCGGCCCGCCCGCCACGGGCCGGCGCATCTGCACCACCTGATGCTGGCGGCCGGTGAGGCTCACATGGACGCCGTGGGCGCTGACGGCGAAGCCCAGATGCTCATAGAGGGCGATGTTCCCCGGCTCGTCGGCCCGGACGGTGCACGTGACGGCGCGCAGCCCCTGCGCCTCGGCCTCGGCGAGGGCCCATTCGACGAGCGCCCGCGCATGCCCCTGTCCCCGGTGCTCGGGCGCGACCGCCACCCGCGACAGCTGCAGGGCGCGGGTGCGCGAGACGGTCGTCTTCATCGCGGCGAAAACGACGTCGTCGACCTGCACCGCGATCGCCCGCATGCCGCGGGCCATCTCCGCGGCCAGGGTCTCGGGCGTCTCGAGCATCGCGCCGGAGGGGGCCTCGGTCGCGTCGTACTGCCGGAAGGCGTCATGGATGACGCAGGCGAGCAGCTCGGCATCCTCCGCGCCGAGCTCCCGCAGAGCGCGGCGCGGAGAGGACGCGGGGGAGCGATCGGGAGGAGAGGGCGCGAGGTCCTCGTCGAAGCGGCCCTCGAGTCGCAGCAGCGTCATCTCGGTGCCGTCGGGCGCGGTGAACTCCTCCTCGCCGATCAGGCGCATGCCGTGGCGGCGGTACACCTCGGTCAGACCGGCATGGCGCGGGACCACGTTGCAGGCCAGGCCCGCGAAGCCCTCCGTCCGGGCGAGTGCGGCGAGAGCGGTGATGAGGTGCCCGGACAGCCCCTGCCCGCGATAGGACGGCAGCACCGACAGCCGCCAGAAGTACAGCAGGTCGCTCCCGGCATCGGGGTGCATCTTCACGACCGCGACCGGTGCGTCCCCGTCGAAGATCCCGAGGGCGCGGCCGGCGCCCTCGAGCTCGGTGCGGATCGACGCGTCCGTCTCGCGCTCCGTGCCGTAGGAGAAATCGGGCGTCGTGTACTCGGCGAAGGCCGCCTGCATCACCTCGCGCACCACGGGCGCGTCCTCCGGCGTCAGCTCGCGGACGGTGCGGCCGCGCGGCGCGGCATCCGGCGCGGCATCCGACGGGGCGCGGACCCCATCGCGGGACGCAGGGCCCGGCGCGGCGGTCGGGAGCGGGGCGGGGGAGTCATCGATCGGCACGACGGCATCGTAGAGGGCGCGCCCGCATCCGCCCTGTTTCGCGATCGGCGTACCACACCGATGTGACATCCGTGCACGCTGCGGGACACAGTGGGGGGATGACGAGCGCACCCGAGGTCGATTGGCATGCCTTCAACACCTCCGCGGCGGGTCGTCCCGCCAGACGCCTCGTCTCCACAGCGATCTCGGCCATCGGTGCCGTGACCGGTGCCGGGCGCTCCGTCCTGGATCTCGGGGCGGGCGGCGGATCGGATGCGCTCGAGTTCGCGCGCCGCGGCTTCACCGTCTTCGCGTACGACAGCGACGACACGATCGCCTCGCGCCTGGTGGAGAACTCCCGCATGGACGGGACCATCTACTTCCGCCACGGCGACATCGCCGAGGTCGAGGCCTTCCCGGCGGCGGACATCATCTACTCCGGGTACGCGCTGCCGCTGCTCGGCGATGCCCTGCCGGCCGTGTGGGAGAAGCTCCGGGCGGCGCTGAAGCCGGGCGGCGTGGTCGCCGTCGACCTGTTCGGCGAGCACGACACCTGGGCGGGCGATGACAGCATCGCCACGTTCACCGCGGCCGAGATCGACGCGATGCTCGAGGGCATGCGGATCGTCCAGCGGGAGATCCGCGACGAGGACGGCCGCGACTTCGCCGACGGCAAGAAGCACTGGCACGTCCACACGCTCGTGGCGCGCGCGGCCGCTTGAGCGACGGGGCTCCGCCGTGGTCTGCCGACGTCTGGCATGATCGTGCACGGCGTCGACCCGCCGCCCAGCCCGCGCTCGGCCCCAGCCCGAGCGTCGCGGCGAAGGGGAGCGAATCCTCGGGTCTCTCGAACTGCTCATGACGCGTCCGCGCGCCGCCGCATGCTGGGGATGTCCGACGGCGCGAGGTGACAGCCATGACCCGAGACCACGACCTCAAGCGCCTGATCCGCGCCCGCATGAGCGCGACCGGCCAGAACTACACCGCCGCCCGGGCCGCCCTGATGGCCCAGAGGGCGACGGACCCCAGCGCCCTCGTATCGGCGCCCGCCGCGCCGCGGGCCGCTGCGGACGCCGTGGACGCTGAACCCGCGATCGATCCGGTGCGCGCCCGCGCCGAGCACGAACGCCTCCTCCGCCCCTTCTGGAGGGAAGGCCGGATCACCTCGATCCCCGCGCGCCGCCGAGCGCGCTTCGCCCTCCTCCTCGAGCTGCTGGCCCGTTTCGCTCCCGGCGAGGAGTACAGCGAGGCCGAGGTCGGGGAGATCCTCGGCGTGCTCCACCCGGACATCGCGTTCTGGCGGCGCGAGCTCGTGGACTACGCCCTCCTCGAGCGGGACGCCTCCGGTGCGCGGTACCGGGTCGCGGCGCGGGTACCGAACCGCACCGGGAACATGGCGCAGGAGGTCACGGACTGGGAGCGGATCTGGCTGCCGCGCTTCCTGGGCGGGGAGACCAGGAGCTGACGAGCGACGGGCAGGTCCGACCGGCACCGGTCGGACCTGCCGGGCGCACCCGCATGCATTCATGCCTGCAGGTGCCCGGGTTCACCGACCACGACGTCGCAGGTCACGGAACGGTGTCGACATGCGATCACGGCGGTGGCCCAGGTCACTCATGGGGCATGATCCCGCCCAGTCCCCATCCCCTGAACGAAGGATCCTCCGATGCGACGTCGCACCGTCACCTCCGCCCTCGCCCTGGCCGTCCCGGCCCTCCTGCTCGGCGCTCCCGCCCTGGCCGAGCCCTCCGCCGCCTGGACCCCGGAGCGCACCCGCGAGCTCGCCGGCCGCCTGCCCGACCTGCGCTCGCGCCGCACCGCCGCGGGCGCGCGCATGGCCGCCCTGGTCGCGGCGGAGGGACGCGTCAGCGCGAGCGGCCTGGCCCGCGCCATCGACGGCGGCCAGTACGCCTGCGGCCCCACCCGGATGCGCGACTACATCACCGAGTCCACCAAGGACTGGACCGCCGAGGACTTCGACCTCATGGACCAGCTGGGCCTCCTCGACTGGCCCACCTACCACGCGCTCCTGTTCGCTCCCGACGGCCCTCAGACCTACGGGATCGACGGCGAGTACGGCAAGGAGCTCACGAAGACCTTCCGCCGCCTCCAGGGCTTCTGGGACGTCGACGGCAGCGACATCCTCCTGGCCGCGATGCACGGGTCGATCTTCGCCGACACCGAGGCGCTCGTCCCGATGGTGACGCTGGTCTTCGAGATCTCCGAGGCCGATGCCCGGGAGATCATCGCCGCCGTCCAGGAGTACCTGGCCCAGCCGAAGTTCGACGGCGGTCGCCACCCGCTGTTCACGTTCAACGCCTTCGCCTACTCCGATCGCGACGCCGGCCCGGACGAGGCCCTCGGCGTCCCGGACAAGATCATCATGGGCGACGGCATCCTGCAGTGCATGGAGAACCTGGGCCTGGGCGACGTCGCTCCCCGCGGCATCCTCGCCCACGAGTACGGCCACCAGGTCCAGTACCGCCTGGGCCTGTTCGCCGAGCACGCCGGCACCCCCGAGGCCACGCGCGAGACCGAGCTCGAGGCCGACGCCCTGGCCGGCTACTACCTCTCCCACCCCCGCGGCGAGCGCCTGCGCGCCCAGCGCGTCGACGCGTTCATCCGCACCGACTACGAGGTGGGCGACTGCTCGTTCGCCTCGAACGGCCACCACGGCACCCCGAACCAGCGCGCCGCCACCGGCACCTGGGCCGAGGAGCTCGCCGACGCCAAGGGAGCCAAGGGGCACGTCCTCACGGCGCGCGAGGTCTCCGACGCGTTCCGCGCCGAGCTCCCGGAGATCCTGACCCCCGACGCCTGATCATCACGCTGCGCTCGCCCGCGGCATGCGCCGCCGGGCGAGCGCGGCCAGCACGATCCGCGCGCAGTCCTCGATCCCCGCGGGCTCGTGCACCTTCGCGCCCTCCTCCATCGGCTCCACCACCACCCAGCGGGGGCGGCCCAGACGGCGCATGCGACCGACCTCGATCGCACGTCCCTGCCCGACCGGCACGGTCAGGGCGCCGCTCGGCCCCTCCACCAGGCGCGCCGCGAGAGCGGGGCGACGGGCCAGCAGGGCGCGGCGGATGCGCTCGCGCTCGCCGTGGGCATCGGATCGTCGGGTGTCCTCAAGCATGGTCTCCTCCTGCGGTCGCTCATCGGATGATCTGTCGATGACGACGCTAGGGAGGGGGGCTGACGAACGAAGGCGACAGCGCTGTCGATCCGCTGTGCGGGCCCGTGACCAGGGCACAGGAACGGACGGGTCTTCTGCGCGTCCCGCGTCAGCCCTGCGGTGCCTGCGACCAGGTGAGCGGATCGCCCCCGTACCTCCGCGGCGGGAACGGGAACGCGATGGCGTCGTCCGCGGAGGAGAAGAGCGGAGCGGCGTGCAGCAGGCGTCCGTGCGGACTGTCCGATTCCTGGAGCGCGATCGCGATCGGAGCGCCCTCGTCCTGCGGGACCGGCAGCGCGAGAAGCTGATGGGCGACAGCGGCGAGCGACACGTGCGCGCCGCCCGCCCGTCCGGTCCTTTCCCGGTGCACGAGGAGGGCCCAGGTCGCGGCCGCCAGCAGGCAGCCGGCCGCGTGGTCCAGAGCCTGCACCGGCAGGGCGCCGGGCCGGCGCATCGGCTCCTCGTCGGCCCCGCGGCGCGCCGCCTCCCCGTACAGCCACGCGATGCCCGACGCCGACTGCACGAGCGAATCGAAGCCGCGGTCGTGCGACCACGGCCCCGTACCGCCCCAGGCGTCGAGCCAGACCGTCACCAGCCGCGGCGCCACGCGCGCGAGGGTCTCGGCATCGAGTCCCAGCGCCGCGAGCGCCCCGGGCCGGTAGCCGGTGACGAGGACGTCCGCCTCCGCGCACAGCTCGAGAATGCGCGATCGCGCCCGCGGATCGCGGAGATCCGCGAGAGCGGTGCGCTTGCCGTGATCGCGATCGAGGTGCTGATCGAGCAGCTCGGGCAGCTGCGGCGGATCGATGCGCAGCACGTCGGCCCCCAGCAGCGCCAGGAGTTGCGTGCACGTCGGCCCGGCGATCACCCGGGTGAGATCCAGGACGCGCGGCCGGTCCCTGCGCGCAGACCCGACGGCGAGCGTCGCCACGTCCCCCGGATCCACGTCGATCAGGGGAGTCGCCGCCGCGGCCCGTCCCATCGGGGAGGACGACCATTCCGGCGGCGTGCGCATGGCCGCCGCGGCGCCTCCGGCACGACGGGTCCGTCTCTCGGCCTCGCGGCGCGGCAGCGAGCCGAGCGCGTCCCGCACCGCTCCCGCAGGGTCGTCGCAGTCCGAGGCGGCGAGGCCGAGAGCCTCCCGCAGAGCCCGTTCGTGGTGCGGGTAGCTCGCATGGGTGCGGATCCAGCCGTCGGAGCACCGGAAGAAGCCGGAGAGCGGGGCGAATCCTTCCGGGGCGCACCCGTCGATCCGCAGATGCGAGAGCGAGCCGAAGGCCCCTGCCACCCGCGCGGCGTCGACCGCGATGTCCGACCGTCCCGTCCACAGGGCGGCGGAGCGGGCTGCGGCCAGTGCGCTGCCCAGGGCGAGTCCCTCGACGTCGAGCGGCCCGCTCCACCAGCGGCGCGGCCCTCGCACAGGCACGGCCGGGGCGTCGAGGCCGAGGACCTCTCCGATGCCGCCGAACAGGTCGGGGACATCGGCGATCCCACCCGCCGTGCCGAGGGAGGGGGTCACGGCCGCCGCAGCGCCGGGTCCACGGGCGCACCCGCGCGCAGCTCGCGGGAGACGGCCTCGGCCGCGCGCCACGTCGCGAGCACGTTGCGTCCGCCGAGCCGGGCGAGGTCGTCATCGCTCCAGCGCCGTGCGCGCAGGGCGTCGAACAACCGCGGATAGGTGCTGACGTCCTCGAGGCCGACGGGCATCGTGCCCGCGCCGTCGTAGTCGCCGCCCAGGCCGATGTGCTCGATGCCCGCGACCTCGCGCGCGTGCTCGATGTGGGCGACGACCTCCTCGAGCGTCGCCGGCGGCGCCGGATGCGGCCACGTCGCCTCGAAGGCGTCGCGGGCGGTGAGGTCCAGCGGGTCGATGCCCGACGCCGTGGCGGCGGCCTCCACCTCGTCGCTCCACGCCATCACCCGCTGCGAGACGAAGCGCGGCACCATCGTGATCATGCAGGTGCCGCCGCGCTCGGCCATGTCCGCGAGGACATCGTCGGGCACGTTGCGCACGTGGCCGCACACGCTCAGGCACGACGAGTGGGAGAAGATCACCGGCGCCGCGCTCACGACGAGGGCGTCGCGCATGGTCGACGGCGCCACGTGCGAGAGGTCCACGAGCATCCCGATGCGGTTCATCTCGCGCACCACGTCGCGCCCGAAGTCCGTGAGCCCGCCGTGATCGGCGGCGCCGGTCGCGGAGTCCGCCCAGGCGTTGCTCTCGTTGTGCGTGAGGGTCATGTACCGCACGCCCAGGCGGTGCAGATCGCGCAGCACCCCCAGGGAGTCCGCGATGCAGTGCCCGCCCTCGGCGCCCAGCATCGAGGCGATCGGCGCCTCGGGCCCGGCCTCGAGCGCGCGGGCCAGGTCCTCCGGATCCGTCGCGAGCACGAGATCGTCCGGGTACCGCTCGATGAGGGCGTGCACGGCGTCGACCTGCTCGAGCGTCGCCCGCAGGAGATCGGGGATGGTCGAGGGCGCGTACACCGACCAGAACTGCCCGCGGACGCCCCCGGCGCGCAGGCGCGGCAGATCCGTCTGCAGATGGGGGAGCGGTATCGCGATGTCGTCAGCGGAGAGGTCGTAGCCGCGCTCGCGCAGCTCCCAGGCCAGGTCGTTGTGGCCGTCGACGACGGCGATCGGTGCGCTCATGCCCCCATCGTCGCACCGCGCTGTCGCACCCGGAGGGATCTGGGGCGGAGGGGGTCAGGCGGGGCGGAGGACCCTGGTCATCGGCCTGCCCTGGGCGATCTCGTCGATCAGCTTGTCGAGGTACCGGATCCTCCGCATGAGCGGGTCCTCGACCTCCTGGACCTTGACCCCGCAGACGCAGCCGGTGATGAGCGAGGCGTGCGGGTGCAGCGTCGCGGCGGCGAAGAAGTCCTCGAAGCTCGTGCGATCGTCGAGGTGGTGCTGGAGGGTCGCATCGTCGAAGCCGGTGAGCCAACAGACCGCTTCGCGCACCTCCGCCTCGGTGCGCCCCTTGCGCTCGACCTTGGTCACGTAGTGCGGGTACACCTCGGCGACGGGCATGGAGAAGACGCGGTGGGCCATAGTGGCAGGGTAGTCGGGGTATGCGCAGACCTGTGCACCGGGGGAAGAGCCCCGTCAGTCCTGCCGCACTACCCGCGACCCGGCGAGCAGGTCGGGGATCGTGCGGCCGCCGCGGCGCACGACGGGGACGATGCCGGCGATCATCGCTGCGTAGGTCGCCGCGTAGGAGCCGATGAGCAGCGCGTCCGGCTTCTCGAAACCTCCCCACATGCCGTGGATCGTCGCGGTGTGGCCCTGCTGCCAGGGGATCGCCACCTTGGCCGTGGCCCGGACGGCGGCGCGGGGGAGAGGGAGGCGCCCGCCCTCGACGGCCTCGGTGCGCAGCCCCATAGCGCGCTTGCCCGGCGTCCCCTGACGGGGCCCGGACTCCGCCCATGCGGCCCAGGCGGTCGCGGCGACCACCGGGACCGCGCTCAGAGCCTGCACGGTCGGCTCCGAGATCCACTCCGGACGCCCGCGGCGCAGCGCGAGACCGAGCGGCACGGTCGCGGCGGCGATGCCCAGGCAGCAGGTCATGTCCAGGGCGTAGGCGGCCAGGCGGCGCGTCGCGAGAGGGTCCATGGCGCCACCGTAGGCACTGGATCTGTGATCCGTGCCACGGCCGCGCATCGGCGGAATATCCGCCCCACCCCCAGGGTTGAGCCTGGTGAGCGCAAGTTAGATGCACCAGGGTTTGACACTCCGGAACCGCCGGGTATCTGCTTGAGCCGCTTCGACTCAGATCTTCCCGCCGGGCTCCGGCGGAACAGTGCGACCGCACCGGTCGCGGAAAGGCAGGCACACATGTCCCGTGTCGTCGGCATCGACCTCGGAACCACCAACTCGTGCGTCGCCGTCCTCGAGGGCGGTCAGCCCACCGTCATCGTGAACGCCGAGGGCGCTCGCACCACCCCGTCCGTCGTGGCCTTCTCCAAGCAGGGCGAGGTCCTCGTGGGCGAGGTCGCCAAGCGTCAGGCGGTCACCAACGTGGACCGCACCATCGCGTCCGTCAAGCGCCACATGGGCACCGACTGGACCATCACCATCGACGACAAGAAGTACACGCCGCAGGAGATCTCGGCCCGCACGCTGGGCAAGCTCAAGCGCGACGCCGAGTCCTACCTCGGCGAGACCGTCACCGACGCCGTCATCACCGTCCCCGCCTACTTCTCGGACTCCGAGCGCCAGGCCACCAAGGACGCAGGGCAGATCGCGGGCCTGAACGTACTGCGCATCATCAACGAGCCCACCGCGGCGGCCCTCGCCTACGGCCTCGAGAAGGGCAAGGATGACGAGCAGATCCTCGTGTTCGACCTCGGCGGCGGCACCTTCGACGTGTCCCTCCTCGAGGTCTCCAAGGACGAGGACGGCTCGACCATCCAGGTCCAGGCGACCGCGGGCGACAACCGCCTCGGCGGCGACGACTGGGACCAGAAGATCGTCGACTGGCTGATCTCGCAGGTCAAGAACAAGGACGGCGTGGACCTGTCCAAGGACCGCATCGCCCTGCAGCGCCTCAAGGAGGCCGCCGAGCAGGCCAAGAAGGAGCTGTCGTCGGCCACCTCGACGAACATCTCCCTGCAGTACCTCTCCATGACGGAGAACGGCCCGCTGCACCTGGACGAGAAGCTCTCCCGCTCCCAGTTCGAGGAGATGACCTCCGACCTGCTCGAGCGCACCAAGGCGCCGTTCCATCAGGTCATCAAGGATGCCGGCATCAAGGTCTCCGACATCGACCACGTGGTCCTCGTCGGCGGCTCCACCCGCATGCCCGCCGTCTCCGAGGTCGTCAAGGAGCTCACCGGCAAGGAGCCCAACAAGGGCGTCAACCCCGATGAGGTCGTCGCGATCGGCGCGGCCCTGCAGGCCGCCGTCATCAAGGGCGAGCGCAAGGACGTCCTGCTCATGGACGTCACCCCGCTGTCGCTGGGCATCGAGACCAAGGGCGGCGTGATGACCAAGCTCATCGAGCGCAACGCGGCCATCCCGACGAAGTCCTCCGAGGTGTTCTCCACCGCCGAGGACAACCAGCCGTCGGTCGCGATCCAGGTGTTCCAGGGCGAGCGCCAGTTCACCCGCGACAACAAGCTCCTGGGCACCTTCGAGCTGACCGGCATCGCCCCGGCGCCCCGCGGCATCCCGCAGATCGAGGTCACCTTCGACATCGACTCCAACGGCATCGTGCACGTGTCCGCCAAGGACCGCGGCACCGGCGCCGAGCAGTCCATCCAGATCACCGGCGGCTCCGCCCTCTCCCAGGAGGACATCGACCGGATGATCAAGGACGCCGAGGCCCACGCGGCCGAGGACGCCGAGCGCCGCGAGGCCGCCGAGGCCCGCAACACCCTCGAGCAGCTCGTCTACCAGGGCGAGAAGCTGCTCAAGGACAACGAGGACAAGGTCTCGGACGCGGACAAGTCCGCCGCCGAGGACGCGATCAAGGACGCGAAGGAGACCCTCGCCAAGGAGGACGCCGACAAGTCCGAGCTCGAGTCCAAGCGCGATGCGCTGAACACCGCGCTGCAGGCCGTGGGCACCGCCATCTACTCCCAGCAGGGCGACGCCCAGCCGGGTGCCGAGGGCGCCGACGCTGCGTCGAGCACTTCCGGGGACGATGACGTGGTCGACGCCGAGATCGTGGACGAGGACGAGGAGACCAAGTGACCGAGAACGCCGGCACGAACCCCCAGCAGGAGCCGCGCGACGGCTCGGCCGAGGGCCAGGGCGGCTCGTTCTCCTTCGCCGACAAGCGTCGCGTGGACCCGACGGACGGCACCGTCCGCCCGTCGGGCCCCGCGGCCGGCGAGCAGGAGCAGCCCGAGGGCGCTGCGTCCGCGGACGATGCCTCCGCCCCCTCGCAGGGCGCTGAGGGCGTCGACCCGATCGATGCCGAGGCGGCCGAGCTGTTCGCCGAGGCCGAGCAGGGTGAGACGCCCGGCGCGGCGTCCGACGCCCGCGTGGCCGAGCTCGAGGGCCGCGTCGCCGAACTCCAGGAGGAGCTCAAGCGCGCCCAGGCGGAGTACGTCAACTCGCGCCGCCGCATCGAGGCCAGCGCCCAGGTGGGCACCGAGACTGCGGTCGCGGGCGTGCTGTCCTCGCTGATCGGGGTCCTCGACGACGTCGAGCTGGGCCGCCAGCACGGCGACATCGCCGAGGGCACGCCGTTCGCTTCGATCGCCTCCAAGCTCGAGGACGCCCTGCGCGCCCACGGCATGGAGCGCTTCGGCGCCGAGGGCGAGGCCTTCGACCCGACCATCCACGAGGCCCTCATGCACGAGGACTCCGACGAGGTCGAGGTCGCGGAGATCAAGACCGTCCTGCAGCGCGGCTACCGCATGAAGGAGCGCGTCCTGCGCCCCGCTCGTGTGGCCACCCGCGGCCCGCAGTGACGCCCGAGACCTCCTGACGACACAGCACCCGTGACGCCGCGGTCCCCGTGACGTCGCAGCCCCGGTGACCCGGGTGCTCCGCCCGCCGCACGCGGCAGGCGGAGCACCTGCGGCACGACGACGACGGCGGATCGTCCGCAGCCCAGCTGCCGGGCGGTCCGCCGTCCCCGCAGGGACCGGTCCCCGGCCGCGGCCCTCGCGACACCACCACCATCACGTTCATCATGCGGAAGGAGGGCCAGATGTCCGGACAGGACTGGCTCGACAAGGACTTCTACGCGGTGCTCGGTGTCTCGATGGACGCGAGCGCCCAGGAGATCAAGAAGGCGTACCGGAAGAAGGCCAAGGAACTGCACCCGGACCGCCACCCCGGCGACAAGACTGCCGAGGAGCGCTTCAAGGCGGTCGGCGAGGCCTACGGCGTGCTCCACGACGAGGAGCAGCGCAAGCAGTACGACGCGATCCGGGCGATGGGCGCCGGCGGCGCCCGCTTCGCCTCCGGTCCCGGCGGCGCATCCGGCGCCGAGGGCTTCGAGGACATGTTCTCGGCGATGTTCGGCGGCGGCGCCGGCGGCACCCGGGTCCGCTTCGGCGGCGCGGGCGCCCAGGGGCAGCCGAACATGGAGGACATCTTCTCCATGTTCGGGGGCTCGCAGGGCTTCAGCGGCGGCCAGGGCTTCGGGGGCGGCGCCTCCGGTTTCGGCGGCGGGGGCTACGGCGCCCCGACCGCGGGCCAGGACCTGTCGGCCCGCACCCGTCTGAGCTTCCGCGAGGCGGCGCTGGGCACCGAGATCCGCCTCGAGGTCGGCGGGCGCACCGTCACCACGCGGACCCCGAAGGGGGTGCGCGACGGCCAGAAGATCCGCCTGCGCGGCAAGGGCCAGCCGTCCCCCAACGGCGGCAAGCCCGGCGATCTGATCCTCACCATCGACGTGACGCCCCACCCGGTGTACTCGCTCGACGGTGCGGACCTGCGCATCACGGTGCCGATCCGCTTCGACGAGGCGGCCCTCGGCACGACCATCGAGGTCCCGCTGCTGGAGGGCGGTCATGTGCGCATGCGCGTTCCCGCGGGAACGCCCTCGGGCCGTGTGCTGCGCGCCAAGGGCAAGGGGATCACCACCTCGAAGCGCACCGGCGATCTGCTGGTGACGCTCCAGGTGGACGTCCCCTCCGAGCTCGACGACGCGACCCGCGCCGCCGTCGAGCAGCTCCGCGAGGCGCAGAAGGACGTCGACCCGCGAGCGTCCCTGGTCGCCGACGCGGCCCGCTGACGCGGGCCATACTGACGGGGCGGGGATCGACGCCCCGCCCCGATCCCGAATCTGATCCCGCCGACGGCATCCTCGAGGAGGCGATCCGCGTGTCCCCGGCGCATGAGCTCGACGAGCACGCCCCCGTGTTCGTCATCTCCGTCGCGGCGGAGCTGTCGGGCATGCACCCGCAGACGCTGCGCCAGTACGACCGGCTGGGTCTGGTCACGCCCCGCCGCACCTCGGGGCGCGGGCGCCGCTACAGCGCCCACGATGTGCGGCGCCTGCGCCAGGTCCAGCAGCTCTCCCAGGAGGAGGGCATCAACCTCGCGGGCATCAAGCGGATCCTCGAGCTCGAGGACCAGGTCCGCGCGATGCACGAGCAGCTCGCGAGCGTCCAGCGCGCCGTCCAGGAGCGCATGACGCCCGAGTCCGCGCGCCGCGTGTTCGCCGCGGGAAGCGACGGTCAGGTGACCCCGCTGCGCCGCGGCCAGCGCCCGGCCCGCCCCGAGTCCGGGGCGCTCGTGCTGTGGCGTCCCGAGCGGCGTTCCTGACGGGCGCGGAGCGGCCGGGCACGGGCTCGTGTCCGATGGGCCGCATCGTCCCGCAGCGCCACGCCGGGATCTTCCTCACGTCGCCTCCCGCGCGGTCGGTGAGATGCGCGCGGGCATCGCGGGTCACGTGGAGGCCTCCCGGCCCCTCGCCTACTCTTGTGCGGGCCCGGACCCCGGTCGCCGTTCTCGGTAGCCGACCGCCCGCTGACAGGAGCACCCTGTGGCCTCAGAGCCCACGTCGACCTCCCGCCCGCCCGCCGCCGACCTCCGCGACTCGGCATCCGACCCCGCAGATGCCGCCCCGCAGGCGGCCAGCGCTCCCGCATCCGAGGCCCCGCTGCCCGGTCGTCCGCTGCCCGACAGCCCGGTGCCTGGCAGTCCTGTGCCCGACAGCCTGGTCCCCGACCCGCGCCCTGAGGAGCCGGACTACCCGCACGGCCTGCATCCGGGCCTCGTCCCCGGCGTCCCCGTCGACCGCAACCGCATCCGCTTCGGCCTGGACCGCGTGGTCTTCGGCATCACCGGCACGCTCGTCCTCGCCTTCGTGGTCTGGGGCATCCTCGCCCTCGGCGCCATCGGCACCGTCACGGGGACCGCGATCGGCTGGGTCATGCGCAACCTCGGCTGGCTGTTCAACCTGTGCGTCGCAGGCGTGCTGCTGTTCATGCTCTACCTGGCCTTCAGCCGCTAGGGGGACATCCCGCTGGGACCCGACGGGGAGGAGCCCGAGTTCAGCCGCTTCGCCTGGGTGGCCATGATGTTCGGCGCCGGCATCGGCGTGGGCATCTTCTTCTACGGGCCCTACGAGCCGCTTTTCCACTACGTGACCCCGCCGCCAGAGACCGTCGCGAGGGAGACCCCCGAGGCCCTGCACCACAGCCTCGCACAGGTGATCTTCGAATGGGGCCCGCACGCCTGGGCGATCTACGCCCTCGTCGGCGGCGCCGTCGCCTACTCCTCCTACCGACGCGGCCGCCCCTCCCTGCTCAGCTCCGTGTTCCACGCCCTCATCGGCTCCCGCCACACGCAGGGGACGGTGGGGCGGATCATCGACATGGCCGCGATCATCGCCACCGTGTTCGGAACCGCCGGGGCCCTCGGCATCGCCGCCCTGCAGATCATGGAGGGCGTCCAGGTGGTCACGGGCGTCGGCCGCGTCGGCAACGGCGTGCTCGTGCTCATCATCGCCTTGCTTGGCGTCGCCGTGATCGTCTCCGCGGTCTCCGGCGTCTCCCGCGGCATCCGCTACCTGTCGAACGTCAACATCGCCCTCACGCTCGCGCTCGTCGCGTTCGTGTTCGTCACCGGGCCTACGCTGTTCCTGCTCAACCTCATCCCGTCCTCCGTCATGCAGTACGGCCAGGAGGTGCTCGGGATGATGAGCCGCTCGCTGTCGTGGGGCGAGGAGACCGTGGAGTGGCAGGCCGCGTGGAGCGTCTTCTACTTCGCCTGGTGGATCGCCTGGTCGCCCTTCGTGGGGATCTTCCTGGCCCGCATCTCCCGCGGCCGGACGATCCGCGAGTTCGTGCTGGGCACCATGCTGATCCCCAGCTCGATCCTCGTGATCGCCTTCGCCGTCTTCGGCGGCACCTCGATCAGCATGTACCGCGACGGCGTCGAGGGCATCACGCCGGAGGCCAGCCCGCCGCAGGTGCTGTTCGGCATGTTCGAGCACCTGCCGCTGTCGGGCCTGGTGTCGGTTCTCGTGTGCATCGTCCTGGCGAGCTTCTTCATCACCAGCGCGGACTCGGCGTCCGTGGTGATGGGCACGCTGTCCTCGCGCGGCGACCCGAAGCCCCGCAAGGCCCTCGTGATCTTCTGGGGCGTGATGATGATCGGCATCGCCGTGGTGATGCTGCTGGCCGGCGGCGAGACCACGCTGGACGCCCTGCAGAGCCTCATGATCATCGTGACGGTGCCCTTCGCGGCGATCCTGCTGCTGGTGGCCGCGGCGTTCCACAAGGAGCTGTCGACGGATCCGGCGGCCATCCGCCAGGATCACGCTTCGGCCGCTCTTGACCTCGCGGTCCGACGCGGCATCGAGGAGCACGGCGACGACTGGACGTTCCCCGTCGGGTCCTCGCCCGCCGGGCAGGGCGCCGGTGCGGAGATCGACTCGCGCAGCGAGCACGTCACCGCGTGGTATCGCCGCACGGACGAGGACGGCCAGCCCGTGGACTACGACTACGAGACCGACACCTGGGGCGATGGCTGGACCCATGAGGACGACGAGCCCGAGGGCGACGAGCCCGCCGATGGTGAGCGCGCAGATGGCGTGACCGTGGACGACGAGCGCACGGACGGCGTGCCCGCGGACGCCGTGCCTGCGGACGGCGAGCCGGCGGCGCGCGCCTGACGCCAGGTGCCGCGTGCTCGCTCATCCCTGCTCCGCGTTGTGTCCGTTTCCGTGTACATGCCCGCGTGCATGTACACGGGAACGGACACAGGCGATCCGGTGCGGGGTGGGGTCCGCCTGTCAGCCGCAGCCACCGCCACTACTACCGGCCGCAGCCACAGCCACCGCCTCGCGCGCGGTCACCTGACCTGCTGCCTCATGCCGCCGTCGAGTGTCACGCTGCGACTCGGATCGGCGCGATTCTGGCATCCAGGCTGACACTCGACGCGCACCCCGGAGGATGGTGGCGGGGGTAACCAGGCTGGCGCTCGACGCGCATTCCGGAGGATGGTGGCGGGGGTAACCAGGCTGGCGCTCGACGCGCACCCCGGAGGATGGTGGCGGGGCAGCGGGGCTGGCGCTCGATGCGCATTCCGGACCAGCGGCGCACCCCGGACCAGCGGCGCACCCGGACCAGCGGCACGTGGCGCCGTCCCGAGCCCTCGCCCCTCAGCGACCGATCGGCCGCACGCCCTGGACGCGGTAGATCTCGCCCAGGCGCTCGGCCACCCGGTGCAGGTCCACCGCCTCGGCCTCGGCGCGACCGGCGGCCGTGAGATCCGGCAGATCGCCGGCCAGCAGCGCGCTCAGACGCGCCACCGCATCATCGACCACGGCACGGCCCTCGCCGCGCACCATGTGCGTGACGCGGCCATCGGCCAGCCACTCGCGGTAGATCGGGATGTCGCGCACCACCACCGGGGCCTCGCACGCGAGCGCCTCGAGCAGCACGATCCCCTCGGTCTCCTCGCGGGTGAGGAAGCAGAAGGCGTCGCAGCCCGCGTAGGCGTCCCGCAGCACCGTCGGCGCGACGTAGCCGGGGAACAGGCAGTTGGCGGGGGCACCGGCGATCGCCGCGGCCACGTCCCGGGTGATCATCCGCGGATCCGTGCGGCCGTACCAGACGAAGGTGACGTCCGGCAGGCGCCGGGCCACCTCGACCCAGTCGAGGATCCCCTTGCGGACCATCTGCAGGCCCACGCTCATCACGACCTGCGCGTCCGGAGCCAGCCCCAGGCTCTCGCGCAGGCGCTCCCGGGCCGACGGGTCGGGACGGAAGAAGGTCGTGTCCACGCCGTTGGACAGCACGTGGATGTTGCGGCGCAGCCGGTACTGCGGGCGCGAGATCAGGGAGCGCGCGTACGGGGTGGGCGTCACGACGGCGTCGCCCGTGCGGTAGATCGACGCGATCCAGCGGCGGAACCACGGCGCGATCGCATTGGCCCCGGTGAACGAGTCCCGGAAGTCCTCCTCCGTCGAATGCGCCCACACGAGGACGGGCCGCCCCCGCCAGCGCGCCCAGCGGGCCAGCAGGGGGGTGTCGGGGAAGGGGGTGTTCAGGTGCACCACGTCGAACGGCGCGAACGGACTGGTGACCACCTCATGGCCCAGGGCCTCGACGGCCCGGCGCTGATGGCGCATGGCCTCGCCGATGCCGGACTGGGTGGCCAGGGCCGCCAGCCCGCGGGGGATCAGCACCCGCAGCGGACGATCCGGGACCGGCGCGGCAGGGCGGCGCGAGGGGACGTGGCGGCGGGAGGCGGAGGAGAGGCGGTCGAGGAGTCGATCGCATAGGGTCCCGGGGAGGCGGGTGCGGGGCATCGGGGGCGCCCGGTTCAGGCCGCAGCGGGCGCGGCAGGCGCAGCGGGCGCGGGAGGCGCAGAGGGCGCACCGGGCGCGGCAGGTGCAACCGGCGCACCGGTGCGGCGGGCGATGGCCTCGCGGTACACGGCGATGGCCGCGCGGCCGAAGGCCTCCGCGCCGCAGGACTCGTGCGCGTGCGCGGCGGCGGCGCGGGACATGCGCCCGCGCACATTGGCGTGGTCGAGGAGGTCGCCGAGGCGGTAGACGAACTCCGCCCGGCCCTCGTACTGCCAGCCGGTGATCCCGTCGAGGACCACGCCCGTGAGCGAGGGGTCGCGGCGGCACAGCAGCGGCGTGCCGCAGGCGAGCGCCTCGATGAAGGTCAGCCCCTGGGTCTCGCTGAGGGACGCGCTGACGAACACGTCGCCCATCCGGTACCAGCGCGGCACCTCGGCGGGGTCGACGGCGCCGATGAGGCGGACGCGATCGGCGAGCCCCAGCTCGCGCGCGTGCTGCTCGAGCTCGGTGCGGAAGGGCCCGTCGCCGACGAGCACCAGGGTCCAGTCCTCGCGGCCCGATGCTGCCAGGTGCGAGAGCACCTCGTCGAGATTCTTCTCCTTGGCCAGGCGGCACACGGAGACGAGCACGCGGTGGTCGGCCGGGATGCCCAGCTCGCGGCGCAGCGCGGCGGCGTCCTCGTGCTCGGCCGCGGTGCCCGCCGGGCGGAAGCGGCTCAGATCCAGCCCGGTGGGGACCACGTGGATGGGGCGGTCGACGCCGTAGCCGCGCAGCAGGGCGTCGACCTTGGCGGTGGGCACCACGACGTCATCGGTGCGGGCCAGCACGCGGCGGGAGAACGTCTCGACCACTTTGCGGCCCATGGTGCGCGAGGGCGAGTAGTAGTGCGTGTAGTCCTCGTAGATGGTGTGGTACGTGTGCACCAGCGGGATGCCGAGCTCGCGAGACAGGCTGCGGGCCCACACGAAGGTGGAGAACTCGCACTGGGAGTGGATCACGTCGGGTGCCCAGTCCAGCAGGGCGCGGCGGATCGGGTCGTTGCGCAGCACGCCGATGCGGGCGCGGTCGTACAGGATCGATGCGGAGATCGAGCCGAGGCGGTAGACGCCGTCGTCGGAGGCGGAGGAGTGCAGCCCCTCGGCGAGCGTGAGCACGCGGACCTCGCATCCCGCCTTCTCGAGCTCGCGGCGCAGGGTCGTGACGGAGGCGACGACGCCGTTGACGGCGGGCTCCCACCAGTCGGTGGTGAGCAGCACCCGCAGCGGGCGGCGCACGGACGCGGGCACGGGCATGGGGGAGGGGAAGGGAGCCGGGACGTCGACTGTCCACCCGACAGGCTGCTGCCTGCTGGTGGGGTCGCCCACGGTCGATGCGGTCATGCCCCGAGACTACGGCGCTGCCTGGGTCGCGGTGGTCCGCCGCGCCCCGGAGTTTCCCCGGAAGGTCGGGACCGTCACGTCTCCGCCGTCGGGACGATACGCGTCAGTCGTCGGCGCGATACGTCGCCGTCACCGAGGCGCTCGCCAGGGCCTGCGTGTGGATCGCGAAGCGCGCCTGGACGTGCGGCGCCTCGGCGTCCACGCCCAGGGTCTCGACGGGCAGGGCGTGCACGGTGAAGACGTAGCGGTGCTCCTCGCCCGCGGGCGGGAACGCGCCGGTGTAGCCGGGCTCCCCGGCGTCGCTGACGCCCTGGACGAGGCCGTCGGCGTCGCGCGGCAGGCCGGCCGGGAGGCTGGTCGTGGACGCCGGGATGTCCCAGGCGATCCAGTGCCAGAAGCCCGAGCCCGTGGGGGCGTCCGGGTCGTAGCAGGTGATCGCGAAGGACCGCGTGCCCTCGGGCGCACCGGACCAGCTCAGATCGGGGGAGATCGACGGCCCGCCGGCGGGCTCGCCCACCTGGTCATGGGCGAGGACGGAGCCGTCGGGCACAGCGGACGAGGTCAGGGTGAACGTGTTCTGGGTCATGGTCCCCAGCCTACGAAGACTCCGCGGGCGCGCATCCAGGGGATGCGGAGGTTGGACCACCAGGTTCCGCGTCGGACGGCGAGATCGCCCCGGGGCAGAGCGCGACCGGAGCCCGCAGCGACGCGACCGCCCGCGAGGGCTGATCCTCAGGGGCCGACGCCTCAGAACCCGTCGGTCGTCGGCTTCGGGTAGTGGCGCAGGAACTTGCGCACCTGGTTGACCATCGCGAGGGCCACGTACTTGCGGCGGCCCAGGCCCTCGGGCCCGTACAGCAGCGGGTGGACCGTCGCGCCCTTGGCGATCGCCTTGACCCGGCGCAGCAGCGCGGGATCGGTGATGTAGCGCCACAGCAGCGGCTTCGGGACGATCGAGTACAGGATCTCCCGCTGCGGGGTGATCCGCTCGATCGCGCGCTGCTCCACGACGTCGGCGACCACCGCGCGCGCGACGTTCGCGCCGGCCGCGGTCATGTACACGTTGTTGCGGCCGATACGGGGGTTGACCTCGAAGAACTTCGCGACGCCGTCCTTCGGATCCACCTTCACGTCGAAGTTCGCGTAGCCGCGGTAGCCCGTGTGCTGCAAGAAGGCGACGGACTGCTCGGCGATCTCGCCCTGGTCGGTGGTGATCATCGCGGCGGGGTTGCCCAGCGCGCCCGGCGTGTGCTCCTCGAGCAGCACGTGCGCGCCGCCCAGCAGCGTCACCTCGCCGCGGGAGTCGACGTACGCGGTGATCGACCGCATCGCGGTGTCGTCGCCGCCGACCATCTCCTGGACCACGAAGCGATCGTCGAAACCGGCGGCGTCCAGGGTCCGCACCAGCTCCTCGAGCTCGGCGAGCGAGGCGATCTCGTACACCTTCTTCTTGCCCGCGAAGGAGACGCGCGAGTACGCCGAGGAGCGCGAGGTCTTGGCCACCACCGGGTAGGGCAGGTCGATCTCGGGCACGGGGGTGGGGCCCTCGCCGGAGAAGTCGATGATGATCGTGCGCGGGGTGGGCACGCCGATCTCGGTGCACAGGCGGGTGAACTCGGCCTTGTCGGAGACCGCCTCGAGGGTCTCCGGCGCCAGGATCGGCAGCACGAACACCTCGCCGAGCGCCTCGCGGTTCTCGCTCATGAGCACCACGAGCCAGTCCGCGTTGGCCAGCAGGATGATCGGGACGTCGGCACCGCGGCGCTCCCGGATCTCGCGCCCCGCCGCGAGCAGCGCGGACACCAGTTGCTCGTCGCTCGCGCCCATCCCGACCTCGCGGGTGCGCAGGATCCGCGAGTCCGCGACCGGCCCGGACACCTGCCGGGTCACGACCGTGGAGACGGTCCCGTACTCCTCGTGGAAGGCGCGGGCCAGCGCGTAGATGCCGATGTCGCCGCCCAGCAGCACGACCTCGACATCGGGGAGGCCGCGAGCGGGGGTCGGCTCGGCGGAGGGAACGGTCGCAGAGGTCACGGGGTCTCCTGGTCGGCTCAGAAGCCGGTGTCGGTGGGGCGCGGGTAGACCGCGCGGTACTTGCGCACGAAGTTCAGCCCGGACACGGTCGCATAGGCCTTCATCCAGGCGCCCTCGGGGCGGTACCGGAACGGGTTGGCGAGCTTCGTCCGGGCCAGGCGCCGTACGCGATCCCGCAGGGCGGCGTCGCGGATGTACCGCAGCACCAGGCGCACCGGGAGGATCGAGTACAGGAACGGCTCGGTCACGACCACCTGCTCGATGTCGTGTCCGAGCACGAGGTCCTCGACCACGTGGCGCGCCACGGACTCGCCCGTCGCGGTCACGTAGTAGTTGTTGCGGCCGATGCGCGGATTCAGCTCGAAGAAGCACTCCTCGCCCGTGCGCGGGTCCACCTTCACGTCGAAGTTCGCGAAGCCCACGTAGTCGACGGCGTCGAGGAAGCGGGCGGCGGCGTCGGTCAGGCTCGGGAAGGAGCCGGTGACCATCGCGGCGGGACGGCCCAGGGCATCGGGCGTGTGCTCGCCCAGCAGCACCTGCGCGGCGCACAGCAGCGTGACCTTCCCGCGGCTCGAGCGGTACGCGGTGATCGAGCGGCAGACGGTGTCGTCGCCCGGGATCAGCTCCTGGAACAGGAAGCGGCCGGTGAAGCCGGCCTCGCGCAGGCGTCGCACCGTGTCGCGGACGTCCTCGGCGGACTCCAGGAAGTACACCTTCTTCTTGCCCTCGAAGGACAGGTGGGAGTACTCGGCGGTGTTCGCGGCCTTGCCGACGCAGGGGAAGGACCACGGCAGCTCGTCGTCCCCGTTCCAGTCCGGCTCGCCGGCCCGCGAGAAGTCGACGATCACGGTGGGCGGGGTCGCGATGCCCAAGCCCTGGCAGATCTCGGCGAACTCCGCCTTGTCGGCCAGGCGCTCGAGCATCGCGCGCGGCACCTGCCCCAGCAGGTAGTCCGGCTCAAGATCCTCGCGGAAGCGGTCGATGAAGTCGATCAGCGAATCCGCATTGCACAGCAGCAGAGCGGGGCGCCCCTCCGGGCGCTTCGCGGCGAGATCGACGAGCGCGTCGCGCATCGCCTCGTCGCTCGCGCCCTTGCCCAGCACCACCGTGTCCGCCGTGACCGTGCGCTCGTTCATCTCGACGGGCACGCGGCACACGACGGTCGACCGCATCCCGTACTCCTGGTGGAAGGCGATCGTGAGGTTCAGGGAGTTGAGGCCCGCTCCCAGGACGACGACGTCGAAACCGGGATCGGGGGCTGGAGCGCTCTCGGGCATGGCCGTGATCCTACCGAGACCCCGATCCTCGGCCGCTCAGATCTCCCGCAGCCAGACCGTGGTCTCGGCGGGGATCACATCGGCGTCGACCGGGCCGGAGGCGGCGATCACACCCAGGCCGGCGGCGCCCGGCAGCTTCGCGAGCGGGACGTCCGCGTCGGTCGTGTTGACCGCGACGAGCACCCCGCCGTGGAGCAGCGCCAGCACGCCCTCCGGCGCGTCCTCGACGAAGGCGACGCCGTCGGCGTGCTCGCCCAGGCGCAGCTCCCGACGCAGGTGCAGGGCCGTCCGGTACATCTCGAGGGTCGAGCCGTCGACGCCCTCCTGGAGGTCCGCCGCGACAGCGCCGAACGACTCCGGCTGGGGCAGCCAGCTCTTGCCCGTGGGCGAGAACCCGTAGGCGGGGGCGTCGTGGACCCAGGGGAGCGGGACGCGGCAGCCGTCGCGGCCGGGCACGCCCGCCCGCTTGTGCGCCGGGTCCTCGCGCAGCGCGTCGGGGATGTCGGCCACCTCCGGCAGGCCCAGCTCCTCGCCCTGGTACAGGTAGGCGGCGCCCGGCAGCGCCAGCATCAGCAGCGTCGCGGCGCGGGCGCGGCGCAGCCCCAGCTCCGCATCCGGGGTCTCCTCGCGCGAGAGGCCCTCGCCGAAGCGGTGCTCGGGCGCGAAGCCGTAGCGGGTGGCGTGGCGGATCACGTCGTGGTTGGAGAGCACCCAGGTGGTCGGGGAGTCGACCGCATCGGCCAGCTCGAGCGGCTTCTCGATCGCGCGGCGCATCGTGTCCACGCCCCAGCGGGCCTGGAGGAACCCGAAGTTGAAGGACTGGTGGGCGCGGTCGGCGCCGATGTACTGGGGCAGGCGGTGCTCGGGGATCCACGCCTCGAGCACCATCATGCGGTCCCCGTCGTACTCGTCGAGGAGCGGGCGCCACTCCTGGTAGATCTCCACCACGCCGTCGTTGTCGAAGTAGATCGGCACCTCGCCCTCGGGGATGTCGATGAGCCCGGCGGAGTTGACGGTCGCATCGGGCAGGCCCGCGGGCTTGGCCATCCCGTGGGCCACGTCCACGCGGAAGCCGTCGGCCCGGTGATCCAGCCAGAAGCGCAGCACGCCCGCGAACAGCTCGTGGACCGCGGGGTTCTCCCAGTTCCAGTCCGGCTGCGTGGTGTCGAAGATGTGCAGGTACCACTGGCCCGGGCTGCCGTCGGCCTCGGTGACGCGGGTCCAGGCGTCCCCGTGGAAGATCGACGTCCAGTTGTTCGGGGGCAGCTCCCCGTTCTCGCCGCGGCCGTCGCGGAAGATGTACATGTCCCGCTCGGGGGAGCCCGGGGCGGCCGCGAGCGCCCGCTGGAACAGCTCGTGCTCGTTCGAGGAGTGGTTGGGGACGATGTCCACGAGCACCTTCAGCCCCAGCTCATGGGCGCGGGCGATGAGGGCGTCGGCGTCCGCGAGGGTGCCGAAGCGCGGGTCGACGTCGCAGTAGTCCGCCACGTCGTAGCCCGCGTCGTGCTGCGGCGAGAGATAGAAGGGCGACAGCCACAGGGCGTCGACCCCCAGATCCCGCAGATACGGCAGGCGCTCGGTGATGCCGGGGAGGTCGCCCATCCCGTCGCCGTCGGAGTCGGCGAAGGAGCGGGGGTAGACCTGGTACACGACGGCGTCGCGCCACCACTGATGGGACATGCGGGGGATCCCTCCTGAGGGGTCGTGGGGTGATGGGGGGCGAGCCCGCGGGGTCGGTGTGCTCCTCGACGGTATGCGAGAAGAGTCGGGGGAGAGGACTCGGGAGCGGTCCCGAGAACGGTGTTGGGGGACGGTGCTCACACGGCGGCGCGAGCGTTCCGGCGCAGTTCGTCGATAGTGCGCCGTTGGACGAGGGCGATCAGGTAGGCGATGAAGGCGATGCCGAGGATGACCAGGAACCAGACGACGGCTCCGACGGCCCCCGGCAGGAGCGCGGCGAGAACGACCGGGGCGATGACCAGCACGAGGCACAGCGCGGTGGTCCCGAGGCGCCCGAGAGCGAGGCGGGCGGCATTGCGCAGATGCTGAGTCGCAGGAGCATCGAAGAGGGCGATCAGCGGCAGCAGCCACAGCAGAACGGCCAGCAGCATCAGCACTCCGAACGCGCTGAGCGCGGTGAGCGCATCGCCGACGGTGGGACTCGCCGCCGAGCCCGACAGCACCGTTCTCTCCCAGACCCCGAGCGCTCCGAGGGCGGGGAACGGCGGCCACCAGACGAGAGAGGCCTTCAGCTCGCTCCGGAACGTCCGCCACCAGGTGCGCGCGACGGAGCCGCCCTCATCGCGGGCCATCTCCATGACGGAGCGCGTGCACGCGACGAGGGATGCACCGGCTGTGACCACCGGAGCGCAGGCCACCAGTGTGAGCATGTTGACCAGGACCAGGTCGGCTGCAGCTGCCCAGGCCCGGTAGACGGGAGCGTCAGGGTTCAGACGCACGAGCGCTCCTGACGACGGCCGACAGGGTGGCGGATCGCTCTCACCCCTTGACCGCGCCGGCGGCGACGCCCTCCACGATGTGCTTCTGCCCGAAGAGGTAGAAGACGACGATGGGGATGATCGCGAGGACCAGCATGGCCATCTGCGCGCCCATGTCGCGGTTGCCGTTGGAGCCGATGAGCATCTGGATCACGATCGGGATCGTCTTGTAGCGCTCGTCCTGGCCGATCACGAGGTTGGGCAGGAGGAAGTCGTTCCACACCCACATCGCGTTGAGGATCGCGACGGTGACCGTGGTGGGCATGAGCAGCGGCATCACGATGCGGAAGTAGGTCTGCAGCGGGGAGCAGCCGTCCATGTAGGCGGCCTCCTCGATCTCCAGCGGGATCGACTTGATGAAGCCGGCGAAGAGGAAGACCGACAGGCCGCCGCCGAAGCCCAGGTACAGGAGGATCATCCCCCAGGGCGTCGCGAGTCCGAGCATGTCGGCGATCTTCACGGTGGGGAACATGACCATCTGGAAGGGCGCGACCATCGAGAACGCGAACAGGTAGTAGAGCAGCGACGTCCACCAGGTCTTCACGCGCGTGATGTAGTACGCCGTCATCGCGGTGAGGAGGACGATCACGGCGACGGAGCCGACCGTGATGAACAGCGACCAGCCGATCGCGCGGGCGAAGCCGGACAGCTGGAGACCGGTGATGTAGTTGTCCAGGCCTGCGAAGGTCTCGCCGTCCGGCAGCGCGAACGGCGCCCCCGAGATGAAGAACTTCCCCTTGAAGGAGTTGATCAGGATGAAGGCGAGGGGGACGAGCCAGATCAGCGAGAGGACCGTCATGAGGGCGACGAGGAACGGGGTTCCCGCGCCGTAGTGGCGGCTGGGCTTCGCCGCCCGTGCGGTCGTGGCGGGGGCGGCGGTCGGGGTGCTGGTCGAGGTGCTCACGCGTCGACCTCCTTCGAACGGGTCGCGCGCAGCTGGATGAGCGCGATGGCGGAGACGATGAGGAAGAAGACGACTGCCTGGGCCTGGGCCACGCCCTCCTGGCCGACCTTGGAGTACATGGCGTCGACGATGTTCAGCGCAGCCATCTGGGTCTTGTTCAGTGGAGCACCGGCCGTCAGCGCGAGGTTCTGGTCGTACATCTTGAAGGTGTTCGCCAGGGTGAGGAACAGGCAGATGGTGATCGAGGGCATCACCATGGGGATGGTGACGCTGCGCAGTGTCCGGGACTTGCCGGCCCCATCGATCTCGGCGGCTTCGAGCAGCTCTTTGGGGACGTTCTGGAGCCCGGCGATGTAGATGATCATCATGTAGCCGAGCATCTGCCAGTTCACGAGCATCACGAGGCCCAGGAGCCCGAGGCGCCAGTCGTTGACGATCGTCTGGCCCCAGTTCTTGAGGATCGCGTTGAGCATCACCTGCCAGGTGTACCCGAGGACGATGCCGCCGATGAGGTTGGGCATGAAGAACACCGAGCGGAACAGGTTGCGGCCGGGGAACCTCCGCGTGAGCAGGTAGGCGAGCGCGAAGGCGCCGACGTTGACCGTGACGATCGAGATCGCGGCGACCAGGGCGGTGAAGGCGAGCGCCGCCACGAATCCGGAGCGGTCGCCGAAGGCGTCCTTGTAGTTCTGGAGGCCGATGAACTCGGCATCGGTGAGCGTCGTGAAGTCGGTGAAGGAGAGGTAGAGGCCCATCGCGAAGGGGATGACGAACGCGATGAGGAACGCGAGGACCGTGGGGCCCGCGAAGATCGGGAAGTACTTCTTGAGTGCTCTGGTCATGATGCCTTCGTTCAGCCGCCGCCTGACGCGGGAGGGCGGTGCGGGGGACGGCGACGGCGCCCGATCTTCCGACAGGGCGCCGTCGTCATGTGCGAGGGGGCCGTCAGGCCTTCTCGGCGGCCCACTCGGTGGTGACGTACTCGATCACGGCCGCCCAGTCCTCCTTGCCCGAGGCGTACTGGGACAGGTGCTGGCCGAACTGGTCCTTGAAGTCCTGGCTGGGGAAGATCTGGAACACCCAGTTGATGGGGTAGAGGTCCTTGTTGTTCATGAACTCCGAGACCTGCTTGCCCAGCGGGTCCTCCGGGGCGAGCTCCGCGAAGGCGGTGTACGGCGCGATGATGCCGAGCTTCTCCGCGGCGAGCTTGCTGCCCTCGGGGTCGGTGAAGAGCCAGGTGAGGAAATCGCCGGTGGCCTTCTGCGCGGCCTCGGAGGCCTTGGAGTTGATGGTCAGGTAGTTCTCGGTGCCGATCGCGATACCCGAGTTCTCCTCGCCCTCGACGCCGATGTAGATCGGCATGAAGCGGATGTCCTCCTCCTTGACCGTGTTGCCGTCGACCTCGGAGATCTGCGACCAGGCCCAGTTGCCGTTCTGCACGAAAGCGGCTTGGCCGAGCGCGAACTCGGACATGGAATCCGTGACGGTCTTGGCCGAGGTCTCGGTCTTGGGAACGGTGGAGTTGTTCAGGTACAGGTCGAAGATCTGCTTGTACTGGTCCCCGTAGGTCATCTTGAACGCCTTGGTGTCCGTGGCGTTGGCGTCCCGCAGCTCGTAGAAGAGCGGGTAGTTGGCCAGGTGGGTATGCCAGCGCCAGTCCTCGCCCGGGGCGAGGGACGTGGAGGCGAAGACGCCCTTGATGCCGAGCTGGTCCTTCTTGGTCTGCATGTCCTCAGCGAGGGCCTTGAGGGCGTCGAAGCCCTTGACCTCGTCGATCGAGGCGACCTTCGCGCCCGGGAGGGTGAAGTACTTGTTGAGGATCGCGGCGTTGTAGATCAGGCCGTAGCCCTCATTGGCCAGCGGGAGGCCGTAGATCTTGCCGTCCTCGCCCTTGAGGCCCATCGAAGGGTCGATGAGCGCCTTGGCAGTCTCCGTCTCGGACATGTCCGTGGCGTAGTCCTTCCAGTTGGCCAGGCCGATCGGGCCGTTCATCTGGAACAGGGTGGGCGGGTTCGACTTGGCGACCTCGGACTTCAGGGTCTGCTCGTAGGTGCCCGAGGCTGCGGTGACGACCTTGACCTCGACGCCCTTGGCGTCCTGGTAGGTCTTCGCGATCTCCTTGAAGGCGGCCTCGGATTCCGGCTTGAAGTTCAGGAAGTAGATGCCGTCGCTGCTGCTGCCGCCGCCGGAGGATCCGTTGGAGCAGGCGGCCAGGGCGCTCGCGGCGGTGAGTGCGGCGGTTCCTCCGAGAAGGGCGCGGCGGGAGACGGGGTGCATGGGGGTCCTCCTTTGGACGCCGGCGGCACCGAGGGCGAGGAAGGACTTACGACGGATGAGCACCGTGTTCTCCTTTGAATCGTGGCGGGGCAGGGAACGAAGTTGCTTCCTGCAGGCCCCACACTAGGCGACCTGCCGAGTCTGTGCAAGAATGCGAAAGAACTTGCGAGCGTGTCGGCCGACACAGGAGTCCGCCGGGGGCCCAGAGCCTCGGACGAGCACGCGCCGCGACCATGAAGGAGCTTTCATGAAGCCCCGCCTGATCGACATCGCCCAGCGCGCCGACGTGAGCGAGGCGACCGTCTCCCGCGTTCTCAACGGTAAGCCGGGCGTCACCGAGGAGACCCGCTCCGCGGTGCTCGAGGCCGCCCGCGACCTGGGACGCGACCTCACGGGGCTGCCCGGCACCCGCGAGCGCCTCGTCGGCGTGCTCGTCCCCGACCTCGAGAACCCGATCTTCGCCCAGTGGGCCGAGCGCGTGGAGGCCGAGCTCTTCCAGCGCGGCGCCGCGACGCTGATCGCTGTGCGCGCCCGCACCGTCGAGCGCGAGCAGGAGGCCTTCGAGCGCTTCCTGCGGGCCGGCGCCTGCGGGATCGTCGTCGTCTCCGGCCACCACGCCCAGGAGGAGGGCTCCGTCGGCCACTACCGGGCCATCGTCCAGCAGGGCATCCCCCTGGCCCTCGTCAACGGCGTGCGGCCCGACCTCGACGCGACCTACATCTCGACCGACGATGACCGCGCGGTCCGGATGTCCATCGCGCACCTGCGCGAGCTCGGGCACACGGCGATCGCCCTGGCGGTGGGCGATGAGCGGACCTGGCCGGTGCGCGAGAAGGTGCGGGCCTTCGAGCAGGCGCTCGCGGCGGAGAGCGGCGTCCGCGGCACGGTCGCCTACACGGACTTCTCCTACGCGGGCGGGTATCAGGCGGCCCGGGAGGTCGCCGCCGCGGGCTGCACGGGCCTGCTGTGCGGCCCCGACGTCATGGCCGCCGGGGCGCTCGAGGGGGTGCGGTCGCTGGGCCTGGCGGTCCCCGGGGACGTCTCCGTCATCGGCTACGACGACGCCCAGTGGGCCGCGATGACCTCCCCGGCGCTGACGACGGTGCGCCAGAGCGTGCCCGAGATGGCGCGCGCCGCCGTCCGCGCCGTGCTCGAAGGTGGGGAGCACTCCCGGCGGCCGGCCCGCACCGAGCTGCAGACCATCCCGCAGCTCATCGTCCGCGGCACCACCGGGGCGGCCCCGCGCGGCGGAGCGGACGCGCCGGAGAGCTGAGCGGGCGTGCCGGGGAGCTGAGCGTGCCGGGGGGGCGGGGGCCGCGGGGGTCGGCCGCCGTGGCGCCGCCGAGCACCTCGTTACGATGTCCCGGTGACCGACGCCGCGAACCCCACCGTCCACCGTTCCAGCTACGACGCCGCGCTCGCGCGCAGCGAGGCGCTGGAGGCCCGCATCGCCTCCGACCCCTCCGGCCTGCGCGTCCTCACCGGCGACCGCCCCACGGGCGCCCTCCACGTGGGCCACTACTTCGGCACGCTGCGCAACCGCGTGCGCCTGCAGGAGGCGGGCGTCGAGACCTGGGTGCTCGTGGCCGACTACCAGGTGATCACCGACCGCGACGTGATCGGCGACATCAAGGGCTCGGTGCGCGAGCTGCTGACCGACTACCTGGCCGTGGGCATCGACCCCGAGCGCGCGACGATCTTCGCCCACTCCGCCGTCCCCGCGCTCAACCAGCTGCTGCTGCCGTTCCTCTCCCTCGTGACCCAGCCCGAGCTCGAGCGCAACCCCACCGTCAAGGCCGAGCTGCAGGCCGCGGGCAAGAGCGCCATGGGCGGTCTGCTGCTGACCTACCCCGTGCACCAGGCCGCGGACATCCTGTTCTGCCACGGCAACGTCGTGCCCGTCGGCAAGGACCAGCTGCCCCACATCGAGCAGACCCGCGTGATCGCGCGCCGCTTCAACGAGCGCTACGCGGGCGGCGAGCAGCTCTTCGCCGAGCCGGACGCGCTGCTCTCCGAGGCGCCGACGATCCTGGGCCTGGACGGGGACAAGATGAGCAAGTCCCGCGGCAACGCGATCATGCTGCGCATGACCGAGGCCGAGACCGCCAAGCTGGTCAAGAAGGCCAAGACCGACGCCGACCGCACGATCACCTTCGACCCGGAGGGTCGCCCCGAGGTCGCGAACCTCCTGACGCTCACCGCGCTGTCCACCGGCCGCACGCCGGAGGAGATCGCCGCCGAGATCGGCGACAAGGGCGCCGGGACGCTCAAGGTGATGTGCGCCGAGGCGCTGAACGCGCACTTCGCGCCGATCCGCGAGCGCCGCGCCGAGCTCGAGAAGGATCCCGCGCAGCTGTTCGAGATCCTCCGCCGCGGCAACGAGCGCGCGAACGCGGTGGCCGACGACACCCTCGCCCGGGTCCGCGAGGTCATGGGGATGGTCTACTGACCCTCCCTCAGCACTGCCCCTCCCTCAGAACCGGCCCGAGCTGCCTGCTCCCGAGAAGCCCCCGCCGCCGCCCGAGTAGCCGGAGAACCCGCCGCTCGAGGACGAGGACTGCGGCGGGTTGCGGTAGGTGTCCAGGTCGGTGCTGGCCGAGTGCTGCCATGTGCTCAGCCAGAGGATCGGGCTGAGGTTCCAGAACGGGTCGTAGGAGGCGGGGTACCGGCTCCAGCGGCGCCCGCGGATCGTGCCGTAGCGATCCCGCTCCGCGTAGCCCTGGCCGGCGTCGCGCATCACCTCGGCCTCCTGCTCGGAGCGGGCGGTCGCGGCGATCACCGCGTCGCGGTGCGCGGTGGCGGCCCGGCCCAGGGCCGCGGTCATGAGGTCCAGCTCGGCGAGCGCGTCGTCCGGGCTCATCGTCTGCTCCTCGAGCGCGCGGGTGGTCGAGGCCAGCCCCGACTCGGCCTTGTCCGCGACCGTGCGCAGGGCCCGGGCGGTCGGGGCGTCGGCCAGGCTCCGCTCCTGCATGACCGCCTGGTCCACCTGTGCGAGGGAGTCCCGGATCGGCGCCATCTCGCGCTCCCAGGCCTCGCGCCAGCGGCTGCCGCGGTTCAGGAGGTCATTGGTCGCGATGATCTGGTCGTCGAGCTCGTCGATCCGCGAGACGGCCGCGTCGAACGCGCGGGCGCGGTCAGCGCTGCCCGGCTTCAGCCCCCACATCACTCCGAGGTGCGCGGGCAGCTCCTGGCGCAGGCGCGTGGCCTCGGCGGCGCGCTGGGAGAACTCGTCGTAGTCGCGCAGCACCGGCTCGCCATAGCGGGAGGTCTCCGGGATGGTCTTGGCGGCCAGCTCCGTCTCGACGAACTGCATCATCACATCGTCGTAGCGGGCGATCGCGCGGCGGGCCCTGCGGGCGACGGAGGAGCCGCGCCAGAGGGTCGCGAAGAAGGCGGCCACCGCGAGCCCCACGGCCGCGAGGGCCGAGAGGATCACCGTCGGGTCCAGGTAGAAGGGGCGCCCGAGCAGGGATGCGTACTCCGCGGCGCCCTCGACGATCGCGCCGTTCCAATCGGCCTGGCGCGCAGGTCCCCGCATCGCCTCCTGGATGTCGACGAACTGCCCGTCGGAGAGCTTGACGTCCTCGCCGGCATAGGCGCCGACGAAGCGGTTGTCCGGGTCGATCGCGATGATCACGAGCCCGTCGCGCCAGAAGGCGCCGCCATCGGTGATCCACTCCGGGTGGTTCTGCGTGGCGTAGGCCAGCACGGCGTCGTTCAGCGCGAGGTTCGAGGAGGGGGAGTAGCCGAGGGCCCTGACGTCGACCGTGAGCGCGACGATGTCCACGCTCTCGCGGAAGTCGATCCTCTGCAGGCGCTCGGTGAGCGCGGCGGCGTTGAGGTCTCCCGTGGTGTCCTCGACCGTGATCGTGCGCGGTGCCTCCGCGCGCGCCGCCGGAGCTCCCGCGAGCAGCCCCGTCAGCAGGGCGAGAGCGAGCACCAGGGCGAGCACCGCGGTCCGGACCAGTGGCATGCGCGTCGCAGCGGCGCCCGCAGTCCCGGACGCAGCGGCGCCCGCAGTGCCGTTCCCGGTGCCGGTCGCGGCGCGCGCCAGCGGGGCGGGGCCGACGGCCGTGGTCGCAGCCGCAGGGGGACGGGTGCCGATCGGGGTGAGCGCCATGGCACGAACCTACGGCATCCGTGTGACGCGCGTCGCGGATGCCGCGCGCTCCGTGCGCGGCTCCCAGCGGACTCCCGATCACCGCTCCGGCTGCGCACTTATACTCCCGCCAAGAGAAGCTTAGGGCTGCGCGGTGCGGGAGACCTGCCGCCGCGGCCCCTGACCCGAGGAGGACACCGCATGCCCGTCTACGACAACGTCTCCGAGCTCGTCGGCCGCACCCCGCTGGTGCGCCTGAACCGCCTGGGCGAGGACGTGAAGGCCACCGTCCTGGCCAAGCTCGAGTTCTACAACCCCGCCAACTCCGTCAAGGACCGCATCGCCGTCGCCATGATCGACGCGGCCGAGCAGTCCGGGGACCTGCAGCCCGGCGGCACCATCGTCGAGGCCACGAGCGGCAACACCGGCATCGCGCTCGCGATGATCGGCACCTCCCGCGGCTACCGCGTGGTCCTGACCATGCCCGAGTCCATGTCCAAGGAGCGGCGCGCCCTGCTGCGCGCCTTCGGCGCCGAGCTCGTGCTCACCGAGGCCGCCGGCGGCATGAAGTCCGCCGTCGAGAAGGCCCGCGAGATCGCCGAGGAGACCGGCGGCGTCCAGGTGCGCCAGTTCGACAACCCCGCCAACGCCGCGATCCACGAGGCCACCACGGGCGTCGAGATCTGGGAGGACACCGACGGCGCCGTCGACGCCCTCGTGGCGGGCATCGGCACCGGCGGCACCATCACCGGCGCCGGGCGCGCGCTCAAGCAGCGCAAGAGCGACGTGAAGGTCTTCGCCGTCGAGCCGCAGGAGTCCCCGATCCTCAACGGCGGCAAGCCCGGCCCCCACAAGATCCAGGGCATCGGCGCGAACTTCGTGCCCACCGTCCTCGACCAGGACGTCTACGACGAGGTCCTCGACATCGACGCCGACGCCGCGATGGAGCGCGCCCGCTCGGTCGCCCGCACCGAGGGCCTGCTGGTGGGCATCTCCGCCGGCGCCGCGATCGAGGCCGCCGTCCGCATCGGCTCCCGCGACGAGATGGAGGGGAAGACCATCGTGGTGATCGTCCCGTCCTTCGGCGAGCGGTACCTGACCACGCCCCTGTACGCCGAGTACATGGACTGATCCCCGTAGAGGACCCCCCTTTCCCATGCGTTCCCTCCCCGGCGCGCTGCTGCGCGGCGCTCGTCGCGCCGCGCAGCACGTGCGCGACGACATCGCCACCGCGCAGCAGCGCGACCCCGCCTCCCAGTCCGGGGTGCAGATGGCGGTGACCTCGCCCGGCCTCCACGCGATCTGGGCCCACCGCGCCGCCCACGCGCTGTGGCGCCGCGAGCACCGCATGCCCGCGCTCCTCGTGGCGCAGGCCGCGCGCTTCCTCACCGGGGTGGAGATCCATCCGGGCGCCCGCATCGGCCAGCGGTTCTTCATCGACCACGGCATGGGCGTGGTGATCGGGGAGACCGCCGAGGTGGGCGATGACGTCATGCTCTACCACGGCGTGACGCTGGGCGGGCGCAGCATGGAGCGCACCAAGCGCCACCCCACGGTCGGGGACGGCGTCGTGATCGGTGCGGGGGCCCGCCTGCTGGGCCCGGTGGAGATCGGCGACGGCGCGCAGATCGGCGCCAACGCCGTGGTGGTCAAGGACGTGCCCGGCGACGCGATCGCCGTGGGCGTGCCCGCCGTCATCCGCGGCGGCGCCGCCCATCACGGGCTGCTCGAGGACCCCGCGATCTGGATCTGACGCCCTCGCCCGGACGCGTCAGTCGAAAGGATCCAGGAACGTCGAGGACCGGACGCCGTTGAGGGCGCGCTCCCACTGGGGGAGCACGTCGTGGGCGTCGCCCGTGATGACCTCGTCGAACTGGGCGCGGGCGCTCACCGGATCCTCGGGGTTGACGTCGATCAGCACGGTGCGGGCCCCGGCCCGGCGTGCCGTGGGCGCGAGCTGCGCGGCCGGGAACACGACGCCGGAGGTCCCGACCGCCACGAACAGATCCGCCTCCCGGGCCAGGCGCTCGGCGCGCTCGAGGGCGTCGGCGGGGAGCATCTCATCGAACAGGACCACGTCGGGTCGCGTCGGCGCACCGCAGACCGGGCACAGTGAGGGCGCGCCGTGGTCCTCGGCGCGCTCCCCGTCCCCGGGGGCGAGCTTGGTGCTCCACGTGCAGTCCGGGCCCAGGCAGGCGGCGCGCCCCGCATCCCCGTGCAGCTCGGCCACGTCGCGGTTGCCCGCGGTTTGGTGCAGGCCGTCGACGTTCTGGGTGATCACGGCGGCGCCCATCCGCGCGATCGCCCGGTGCCCGGGCGTGGGGCCCGTGCGCTGCGCGGCGGCGTACATGCCTGGCCACACGCGCCACAGGTCCGGGATGCAGTCCGGCAGGGCGCTCGCGTGCATCGCCCGCTCGAGCTCGGGGTGCACGGCCCACAGGCCGTCCTCGCCGCGGAACGTCGGCAGGCCCGCGCGCGCCGAAAGCCCGGCGCCCGTCAGGAAGACGATGCGCCGGTGCTCGCGGGAGGGCCGGAAGGCGCTGCCGCGGGCGGACGCCCGGCCCGTCACCATTCCTCGTGCGTGCGCGAGTCCCAGGCGGCGTCCTCGCCCAGGTCCAGGCTCGCCAGCAGGGCGCGGTCCGCGTCATTGAGCAGCACGCCGTCCAGGCTCGCGTTGCGGCGCTGGCGCTCGGGATCCGTGGACTTCGGGATCACGATGATGCCCTGGTCGACCGCCCAGCGCAGCGAGACCTGCGACGGTTCGACCCGGTGCTCGGCGGCCACGCGGCGCAGGGCGAACTGGGCGGGCAGGCCCTCGCGACCGCCGAGCGGGCCCCAGGCCTGGGTGAGGATCCCGTGCTCGGCGTGGAAGGCGACCGCCTCGGTCCGGGGGAGGGCGGGAGAGAGCTGGATCTGGTTGATCTCCGGCCACTCGCCGGTGGCGGCGTGCAGCTCCTCCAGCTGCTCGCGGCGGAAGTTCGAGACGCCCGCATGGGCGATGAGCCCCTCCTCGCGCAGGTCCAGGAGCGTGCGCCACGTCTCCAGCGCGAGACCGCGGGAGGGATTGGGCCAATGGATGAGGACGATGTCGATGCGCTCGAGGCCCAGGCGGCGGGCGGACTCCTCGACGCCGCGGCGGGCCGCCTCGCGGCCCTGGTCCCCGCCGGCCACCTTCGTGGTCACGAGCACCTCGTCGCGGTCCACGCCGCTGTCGACGAGTCCCTGGCCGACGGCGGCCTCGTTGCCGTACTGGGCGGCGGTGTCGACCAGGCGGTAGCCCGCGCGCAGGGCGTTCGCGATCCCGGCCGCTCCCTCGACGCCCTTCATCGCGTTGGTGCCGAAGCCCACCAGCGGAACCGGCGTGCCGTCGCGGAAGGCGGTCATGGGGATGGACAGTGCGGCCATGTGGACCTCCTGGGCTCGGCGGGACAGGTCAGTCCTACCATGCGGGGACGACGACGATGCAGGACGACCGGTGAGCGGAGGCCCATATGGGCGGTGCAGGACATGCGGACGGTGCAGGACATGCGGACGGCGCAGGACACGGCGGGGCGGCGCGCTTCGGCATCGAGGACGAGATCAGCCCCCTGCGGCGGGTGATCGTCCACCGACCCGGCCTCGAGCTCGAGCGCCTCACGCCCGACACCCGCGATCGATTCCTGTTCGACGAGGTGCTGTGGACGGAGCGCGCCCAGGCCGAGCACGACGCCTTCACGGACGTCCTGCGGGCCGAGGGCGCCGAGGTGCTGGTGCTGGCGGATCTCCTGCGGGAGACCCTCGCGCAGCCCGGCGCCCGGGCCGAGGTGCTCGAGGCCACGCTCGACCCGCGTGTCCTCGGCGACATCGCCGTGCAGGATCTCCGTGCGTGCCTGGGCGACCTCCCGCCCGAGCGCCTGGTCGACGTCCTCATCGGCGGCATCTCCCGTGCCGAGGTCGAGGCGCTCGGCGTGCAGGTGCGCTCCGTGGCCCTGGCCCGCCTCGAGCCCGACGACTTCGTGCTCGACCCCCTGCCCAACCACCTGTTCACGCGAGACTCGTCCGCGTGGATCGGCCGCGGCGTCGCGGTCACCTCGATGCAGCGCACCGCCCGACGGCGCGAGAGCATCCACCTGACGGCGATCTACCACCGGCACCCCCTGTTCGCAGGCGCGCAGGCCGCAGCCGCGGCGGCGCCCGGGGAGCGTCCGGCGCTGTGGAGCGACGGGGCCGGGGGAGCGGCCGCGGTCGAGGGCGGCGACGTGCTCGTGCTGTCGCGCGACACCGTCGCGATCGGACTGTCCGAGCGGACCACGGCGGCCGGCGCCGAGCGCCTCGCCGGGCAGCTGCTCGAGCGCGGCGCCGCGCGCCGCGTGATCGCGCTCGCGATGCCGCATCGCCGCTCGATGATGCACCTGGACACGGTGATGACCGTGATCGACCCCGAGACGGTGATCCGCTACGCCGGGCTGGGCCCGCTCGCGACCTACGAGATCGAGCGGGTCGGAGGCCGCTTCACCACCACGGCCCATGCCCCCGAGGAGATGGACGCCGTGCTCGCGCGCGGCCTGGGGGTCCCCGCCCTGCGCGTCCTCGTGCCGCCGCTGGATCGCTGGGCCGCCGCCCGAGAGCAGTGGGACGACGGCTGCAACCTGCTGGCCGTCGCGCCCGGCCGGGTGATCGCGTACGAGCGGGCGGCCGCAACGAACGACCACCTGCGCTCCCAGGGCGTGGAGGTCATCGAGGTCGCGGGCGGCGAGCTGGGACGCGGGCGCGGAGGACCGCGCTGCATGACCTGCCCGGTGCTGCGCGAGAGCGTCTGACCGGGCTCGACCGGGGCCGCTGCCAGGACGGGCGGAGGGTCTCAGGACGGGCGGATCGGGCGCGGCGCCGACCAGGCCGCCTCGGGGCCCTCGGGCAGCGGATCGGCGATCGTGCGCTCCATGAGCAGCTGCTGGGTCCCGAACTCCTCGAGACCGCGGCGGGTGGTGAAGCCCAGGCGCTTCAGCAGCGCGATCGCGCGCTTGTTGCGCGCCTGCGACACCGCGATCACCGTGGTGTCCTCGAGGTTGTCCTGCGCCCACGCGAGGACGGCGCGGCAGGCCTCGCCCGCGAAGCCGTAGCCGACGTACTCGGGCAGGAGGGCGTAGGACAGCTGCACCTCGCCGCGGTCGTAGTCCAGGGAGATCGACCCGATCATGGTGTCGTCCGTCAGCTGTGCGATCACCCAGTTGCCCCAGGTCAGGCCCAGCGGAGAGAGCTCGAGCGCCTGCCGGGAGGCGTAGTCGACCGCCCCGCCGAGGTACTCCCGGGTCACGGGGTCGGTCAGCAGGCGGATGAGCGATGCGCGGTCGGCGTCGCGGCCCTCGCGGATCAGCAGCCGCGTCGACTCGATCCGCACGGGCCACTCGTCGGTTCCCTCTCGTGTCACCCCGCCAGGGTACCGCCGGGCGCCCATCCGTCCGAGGGCCGGCGACGCGGCCTGTGGATCCCCGGTGTTCTGTCCGCGGTTCCATATACAGTGATGGGCGCCGCTCAATGACGTGCGGCCCGCTGAGCGGCCAGGCCCAGCTCGCAGCCGTCACGGACAGGTCGACCGAAGGAGCCCCGTTGTCCCAGGAACTTCTCATCAGCCCGCTCGGCGCCGTGCACGAGGCCGCCGGTGCCGCGTTCACGGATTTCGCGGGCTGGAAGATGCCCGTGCGCTACACCTCCGACCTCGCCGAGCACGCGGCCGTGCGCGAGAGCGCCGGCCTGTTCGACCTCAGCCACATGGGCGAGATCGAGGTCGCAGGGCCTGCGGCGGGGGAGGCCCTCGATCGGGCGCTCGCCGGGAAGCTGTCCACGCTCGCCGTGGGGCGCGCGAAGTACTCCCTGCTGCTCGCCGAGGACGGCGGCGTCCTGGACGACCTCATCGTCTACCGCCTCGCCGATGAGCGCTTCCTCGTCGTCGCCAACGCCTCCAACGCCGAGGTCGTCGCCCGCGAGCTGCTCGCCCGCGCCGACGGCCCGGACTCCCGCGTCACCGACCGCTCCCGCGAGTACGCCCTCATCGCCGTCCAGGGGCCGCGCAGCGTCGACATCGTCACCCGCGCCGTGATGGGGGCCGACGGCACCGGCCTGAGCATCCAGGACATCACCGACATGGGCTACTACCGCGTGCTCGCCGGCGCCTACGAGGGCGCCGAGCTGCTCGTGGCCCGCACCGGCTACACCGGCGAGGACGGCTTCGAGCTCTACACCCCGGTCGAGCACGCGGAGAGCCTGTGGAACTCCCTCGTGGAGGCCGGCGGCGACGAGCTGGTCCCGTGCGGCCTCGCCTGCCGCGACACCCTGCGCCTCGAGGCCGGGATGCCGCTGTACGGCCACGAGCTCGGCGCGGACCTCTACCCGGCGCAGTCCGGCGTCGGTTGGGTGGTCGCGCTGTCGTCCAAGGGCGACTTCGTGGGCCGCTCGGGCGTCGAGAGCGCCGACATGACCGGTCGGCCCGTGCTCGTCGGGCTCGCGGGCGAGGGCCGTCGCGCCGCCCGCGCGGGCTCGACCGTCAAGGACGCCGAGGGGCGCGAGGTCGGCGTCATCACCTCGGGCGTCCTCTCGCCCACGCTCGGCCACCCGATCGCGATGGCGCTCGTGGACCCTGCCTGCGCCGAGACCGGCACCGCCCTCGTTGCCGACGTGCGCGGCAAGGACCTGCCGATGACCGTCGTCGACCTGCCCTTCTACCAGCGCTCCTGACCGGTGCGGGCGGGGCCCGCACCCTGTCCCGCATGCACTCGCAGCACCCGACCGAACGCCCGCGACCGCGGGCGGGAACTCCCCCGATGAGAGGAAGCCCCATGGCCGCCACCGAAGACCTCAAGTACTCCAAGGACCACGAGTGGGTCCGCGTCGACTCCGAGGGCGTCGCCACCATCGGCGTCACCGCCTTCGCCGCCGGGCAGCTCGGCGACGTTGTCTACGTCGACCTGCCCGAGGAGGGAACGGAGCTGATCGCCGGCTCCGAGATGGGCGAGATCGAGTCCACCAAGTCGGTCTCCGAGCTGTACTCGCCGATCGACGGCACCGTCCTCGAGGCGAACGCCGCCGTCGTCGACGCCCCCGAGACGGTCAACGCCTCGCCGTTCGACGAGGGCTGGCTGGTGCGCGTGCAGTTCACCGAGCTGCCGGCCGATCTCATGGACGCCGACGCCTACGCCGAGCTGACCGGGGCCTGATCCCCGCCGGCCGCGACGCCGCGGCCGCTCCCCGCCGGGGCCGCCTCCGCGCGGCCCCGGCCCCATGACCGGCCCGACGCCCGTCGTGCCGCCGTCCGACGAGAGGAACAGCCGTCCCCATGGGCGCCACCGACCACGATTCCTTCGCCCGCCGCCACATCGGCACCGACGATAGCGCGCAGGCGCGGATGCTCCAGGCCCTGGGCGTGAGCGATCTCGAGGAGCTCCTGGAGCGCGCCGTCCCCGGCACGATCCTGCTGGACCCCCGCACCGATGACGCCCTGGGCTCCGGGGCCACCGAGCAGGAGGTGCTCGACGAGCTCCGCGGCTTCGCCCGCGACATCACCGTGCGCACCTCCCTGCTGGGCGAGGGCTACTACGGGACCTTCACCCCGCCGGTGATCCAGCGCAACATCCTCGAGAACCCCGCCTGGTACACGGCCTACACGCCCTACCAGCCGGAGATCTCGCAGGGCCGCCTCGAGGCGCTGCTGACCTATCAGACGATGGTCGCCGAGCTCACCGGCATGGCGATCGCCAACTCGTCGATGCTCGACGAGGCGACGGCCGCGGCCGAGGCCATGCTCCTGGCCCGCCGTGCGACGCGCGCGAAGAACCCCCGCTTCGTCGTCGACGCCGACGTCTTCGACGCGACCCTCGCTGTGGTCCGCGGGCGCGCCGAGTCCGTGGGCATCGACCTCGTCGTCGCCGACCTCAAGGACCCGGCCGCCGCGGACGCGGCGCTGGCCGACGGCGCCTTCGGCGTGCTCGTGCAGGTGCCCGCGGCCTCGGGCCTGGTGTGGGACCCGCAGCCGGTGATCGAGAAGATCCACGCCGCCAAGGGCCTCGCGATCGTCGCCGCGGACCTGCTGTCCCTCACCCTGCTGGCGCCCCCCGGGGAGCTCGGCGCGGACGTCGTGGTCGGCACCTCCCAGCGCTTCGGCGTCCCGATGGGCTTCGGCGGCCCGCACGCCGGGTTCATGGCCGTCACCCAGGGCCTCGAGCGCCAGCTGCCCGGGCGCCTCGTGGGCGTCTCCCAGGACGCCGAGGGCCACCCGGCCTTCCGCCTCGCGCTGCAGACCCGCGAGCAGCACATCCGCCGCGAGAAGGCGACGTCGAACATCTGCACCGCCCAGGTGCTGCTGGCGGTCATGGCCGCGATGTACGCCGTCTACCACGGGCCCGAGGGCCTCACCCGGATCGCCCGGCAGGTCGCCGCGCGCACCGCGGACCTGGCCGCCGACCTCGAGCGCAACGGCTTCGAGCTCGTGCACCGCTCGTTCTTCGACACCCTCAGCGTGAAGGTCCCCGGCCGCGCCGCCGAGCTCGTCGACGCCTTCGCCGAGGCTGGCTACCTGTTGCGCCTCGTCGACGAGGACACGGTCCGCGCGAGCCTCGATGAGACGATCGACGCCGAGCGCCTGGATGCGATCGCGGCCCTGTTCGAGGCCTTCGCCCCGGCGGAGGCCTCCGGCGCGGACGCCGGGGACGGCCAGGACGAGGACGCCGCGTACGCCGCGGGGGAGACCGATGCGCTCGCCGAGATCGGCGAGGGCTGGCCGGCCGAGCTGCACCGCACGAGCTCCTTCCTCACCGAGCCCGTGTTCTCCTCCTTCCACTCCGAGACGGCGATGATGCGCTTCCTGCGCCGCCTGGCCGACAAGGACTACGCGCTGGACCGCGGCATGATCCCGCTGGGCTCGTGCACGATGAAGCTCAACGCCGCCGCGGAGATGGCCGCGATCACCTGGCCCGAGTTCTCGGCCCCGCACCCGTTCTCGCCCGCCGCGGACGTCACCGGCTACCTCGAGATGATCGACCAGCTCGAGCAGTGGCTGGCCGCCGTCACCGGCTACGACACCGTCTCCCTGCAGCCCAACGCGGGCAGCCAGGGCGAGTTCGCGGGTCTGCTGGCCATCCGCGCCTACCACGTCTCCCGCGGCGAGTCCTCGCGCGACGTGTGCCTGGTGCCCTCGAGCGCCCACGGCACCAACGCCGCCTCCGCCGTCCTCGCGGGCCTGCGCGTCGTGGTGGTCGCCTCCGATGCCCACGGCAACGTGGACGTCGAGGACCTCAAGCAGAAGATCAAGGACCACGGCGACGAGCTCGCGGCCATCATGATCACCTACCCGTCCACGCACGGCGTGTACGAGCAGGAGGTCCGCACCATCTGCCAGCTCGTGCACGATGCGGGCGGCCAGGTGTACGTCGACGGCGCCAACCTCAACGCCATGGTCGAGGTCGCCCGCCCGGGCGAGTTCGGCGGCGACGTGTCGCACCTGAACCTGCACAAGACCTTCTGCATCCCCCACGGCGGCGGCGGCCCGGGCGTCGGCCCGGTCGCGGCCAAGGCGCACCTGGCACCGTTCCTGCCCGGCCACCCGGCGATGCAGGAGCCGCAGCACTTCGTCGCGGGCTCCGCGCCCGTCGCCCACGGCGGCGCCCCCGTCTCGCAGGCGCCCTATGGCTCCCCGTCGATCCTCCCGATCCCGTGGGCGTACATCCGCCTCATGGGCGCCGAGGGCCTGCGCCGGGCGACCGCCTCGGCGGTGCTCGCCGCCAACTACGTGGCCCATCGCCTGCGCGACGCCTTCCCGATCCTGTACACGGGGGAGAACGGCCTGGTCGCGCACGAGTGCATCCTCGATCTGCGGCCGTTCACGGCCCGCACCGGGATCACCGTGGACGACGTCGCCAAGCGCCTCATCGACTACGGCTTCCACGCCCCGACGATGAGCTTCCCGGTCGCGGGGACGCTCATGGTCGAGCCGACGGAGTCGGAGGACCTGCCCGAGATCGACCGCTTCTGCGAGGCGATGCTCGCGATCGCGGCGGAGGCCGAGAAGGTCGCGGCAGGGGAGTGGCCCAAGGACGACAACCCGCTGGTCAACGCCCCGCACACGGCGGCGTCGATCTCCGTCGAGGAGTGGACGCACCCGTACTCGCGCGAGGTCGCGGTGTACCCGGGCGTCGCGGCGTCCCGGGGCATCGACGACGGCACGTACCACTCGAGCGAGCAGATGCGGATCCAGAGCAAGTACTGGCCGCCGGTGCGCCGCGTCGACCAGGCGTACGGCGACCGCCACCTGGTGTGCTCGTGCCCGCCGCTGGACGCCTACGACGCGTCCTGACCGCTGCGCGGCCGGGCACGGTCGCATCCCCGACCCCGTGCCTGCGCCCGCGCCCGTGTGACGTCGTGTGACGGCGCCCGGCCCGCTGCCTTGGACCGGGCGCCGTCGTGTCCGTAGGTTGTCCCCATGACCGAGATCCTCACCACCCATGCGGGCTCGCTCCCGCGCACGCCCGAGCTCATCGAGGCCAACGCCTCCCGTCCCGTCGCCGAGGACGGCATCACGCCCGTCCGCGATGAGGGCTTCGACGCCGTGCTGGCCGCCGCGGTCGACTCCGTCGTCGCCTAGCAGCGCCGGATCGGCATCTCGCTGCCCAACGACGGCGAATACGGGCACGCGATGGGCTCGACCCTGAACTACGGCTCCTGGTGGTCGTACATCTTCGACCGCGTCGACGGCCTCGAGCTGACCGGCGAGGACCACCTAACCTCCGAGCCCGTCCGCTCCGCCCCCGGCGACATCCGCCTGACCAGCATGCCCGACCGCCGCGACTGGGTGCGCTTCGCCGCCGCCTACCAGGACCCGGACTCCGGCATCACGATCGGCAAGCAGACCACGTTCCCGGCCGCGACCGGTGCCGTCTCCTACTCCGACCTCGGGCGCGAGCAGACCGCCCGCGACATCGCCAACCTGCGCACAGCGCTGGATGCCCACGGCTACAGCGGCGGTTTCCTGAACTCCCTGTCCCCGGGCTCCGGCTCGCGGATCGTCGACGACCACTACGGGGACGTCGACGCCTTCCTGGACGCCTGGGTGGACGTGATGCGCCCCGAGTACGAGGCGATCGCCGCCGCCGGGTTCGTGGTGCAGATCGACGACCCCTCGATCGCCGAGAACTGGGACCAGATCAATCCCGAGCCCAGCGTCGAGGACTACGTCGCGTTCACCGCCAAGCGGGTCGACGCCATCAACCGGGCCGTCGCGAACGTGCCCACCGAGCTCACGCGCTTCCACCTGTGCTGGGGATCCTGGCACGGGCCCCACACCACCGACATCGAGCTACGGCACATCGTCGGCCTGCTGCTGGACATCGACGCGCAGTACTACAGCTTCGAGGCCGCCAACGTGCGCCACGAGCACGAGTGGACCGTCTGGGAGGAGACGGTGCTGCCGGAGGACAAGGTGCTCGTGCCCGGCGTCGTCTCCCACGCCACGAACGTCGTCGAGCATCCCGAGCTGGTGGCCCAGCGCCTCGAGCGCTTCGCCCGCATCGTCGGCCCCGACCGGGTGATCGGCTCGACCGACTGCGGCCTGGGCGGGCGCATCCACCCGGACATCGCGTGGGCCAAGCTCGAGTCCCTCGTCGAGGGCGCGAGGATCGCGTCGGCCCGCCTCTGACGGTATTCGGCACGACGGCACGGGCCCGGGACGCGAGCAGCGTCCCGGGCCCGTGGTGCGTCCGGGGGCCTGCTGCGGCGAAGTGGCGGGCGGAGAAGCGGGTGCCGGCTCAGCCGTTCTCGGCGCGGGGCCGGAGGAAGCCGTGGGTCTGCACGCGCAGGCGGAGCACGAAAGCCGACGCGAGGGCGCCGAGCAGGAGGAGGCCCGGCACCGTCGCGACCTCGCGCACGCCCAGCAGCGAGGCGTCATCGGGATCGTCCACGGCATACAGAACCGTGCGATCATCGCCGGTGTTCGGATGCCACGGCGAGGTCTCGGACGCGGTGAGCAGGTGCGTCTCGCCGTCGACCTCGAACTGGACCACGGCGCGGTAGCGGGTGTCGCCGTCGGAATCGGTCTCCGACTCGGCCCCGACGATCTCGCCCGCAGCGCGCGCATGCGCTCCACCGAGGAGACCGAGGCGGTCGCCCAGGGCGATGACGGCCCCGACCGCGAACGCGAGGGCCGCGAGCGCGCACAGCAGAGTGAGGAGGCGGCTCGGGCTCATGGCTCCAGGATGCCCCATGGCCCGTGCCCGCGCAGTGCAGCGAGCCGACACCGAGACAGAGCGCCCGCCGAGCACCGTGCGCGTCTCAGTGGTCGGCGGTCGCCCGGAGGTTCTCCGCCGCGGGCTCGGCGGCCTCGACGGGCGTGATGCCCAGCGCGATCGGCGCCGTGCGCGCCCCCGTGATCGGGTCCTCGTCCGCGTGCTCGGCCGTCCACCGCGCGGGCACGTAGGCGCACGTCGGATCCGAGGCGAGCATGTCCCCGGTGACCGCGTAGGCGTGGGAGCGCGAGCCGCCGCACACCTGGTTGAACTCGCACACCCCGCACTTGCCGCGGAAGGCGTCCGGGCGGCGCAGCGACAGCATCGTCTTGTGCTCGCGGTAGATACCGCGGAACGACTCCGTCTTCACGTTCCCGCACACGTAGGGCAGGAACCCGGACGGGTAGACGTCGCCCAGATGGTCGATGAACACGAATCCGCGGCCCGCGTTCGTCGCCAGCGGCGGGCGCGGACGACGGTTCACGAGCTCCTCGGCCGAGACCAGCTCGAGGGTGCGCGCCATGAGGCGGTCGTACAGCTCGCCGTGCGGCGGAGCGTCCCCGGTGGCGCGCTTCATCGCCACGCGCCGGTACGCCTGCGCCTCGGTGGTCTTGATCGCGATGAAGCCCGAGCAGTCCTGGGCCCACTGCAGGACGTCCTCGACCTGGTCCGCATCCAGGGCCTGCAGCGCCTGCCCGCGGCCCGTGGGGACCAGGAAGAAGATCGACCACAGGTGCGCGCCCATGCCCGTCACCTGCACCATCAGGTCCGGCAGCTCGTCGACCGTGCGGGTGGTGACGGTGGAGTTGATCTGCAGACGGAACCCGGCGTCGCGCACCTGCTGTGCCGCGACCAGCGTCGCGTCGTACGTGCCGCCGAAGCCCCGGAAGGCGTCGTGGGTCTCGGCGCGCGAGCCGTCCAGCGACAGCGAGATCGCCTTGCCGCCGGCCGCGTTCAGCGCGGCCAGGCGGTCCGGCGTCACGTTCGCGGTCACCGAGGGCGAGAGCGCCATCGACAGGCCGATCGCGCTGCCGTGGGCCACGAGGTCCTCGAGGTCCCGCCGCTCGAAGGGGTCGCCGCCGGTGAGCACGACGATCGGGGTGGGCCTGCCGAAGGCCGCGATGTCGTCCAGCAGCGTCTTGCCCTGCTCGAGCGTGAGCTGATCGGGGTGGAAGCGCGTCTGGGCGTCGGCGCGGCAGTGCTTGCACACGAGCTGGCAGGCGCGCGTGACCTCCCAGATCACGATGAACGGGCGATCGTCGGGGTCGTGCCGCAACTCGCGGACGGCCGCGCGCGGGCCCCGTGTCGTCGCCTCCGTCGGGCGGGATGCGGGGCTGCTCGCCGGACGGCCGGCGGGTGCTGGGGCGGCGTCCTCGCCGTGGGGCTGCGGGATCGTGCTCATGGGGGAGGACTCCAGGGGCCGGGGGTTCGCGCGGCAGGGGAGAGGGAACCCGCCCCGCGGATGCATCAGCCGCCCGCCCGCGCAGAGCGGAGGGCCGCGGGGCCGACGACCATCGTACGCCGCGGCCACCGGCCCGGCCGCGACCGGAGGGCCCTCCGATAGCCTGCCGATGTGCCTGCTCCCGACGATCCCGCCGTCCCCGAGGCCCTCCCTGCGCTCGATGCCTCGCCGGTCCCCGCGACGGCCGTCGGCCGCTGGATCGGGCGGCGGCGCCGCCTCCTGGAGGCGGTCGCCATCGGCGCGCTGGGCACGGTCGTGCTCGACCGGAGGGATGTGCGCACCTGACGGACACTGCGGGACCGGGGGGCCGCGGCCGAGCACGGGGCGGGGTCGGGTTTCCCCCGCCCCGGCGGGTGGACGGCCCCGTTCCGCGGCGGCCCGTCGCGGCGTGGGATGGAGGCATGTCCATCCCCGTCGCACCTCCCGTCCCGACCGATCAGCAGCCCGCCGCCGTGCGCCTGACCGGCGTCACCCGCACCTTCGCCCCGCCGTCCGGAGGCCGCCCCGTCCGGGCGCTCGCCGGCGGCAACCTCGGCGCGCGCGGCGGGCACCGCCCCTCCCAGCTCTCCGGCGGAGAGCAGCAGCGCGTCGCGATCGCTCGCGTCCTGCTGTCGTCCCCGCGGATCCTCTTCGCCGATGAGCCCACCGGCGCCCTCGACGTCCGCACGGGCGGCCTGGTGCTCGACTGGCTCGCCGACGTCGCCGCCGCCGGGTCGGCCGTCGTGACGGTCACCCACGACCCGCGGGCCGCGGCCCGCGCCGACCGGGTGCTCGTCATGGCCGAGGGCCGGATCGTCCGCGAGATGCACGGCGGCGCCGGGGAGATCGCGGCCGCGGTGCTGGCCGCGCAGGCCGCGCAGGACAGCGCGGCCGGACAGATCGGCACCGGGAGCAGCGGACGCGCGGGCGCTGCGACCGCTGCGGCGACCGGGCAGCCGACGGGAGGCGCGGCATGCGACGCCTGATCATCGCCGATCTGCGCGCTCACCTCGTCCTGTGGGTCCCCGCTCTCATCGCGATGACGGTGGCCGCGGCCATCGGGGCGGGCATCGTGATTGCCATGTGGACCGGGATCGTCGTCGCCCCCGACGACTGGATCCTCGAGGGATTGGAGGCGATCGGCACCACGGTCGGCGTCATCACCGTCGCCTCCGCGGCCGGGATCATCGGCTCCACCTGCGCGCTGTGCCTGTCCTCCCAGGCGCGCGAGCATGCGCTACGGCTCCTGACGGGCATGCGCCCGCACCAGCTGCGGCGCGTCCTGCGCGGGCAGATCCTCGCACTCGCCCTGCTCGCCGGGATCCTCGCCGTGCCGCTGTCCTACCTGGCGGCATGGGCGGTCCTGTGGCAGTGGGCCCAGCTCGGACTGGTGCCTGTGGGGCAGGGGCCGATCCTCGCCGGGGGCCAGATCCCGCTCGTCCTCGGCCTCACGGTGCTGATGGCCGTCTGGGGCGCGGCCGGCCCCACCCGGCGTGCCACGACGGTCCCGGAGATGGCGGCGCTGCGGGAGTCCGCCGGGGGCCGTGCCCGCACCGGCTGGCTGAAGATCCTCGTCTCCGTCGTGGCGCTCGGGGGCGCGATCGCGATCCTCGTGACCGTGCTGTCCGGTGCGGTCTCCGGCCCGGAGGAGCGGGTGGGGGCGGTGATGAGCGCCTGCCTGCTGCTGATCCTCGCGCTGCTGCTCGTGCCCGGCTGGACGCTGCGACCGCTGCTGCATGCGTGGACCGCTCTCGTGCCGTCCCGCGCGGTCGTCTGGCGCCTGGCGCGCGCGAACTGCCGCTTCTCGAGCGCGCGCTCGCTGACGATGATCACCCCGTTCGCCGTCGCGACCTCCCTGGTCGCGGTCCTCGATGGGGGCATCAGCGCCGTCGCCGGGGCCGAGGGCTCCCTCGCGGAGCTCGCCGTGGTGCTCGGCCCGCCGCTCGCGGTGGCCTGGTGCGGCGGCGTCTGCGTGATCGCCATGGTCCGCCGCGACCGCGTGCGGGATGACGCCCTGCTCGCGGTGGCCGGAGGAGGGCCGGGGCTGCGCCGTGCGACGGCCGCCCTCGAAGGGCTGGTCTACGCGCTGACCGCGGTGCTGTTCGGGGCGATCTTCCTGATCGGCTCGGTGCTGCTCATGTCTTCTGCCGCCGGGATGCCGGTGAGCACGGCCATGGGGAACCTGCCGTGGTCGCACCTGGAGGTCCTCGCCCTCGCCACCGTGGCCACGTCGGTGGGCGCCGTGCTGTGGACGGGACGGGCTGAGCCCCGCCTGGTCGCCGCCGGGTGAGGCAGGGTCTGGCCGTGACGGGACGGGGCGGATGCCGGTAGCGCCCGGCCGGTGGGGTTGGACGGGCCTGGCCGTGGAGCTGGCCGGGTCGCCTCCGTCGAGTGATGGCGTTATAGCGGGGACTGCGAGGATATCGTCGCAGTCCCCGCTATACCGCCAGTGCTCGACATGCTTCCCGCACGAGCCCCGTGCTGATTGATCCGGCGCAACTGCGTGCAGAGGAATGCGGACTACCCTCGGGCGCATGACTGAACTCCCCATCTCCTCCGTCTCCGAGGGCGGCTGCCAGTGCGGCGACGCCCACGGCATGCCCGAGCTCGACGCCCGCGAGATCCCGCACGCGATCCGCCACGGCGCGATCCTCGGTGCGCTCTCCCAGCTGCGCGCCGGCGCCTCGATGGTCCTCGTGGCCCCGCACGACCCGAAGCCGCTGCTGGCCCAGATCGCCGATCAGTTCGGCGACGCGATGACCCACGAGTACGTGGAGAGCGGCCCCGAGGCCTGGCGGATCACGTTCACCCGCGCCTGATCAGCATCGCCTGACCGGCCCTGCCCGGCACGCATCGCCTGATCCACACCGCCTGAGTACTGTCCCCGCCGCGCCGCCGTCACCGGCGGCGCGCACCCGACGGCCCCTGCCTCGTCACCCGGACCGCGGTGACGAGGCAGGGGCCGTCGCCGTCTCAGATCGCGGCGGGCCGGAGCATGGTCGTCGCGGTCGCGCCGCCGCCGAGGTCCACGACCCCCAGCGGGCCGAAGCCGTGACGGGCGTACAGGCGCCTGCTCGCAGGCGTCGTCGACTCGAGGTAGGCGGGGAGGGCATCGGCGTCGACACGGGCCAGGCCGTGCTCGATCAGCGCGGAGCCCACGCCCATGCCCCGAGCGCCCTCCGCCACGGCGATGTCCTCGAGGTACCAGTGAGGCATCGTCGGGTGGTCCCGGGTGAGGCGGTGGTCGGCGCGGATCGCGGCGGGCATGCGGCGCAGACCCACCGCGCGGATCCCGCGCACGTGCTCGACGGCGCGGCGAGGCGTGCAGCGCGGCGGCCGCGGGGCCACCCAGGCGGCGACGCCGAGCAGGGGCCCGCCGCTCTCGTTGCGCGCGGTGTCCACGACTCCGTGGGCGAAGGCGCCCCCGCGCAGCTCAGCCAGCAGGGCCGCGGTCATCCGCCGCAGACGGTCCTCCGCGCCGGGGACCAGGCGGTGCATCACCGCGTCGTCGATCAGGGCGCGGGTGATCAGCCGGGCGCACTCGGGCAGCTCGGCCTCGGCGGCGGGGGAGATGACGATGCTCATCGGGTCCTTCTGCAGCGGATGGATGCTCGACCGTCGACTCTACGGGGACGACCGGGGCACCCGCCGCCGAGGCGGCCGAGCCGCCCCGTTCACACTCGGACACGCGCCTCGCGCGCGCAACGCTGGCCGCGCTGTCATGGACCGCGTCGGAACCCCGACGGCCCCTGCGCACGGAAGGACTTCTCATGGCAGAGCACCACGGCACCACCCGCCGCCCGCTCATCGGTGTCACCGCGGGGACCGCCGCCATGATGCAGGGCGCCTGGGCCGGGCATGAGGCCGTCACCGTCACCGATCACTACGTCCGCGCCCTGCGCGAGGCAGGGGCGCGAGCGGTGATCCTCGCCCCGCAGGATCCGTGGTCCGATGACGAGGTCGCCGAGCTCGACGGCATCGTCCTCACCGGCGGCACCGACCTCGACCCCGCCCTGTCCGGGGCCGCTCCCCGCGCCACGGACTTCCCCGCCCAGCGCGAGCGGGACGCCTTCGAGCTCGGCCTCTACCGCGCCGCCCGCCGGACGGGCGTCCCCGTCCTCGGCATCTGCCGCGGCCTCCAGCTGATCGTCATCGCCGAAGGCGGCGACCTCCACCGCCACCTCCCGGTGGATCTCCCGGAGCACCCGCACGCCTTCGCCGAGGTCACCGCGGTGGACGTCGAGATCGACGCCGCGAGCGACACCGGTCTGGCGCTCGGCACCGGGGCGCGCGTCGCCGCCTACCACCACCAGGGGGTCCGCACCTGCCCGCCGTCCCTGCGCGTCGTCGCCCGCCACGCGAGTGGTCTCGCGATGGCCGTCGAGGCCGCATCGGGCTCGCCCGTGATCGGCGTCCAGTGGCACCCGGAGCTCACCGAGACCCGCGCGGCGACGGCGGCGCAGGCGGGCGCGGGCGCCGATGCCGCGGCAGGGCAGCAGCGCGCCGGAGTGATCGCCGCCTTCGTCTCCGGTGCCCGCACGGAGCGCTCGCGCCGGGTCGGGCGCGGTGCGAGCGCCAGGGCCGCGACGGCCCCGCAGGGATCCTGACGCGGCGACAGCACGAGGCGACGTCCTGGTCTAGGATGGGCGCGACTCGAGGCACCACGGAGGAGACAGCATGAGCCACACCCCTGAGGGCGCGCACCGCGCCGCCAAGCCGGTCGAGGCCGCGGAGACCACCTCCGAGGGCGCGTCGCTCGGTCTGAGCATCGTCCTGTTCCTGGTGCTGTTCCTCGCCTTCATCGGCGGGCTGTACGTCATGAGCCTGATGACCCCGGTGCTGTTCCTCGTCGGCCTCGGCATCGTGCTGCTCTCGCTGTGCGGCGCCTTCACGCTGGTGCCCCGCTTCCTCACCTGAGACGGCCCCGGCAGCGGCCTTCCAGCGACGTCGGCCCGGCACAGGCCTCTCAGAGACGACGAGCCCCGATGCGGTGATCCGCATCGGGGCTCGTCGCGTCCGCGGTGAGAACCGGTCAGGCGGTGGGCGCTGACGCCGTCGCGCCGCTCCCGTGCTCCGCGTCCAGGCGCACGATCGCGTCCAGGGCCATGACGATCATGTCGTCGAAGGTCTCCTGGCGCTCGGCCGCCGTGGTCTCCTCGCCGGTGATGATGTGGTCGGAGACGGTGCACACGGCCAGCGCCCGGCGCCCGAACTGCGCCGCCAGCGTGTACAGCGCGGCCGACTCCATCTCGACGCCGAGGACGCCGTAGCCCGCGAGCGTCGAGGCGATCGTCGTGTTCGGGTTGTAGAACTGGTCGGAGGAGAACAGCCCGCCGACCACAGCCGGCAGGGTCTTGGCCTGCGCCGCCTCCCACGCGAACCGCAGCAGCTCGAAGTCGGCCGCAGGCGCGTAGGCGACGTCACCGAAGCGGGGCCGGTTCATCGCGGAGTCGGTCGACGCGGCGATCCCCAGGATCACGTCGCGCACCTTCACGCTCTCGGCGATGGCGCCGCACGTGCCCACGCGGATGATCGCCTCCACGTCGTACTCGGCGAACAGCTCGTGGGCGTAGATGCCGATCGACGGCTGGCCCATCCCCGAGCCCTGCGCGGAGATGCGCACGCCCCGGTAGGTGCCGGTGTAGCCGAGCATCCCGCGCACGTCGTTGTACTGCTGGGGATCCTCGAGGAACGTCTCGGCGATCCACCGGGCGCGGTACGGATCCCCGGGCATGAGGACATAGGGGGCGATCTGGCCGCTCTGGGCCGCGATGTGCGTCGACATGGGCCCCAGCGTACGGCCACGGCGATCGCGCCCGGGACTCCGGCCGGACAGCGGCGCTCCCGGGTGGGAGGATCATCCGTGATGACCTCGACGAACGCTCCCTCCCCGTCCTCGGCGTCCGCCGGCCCCACCGCGCAGGTCCGCCGCGCGCGCTGGGCGGTCTCGCTCGTCTTCCTCCTCAACGGCATGTCGTTCTGCGCGATCCTGCCCCGCTATCCCGAGCTCGTCGAGGCCATCGGCCTGAGCAACTCCGCCTTCGGCCTGGCCGTCGGCATCGGCCCGATCGGCGGACTGCTGGCCGGGCTCGGCGCCGCCGGACTCATGCGGCGCCTCGGCTCGGCCCGCGCGGCCGTCGCCTTCCAGGTGGTCGCGAGCACCGCCCACCTGCTCGTCTACACGGCGCAGTCATGGCTGTGGCTCACCGCGACGCTGCTGCTGGCGATGGCCGCCGACGCGATCACCGACATCTCGATGAACGCCCACGGCATGCGGGTCGAGCGCCGCTACCGCCGCTCCATCATGAACTCCTACCACGGGTGGTGGTCCCTGGGCGCGGCCGCCGGCGGACTGCTGGGCGCGGCCTGCGGTCAGCTCGGCGTCCCGCTGTGGATCCAGGGCCTGTTCGGCCTGGTCGTCTTCGGGGCGCTCGCGCTGGTGGCGGGGACGGCGATGCTCCCCGGGCATGACACGAGCGAGCGCGAGGAGCGTGCCGCCGAGCTCGCCGCGAGCGGCCCCGCTGCGGGCTCCGCCGCCGAAGTGCCCTCCGCCGAGCTCCCCGGTGCGGCGGTCTCCGGCCCGGCGGGTGACGACGCGTCGCAGGGGGCGCCCGTCCGCGGCCGCTGGTCCCTCGCGCCGCGGACGCTGGGCATGCTCGCGGCCCTGGGCATGGTCCTCGTCTTCGCGGGCTCGACCGAGGACGCGGGCGGCACGTGGAGCGCCCTGTTCATGCGCTCGACCTTCGAGGTCGGCCCCTTCGTCGCGGGCCTCGCCTTCGTGTCGCTGCAGGGCGCGCAGATGATCGGCCGCTTCACCGGCGACGCCGTCGTCGACCGCCTGGGGGACCGCATGACGGCCCGCATCGGCGCCGTCCTCTCCGCGCTCGGCATGGCGTTCGCGCTGCTGGTCCCGCACCCTGTCACGGCGATGATCGGCTTCGCGCTGGCCGGCTGGGGCATCGCGACGCTGTTCCCCGCGGCCTTCCGCGCCGCGGACGACATGGAGGGCGTGATGCCGGGCGTCGGGATCACCGTCGTCGGCTGGCTCGCCCGCCTGGGCTTCTTCCTCGCGCCCCCGATCGTCGGGGCGCTCGCCGACGCGATCACGCTGCGCTACGCGCTGTGGCTGATGCCGCTGTACGCCGCCGGGATCCTGCTGTTCTCCGGCGTCCTGGGGGGCCGTCGGACCGACCGGCACGGACCCGCCGCCTGACGCACGGCCCCGTCGTCCGACGGCCCGGCGCGCGGCTCAGAAGCGGCTCGCGTCTCCTGCGCCCTCCCGGGCGATCACGACGTCGCCACCGGTCAGGTCGACCACCGTCGTGGGCTCGGTGCCCACGTCGCCCGCGTCGATGACGGCGTCGACCTGGGTGCCCAGCAGGTCGTTCACGATCCAGCCCTCGGTGGGCGGGTCCTCGAGGTCCGGCAGCAGCAGCGTCGAGGACACCAGCGGCTCGCCCACCTCCTCCAGCAGGGCCCGCGTGACCCGATGGTCGGGGATCCGCACCCCCACCGTGTGCTTCTTGGGGTGGGCCATGCGGCGCGGGACCTCGCGCGTGGCCGGGAGGATGAACGTGTACGGGCCCGGCGTCGCGCTCTTGACCATCCGGAACACCGGATTGGACACGACGACGAACTGGGAGAGCTGCGAGAAGTCGGCGCACACGAGGGTGAAGTGGTGGTCCTTGCCCACCTGCCGCAGGCGCCGGATCCGCTCGAGCCCGTCGGGCGCGTCGAGCAGGCAGCCCAGCGCGTAGCACGAGTCCGTCGGGTACGCGATGAGGCCGCCGTCGCGCAGGATCGCCGTGGCCTGGGCGATGAGCCGGGGCTGCGGATCGACCGGGTGGATGTCGAGGTAGCGCGCCATGGAACGATGCTACTGCGGTGCTGCTGCGGTCGCGTCACGCGGCCCCGGGCGCCTCCGTCCCGCGGACGGGTCCGGGAGCGATGTCGATGCGGCGCGGCACCTTCACGGGGGCGACGCGGGAAGCGACGAAGCGCTCGAGCTCCTCGGCGGTGCAGGTGGAGCCGGCGCGCAGGGCGACGCGGGCGCGGACCTCCTGCCCGCCGTCGGGCAGGTCCTCGCCGGTGATGACGGCGTCGGAGACGTCCGGGTGGCCCAGCAGCGCCGCGGCCACCTCGCGCGGGGAGACGGTGCGGCCGTCGGGCGCGTTGATCCGCGAACGGGAGGAGGCGAGCAGCTCGAGCTCCCCGTCGGGGCGCGGCGCGACCTGCGCCCCGGTGCGGACCCAGCCGTCGCCGGAGAGGACGTGCGCGGTCTCGTCGGGCCGGTTCCAGTAGCCGTGGAACACCTGGGGTCCGGCGACGCGCAGCTCGCGGTCGACGACGTCGGTCTGCACACCGTCGAGCGGGCGGCACAGCGGCCGTCCGTGCGCCGTGTCGAAGACCCCGGCGAAGGAGATGCCGCACTCCGGGCGGGCGTCGACGACGACGGCCTCGCGCCCGGTGAGGCGGTCGAGGCGGCGGACGACCTCGGGGGAGCTGCCGTCCAGCAGGGTGAGGGTCCGCGGGACCCGGGAGAGGTCGGCGGCGCATGCCGGAGAGGACAGCGCGGCCCCCAGGAGGACCGGCGCGGGGCCGCACAGGACCTCGGGGCGCGTCCGGCGCACGGCGGGCAGCACGTCATCGGGCCGCGGGGCGAGCACCACGGTGCGGCCCTCGCACAGCGGCGCCAGCGCGGCCAGCAGCACCCCGGCGACCTCGTGCAGCGCGACGGTCGCGACGACGGGCCCGGGCGCCTCGGCGTCCTCCGCCCACAACCGGGTGAGCCGCCGCGCGCTCTCGAGGAGGTTCTCGTGCGTGAGCATCGCCCCGAGGACCTCGCCGTCCGGGCCCGTCGTGTACTGCAGCAGCGCGAGATCATGCGGCCCGGGACGCGGATGCGAGGCGTCCAGGGGGCACGAGGCCATGACGATCGACCAGGGGATCGTGCGGTCGAGCACGCGAGGCCGCGGGTGCTGGCGCGCGCGCAGCCGCAGCGAGACGGGCCGCGGCCGCAGGCGGACGGCGCTGCGCAGCTGCTCGCGCACGGCCGACTGCACCGCGGAGCGGACCATGTCGCGGGCGCTGCGGGGCGGGTCGACGGCGACCACGGCCTTCGGATGGACGTCGCGCGGCAGATCCCGGATGGCCCCCAGGGCGGAGCGGTCGGCGATCGTCAGCACGGGGGAGTGGTCCTCGAACACGCGACGCAGCTCGCGGGAGGTGGACTCGGGGTCGTGCGGGACGGCGATGGCGCCGATGCGCCAGATCGCGTGGACGGCGACCACGGCCTCCGGATGGAGGGCGCAGACGAGGGCGACGCGCTGGCCGGGGCGGACGCCGAGGTCGATAAGCCCCTGGGCGAGGCGGTCGACGTCCTCGAGCAGCCGCGTGCAGGTGCGGCGCCGGCCGCGGTGGTCCACGCAGGTCTCCTGCGCGCGGCGCTCGGCCGTCTGCGCGAGGAGCTCGGGGATGCTCCCGGGGCGGGAGCCGGCGTCAACAGGCATGGACGGGATCGTAGGCACGTCCCCTGGGACGAACCTCAGCGCCGACCGTGCGTCGTGCGTGGTGCGTCCTGCGTGGTGCGGTGCGCTGGCCGTGCGCCGTGCGCCGTGCGCGGGGCGGGGCGGCTCAGGCGACGACGACGAACTCGCGCCCGACCCACTTCGTCCGCCGGACGCGGACGACGGCGCTGATCGGCAGCGGACCGAGGATGTGCGGGTACGTCTCGTCGGCCTCGTCCCCGTCGGTGCCGGGCTCGAACTCGACGTGCACGCCGGCCCGCTCGACCGCGTCGACGTCGATCTCGAGGATCACCAGGTCCTCGGGCCGATCCGGGTAGACGCGGCGTGCGACGGAGGAGATCTGCTCGGGCCAGGACGCGTGCAGGTAGCCGACCTCGGCGAGGTCGCGGCCGCGCGTGGAGACCGTGTAGCGCCCGGCGCGCACGGCGTCCTCCCAGGCGGAGAGCTCGGTGATGTGCCAGATGAGGGGCGCGGGCATGAGGGGGAGTGTAGCGTGGGCGGACGGTCGCCCTGCGCCCTGCTCGACGGGCTCCGCTCCCCGGGGCGACGAGGGAGGAACCCATGGTCTGCCGAGTGCTGACGGTGTGCACGGGCAACATCTGCCGCTCGCCGATGGCCGAATTCATGCTGCGCGAGGCCTTCGGGCGCGCCGGGCTGGGCGAGAGCGTCGAGGTCGCCTCGGCCGGGACCACCTCGTGGGAGGCGGGCGAGCCGATCGACCCGCGCGCCGCCGCCGTCCTGTCGGCCCGGGGCATCGACTCCTCCGCCCACCGCGCACGCCACATGGCCCGGGAGGAGCTGGAGCGGGCGGACCTGATCCTGGCCCTCGACGACGACCACGTCGGCCCCCTGCGCCGCGTCGCCGGCGCCGCCTCGCAGCGCATCCGCATGATCCGCGCCTTCGACCCCGACGCGGGCGAGGACCTCGGCATCCGCGACCCCTGGTACGGGGACGACGCGGACTTCGACCGCGCCGCCGCGCTGCTGGACGCGGCGATCCCCGGGATCGTCGAGCACGTCCGGGGGCTCGTCGAGGACGGCCGCACGCTCGAGGACCGGGGGGTTCGGGCATGAGCGGGTCCGATCGGTCTGCCGACCGCGCCCCGGAGTCGCTCGGGGCGCTCGAGCTGGCGCGCGCCCTGCGCACCGGGATCGTCGACGTGCGCGAGCACACCGAGAGCGTGCTGGCGCTCGCCGCGGAGCGCGGCGCGCGGGTCGGCGCCTTCGCGCATCTGGCCCCGGAGCTGTCGCGCCGGCAGGCGGAGGAGGCCGCGGCCGCCCTCGAGCGCGGCGATCCGCGCCCCCTGCTGGGCGTCCCGATGCCGATCAAGGATCTGACGCGCGTCGCCGGTCTCCCCGTCGAGGCCGGGAGCGTCGTGATGCGCGGGACCGTCGCGGAGACGACCGACGGCGTGGCCGAGGACATCCTGGCCGCCGGGACGGTGACCATCGGCAAGACCTCGACGCCCGAGTTCGGCATGCCCTGCTACACCGAGCCCGCCACCGGCGCGCCCGCCCGCACCCCGTGGGACCTGCGGCGCACGGCCGGGGGATCCAGCGGCGGGGCGGCCGCCGCGGTCGCCTCCGGCGTCGTGTCTTTGGCCCACGGCTCCGACGGCGGCGGCTCGATCCGCATCCCCGCGGCCTGCTGCGGGATCATCGGGCTGAAGCCCACGCGGGGGCTCGTCTCCCCGGGCCCGCACGGCACCGAGGGGCCGGGCCTGGTCACCGACGGCGTGCTCGCGCGGACCGTGCGGGACGCCGCGGCGGGCCTCGACGCCATCGCGCGCACGCGCCCCGGGGACGCCTTCGGGCGCGAGCGCGCCGCGGAATCGTTCCGAGCGGCCGTCGAGGACGGTGCCCGCGTGCTCGGGGACGCGGCCGGCGGCGGGCGGACGCTGCGCATCGGCGTCCTCACCCAGCCCCTGAACATCGACACGGCGATCCATCCCGCCGCGCTGCGGGGAGTCGAGCGCGCCCGCGCGCTGCTCGCGGATGCGGGCCACGTGCTGCAGGACGTCGACGCCCCGTTCACCCCCGAGCAGTGGCGCGCGTTCACGCCGATCTGGTCCACGGGCGCCGCCGCGATCGAGCTGCCGCCCGCGGCCGAGGAGCATCTCGAGCCGCTCACGCGCTGGCTGCGGGAGACGGGACGCGCGGTCAGCGGCGTCGAGCTCGCCCGCGCGCTCGGCGGGATGCAGGCCGTCGCCCGCCGCGCCGGGGAGGCGTTCGCCTCCTTCGACCTGATCCTCACGCCGTCGCTGTCCGGTCCGCCCGCCTTCCCGGCGGACCTCCGCCTGGAGGACCCGGCCGCGGACTTCGATGCCCAGTGCGCGTTCACGCCGTGGACCAGCACCTGGAACATGACCGGCATGGCCGCGGTCAGCGTGCCGCTGCACCGCGAGGAGATCAATGGCGTGGAGCTGCCCTTCGGCATCCACCTCGGCGCTGTGCGCCCCGGGGCCGAGGGCTTGCTGCTGGCCGTCGCCGCCCTGCTCGAGGCCCGCGACCCGTGGCCGCTGATCCGCGTGCCGGACGGCGATCCGGCGGCGGCTGAGGCGTGATGGCCATCGCCGATGCCGGCCCGGTCTCGCCGCAGACCGGCCCGACGTCGCCGCAGCCGGGCCCGACGTCGCCACAGCCCGGCCCGTCCGCGCCGCAGGCGGGCCCGACGTCGCCACAGCCCGGCCCGTCCGCGCCGCAGCCGGGCGACCCGAGTGCGGTGCGCCTCGATGTCTGGCTGTGGTCGGTGCGGCTCGCCAAGACCCGCTCGGCGGCGACGGCCGACTGCCGCGGCGGCCACGTGCGTCTGAACGGGCAGCCGGTCAAGGCCGCGCAGCCGGTGCATCCGGGCGATGAGGTGCGCCTGCGTCGTCCGGGCATCGAGCACGTCTACCGCGTGCGGCGCCTGCTGGCCCGGCGCGTGGGCGCGCCCATCGCCCGCGGTGCCTACGAGGACCTGACCCCGCCGCCGCCCCCGCAGATGCTCGCGCGGCCGCCCCGCCGCGATCAGGGGGCGGGACGGCCGACGAAGAAGGAGCGGCGGGAGATGGACCGCCTGCGCGGGCGGGATTGACCCGTCGAGGGCGGGACTGACCCGTCGCGCAGGCGGACACGTCAGCGGGCGAAGGCGAGGAGCTCCTGCCGGTTGGCCGTGAGACGGTCGAGGAGACGGCGCTCCTCGGCGACGGCCTTCGGATTCGCCCCGTCGGCCAGCAGGCGCTGCCGGTTGGACGCCAGGTCCGCGGACTCGCGGATGAAGCGGCGCATCACCTGGGGCGCCCCGATGGCGCGGGCCCAGCGGCGACCCTCGCGGCGTCCCTTCCAGGTCGCGAGCATGTCGACCTCCTCATGGGTGAGCCAGCCCTGGTTGGCGTAGTCACCCAGGCGGATCCGCGTCAGGCGGGACTCGTCGAACACGAGGTAGCCGATCAGGCACAGCCACAGGGCGGATTCGAACATCTCGAGGATCAGCATGATGATCAGGCCCGTGAGACCCATCGCGCCCATCATGAGCGAGCTGCCGCCGTTCCACAGCGCGTGCAGGGCGATGCCGGGCCAGGTCGCCACGAGGAACGCCACGAGCGCGGGGATCGTGCCCCACTTGCGCACGACGAGCCCCATGATCACGCCGGTCAGCGACGTGTAGATCGCGTGGCCGAAGATCCCGATCACGCCGCGGATCGTGATGATCATGATCGAGTCGGTGATGGTGCCGCCGGCGTCGACGAGGTTCAGGTAGTAGCCGATGTTCTCGACGAAGGCGAAGCCGCCGCCGATCAGCGCGCCGTAGACCAGGCCGTCCAGCGGCCCGTTGAACGCCTTGCGGGCGACCAGCAGCAGGACCACGAGCCCCAGGCCCTTGCTGGTCTCCTCGACGATCGGTGCGACGGCGGCGCTGACGAGGAAGTCGGCCGCCCCCTCGCTGCCGGTCATGGAGTAGATGAAGATGATCAGCGCCGTATTGAGGATGTACGCGGCGCTCGCGGCGATCGCCGCGCCCCAGAACACGGCGATGAGGAGCAGCGGGAGCGGCTGCGGGTCCCAGCGGTCGGCCAGCACGATGATCCCGATGATCACGAGCAGCGAGACGAAGGCGATCGCGGCGTAGACCGGCCACAGCACCGGGTTGGACTGCCCGGCCATGACGAAGGACGCGAAGCCGATCAGCAGGGTCACCGCGAGGATCAGCCCCAGCACGCCCGCGAGCACCCAGGCGACGATGGTCGAGACCGGGACGGGCGTCTTCTGCTGCGATACCTGCTCGATGCGGCGGGTCTGCGTGGCCCATGCCGACTGCGGCTGCGCCTGCTGCGGCTGCTGGATCCCGTGGGGCGCGTAGCGCTGGCGGGTGAGCGTGGAGACGGGGTGCACCGACGTGTCGTACAGCTTCGGCAGGCCGTAGTCCACGTGCTGCGGGGCCTGCTGGAACTGCGGGGAGCCGGCGGCGGTGCCCTGCGGGGCGGCGCCCGGGCGGGGGCGGCCGTTGGGCATGACCTGACCGGAGCCCTGCGGGGGGTGCTGGCCCGGGGGCGGGTACGGCCCGGATCCCTGAGGAGGCATCGGCTGGTTCATGCGTGGGTCCTTCCGTGGGTGCGGGTCGGCGGGATGAGGTCGTCAGCGGCGTCGGCGCTCTCCGCCCCGGTGCCGTCGGCGGTCTGCTCGACGAGACGCGCCAGGAGCTCGGTGGACTCGCGCGTGTCGCGCGCGGCGCGGACGGTCGCCGTGAACAGCTCGATCACGGCGCGGCCCGCGACGATCGCCAGCAGCGCCGGGATCCAGCCGAGGAGCACGATGAGGATCGGCAGCCACGGGGCGGTCGGCGTCGAGTCCCAGTAGGAGGCGGGGTTCGGGGCGAAGCCGATGATCGCGCCGAAGATGATCCAGCCGAGCCAGTGCAGCAGGACGGCCAGGACCCACAGGCCGTACAGGATGCCCGCGGCATCGGCCACGAGCGAGCGGCGGAAGGAGAAGTCCACGAGGGACTTCAGCAGGCGCACGGGCAGCGACTCGCCGGTGGCCGACGATGCGCCCGTTCCCGTGACGGAGGAGCGGGACGCGGCGCCCGCTCCGGAGGATGCGGCGGGGGAGCCGGGGACCGGAGCGGCGCCGGTCGCCTCGGAGGCGGATCCCGCCGTCGGCACGGGGGCCGGAGCCGGCGAGGAGCCCCACGCCGGGGCCGACCCGTAGGGCGCCGACGATCCCGCCGATGCCGATGCCGATGCCGATGCCGGTGCCGGTGCCGATCCGTACGGCGCCGGCGACTCGGCCGGAGCCGATTGCGGGGAGGTCGGGTAGGGGAGGGGAGGAGGGGTCTGGGACATGATCGGGTCTCCTGACGGGACGCCCACGGGCCCCGGGTCAACGGCAGTGCGGGTGGGGACGAGAGAGGACGGCGCTTCGGCCGGACCCCCGTGCGATCCTACCTGTGACGCGCGACATGTCTCTCGCCGCTGTGGATGACCGTGCCCTGTGCGGGATCGGCGTCGCAGATCACGTCGCGCCGCAGAGTTGAGCGGAATACGCTCAAGGTTGTTCTCGTTGCACTGGATGCGGGTCGCCCGGCCCGCGATCATCCGCCCGGGACCGCCCCGGTGCACGACATCCGATCCAGGAGGTCCCCGTCGTGGAATTCCGCTTCACCGCCCGGTCGCAGGAGGCCGTCGCGGCCGCCGCGCAGCTCGCGGAGGAGCTCGGCAACCCCCAGATCTCCGCGCTCCATCTCCTGTCGGCGCTGCTCGACCAGAGCGACGGCATCGGCACCACCGCCCTCGCCGAGCTCGGTTGCGACATCGCCGACCTCCGCCGACGCGTCACCGACGCGATCTCCCGCCTCCCGCGCGTCAGCGGCGGCGGCGAGCGCCGCCCGACGTTCGTCGGCGACGGCTACGACGCGCTGGAGGCCGCCCGCACCGAGGCGGACTCCCGCGGTCTCACGTTCCTGTCCACCGAGCACCTGATGATGGGCATCGCCCTCGGTTCGGACGACGCCGCCCGGCTCCTAACCTCCGCCGGAGCCGCTCCGGACGCCCTGCGCGATGCCATTGACCGTCTTCGAGGGGAGAACACCATGGACACCGAGAACCCGGAGGGCTCGTTCAAGAGCCTCGAGAAGTTCGGCGTCGACCTCACCGAGATGGCCCGCGAGGGCCGTCTGGACCCGGTGATCGGCCGCGACGCCGAGATCCGCCGCGTCGTGCAGGTCCTGTCCCGACGCACCAAGAACAACCCTGTGCTGATCGGCGAGCCCGGCGTCGGCAAGACCGCCGTCGTCGAGGGCCTGGCCCAGCGCATCGTCGCCGGCGACGTGCCCGAGTCGCTGCGCGGCAAGACGCTCGTCTCGCTCGACCTGTCCTCGATGGTCGCGGGCAGCAAGTACCGCGGAGAGTTCGAGGAGCGCATGAAGGCCGTGCTCGACGAGATCCGCACCAGCAACGGGCAGATCATCACCTTCATCGACGAGCTGCACACCGTCGTCGGCGCCGGCGGCTCCGGCGACGGCGCGATGGACGCCGGCAACATGCTCAAGCCGATGCTCGCCCGCGGCGAGCTGCGCATGGTCGGCGCGACCACGCTCGACGAGTACCGCGAGAACATCGAGAAGGACCCGGCGCTCGAGCGCCGCTTCCAGCAGGTGTTCGTCGGCGAGCCCAGCGTCGAGGACACGATCACGATCCTGCGCGGCCTCAAGGACAAGTACGAGGCCCACCACAAGGTCTCGATCACCGACGCCGCGCTGGTGGCCGCCGCGACGCTCTCGGACCGCTACATCTCCGGGCGCCAGCTGCCCGACAAGGCCATCGACCTGGTCGACGAGGCGGCGAGCCGCCAGCGCATGGAGCTGGACTCCTCGCCCGTCGAGCTCGACATCCTGCGCCGCCAGGTGGACCGCCTGAAGATGGAGGAGCTCGCGCTGCAGGGGTCGGACGACCCCGGCTCGCGCGCCCAGCTCGACTCCGTGCGCGCCCAGCTCGCGGACCGCACTGAGCGCGCCGACGCCCTGTCGGCCCGCTGGGAGCGGGAGAAGGCCGGGCTCAACCGGGTGGGCGAGCTCAAGGCGCGCCTCGAGCAGCTGCGCATGCAGGCCGATCGCGCCCAGCGCGAGGGCGACCTGTCCGCGGCCTCGAAGATCCTCTACGGCGACATCCCCGCGCTCAAGACCGAGCTGGTCGAGGCTGAGGAGGCCGAGCGCACGGGCGCCCTGGGCGAGGACGAGAAGCCGCTCGTCTCCGAGCGCGTCGGGCCGGACGACATCGCCGAGGTCGTCGGCGCCTGGACGGGCATCCCCGCCGGTCGCCTCCTGCAGTCCGAGACGCAGAAGCTGCTGGAGATGGAGGACATCATCGGCCAGCGGCTCATCGGCCAGCGCCGCGCCGTCGCCGAGGTGTCCGACGCCGTCCGCCGCGCCCGCGCCGGGATCGCGGACCCGAACCGCCCGACCGGCTCGTTCCTGTTCCTGGGCCCCACGGGCGTGGGCAAGACGGAGCTGGCCAAGGCGCTCGCGGAGTTCCTCTTCGACGACGAGCGCGCCATGGTGCGCGTGGACATGTCCGAGTACGGGGAGAAGCACTCGGTCGCACGCCTGGTCGGCGCCCCTCCGGGGTACGTCGGCTACGAGGAGGGCGGCCAGCTCACCGAGGCCGTGCGGCGCCGTCCGTACTCGGTGGTGCTGCTCGACGAGATCGAGAAGGCCCACCCGGACGTCTTCGACATCCTGCTGCAGGTGCTCGACGACGGCCGCCTCACCGACGGCCAGGGCCGCACGGTCGACTTCCGCAACGTCATCCTCATCATGACCTCGAACCTGGGCGCCCAGTTCCTGCAGGACCAGGGGCTGGATCGCAAGGCCCGCGAGGAGGCCGTGATGTCGGTGGTGAGGGCGTCGTTCAAGCCCGAGTTCCTCAACCGCCTGGACGACGTGGTCATGTTCGACCCGCTGGCCCCCGAGGACCTCGCGCGCATCGTGACGCTGCAGGTCGCGTCCGTGGCCTCGCGCCTGGCCGACCGGCGGATCGCGCTCGACGTCTCCGATGAGGCCACGCGCTGGCTCGCCGAGAAGGGCTTCGATCCGCTCTACGGCGCGCGCCCGCTCAAGCGCCTCGTGCAGAAGGAGATCGGCGACGCCCTGGCGCGCCTGGTCCTGCGCGGCGAGGTGCACGACGGCGACACCGTGCGCGTGGACGTCGACGGCGGCGAGGGCGCCGATGCGCTCGCGCTCTCCGTCGAGGCGGGGGAGGAGTCCGCGGGGGCGTGATCCCCGCCTGAGCTCACGCCGTCGAGCGCTCGCCGACCGGCCTGTTCCCCGTCAGGGGAGCGGGCCGGTCGGCGTCTGCGGGGTCCGGGATGGATGTGTGCGGCTCCCGCGAGATGTCGTAGGTGAGGCGATCGCGCTGTGGTGCTGGGGCCGTGTCGGTGGGCCTGATGCTGTGACAAGAGCGCGGCTCGATGCCGGGGGTGTTGTTCCGTGCGCAGCAAGGAGGCGTGCCTGGACGCCTCTGCTCCGGGCCCTCGTCACGGGGTGCCCCGCGTTTCCTCCACATGCAGACTTATGCACATTTCCGCTGGTGGTAGCCGTTTGTCGCCCACTCGGGCTACACTGAGTCGAACAGGTGTTCGAGACGGGTTTCATGTTCGTCAGCCGTCCGTTCGGGGCGGTGCGGCGGAGATGAACCGCAGGCAGAGGAGGTGGAGCGATGGGTGCATGGGGCGGATCTCAGCCGCGTCACCGTCTGTCTCCGCTCACGCGCGAGTCCCTTCCCGAGCACGCCCTCGTCGTCTTCGCGGACGCTCGGCCCGGGGCGTCTGCAGACACGCCGGTGGCCAGCGCGGCCCCCGGCAGCGGCGGGGCCCCGGACGTCGACGACCCGGGACGATGCGCTGAGTCGCTGGAGGCGGCCGCCTCCCGCGTGCTCGCCCGCGAGCTCCAGGAGCTGTGGGATGACGGCGCCGAGGAATCCGCCCGCCTGGCATCCCGCATGCGGCGCCTGGCCGTGTTCTGGGTCGACCTCGATGCGGACCCGGATCGCATGGCGGCCGATGACGCGGAGATGCGTGTCGCTCTCGCCCTGCGCATGTCCCCGACGTCGGCTCACCGGCACATCCATGACGCGCACGTCGCCGTCCATGAGCTGCCCGGGGTCCACGCGCGGCTCGCCTCCGGCGAGCTGCCGGTGACGTGGATGCAGCAGATCCTGCGCGGAGTCCGCGACCTGACGGCCGGGCAGAGGAGCGAGGTCGACGCGGAGATCGCCGGCTGGGACCTGGCGTGGACGCCGGAGCAGTTCCGGCGTCGGCTCTCGCTGCTGCTCACGCGCATCCGCTCCCGAGAGCCCGTCCCTGCGGACCGCACGCCCGAGGCGCTGCGGCGCGTCGAGGTCTTCCCCGTCGAGGACGAGGGCATAGCGTGCCTCCGTCTGCTGGGGCCTGTCCCCGAGATCACGTCGCTCGCGCGGCGGCTCGACGCGTCCGCTCGAGCCGTGCAGGCCGCCCAGCGACGAGCGCTCGAGGCCGGTGCCGCTGCGACCGGGATCGGTGCGGACGCGTCAGCGGACGGTGAGCTGGTCTCCGGGACCGGGGCGGATGCGCTAGCGGCCGGTGCGATCGCATCCGAAGCCGGTGCGGCTCTGCCTGCGCTGGCGGACAGCGTCCCGGATATCCCCTTCGACGATGGGACCGTGCTCACGACGGGACGGGCGATGTCCCTGGCGCGCCTGCGCTTCGACATCATGGCGCGGTCCGTGCTGGAGACCGGCGCGGTCGAGATCCCGTCCGAGCGCTTCCGCATCAACGTGGTGGTGCCGGCGCTCGCTCTCCTCGGCGCGAGCGATGCGCCGGCCACTCTCGACGGGACCGTGCCGATCCCTGCTGCGATGGCCCGGTCGCTCGCCGGCGGCGAGGGCGTGTGGCACCGCGTGCTGACGGACCCCGCCACCGGCGCCTTCCTTCCGCTGCCCGCCCAGCGCTACACCCCCACGGCGGCGATGCTCGAGCACCTGCGGCTGCGCAACGCGACCTGCGCCGTGCCCGGATGCACGCGTCCCTCGTCCTGGGCCTCGGAGTGCGACCACATCGAGGAATACGACCTCCGCGATCCCGCGTCCGGAGGTCTCACCGAGATCGAGAACCTCCACCTGCTGTGCTGGCAGCACCACCAGATGAAGACCGCCGGTCGGATCGATCCGGAGAGATGCGGTCTGCCGCCACGGGACGGAGAGCCGTTCGCGATATTCCCGTCCGCATCGCCACCGGAGGATCCGACGGCCGCACCTGCGGCAGCGCCGAAGAAGCCGACTCCAGATGCGGCGAGCCCTGGGCCCGTTGCGAGGTATCCCGAGCCGGATCTCACGACGTCCGTTCCCAGGCCCGATGTCACTGATTCCGTGTCCGATGCGCCAGGAGGCGCAGCGCGCCGCCATGCCGTCTGCCCGCCGGGTGCGACACGGTGGGAGCTCGGCGACGGGTCGCGCGTGACGGTCGAGGACGATGTGGACGTGATGACGCCCCGGACGGTCGCCGAGCTCGAGGTGCACTGGAACCGGCATCTCGCGCTCGTCGAGGAACGAGAGCAGCGGTCACAGCAACAGCACGCACAGCAGCTGCGGGCACGGCAACAGCAGGCTCAACCTCCCTGGGGACCTCCGCCGTTCTGACCCGTTCCGGAGGCACCGGCGGCTGCCAGTGCCGGATGCGCGCGACAGCGGCACAGCTGAGGAGTGCCAGAGGTCTGGCCGAGACGCTGAGGGGATCAGTCGCGCCACCACGTGTCGTGCATCGTGACCGGCAGTGCGCGCTTGTGGCGCGAGCGCAGCCAGATGCCCTCGAGCTTCTCGGCCGCGGTCGCGTCGATGTCTCGGCCCTCGAGATAGTCGTCGATGTCGTCGTAGCGCAGCCCCAGCTCGGCCTCGTCGGCCTGACCGGGACGCCCGTCCAGCAGATCCGCGGTCGGCATCTTCTCGGTGAGGCGTCCATCGGCGCCGAGCTCCGCGAGCACCGCCCGCACCTGGCGCTTGTTCAGCCCGGCGAGAGGCAGCAGGTCCGCGCCGCCGTCGCCGAACTTCGTGAAGAACCCGGTGACGTTCTCCGCCGCCTGATCGGTGCCGATCACCAGCAGCCCGAGATCCCCGCCGATCGCATACTGCGCGGCCATGCGCATGCGCGCCTTCGTGTTCCCCTTGGTGAAGTCGCTGAGCGCCGCGCCCATCCCCTCGGCATAGGCCGAGGCCAGGCCGTCCGCACCGGCACCCACGTTGATGGTCACCTCGCGGTCCGCGGCGATGAAGTCGAGCGCCGCCTGCGCATCGTCCTCATCGGCCTGCACCTTGTACGGCAGACGGACGGCCACGAACGTCGCCTCACTGCCGGACTCGCGGACCCGCTCGGCCGCGAGCTGGGCCAGACGCCCCGCGCACATCGAGTCGACGCCGCCGGAAATCCCGAGCACGAACCCGTTGGCGTGGGCCGCGGCGAGATAGTCGACGAGGAAGGCGACGCGCGCCTCGACCTCGGCGGCCGGATCGATGACGGGACGGACGCCGGTCTCGGCGATGATGCGCTGCTGCAGCTCTCTCATGCGCCGCAGTGTACGGGGGCGGCAGGCGGACGTGATTCGAGCGGCCCGCGAACCGTGAACCGCGAACCGCGGCGCCGCGAACCGCGGCGCCGAACGCTGCGCCGTCTGCCATCCTGACGGGCTGGTGCCCGGACGGCTCGATGCGCTGGGCGGGTATCCGGACGCACCGATCGGTGGGCGGGTATCCGGACGCACCGACGGGTGTGCCGACATCCGGACGCACTCACGGACAGGTCGGCATCCGGACGGGCCGACGGGCGGGCGGGTATCCGGATGCGCGGACGGGCGGGCCAGCATGCGGACGAGCCGACGGGACGACACCCGGACGGCCGACGGGCGGGCACCGTTCCCGATGCCCGCCCGTCAGTCGGCCCGATGGTCGACAGCCATACCGTCAGTCGACGGTCACATCGTCACACCGTCACACGACGATGTTGACCAGCTTCGGCGCGCGCACGATCACCTTGCGCACCGTCTGCCCCTCGAGCAGACCGGCGACCTTGGGATCGGCCAGGACGAGCGCCTCGAGATCGGCCTCGGAGATCTCCGGGTCCACGTCGATGCGGTGCTTGACCTTGCCCTTGAGCTGGACCACGCAGGTCACGGCCTCGGCGACCAGCAGCGCGGGATCGGCCACCGGATACGGGGCGCGGGCGATCGACTCCTCATGCCCCAGGCGCTCCCACAGCTCCTCGGCCATGTGCGGGGCGAACGGCGCGACCATCAGCACGAGCGGCTCGACGGCCTCGCGCGGAGAACCTGACTGCGCGCCGCCCTGCGAGCCGCCCTGTGCGGCACCGGCCTTGGTCAGGTGGTTGACCAGCTCGATCAGCTTGGCGATCGCCGTGTTGAAGCCCATCTGCTCCATGTCCCGGGAGACGCCGTCGATGGTGCGGTGCACCGCACGCCGCGTCTCGGGCGACGCCTCGGCATCGGAGACCACGGTCTCGCCGGTCTCCTCGTCGACCACCAGGCGCCACAGGCGCTGGAGGAAGCGCTGAGAGCCCACCACGTCGCGCGTGTTCCACGGCCGCGACAGGTCCAGCGGGCCCATCGACATCTCGTAGACGCGCAGGGTGTCGGCCCCGTACTCCTCGTACATCTCGTCGGGGGAGACGGAGTTCTTCAGGGACTTGCCCATCTTCCCGTACTCCTGGAAGACGGGCTTGCCCTGGTACGTGAACGACCCGTCGGCCTCCTCGACCACCTCGGCGGCAGGCACGTACACGCCGCGCTCGTCGGTGTACGCGAAGGCCTGGATGTAGCCCTGGTTGAACAGGCGGTGGAAGGGCTCGCGGCTGGTCACGTCACCGCGGTCGAACAGCACCTTGTGCCAGAACCGCGAGTACAGCAGGTGCAGCACCGCATGCTCGACGCCGCCGACGTACAGGTCCACGCCGCCGGCATCGCCCTCGCTCCGCGGGCCCATCCAGTAGGCCTCCGCCTCGGGGTCGACGAGGCGCTCGTCGTTCGTCGGATCCACGTAGCGCAGCGGGTACCACGAGGAGCCCGCCCACTGCGGCATCACGTTGGTCTCGCGACGGTACCGGCGCACGCCGCGCCCGTCGCCCAGGTCCAGCTCGACCTCGACCCAGTCGTCGTTGCGCGACAGCGGGGTCTGCGGCTCGGTCTGGGCATCCTGCGGATCGAAGGTGCGCGGGGAGAAGTCCGTGACCTCGGGCAGGTCCACCGGCAGCATCTCGGCCGGGAGGGCGATCGGCGTCTCGGGATCCTCGACGTCGTAGACGATCGGGAAGGGCTCGCCCCAGTAGCGCTGGCGGCTGAACAGCCAGTCCCGCAGACGGTAGGTGGTGCGGGCGCGGCCGAAGCCCTTGCGGGCCGCGTACTCGGTGGCGCGGCGCTTGGCCTCGTCCTTGTCGAGCCCGTTGAGGTCCAGCTCGGCGCTCGCGGAGTTGATCTTCTCGCCCTCGCCCGTGTACGCGCCGCCCGCGAAGTCCTCCGGCGGGCGCACGGTCCGGATGACGGGCAGGTCGTAGGCCTCGGCGAAGGCGAAGTCGCGCTCGTCCTCGGCGGGGACCGCCATGATCGCGCCCGTGCCGTAGCCCGTCAGCACGTAGTCCGCGGTGAACACCGGCAGCGAGCGGCCGTCCATCGGGTTGGTGGCGTACAGGCCGGTGAAAACGCCCGTCTTGGAGCGGTCGTCGGCGGTGCGCTCGGCATCGTCCTGTGCGGCGGCACGCGCCTGGTACGCGGCGACGGCCTCGCGCGGCGACGCGGGGACCTCGGTGCCCTCGGCAGAGTCCGTGCCCTTAGCAGAGTCCGCGCCCTCGGCGACGTCCGCGGCGCCGCCGTCCGCCCGCTTCCAGGCGTCCTTCGTGCCCTCGGGCCACTCGGCCGGCAGGGCGTCGACGTCGGCCAGCAGCGGGTGCTCGGGCGCGAGCACGCAGAACGTCGCGCCGAACAGGGTGTCGGCGCGCGTGGTGAACACGTCGAAGGACGCCGCGCCGTCGCGTGCCGCACCATCGCCTGCGGCCCCCAGCCCGGTGACGGGGAACGTGATCTGCGCGCCCTCGCTGCGGCCGATCCAGTTGCGCTGCATCGAGCGCACGGACTCGGGCCAGTCCACCCGGTCCAGGTCCTCGAGCAGGCGGTCGGCGTAGGCGGTGATGCGCATGTTCCACTGGCGCAGACGGCGGGTGAAGACGGGGAAGTTGCCCACCTCGGAGCGACCGTCGTTGGTGACCTCCTCGTTCGCGAGCACGGTGCCCAGGCCCGGGCACCAGTTCACGGGGGTCTCGGAGATGTAGGCCAGGCGGAAGGCGTCGGCCAGGCGCGCCAGCTCGGCGTCGGAGGCGCCCGGCACGTCCGCGGCGGAGCGGCCGCGCCACTGCTCGGGCAGCTCGAGGCCCTGGCGGTCCGCGAGCTCGAACGGATCGACCGTCCCGGCCCGCAGCTCTTCGATGAGCTCGGCGATCGGACGGGCGCGCCCGGTCACGCCGTCGGCGTTGGGCGCCGTCGGGTCGTACCAGGAGTCGAAGACGCGCAGGAAGATCCACTGGGTCCAGCGCACGAACTCCGGGTCCGTCGTCGCGAAGGAGCGGCGCGCGTCGTGGGACAGACCCAGGCGGTGCAGTTGGCGGCGCATGTTGGCGATGTTCGCCTCGGTGGTGATGCGCGGATGCGTGCCGGTCTGCACGGCGAACTGCTCGGCGGGCAGGCCGAAGGCGTCGTAGCCCATCGTGTACAGCACGTTGCGGCCGCGCATCCGCTGCTGGCGGGCCACGACGTCGGTGGCGATGTAGCCCAGCGGGTGGCCCACGTGCAGCCCCGACCCCGAGGGGTAGGGGAACATGTCCATGATGAACATCTTCTCGCCGAGCTCGGCGGCGCTGCGGCCGTCGGACAGCGGGCCCGTCGGGTTCGCGGCGGCGAACGTCCCCTCGTCGTCCCAGCGCTGCTGCCAGCGCTGCTCGATCCGATCGGCCATCGCGGCCGTATAGCGGTGGGGGGCGATGCTCTCGCTCATGGGGATGTGCTCCTCGTTCCTGCGTCGTGGATGACGACGCTCCTGCTGACATGAAAAAACCCTCGTGCGAACGAGGGGAGCCGCGCCGGTGCCCTGGTGCTCAGGGCCTGGTCCGACGCGGCTGCGGAAGCAGGAGCCGACGTGTCATGGGGGCAGTCTACGCGGCGGGCAGGGCAGGAAGCCGGGCGGTCCGGTGCGCGGGCCCGGGTGCGAACGCCAGGGGGGCTGCCGGACGGCTGCGCTGCGCATCGGCCCGCGGACCTTGGAGGCTCGCCGACCGCGCAGCTGTTCCGCCGACTGCCCCACCGTGCGCCTGGTCATGGAGGACCCGGACCTGCGCGAGATGCTCCACGAGAAGCGGATGGCGGCCAAGCAGGCGTCCTGAGCGCGGAGGCTCGGCATCGTGCCGGCCCCGCGGTGATCAGCCCAGCAGTGCCTAGCCCAGCAGCGCCGAGACCAGCAGCAGCGCGGCGACGGTCCCGATGGTCGTGACGAGCACGGTGTCGCGCGCGAGCGTCTCCGAGGCGCGGAAGCGCGAGGCCGCGACGAACACGTTCTGGGCCGTCGGCAGCGCGGCCATCACGACGACCGCGAACAGGTCGTGACCCGCGAGCCCCAGCACGAGGCCCGTTCCTGCTGCGATCGCGGGCATCAGCCCCAGCTTCGCCGCGGTCGCGACCGCGACGAGCTTGCGGTTGCCTTCCTCGGCGGCGAGCGGATGCGATCCGATGAGGGAGAGCCCGAAGGCCATGAGCATCCCCGGGATCGCGAGGTCCGCGAGCGAATGCACGGGGTCCAGCAGGAACTCCGGCACACGCACGTCGAGGGCGAGCAGCACCAGGCCCAGCACCGTCGCGAGGATCGTCGGGTTGCCGACCACGCCGACCACGCCGGCCGCGAGGGCGCGCGGGCTCGGGCGCCGGCCGCTCGTCACGACGTGCAGGCCGAACTGGTAGATCGGGGTGTACAGCGCCTGCTGGAACAGGATCACCGGCAGCGCGTGCGCGGGCGAGCCGAGCACATAGGTGGCGATCGGGAAGCCCATGTTGCCGCCGTTGGCGACAGAGGAGCAGATCGCCGTCACGAGAGCGTCGACGCGGGAGCGCTTCGTGAACAGGCGCATGACCAGCAGCATGAGCGCGCCCGTCCCCAGGCCCGCCGCGGTCGCCACGACGATCGGCGCGCCCAGGACCGCGGCGATGTCGGAGTCCAGCAGGGACACCAGGACGAGCGCGGGCGAGCCGACGAAGAAGGTCGCCCGGTTGAGCACGAAGCGGGCGTGGGCGGGGTCGCCCATCACCCCGGAGCGGCCCGTGATCCAGCCCACCGCGATGAGGGACCAGACGATGAAGAAGCCGGAGAGGACACCCGCCGTGGGTCAGCGCGGTGCCGGTCGCCGCGTCAGCGGCTGGGGACCTGGTCGGGCATGCCGGGCACGGCCTCGGCCGGGTCATCGCCGATGCGCACGATGCGGTTGTCGGCGTCGACGTGCACGACCGTCGGACGGTGCTCGCGGGCCTCGGCGTCGTCGAAGATCCCGTAGGCGATGAGGATGACGAGGTCGCCGGGTGAGACGAGGTGGGCGGCGGGCCCGTTGATGCAGATGCGGCCGCTGCCGCGCTCGCCCGCGATCGCGTAGGTCACCAGGCGCGAGCCGCTCGTGACGTCGACGATCGAGACCTGCTCGTTCTCGAGGATCCCGGCGGCATCGAGGAGGTCCGCGTCGACGGTCACGGAGCCGATGTAGTGCAGATCGGCCTGGGTGACGGTCGCGCGGTGGATCTTCGAGGTCATCAGTGTGCGCATCATCGCCGCCATTGTTCCCCAGGGCGGGCCGCTCCGCAGGGGCGGGGGCCGTGAGATCGGCGACGTCGGCGCGCTCCAGACCCGTCCGCCCCTGTCGGAGCGGGCGGTGCGTACCGGATGATGGACGGCGCAGTCCCGACCCCAGGAGGAGAACCATGCCCAAGGCACGACGCCGATCGGCGCACGCGTCCGAGCGATTCGAGGACATGGCGCTCCCGGACGAGCTGCTGCGCGTCCTCGCCGACCAGGGCCTCGAGCGCGCCTTCGAGATCCAAAGCGCGATCCTCCCCGATGCCCTCGGAGGCCGCGACGTCCTCGCCCGCGCCGAGACCGGCTCCGGCAAAACCCTCGCCTTCACGCTGGCGATGTGCGCGCGCTTCCGCGGCCGCGGCGTCCACCGGCGACGCCCGCTCGGCGTCGTGCTCGTCCCCACGCGCGAGCTCGCCGTGCAGGTCGTCGACACGATCCACCCGTTCGCGCGCGCCGCGGGCATCCGCGCCCAGCTCGTCTCCGGCGGCATGAACATCGACAAGCAGGCCGACGCCCTCAAGAAGGGCGTCGAGATCATCGTCGCCACGCCCGGGCGCCTCATCGACCTCGCCCAGCGCGAGGAGCTGTTCCTCGACAACGTCGAGACCACCGTCATCGACGAGGCCGACCACATGGCCGACCTCGGCTTCCTGCCCGACGTCGAGCAGATCCTCTCGCACGTCCCCATGGGCACGCAGAAGATGCTGTTCTCCGCGACCCTCGACGGGCAGGTCGACGGCATCATCGACCGCTTCCTGGTGGACCCGGTCACGCACGAGACCACGCCCGTGACCGCGGCCGTCAAGACCATGCGCCACCACGTGCTGACGATCAACCCGCAGCGCAAGCGCCAGATCACCGCGCGCCTCGCGGCCCGGAAGGGGCGCACGCTCCTGTTCACCCGCACCCAGCTGGGCGCCGAGCGCGTCGCCCAGGAGCTCATCGAAGTCGGGATCCCGGCGGCGGCGCTGCACGGCAACAAGCAGCAGGGCCTGCGCACCAACGTCCTCGCCGGGTACCGCCAGGGCGCCTTCGACACGCTCGTCGCCACCGACGTCGCCGCCCGCGGCCTCCACATCGACGACGTCTCGATGGTCATCCACGTCGACCCCTCCGACGACGTCAAGGAGTACGTCCACCGCTCCGGCCGCACCGCCCGCGCCGGGGCCGAGGGCACCGTCGTCACCTTCGCCCTCCCGCACCAGAAGACGCTCACCCGCAACGTCACGCGGGACGCCGACGTCGAGGCCGAGTGGACCGACGTCCCCGACGAGAACGCGGACGTGCTGCGGGCCCTCGGCGGCAGGCGCCCGTCGGGCGAGCCCGTGGACGACCCGGCGCACACCAAGTACAAGGGCGCCCCCCGCAAGCTCGACCTGTCCCGCAAGGGCGGCGCGAGCGCCCGGAAGGCCGAGGAGCGTCGCGCGAACGAGGAACGTCGTGCATCCTGGGACGAGGACGCGACCGACGGCGGTCGCTCCGGCCGCGGAACCTCCCGCGGAGGGCGCCCCCGTTCCGGGGCCGGGTCCGCAGGAGGCGCCGCATCCGCGCGACGGGGCCAGAGCTCCGGGCGCGGCACGGGACGCTCCGCCGGAGCGGACCGCCAGGATTCGCGAGGCCGGGGCCGCCGCCCCCGCTGACCCCAGGACCGACGCCCCGGTCCGCTGACACCAGGAGGATCGCCCCATGTCCGTGAGCGTGTTCGACCTGTTCAAGATCGGCATCGGGCCCTCGAGCTCGCACACCGTCGGGCCGATGCGCGCCGCGGCGCGCTTCGCCCGCGAGACCCTCGACGATCCCGAGATCGGCCCGCGCGTCGCGGAGGTCGACGTCCACCTGTACGGCTCGCTGGCCGCCACCGGCCACGGCCACGGCACGCTGGACGCCGTCGTGATGGGCCTCGAGGGCGCGGACCCCGAGACCGTCGACCCCGTCGCGGGCCGCGAGCGCGTCGCCGAGATCGCCGAGCACGGCGGACTGCAGCTCGACGGTCGCCTCGAGGTGTCCCTGCGGCCCGAGACGATCGTGATGCACCCGCTCACGTTCCTGCCCCAGCACTCCAACGGCATGACCTTCATCGCCCTGGACGCCGACGGCGCCGAGCTGGTGCGGCGCCCCATGTTCTCCGTCGGCGGCGGGTTCGTGGTCGACGAGGCCGATATGGACCAGTCGATGACCGAGGTCGCCGCCGAGGACGAGGGCTCGAGCATCTTCACCACCGCCGCCGAGCTCCTGGCCGTCTGCGAGGAGGGCGGGATCTCGATCTCCGAGGCCATGCTGATGCGCGAGCGTCAGTGGCGCAGCGACGAGGAGATCCGGCGCGGCCTGCTGCGCATCTGGAACGCCATGCGCGAGTGCATCCAGCGGGGCATGACCACGCCCGGCACCCTCCCCGGCGGCCTCGACGTCAAGCGCCGCGCCTGCTCCTGGCGCGAGTCTCTCGAGGTCGAGGACCCGGTGCGCCTGGCGATGAACGCCCACGAGTGGGTGTCGCTGGCCGCGCTCGCCGTCAACGAGGAGAACGCCGCGGGCGGCCGGGTGGTCACCGCGCCCACCAACGGCGCCGCCGGCATCGTGCCCGCGGTCCTCTACTTCGCGACCAACTACATCGCCGACGTCGACCCCGACGAGGTCGCGGTCCGCTTCCTGCTCACGGCCGGGGCCATCGGCTCCCTGTTCAAGGAGAACGCGTCGATCTCGGGGGCGGAGGTCGGCTGCCAGGGGGAGGTCGGCTCGGCCTGCTCGATGGCCGCGGCGGGTCTCGCCGAGGTGATGGGCGGCAAGCCCCCGCAGGTGGAGAACGCGGCCGAGATCGCCATGGAGCACAACCTCGGCCTCACCTGCGACCCGGTCGGCGGGCTCGTGCAGGTCCCCTGCATCGAGCGCAACGCGATGGCCTCGGTCAAGGCGATCACGGCCGCGCGCTTCGCGCTGCGCGGCACCGGCGAGCACTTCATCTCCCTCGACACGGTGATCGAGACGATGCGCCAGACCGGCAAGGACATGCACGAGCGCTACAAGGAGACCGCGATGGGCGGTCTCGCGGTCAACGCGTCGGTGCCGGTGTCGCTGCCCGAGTGCTGAGCGCCCGGGACGCGAGTGCCGCGTCCTCGAGCTGGAGGCTCGGCGGGAGGCTCGGCGGGATGCTCACCAGGCGCCGGGCACGTAGGCCGGGGGGAGCAGGGCGCCGACGTCCGCGCCGAGCGCCGCGGCCGCGCGCTGGGGCCAGCCGGGCTCGCGCAGGGACGCCCGTCCGATCGCCACGAAGTCGGCGGCGCCCTCGGCGATGATCCGCTCGGCCTCGTGCGGGTCGGAGATGAGCCCGACCGCGGCGGAGGGCAGCCCGGTGGCCTCGCGGATCTCCGTCGCGAAGCCGATCTGATAGCCCGAGCGCGCGGTGATGTCGGCGATCACGGCGCCACCGCTCGAGACGTGCAGCGCGTCGACGCCGCGCTCCCGCAGGCGCCGCCCCAGGTCGATCGACTGCTCGAGGTCCCAGCCGCCGCCGATCCAGTCCGTCGCCGACAGGCGGACGATGAGCGGCATGGTCTCGGGGATGCGCGCCCGGACGGCGTCGGCGATCTCCAGGGCCAGGCGGAAGCGGCCGTCGCGGTCGCCCCCGTAGGCGTCGGTGCGCGTGTTGATGAGCGGGCTCAGGAACTGGTGGACCAGGTAGCCGTGCGCGAAGTGCAGCTCGAGCGCGTCGACGCCGATACGCACCGCCCGCTCGGCCGAGCTCGCGAAGTCCTCGACGACGCGGGCGATCCCGGCCGCATCGAGGACCTCCGGCGCATCGAGCCCGGGGAACGGCGCGTCGCTCGGCCCCACGGCCCGCCAGCCCCCGGACAGCTCCGGGATCGTGCCCTGGTGCCGGGCGTAGCGGGGGAGGGACGGCCAGATCGATGCCTTGCGGCCGGCGTGGGAGAGCTGGACCGCGAAGGCCGCGCCCTGCTCCCGGCAGAAACGGACGATCGGCTCCCAGGCGCGCTCCTGCGCCTCGTCCCACAGCCCCACGTCAAACGGGGTGGTGCGCCCGTCCGCGCTCACGGCGGCGGCCTCGGTGACGATCAGCCCGAAGCCGCCGGCGGCGCGGGCTCCCAGATGCATGAGGTGCCAGTGGCGGGGAACGCCGTCGCCCGCGGTGACCGCGTACTGGCACAGCGGGGCGAGCCAGATGCGGTTGCGCAGGGTGAGGCCGCGCAGCGATGCGGGCTCGAGGAGGCGGGGGTCCCCGGGGACTCCGCCGGGGCCGGATTCGTGCATATCCCGAATCTAGCGGCCCGCGGCCGTCCCCGCCGCGGTGCCCGCACCCCGATCCCGCCGCGCTGTGGCCTGGGTCTCAGTGCGTTACGGTGGGGCGCGTCAGACAGCCCCGTGCCTTCCGGCCCGAGCCGCAGGAGCCCTCCATGCCCCACGACGTCCCCGGCGACGACGCCGCGCCCACGGCCCCGCAGACCTTCCCCCCGCCCGCGGACCTGTCGCAGAACGCCAACGCCCGCGCCACGCTGTACGACGAGGCGGCGCGGGACCGCCTGGCGTTCTGGAAGTCCCGCACCGCCCTGCTGAGCTGGGACACGCCCCCGACGCAGACCCTGGACTTCTCGGACGCCCCCGTCGCGCGCTGGTTCGCCGACGGCCGCCTGAACGCCTGCCACAACGCGGTCGACCGCCACATCGACTCCGGCCACGGCGATCAGGTCGCCCTGCTCGCCGAGTACGAGGACGGCAGCGACGCGCAGTACACGTACGCGCAGGTCCGCGACGAGGTCTCGCGGATGGCCAACGTCCTGACCGACCTCGGCGTCGCCACCGGCGACCGCGTCGCGATCTACCTGCCTATGATCCCCGAGGCCGTCTTCGCGATGCTCGCCTGCGCCCGCATCGGCGCCCCGCACTCCGTCGTCTTCGGCGGTTTCTCCGCGGATGCCCTGCGCTCGCGCATCGAGGACGCGGGTGCGAAGGCCGTCATCACGGCCGACGGGCAGTTCCGTCGCGGGAAGGCGCTGGGGCTCAAGGCCGCCGTCGACGAGGCCCTCGCCTCCGGCGCCGACAGCGTCGAGCACGTGCTCGTGGTCCGCCGCACCGGAGCGGACGTGGCATGGACCGCGGGGCGCGACGTGTGGTGGCACGAGGCGCGCGAGGGCGCCTCGACCGAGCACGAGCCCGTCATGGTCGATGCCGAGCACCCGCTGTTCATCCTCTACACCTCGGGGACCACGGGGAAGCCCAAGGGGATCGTCCACACGACGGGCGGCTACCTTGTGCAGGCCGCGTACACGCACCGCAACGTGTTCGACCTCAAGCCCGCGACCGACGTCTACTGGTGCACGGCCGACGTCGGCTGGATCACCGGCCACAGCTACGTGGTCTACGGCCCGATGGTCAACCGCGCCACGCAGGTGATCTACGAGGGCACCCCGCACACCCCGCACCAGGGCCGCTGGTGGGAGATCATCCAGAAGTACGGCGTCACGATCTTCTACTCCTCGCCCACGGCCATCCGCACCGCGATGAAGTGGGGCGAGGAGATCCCCGCCCGCTTCGACCTCACCAGCCTGCGCCTGCTGGGCAGCGTCGGCGAGTCCATCAACCCCGAGGCCTGGCACTGGTACCGCCGGGTCATCGGCGGCGACCGCTGCCCGATCGTCGACACCTGGTGGCAGACGGAGACCGGCGCGATCATGATCTCGCCGCTTCCCGGCGTGACCGCGACGAAGCCGGGCTCGGCGCAGGTGCCGCTGCCGGGCATCAGCGCCGAGGTCCTCAGCGATGCGGGCGAGCCCGTGGCCGACGGCGAGGCCGGCTACCTCGTGCTCACCGAGCCCTGGCCCTCGATGCTCCGCGGCATCTGGGGCGATGAGCAGCGCTTCCGCGACACCTACTGGTCGCGCTTCGAGGGCCGGTACTTTGCCGGCGACGGCGCCCGCAAGGACGAGGACGGCGACATCTGGCTGCTGGGCCGTGTCGACGACGTCATGAACGTCTCCGGGCATCGCCTCTCGACCACCGAGATCGAGTCCGCCCTCGTAGGCCACGAATGGGTCGCGGAGGCCGCCGTCGTCGGCGCCTCCGACGAGACCACCGGGCAGGCCGTCGTCGCGTTCGTGATCCTGCGCGAGGGCGCGGCCGCGGACGTGGAGGCGGCCGGCGGGGAGGCCGCGGCGAGCGAGGCGCTGCGCCAGCACGTCGGGCGGGAGATCGGCCCGATCGCCAAGCCCAAGAAGGTGCTCATCGTGACCGAGCTGCCCAAGACGCGCTCGGGCAAGATCATGCGCCGCCTGCTGCGCGATGTGGCGGAGAACCGCGAGGTCGGGGACACCCAGACCCTCGCGGACTCCTCCGTCATGGACCTCATCCAGAAGGGGCTCGCCCCGAAGAGCTGAGCGCCTGCGTCAGCGCGTGACGCTGACCGAGCCCATATCGGCGCGCGCGATGAGCGGCGGCCCCTGCGGATCCTGGATCCCGGGGGCCGTCGCCGCCTCGCCCATATCCGCGGTCGCGGTCACGGCGTAGCGCCGCCCGCCGGGCACCGACACGGTGACGTCCCCGGTCTCGGAGCGCGCATCGATCCCGGTGACGGCGGCGTCCGGCGCCAGCGACAGCTCGACGTCGCCGAGGGACGCGGCGGCGCTGACCTGCCCGCTCGACGCCGCGTCCGAGACGGTCACGTCGCCGGCGCCGGAGGACAGGGCGAGGTCCGCGTACGAGCCGCCGAGCACCTCGAGGTCGCCGACCTCGGCGGTCGCGGTGATCGGCATCGTCGCGGCGAGATCCGAGGGGACCAGCAGCTCGAGGTCGACCCCGTGCTCGTCCCACGGCAGGCTCAGGCCGAGGCCCGGCTGGGCGACGTCCACCGCGATGCCCCCGGCGTCGTGCTCCGTGCCGTGCTGCGCGATGCGCGCGCGGGGTGCCTCGGCGAGCGCCCCGTCGGCGTCGACGAGGCGCAGCACCACCTGCTCGGTCTCGTCGCTCGTGCGGACGGTGACATGGCCGAGGTCCGAGGTCAGCACGATCGCGGCGGGCCGCCCGAGCTTCTGGGTCGCGGCGACGGGGGAGAAGGAGGCGCGATCGGCGCGTCCGAGCACGGCCGCGCCGACGAGCGAGGAGACGACGATCGCGACCATGCCGAGCGCGAGGACGATGAGCACGGCGCGCCAGGAGCGATCGGAGCGGGAGGCGGGCAGCGGGTGCGCGGGCGCGACGGCCTGCTGGGGCTCGGCCATCTCAGCCCTCCTCCGACTCGAGGTAGCGCAGGACGGCCAGCACGCGGCGGTTCTCCCCGTCCTCGGGGGCCAGGCCCAGCTTCCCGAACAGCGAGGAAATGTGCTTCTCCACGCTGCCGGCCGACACGAACAGGGTGCGGGCGATCGCCGCGTTCGAGCGCCCCTCCGCCATCAGCTGGAGCACCTCGAGCTCGCGCGGGGTCAGGGCCTCGCGCACCCGGCGGCGGCGCGAGCGCACGAGGATCTGCTGGACCACCTCGGGGTCGAGCGCGGTGCCGCCCGCGCCGACCGTCGCGACCATGTCGAGGAAGCCGTCGACGTCCGCGACCCGGTCCTTGAGGACGTAGCCGAGGCCGCCCGAGGAGTCCGCGATGAGCTCGGAGGCGTAGCGCTCCTCGACGTACTGCGACAGCACCAGCAGCGCGACCTCGGGATCCTGCTGCCGGATCAGGGTCGCGGCGCGGACGCCCTCGTCGGTGAAGCTCGGCGGCATCCGGACGTCCACCAGCGCCAGGTCGGGGCGGTGGCGGGTTACGGCGTCGAGCAGGGCGGTCGCATCGCCGACGGCGGCGACGACCTCGTGGCCGCCCTCGGCGAGCAGGCGCTCGAGGCCGGCGCGCAGCAGCACCGAGTCCTCGGCGATGACGATGCGGAGCGGGGCGGTCATCGGGGCGTGTCCTTCCGGTCATGGGGGATGACGGCGGCCAGGCGCGTGCCGCGGCCGTCGGCGCCCAGGCGGGCGCTGGAGATCTCGAGGGAGCCGCCGGTGGCGCGGACCCGGTCGGTCAGGCCCGCGAGCCCGGTGGACACGCCGTCGCGGCGCACCTGCGCGCCGCCGATGCCGTCGTCCTCGACGACGATCCGCAGGGCGGAGGCGTCCCCGCGCACGTCCGCGCGGGCGCGGGAGGCGCCGGAGTGCTTGGCGATGTTCGTCAGCGCCTCGGAGACGACGAAGTAGGCGACGGCCTCGGCCTCGCGCCCGGCGGGCGTCGGGACGTCCACGTGCAGCTCGACGGGGATGGTCGAGCGGGCCGCGAGCGCCGAGAGCGCGGCGTCGAGGCCGCGGTCGGTGAGCACGGCCGGGTGGATGCCGCGGGCCAGCTGGCGCAGCTCGGTCATGATCGCCTTGGACTCCTCATGCGCCTCGGCGACGAGCTGCTCGGCCCGCTCGGGGTCGGAGGCGATGCGCGAGCGGGCCAGGCCCAGCGTCATCGACAGCGCCACGAGGCGGGGCTGGACCCCGTCGTGCAGGTCCCGCTCGATCCGCAGGCGCTCCGCGGTCGCCGCGTCGACGGCGCCCTGGCGGCGCTCGGCGAGCTCGACGACCTCCTCGCGCAGGGCGTCATCGGCATCGGGGAGCATGACGCGGGCCAGGCCGCGCTCGGCGACCGCGCCGACCGCGAGGATCCCGACGGCCAGGAGCAGCAGGGCGCAGGCGAGGGCGGCGACGGCGGCCGTCCCCAGTCGCGGCGGCGGTGTCGCCAGGCCGAGCAGCGACAGTGCGAGCGCCGCCGAGGAGACGAGGACGGTCCAGAACAGCGCCGAGAGGAGCAGGCCCACGAGCATCACGGCATGGTGGTGGAGCGCGGCGCGCCAGAACGGGCCCGAGGCGACGTCGAGCCACAGCTGGTGCAGCCAGCCGACGACGCCGGAGCGGCGGGCCAGGCGCCGGGCGGGCACCACGACCTCGACGCCGTGGACGGCCAGGGCTCGTCGGCGCTCGACCGCGGCCGCCCAGCGCATTGCCATCGCCCACGGGATCAGGACCACCATGCCCGTGCCGGCCGCCAGCAGCCCGGACAGGCCGGAGACGAGGGTCAGGATGCTGATCCACAGCCAGGTCATGCCCAGGAGCCCCGAGACGAGCACGCTCGCCATCCCGGCGATCAGATGCGCGCGGGGTCGCGGCGCGGACGTCGGAGCTGTGGTCATACGCCGAGCGTACGGCGGGCCCTGCGCCCGGCCCAGGCGGGACGCCTCCGTCATGGGGGAGGGGAAACCCCCGGTCGCGGGGTCGCCGGGTGCAGGCGGCGCGGCTCGATGGGGTTGAATAGGGCCATGAGCGACTCCATGACGGGCGATGGGCGCATCGACGCGCATTCCGATATCGCCGCAGAGAACGACGGCACCCAGCACACCGATCAGATCGTCGAGCAGACCGAGACGGTCGCCGAGGAGATCGCGCAGGAGAAGGGCCCGACGCGCGGCACGCTGCGGGACGTCGCCAACTCCCTGGGGATCTCGAGCGCCGTCGCCCTGCGCGCCCTCCGCGGCGCCGACGACATCAAGCCGCGCCTGCGGGCGCGCGTCGAGGAGACCGCCGCGCGCCTCGACTACCCCGTCGAGGAGGTCGCCTCCGAGACGGCCCATTCCAACGGCGTCGTCGCCGTGCTCGTCAACACCATGCGCAACACGTGGATCTCGGACCTCGTGCGGTCCATCCGCATCGAGCTCGCCGCGACCGGTCGCACCGCGGTCGTCGTCCCCACCCGCCGCCGCATCCCCGAGTACCCGGTGGCCGCGGACACCGAGGTGATCACCTCGCTGCTGGACCTCGGCGTCGACGGCTTCTGCATGATCTCCGACCTCGCGGACCTCGAGAACGCCCTCGAGGCCACCGGCGACCGCCCCCTCGTGGGCATCGGCTGCTCCCACAGCCTCGCGGGGCGCTTCGACACCGTCCGCATCGACGACGAGATGGGCCAGGGGCTCATCGTCGACCACCTGGTCGGGCTCGGGCACACGGAGATCGCTCACGTCGGCGGCGTCGGCTCCACCGTCGCCCGCGAGCGCGCCGCCGCCTTCCAGGCGGCGATGGCCCGCCACGGCCTCGAGGGCTCCGCGCGGGTCGAGCCGGGCGACTTTAGCGAGCAGGTCGGCGAGACCGCCGGGCAGATGCTGCTGCGCGGCTCCCAGGTGCCCACCGCCATCACCTGCGTCAACGACGTGAGCGCGATGGGCGTGCTCTCCGCCGCCTATGACGCCGACTACGACGTGCCCGCGCGCCTGGCCGTCGCCGGCTACGGCAACACCTCGATCGCCTCGACGGGCTTCGTCGACCTCACGAGCGTGGACCCGAACTCGGAGCGGATGGGCGCGCTCGCCGCCCAGTACCTCGTCGAGCGGATCGGCGGCCTCGAGGACGCGCCGCGCGACGTCGCCGTCGCCCCGAGCCTCGTCGTGCGCCGCTCCACCTCGGCCCCGCCGCGGCAGGACCAGCCCAAGCGCCGGCGCATCTCGGTCGACTGAGGCGGAGGCGAGAGGTATAGGGTGCGGGCCATGATCAACACCACGAACGATCCGAGCACGCCGCCCACCCAGCGGTCCATCGGGGAGCTCGTCGCCTCCATCAAGGACGAGCTCGTCGATGTCGTCCACACCGAGGTCGACATCGCCAAGAAGGAGTTCACCTCCCTGGGCACGAAGGCCGGCGTCATCGCCGCCTGCGCCGCGGCCGTCCTCTTCCTGCTGCTGTCCGCGTGGGTCATGCTGCTGTTCGCCGCCGCCAGCGGCCTGCAGGCCCTGGGCCTGCCCGCCTGGGCCTCCTTCCTTATCGTCGCGGGCGTCTTCCTGCTGCTCGCCGCCATCGCGGGCCTCATCGCCTTTTCCTTCGTGAAGAAGCTGAAGGCCCCCGAGGTGACGATCGAGACCGCCAAGGGCGCCATAACCGCCGTCCAGGGCAAGCGCCACACCGCGCCCGTCAGCTACGACGACACGTTCGAGGAGCTCTACGGCAAGCAGGTGAGCGCGCGCACCGCGTCGACCCCGACCCCCGGCGCCAAGGACGAGAAGGCGCCGACCGAGGACGAGCGCGTCGGCAGCGTCCGCGCCTGACCCGCCCGCTCCGGCCACGGCCGGCACCGACCACGAGGACCCCGCCCCGGCCCCGGCCGCGGCGGGGTCCTTCGCATCCCCCGGGGCAGTAGGCTGGGCAGGTGACGCTCCACCTGTACGACTCCGCAACCCGATCCGTCTCCGAGCTGCGCCCGCTGCGCGAGGGGCACGTGACGCTGTACGCCTGCGGCCCCACCACCCAGGGCGCCCCGCATCTCGGGCACCTGCGCACCTTCTGCGCGGTCGACGTGCTGGTCCGCTGGCTCGAGCGCTCCGGGAACGAGGTCACGCACGTGCGCAACGTGACCGACATCGACGACAAGATCCTGGCGAAGTCCGCCGAGGCCGGCCGCCCCTGGTGGGCCTGGTCGCTGGGCTTCGAGCGCGAGTTCCAGGAGGTCCTCGACCGCCTGGGCGTGCGCCGCCCCACGTACGAGCCGCGGGCGACCGGTCACGTGCCCGAGATGATCGCCTTCATGCAGCGCCTCATCGAGCGGGGCCACGCCTACGCCGACGGCCAGGGCAGCGTGTACTTCGACGTCGCCTCCCTCCCCGAGTACGGCGCGCTGACCCGCCAGAGCCTGGAGGACATGCAGGACGCGGGCGAGAGCCCCGAGCCCGGCAAGCGCGACGTGCGCGACTTCGCCCTGTGGAAGGCCGCCAAGCCCACCGAGCCGGAGACCGCCTCCTGGGACACGCCGTTCGGGCGGGGCCGCCCGGGATGGCACCTCGAGTGCTCCGCCATGAGCCTGAAGTACCTCGGCGAGTCCTTCGACATCCACGCCGGGGGCCTCGACCTGCGCTTCCCGCACCACGAGAACGAGCAGGCCCAGTCCCGCGCCGCGGGCTACGGCTTCGCGCAGCGCTGGATGCACCCGGGCGTGCTCACCGTCGACGGCCTCAAGATGGGCAAGAGCCTCGACAACTTCGTCACCGCCCGCGACGCCCTGGCCGAGCACTCGGCGCCCGCCGTCCGCCTCGCCCTCATCGGCGGGCACTACCGCGCCGTCGTCGAGTACAACGCGACCACCACCGCCGAGGCCGAGGTCGTGTGGGACCGCTTCGTGCAGTCCGTCCGCCGGGCCCTGCGCCTCGTGGGGGACGCCGGGCGCGGGGCCGTCGACGAAGTCGCCCTGCCCGAGGCCTTCACGGCCGCGATGGACGACGACCTCGGCGTGCCCGAGGCCCTCGCCGTCGTCCACCGCACCCAGTCCCGCCTGAACACGGCCGTCGCCGCCGGCGACGCCGCCGAGGCGGCGGAGCTGCTCGCGCAGCTGCGGGCGATGCTCGACGTGCTGGGCCTGGACCCGCTCGATCCGCGCTGGGCGCAGACTGAGACCGCGGGGGAGACGGGCGGCGGCGAGCATGGCGCGCTCGATGCCCTCGTCCGCGGGCGCCTGGCCGAGCGCGCCGAGGCCCGCGCGGCCAAGGACTGGGCGCGCGCAGACGCGATCCGCGATGAGCTCACCGCCGCCGGCCTCGTGATCGAGGACGGCCGCGAGGGCGCCACCTGGAGCCTGGGCTCCACCACGACGACCACCGGAGGGAACTGACATGGCAGGCAACGGAGGCCGACGCGGCGCGGTGCGCAAGGGCAAGAAGGGCCCGACGACCGGCTCGGGCGGCGTGCGCCGCCGCGGGCTCGAGGGCAGGGGCCCCACGCCCAAGGCCGAGGACCGTCCCGCACACAAGAAGCACGCCGCCAAGAAGGCCGCATCCGGCTCCGCCGCGCGCGGCGCCGCCGGTCGCGGCGGGCGTCAGGGCGGTCCCCGCCGCGGCGGCGCGCCCCAGGGCAGCGATCAGGTCGCCGGCCGCAACGCAGTCCTCGAGGCTCTGCGCGAGGACGTGCCGGCGACGGCCCTGACCGTCATGCACCGCATCGAGGCCGACGACCGCGTCCGCGAGATCCTGCGCCTCGCGGCCACCCGCGGGCTCCCGGTCCGCGAGGCCACGCGCACGGAGATCGACCGCCTCACCGACGACGCCGTGCACCAGGGCGTGGCCCTGACCATCCCGCCGTACGAGTACGCGGACCTCGACGAGCTGCTGAAGATCGCCGAGGACGCCTTCCAGGCGCCGCTGCTCATCGCGCTCGACGGCATCACCGACCCCCGCAACCTCGGGGCGATCCTCCGCAGCGCCGGCGCGTTCGGCGCGCACGGCGTTATCCTGCCCGAGCGCCGCAGCGTCTCCATGACCGCGAGCGTCTGGAAGGTCGCCGCCGGTGCCGCCGGGCGCGTCCGCGTGGCCCAGGTGACCAACCTGAACCGCGCGCTCGCCGAGCTCAAGTCCGACGGCCTGTTCGCCGTGGGCCTGGACGCCGACGGCGACACCACCAGCCGCGACATCGCGCTGGGCTCCGAGCCCGTGGTGCTCGTGGTCGGGGCCGAGGGCAAGGGGCTGTCGCGTTTGACCCGCGAGTACTGCGACCAGGTGGTGTCGATCCCGATGGCCGAGGCCACCGAGTCGCTCAACGCCTCGGTCGCCACCTCGATCGCGCTTTACGAGATCGCGGGGCGGAGGGCCTCGGAGGGCCTGCGCTGAGACGCGCCGGGCCCCTGGACCTAGGGCTCGATCGCGGGGATCGCCGTCGTCTCCGTGGCGATGAGTGACTTCTCGTCGCGCCGGTAGGGCAGCTGCGTGAGGATGTAGTCCTGGACGGCCTCGTCCATGGACACGTCCCGCTGCGCCTTCTGGGACAGGAACCACTTGTGCTCGAGGATCTCGTGGTAGTACTCGGGAGCCTCGAGCTTGGCGCGCATCGCCCGCGGGAAGGCCCGGATCACGGGCTCGTACTGCCCCTGCAGCCACTCGGCCGCCACGAACTCCTCGTCCTCGCCCTGCTGATCCGTGACCGCCCGGTACTGGTCGAGGTCGTTGAGCAGGCGGCGCGCCTGGTTCTCCTGCGCGTCGATCCCGGTCAGGCGCAGCAGACGGCGGGCGTGGTGACCGGCGTCGACCACCTTCGGCTGGATCGACACGGTCGTGCCGTCGAGGTCCGTGGTCAGATCGAGCTCGTCGACGTCGAAGCCCATGTCGTTGAGGCGCTCGACGCGCTCGGACATCCGCCAGCGCTCATCGGCCCGGAAGCTCTCGCGCTCGGTCAGCGCCGCCCACAGCTCGCCGTAGCGGGCCAGCAGGACATCGCCCACCTCGACCGCATCGGCCTCGGGGTCCATCATGTTCCCGGCCTGGAGGTCCATGATCTCGCCGATGATGTTCACCCGTGCGATGTCGAGGTCGTGCTCGCGCTGGCCGTCGGAGAGGCGCTCGTGGAACGTGCCGGTCTCCACATCGACGATGTACGCGGCGAAGGCGCCCGCGTCCCGCCGGAACAGCGTGTTCGACAGCGAGACGTCGCCCCAGAAGAAGCCCTGCAGGTGCAGGCGCACGAGCAGCACCGCGAGGGCGTCGATGAGCCGCTTGGCGGTCTCGGCCTGCGAGAGCTGGCTGAACACGGCGCGGTAGGGGAGGGAGAACTGCAGGTGCTTGGTCACGAGCACGGCGTCGAGCTCGTCGCCGTCGGGCCCCTGGCGCCCGGTGATGACGCCCACGGGCTCGACCGAGGGGATGCCGATCCGACCCAGGACGCGCAGCATCTCGTACTCGCGGCGGGCCAGGCGCTGATCGATCTCCTTGACCGCCAGGACGCGGCCCGAGACGCGGACGAACCGCACGACGTGGCGCGAGATGCCCCGGGGGAGCGCCGCGAGGATCGACGTGGGCCACTCCTCGAGGGGCAGCTCCCAGGGCAGGTCGAGCAGGGCGGGGTCGGGGCGGGAAGCCGTGATCTCCAGCGGTGCCATGGGTCCATTCTCCCTCACGCGGTGGCGGCGGCGCGCCCGGAGCGCGCCCTCGGCTCGGATCCGTGCGGATTCTCCACAGCGGGTGTCGCGCGCGTCACCCCCGGGCGGCGGGCGCCCCCGGTCCGGACCGCGCCGGATATGCGCGGAGGGCGCGCGGCTCGTGCCGCGCGCCCTCCGTCGTCCCCGCGGACGCGGGAGCGGGGATCAGTCGCCCAGGCGGGCGCCCGACTTCACGTCGAACAGGTGCACGTGGCCCTGCTTGGGACGGAAGTGGACGGTCTCGCCCTTCATCGGGGGGCGGCGGCCGTCGACGCGCGCGATGACCGGCTTCGCGCTCGGGTCCGAGCCCGCCAGGCGGCCGTACACGTACGCGTCGGCGCCGAGCTCCTCGACCACATCGACCTCGACGGCCAGGCCGTCCTCGCCCTCGACGAGCTCGAGGTCCTCGGGGCGCACGCCCACGGTGACGGCCGACTCGTTCGTGTCGGACAGCGTGGTGCGGTCCACGGGCAGGACGGCCCCGCCGAACTGGACGCCCTCGGCCGAGAGCTTCTGCTCGATGAGGTTCATGGCGGGGGAGCCGATGAAGCCGGCGACGAACACGTTGTCCGGGTGGTCGTACATGCGGCGCGGGGTGTCGACCTGCTGGAGGACGCCGCCGTTGAGGACCGCGACGCGGTCGCCCATCGTCATGGCCTCGGTCTGGTCGTGGGTCACGTACACGGTGGTGACGCCCAGGCGGCGCTGCAGCGAGGCGATCTGGGTGCGGGTGGACACGCGCAGCTTGGCGTCGAGGTTCGACAGCGGCTCGTCCATGAGGAACACCTGGGGGGAGCGCACAATCGCGCGGCCCATGGCCACGCGCTGGCGCTGGCCGCCGGACAGGGCCTTCGGCTTGCGGTCGAGGTACTGCTCGAGGTCGAGGATCTTGGCGGCCTCCTCGACGCGCTGGCGGATCTCGGCCTTCGGGGTGCCCGCGATCTTCAGGGCGAAGCCCATGTTGTCGGCCACGGTCATGTGCGGGTACAGCGCGTAGTTCTGGAAGACCATCGCGATGTCGCGGTCCTTCGGCGGGACGTCGGTGACGTCGCGATCGCCGATCAGGACGCGGCCCGCGTTGACCTCCTCGAGGCCCGCGAGCATGCGCAGGGACGTGGACTTGCCGCAGCCCGAGGGGCCGACGAGCACGAGGAACTCGCCGTCGGCGATCTCGAGGTTCAGGCTGTCGACCGCAGGGCGCTCCTGGCCCGGGTAGACGCGGCTCGAATTGTCGAAAGTCACTGTTGCCATGGTGTGACCGATTCCCTTCACCGGCAGGTACGTGCCGGACGATCCGTTGTGAAGCGGGAGACGCGCGGGGTCCCGTGCGCCGACGGGCGCGCACGACGCAGGGGGTGCGAGGAGTCAGCGGCGCGGGGGAGGAGGCCTCCCGATGACCGTGGACCCCGTCGTCCGCCTGCGCGCATCCGCGACCGGCTCCGCCGAGCATACCCCGCCGCGGGTGATACTGACGGACATGGACCTCAGCGAGCTCGTCACCAAGACCCTGTCCCGCCGCCGCGAGGACGGGACGCTGCGCATCGTGCAGGCCGGCCACCCCGCGCTGCGGGCGCAGGCGCGCGCCTGGACCGGCCAGCTCGCGCCCCAGCTGCTCATCGAGCTCGTCGAGGCGATGACGCTGACCATGCGCCGCGCCCCCGGGGTCGGGCTCGCGGCCCCCCAGGTGGGGCTCCCCCTGGCGCTCGTGGTGGTCGAGGACCCCTTCGCCGCGGGAGAGGGCGAGGAGGACGCGGAGGACGCGCTGCTGCGCCGTCGCCCCCTGCCGCTGCGGGCGTTCCTGAACCCCGCCTACGAGGTGACCGGGACGCGGCGCGTCTACTTCTGGGAGGGCTGCCTGAGCGTCGACGGCTGGCAGTCGATCGTCCCCCGCGGCCTCGAGATCGACGCCCGCGCCCTCGAGCTGGCCCGCGACGGCGAGCTGCGCGAGATGGCCGAGCACTGGAAGGGCTGGTCCGCCCGGATCTTCCAGCACGAGACCGACCACCTGGCCGGAACGCTCTGCCACGACCGCGCCGTGGCGCGCTCGATGGTGCAGGCGCAGTACACCGCCCGCTACGCCGATCTGACCGAGGCCGTACGCCGCCTGCGCCTGACCGGGGAGGTCGCCGAGCTCGGCGCCGGCGAGGTCGAGATCGGCTGACCGCGCCGAGCGCCCGTCATCGCCCGTCGAAGCGGGCAGTGCGGCTGGACGACGCCTGAGCGCCCGGTGGGCGCGGCCGCTACAGTTTCCCCGTCCGCACCCCCACGAAGGAGCCGCACATGGGTCTGCTCGACCTCTTCGACCGCAAGGACGACGCACCGAAGGCCGGCGAGTCCGCGCAGGCCGGCGGCGCGCCCGCCGATCAGCCGCTGGACGATCGCACCTTCCACATCGTCGACACGACGCTGCGCGCGCAGCGCCCGCTCGCCGCGAAGTACGTGCGCTCCCTGCGCGTCAAGCGCGCGGGCCTGAGCGACGACGAGCTCATCGCGCACGTTGAGAAGCGCTTCCTGGCCATGCTCACCGCCTCGGGCGCCGGCGTCGGCGGCGTCGCCGCGCTCCCAGGGGTCGGCACCATGGCGGCCGTCGCCCTCACCGCGGGCGAGGGCGTCGCCTTCGCCGAGGCCTGCGCGTTCCTGACCCTCGCGGTCGCGGACATCCGCGGCGTCGACATGTCCGATCCCGCGCGTCGCCGCACCGTCATGCTCGGCGTCCTCGGCGGGGAGAAGGGCGCGGAGATCATCGGCAAGGCGCTCGGCAAGCAGGGCGCGCAGTGGTCGACCGTGCTCAGCGGCGTCGCCCCCGACTACATGGTGAAGTTCGCTGACAAGCAGGTCCGCACCTGGATCAAGCGCAAGCTCGCCGCGCGCATGGGCGGCCTGTGGGCCGGGCGCCTCATCCCCTTCGGGGTCGGGGCCCTCATCGGCGGCGTCGGCAACCGCGTCGTCGCCAGGAGCGTGATCGAGGCCGAGCGCACGATCTTCGCGCAGGCGCCGAGCGCACTGCTGGACGCGCCGGAGGCCTGAGCGCCGGCTCGCCTGACGCGCAACGCCCCGCCCACTCATGCGAGCGGGCGGGGCGTCGCGCGTCTCCGGGGGCTCAGAGCTCCTGCGTGAACTCGTTGGCGTGCTCGGTGCCGACGGCGCGCTGGTAGGAGCGGCGGATCTCCGCCTCCGCGTCGGCGCGGCCCTCCCAGTGGGCGCCCTCGACGCTCTTGCCGGGCTCGAGGTCCTTGTAGACCTCGAAGAAGTGCTGGATCTCCAGGCGATGGAACTCGGAGACGTCGGTGAGCTCCTGGCGACGGATCTGGCGCTGATCGCCGACGGGGACCGCGACGATCTTGTCGTCGCCGCCGGACTCGTCGCGCATGCGGAACATGCCCAGCGCGCGGCAGCGGATCAGGCAGCCCGGGAACGTGGGCTCCTCGAGCAGTACCAGGCAGTCCAGCGGATCCCCGTCTTCGCCGAGGGTGCCCTCGATGAAGCCGTAGTCGTCGGGGTAGCGGGTGGCGGTGAAGAGCATGCGATCCAGCCGGATGCGCCCGTTGTGGTGATCCACCTCGTACTTGTTGCGGTTCCCGCGGGGGATCTCGATGGTGACGTCGAATTCCACGTGTGCTCCGTTGCGTTCGTGCCCGGGGGCGGGCGTGCGGCACTGATATACCGGACACTCTATCGTGAGGGGTCGCGCCCTCAGCCCTGAGCGGCTGGGACCATGGGCGCAGCCGGACGATGAGCACAGCGGGACGATGAGCACTGCGGGACGATGAGCACAGGAGGACCATGAGCGCCGACGGCATCTGGCGGGGCATCGCGATCGCGATGTGCATCGCGCTGCCCGCGGGCTTCTACGTCGCCGGCGACCTCGCCGACGCGTTCCCCGGGGTCCTCACGATCGACGGCGGGGACGAGGGGGCGACCGCGCGCCCGCGCGCCGTCGGCGAGGACTACGAGCGGGTGGCCCCCTCGCCGCTCATCCCGGCCTCGGCCACCGGCGTCGACGCCGCCGCGGCCCAGGACCTCCAGGCGCGGCTCGACGCCCATGCCGCCGACCCGGTCGTCGCCGGGAACCTCGCCTTCTCCGTCGTCGACGCCGAGACGGGCGAGGTCCTGGCCCAGCGCGATGCGCAGACCGCCCGCACCCCCGCCTCCACCCTCAAGCTGCTCACCGCCACCGCCGTGATGCGCACCCACGACGCGGACGACACGCTCGCGACCACCACCGTCCTGGACGGCGGCACCCTCACGCTCGTCGGCGGCGGGGACATGCGCCTGACCGAGGAGAGCCTGGGGCGCCTGGCCGATCTCGCGGCCGCGCGCGTCCGCGACAGCGGGGGAGCGCCCGTGGCGCTGCGCCTCGACGACACCCTGTTCGACGGCGGCATCAATCCGGCGTGGGGCTCCAACGGTCCCGACGGCGGCTGGGTCGCCCCGACGGCCGCGCTCGCGGTGGACGAGGGCTGGCTCGACGCGGACGAGTACGGCCGCAAATCGCCCGACCCCACGATGGACGCCGCGAACCTCTTCTCGCGCCTGCTGACCGAGCGCGGCGTCACCGTCACCGGCTCCGTCGAGCGCGCCCCGGCCCCCGAGGGCGGCCAGCGCGACGAGATCCGCTCCGCCCCGCTGTCCGACCTGGTCGAGCACACGCTGCTGACCTCCGACAACACGACCGCCGAGGTGCTCGGACGGCTCGTCGCGATCGCCCGCGGCGAGGAGGCGACGCCCGAGGGCGCCGCCCGCGCCGTCCAGGCCGAGATCACCGACCTCGCCGCGGAGAAGGGGATCGTCGCCGACGGACTGGACCTGAAGGACGTGTGCGGCCTGGCCGTCGACGACCGGGTCCCCCCCGCGCTGCTCGCCGGCGTCGTCGCCGAGCTCGACGCCGCCGGTACCTCGGCCGATCAGCGCGAGCTGCTCAGCTCCGTCCCCATCGCCGGGCTCACGGGGACGCTCGAGGAGCGCTTCACCGACCCCGAGGACGCCCTCGGGCGCGGCCTCGTGCGCGGCAAGACCGGCTACCTCGGCGGCACCTCCACCCTCGTGGGCATCGCCGCCCTGCCCGACGGCCGCCCCGTCGCGTTCTCGATCGTGGTCCACTCCTTCGAGCCGTCCTCGGGCGTCGAGGCGAAGGCCGCCGTCGACGCGATCGCCACCGAGATTGTCTCCGGTCGCTGATGGCCGGACCGCCCCCCGTCGTCGCGCGCGCCCGCACCGCCGTCCGCGCCGCGCTCGCCGCGCGCCTCGAGGACCTCGCCGACCGCACCGACCCCCAGGGCATGGCGCCCCGGCTCGTCGTGGGCGTGAGCGGCGGGGCCGACTCCCTCGCGCTGCTGGCCACGACCGCCTGGGTCGGGGCCCGGATGGGGCTCGAGACCGAGGCCGTGATCGTCGACCACGGCCTCCAGGACGGCTCCGCCGAGGTCGCCGAGCGGGCGGCCGCCGCGAGCGAGCGCCTCGGCGCCCAGCGCGCCCACGTGCGGCGAGCGCAGATCGGCGCCGACCGCGCCGGAGGCCTCGAGAACGCGGCCCGGGACGCGCGCCGCGCCCTGCTCGAGGAGGTCCGCGAGGACCGCGGGGCCCTCGCGATCCTGCTGGGCCACACCCTCGACGACCAGGCCGAGCAGGTGCTCATGGCGCTGGCCCGCGGGGCCGGTCCCCGCGCCCTGGCCGGCATCGCCCCGGCGCGCGGCCCCTGGCTGCGCCCCTTCCTGGGCACCGGCCGCGACGAGACGAGCGCGCTGCGACGACGCGACACCGAGGAGATCTGCCGCCTCCACGACGTCGAGTGGTGGGAGGACCCGATGAACGCCGACGACGCGTTCCTGCGCTCCCGGGTGCGCCACCGCGTCATGCCGCTCTTGCGCGAGGCGCTCGGCGAGCAGATCGACGAGAACCTCGCCCGCAGCGCGGACCTCGTGCGCCCCGACGCGCAGATGCTCGATGCGGAGGCGGCCGCGGCCCTCGAGTCCCTGCGGCGCGAGGTCGCCCCGGAGCCCGTCGCGCACGACGCCGTGCCCTCGCAGGATCCCCTGCTCGCGCAGGATTCCCTGCTCGCGCTCGATGCCCATGCCCTGGCCGCGCACCCGGCGGCGATCCGCACCCGTGTCCTGCGGGACGCCGCCCGCCTCGCGGCGAGCCTCGGCGGGGCCCCGTCCGACAAGTCCCTCGTTCGCCGCCAGGTGCTCGAGATGGACGCCCTGCTCGTCTCATGGCACGGTCAGGGTCCTCTCACCCTTCCGGGTAGGATCGTGCTCGCTCGCCGCGAGGGACTGCTCGTCTGGCGCCGCGCCCCTGCCGAGCCCGGAGCGCAGCAGGCCCGCCGTCGCTGACGGAGGGCGCCGAACCCCCACCACCGAGGAGCCTCGCGTGTCCACCACATCGTCTTCGCCCGCCGCGGGCTCGGGTGCCCCGAGCCTCCACGACGACGTCGAGAAGGTCCTGCTGTCGGCCGAGGAGATCGAGCAGCGCCTGACCGAGCTCGGCGCGCAGATCGCCGCCGACTACGCCGAGGAGCCGCCGATCCTGGTGGGCGTCCTCAAGGGCGCCGTCATGGTGATGGCGGACCTCGCCCGCCGCATCGACCTGCGCACCGAGATGGATTGGATGGCGGTCTCGTCCTACGGCTCGGGCACCAAGTCCTCCGGCGTCGTGCGGATCCTCAAGGATCTCGGCACCGACATCACCGACCGCCACGTCCTCATCGTCGAGGACATCATCGACTCCGGGCTCACCCTCTCCTGGCTGCTGTCGAACCTGCGCTCGCGCGGTCCCCGCAGCGTCGAGATCTGCACCCTGCTGCGCAAGCCCGAGGCCGCGCGCGTCGAGATCGACGTCCGCTACGTCGGCTACGACATCCCCAACGAGTTCGTGGTCGGCTACGGCCTGGACTTCGCCGAGACCTACCGCAACCTGCCCTATGTCGGGGTGCTCAAGCGCTCCGTCTACGAGGACTGATACATGGCCCGCACCGAGAAGACCAAGAAGCGCTCGCCGCTCGCCGGACCCGTCACCTGGGTGATCGCGGCGCTCCTCATGGGGCTGCTGCTGTTCGGCCTCCTGGGCCGTGACGGCTTCCAGCAGATCGACACGGAGCAGGGCCTGCAGCTCCTGGCCGACGGCAAGGTCAAGGAAGCCGAGATCATCGACGGCAACCAGCAGCGCGTGGACCTCGTGCTGAAGCAGCCGATGGGGGACAAGGGCACCAAGGTCCAGTTCAGCTACGTCACCGCCCGCGGCGAGCAGGTGGTCGACGCGGTGAGCAAGGCCGACCTCGAGGGCGGGTACACCGACTCGATCGCCACCAGCTCATGGCTGTCGACGCTCGCGATCTCCTTCCTGCCTCTGCTTCTCTTCTTCGGCCTGTTCTGGTTCCTCATCATGAACGCCCAGGGCGGCGGCCGCGCCATGCAGTTCGGCAAGTCCAAGGCCAAGCTCTTCAACAAGGAGTCCCCGAAGGTCACGTTCGCGGACGTCGCGGGCGCCGAGGAGGCCGTCGAGGAGCTCGACGAGATCAAGCAGTTCCTCATCGCCCCGGAGAAGTACCAGGCCGTGGGCGCCAAGATCCCCAAGGGCGTGCTCCTGTACGGCCCTCCCGGCACCGGCAAGACGCTGCTCGCGCGCGCCGTCGCGGGCGAGGCCAACGTGCCGTTCTACTCGATCTCCGGCTCCGACTTCGTCGAGATGTTCGTCGGCGTCGGCGCCTCCCGCGTGCGCGACCTGTTCTCCACCGCCAAGGAGAACGCCCCCGCGATCATCTTCATCGACGAGATCGACGCCGTCGGACGCCACCGCGGCGCCGGCATGGGCGGCGGCCACGACGAGCGCGAGCAGACGCTCAACCAGATGCTCGTCGAGATGGACGGCTTCGACCCCAACCAGAACGTCATTCTCATCGCCGCGACCAACCGCGTCGACATCCTCGACCCCGCGCTGCTGCGCCCGGGCCGCTTCGACCGCCAGATCGCCGTGGGCGCGCCCGATATGAAGGGCCGCCTGCAGATCCTGAAGGTCCACGCGCAGGGCAAGCCGCTGGCCGCGGACGTCGACCTCGAGGCCATCGCCCGCCGCTCCGTCGGCATGTCCGGCGCGGACCTTGCCAACGTCCTCAACGAGGCCGCCCTGCTGACGGCCCGCTCCGGCAACCAGATCATCGACAACCGGGCGCTGGACGAGGCGATCGACCGCGTCTCGATGGGCCCGCAGCGCTACTCCAAGGTGATGACGGAGCGCGAGCGGCAGATGACCGCGTACCACGAGGGCGGCCACGCCGTGGTCGCCGCGGCCCTGCGCAACAGCGCCCCCGTCCAGAAGGTGACGATCCTGCCGCGCGGCCAGGCCGGCGGCTACACGATGGTCGTCCCCACCCAGGACCGCAACTACCAGAGCCGCAACGAGCTCCTGGACCGCCTCGCCTACGCGATGGGCGGCTACGCGGTCGAGGAGGGCATCTTCCACGACGTCACCACCGGCCCCGGCAGCGACCTGCAGAACGCCACGAAGATCGCCCGCACGATGGTCACCCAGCTGGGCATGAGCGACCGCGTGGGCCAGGTGTTCTACGGCAGCGGCCAGGACGAGGTCTTCGTCGGCATGCAGACCGGCCAGGATCAGCAGGTCTCCGACAAGACCCGCGCGCTCATCGACGAGGAGGTGCGCCGCCTCATGGACTCCGCCCTCGACGAGGCGTGGGCGATCATCTCCGAGAACCGCGACGTGCTGGACCGCCTGGTGGTCGAGCTCCTCGAGAAGGAGACCCTGAACGAGGGCCAGCTCGCGGAGATCTTCCGCGACGTCCGCAAGCGCCCCGCGCGCGACGTGTGGCAGTCCTCCCAGGACCGCCCCGTCTTCCGGGCCCCCCTGGTCGGCGGCGATCCCCGCGCCGAGGGCGACGAGTCCGCCGACGCCGGCGAGCCCCTCGTGCCCGGCGGCTCCGAGCTGCCCCAGCCGGGCGGCGACACCGGGCCGCAGATCCCCGGCGCGCCGGGGCAGGGGTTCTGAGGGCCGTGGTGGACCAGGCGCGCATCGAGGCCGCCGTCCGGGAGATCCTCGTCGCGATCGGGGAGGACCCCGAGCGCGACGGCCTCGTCAAGACGCCCGGACGGGTCGCGCGCATGTACGCCGAGGTGTTCGCGGGGATCGGGGCCGACGCCCATGAGCCGCTCGCGACGCACTTCGAGATCGACCACGACGAGCTCGTCCTCGTGCGGGACATCCGCTTCCACTCGATGTGCGAGCACCACCTGCTGCCGTTCTTCGGCGTCGCCCACGTCGGCTACATCCCCTCCGGAGGCACCGTGACGGGACTGTCCAAGCTCGCGCGCGTCGTCGACCTGCTCGCCCGGCGCCCCCAGGTCCAGGAGCGCCTGACCACCGAGATCGCCGACGCGCTCATGGCCGAGCTGCACGCAGGCGGCGCGATCGTCGTCGTCGAGGCCGAGCACATGTGCATGTCCATGCGCGGGGCCCGGGCCCAGGGCGCGCGCACCGTCACCTCCGCCGTCCGCGGCCAGCTGCGCGAGGGCGCGACCCGAGCCGAGGCCATGAGCCTCATCCTGCGGGGCTGAGGCGATGACGTCCGCAACGATGACGTCCGCACCGGCGCCCCCGCCCGTCCCGGCCGTCCGGCACCCCGCCGGGCTGCCGCCCCATCTCGCCGCGCGCGAGGACACCCTCGTGATGGGGATCCTCAACATCACCGCCGACTCCTTCTCGGACGGCGGAGCGCATCTGGCCCCCGCCGACGCCCTCGAGCACGGTCGGCGCCTCGCCGCCCAGGGCGCGGCGATCATCGACATCGGCGGCGAGTCGACCCGGCCGGGCGCCGCGCGGGTGAGCGCGGAGGACGAGCTGGCCCGCGTGATCCCCGCGGTGCGCGCGCTGAGCGCCGAGGGCATCTGCGTGAGCGTCGACACGATGCGCGCCGTCGTGGCCGAGGAGTCCGTCAAGGCCGGAGCGATCATCATCAACGACGTCTCCGGCGGCCTCGCCGATCCCGCGATGGGCACCACCTGCGCCCGGGCCCGCACCCGGCTCGGCGAGCCGCCCGTGTACGTCGCCATGCACTGGCGCGGGCACAGCGACGTCATGGTCGCCCGGGACGTCTACGACGACGTCGCCGCGGACACCGCCCGCGAGCTCGGTGAGCGGATCGACGCGCTCGTGGCCGACGGCATCGAGCGCGATCGGATCGTCGCCGACCCCGGGCTCGGCTTCGCCAAGAACGGCGCGAGCAACTGGGAGGTGCTGGCCCGCTGGGAGCAGATGGAGGCCTTCGACCTGCCGCTCCTCATCGGCGCCTCCCGCAAGCGCTTCGTCCAGGCCCTCTTCACCGAGGAGCTCGCGGTCGACCGCGACCATGCGACCGCGGCCATCAGCGCGTACAGCGCCCTGCACGGTGCCTGGTGCGTGCGCGTCCACGACGTCCCCGGCTCGGTCGCCGCCGTGGCCGTCGCCGCGGCCCTGCGGGAGCACGCCTGATGGAGGTGCTCGCCGTGCCCCTGCCGTCGCTGCGCCGCGACCGCATCGAGCTGACGGGCCTGCGCGTCCACGGCCGGCACGGCGTCCTGCCGCAGGAGAAGATCGACGGCCACGACTTCGGCCTCGACATCGCCCTCGAGCTCTCCACCGCGCCCGCCGCGGCGCGGGACGACCTGCGCCGCACCGTGAGCTACGCGGACGTCGCGCATCTGGCCGCCGGGATCGTCGGCGGGGAGAGCCTCGACCTCATCGAGACCCTCGCCGAGCGCATCGCCGCGGCCGTGCTCGAGGCGCATCCGCTGGTGAGGGCCGTCGAGGTCGCCGTCCACAAGCCGAGCGCCCCCATCGGCCTGCCCTTCGTGGACGTGGCCGTGCGGATCCGCCGCGAGGCCGCCCCCGTCGACGCCGTCATCGCGCTCGGCTCGAACCTCGGCGACCGCCTCGCGCACCTCGAGCGGGCGCTCGCCCTGCTCGGCCAGGCCGAGGGCGTCGAGATCGCCTGGCGCGGCACCGTCGTGGAGACAGACCCCGTCGGCGGCGTCGAGCAGGACGACTTCGCCAATACCGTCGCAGGGCTGCGGACCACCCGCGGACCGTGGGAGCTGCTCGAGCTGGCCCGGACGATCGAGGCGGACGCCCAGCGCGTCCGCACCCTCCGCTGGGGCCCGCGCACTCTCGACGTCGACGTCATCGCCTGGGGGGACCTGATCCAGGACGACGAGGAGCTGACCCTCCCGCACCCGCGCGCCCACGAGCGGGCCTTCGTCCTGGCCCCGTGGGCGGCCGTCCGCCCCGATGACGTCCTGCCTGCTCGCGGCCGGGTCGCGGACCTGCTGCGCGCGGCACCGGATCGGGCGGGCGTGCGGCCCTGGGGACTGTCATGAGGGGCGGCCCGGCATGAGACCCCTCTCGATCCCGATGCTCGCCGTCGTGCTGCTCGTCTCGGGCGTCATCGGCGCGGCGCTGTCGGCCGCCGTCGCCTCGAGCGGCGCCGCGGTGCCCGTCGCCGGCTGGCTGTCCGGCATCGTCCTGCTCGCCCTCGCCGGCGTGCTCCTCGCCCTGGGCCTCCCGATGCGCCGCTACCTGCGCGAGTCCGAGGAGCGGCGCCTGACGCCCACGCTCGCGCCGCGCCGCCACCAGCTCGACCTGCCCACGGCCTACCGGACGATCCTGCTCGCACGATCGGCCGCGATCACCGGGGCGATCGTCGCGGGCCTCTTCGCGGGCCAGGCGCTGCATCTGGTCGGCCCCGGCGGCGGGGACCTCGTCCGGGCGATCCTGCCCACGGCCTTCGCCGCCCTCGGCGGCCTGGTCCTGGGGATCGTCGGGATCATCGTCGAGCGCTGGGGGACGCTGCCGCCGGAGGACGGCGGCGGCGCGGCCGACACCGAGGGCACCACCGCCTGACGCGACGGGACCGCGACGGGACCCGCGGGCCCGGGAGCGCGCAGCAGCGATCGACGATCGTCGGGCGCTTCTGGCCCTGCGTCGGCACCTCGCGGGCGGCGCGCCTGCGACGATGGAGCCATGAGCACGATCCCCGACCCCCTCGGCGGCGACGCCGCCGCTCCCGCTCCCGCCGCTCCCGCTCCCGACACTCCTGCGCCTGCCGTCCGCCTGGGAGCCGAGGGCCTGAAGCCGGTCTCCCCGCGCCTGATCCCCGCCCGCCGCCTGGCCGCGGCGATCCCGTGCGCGATCCTGCTGGCCGCCGCCGTCGGCTGCGTGGTCGTCGGGGTCCTCGCGGACCTGTGGTGGATGCACTTGATCGCGCTGCTCCCGCTGGTGATCGCCGCGCAGTGGATCCTGCTCACCGGGCGCCGCGTCCGCGCGATCGGCTACCTCGACCGCGAGGACGACCTGGTGGTCGCCAAGGGGCTCATGCTGCGCTCGGTCACGGTCACGCCCTACGGCCGCGTGCAGTCCGTCGAGGTCTCCGAGGGGCCGATCCAGCGCCGCTTCGGCCTGGCCAGCCTCTCGCTCTCGACCGCGGCGACCGCCGCGGACGCCGACATCCCCGGCCTCCCGCGCGAGGAGGCCGAGCGCCTGCGCGCGCTGCTCGCCGCCCGCGGCATCGACCGGATGCAGTCGCTGTGAACCCCGCGGACACGCAGATCGACGGGATCGTCGCGCCGCGACGGACGCATCCGCTCACCCCGCTGCTGACCGGCTGGCGAGTCCTCGCGGGCATCGTCGCCGTCGTCTCCATCCAGAACATCGCGCAGCTGGTCGAGGAGTTCTCGGTCCGGCGCGCGCTCATCGCCCTCGCCGTGCTCGTCGGGGTCCTCGTGCTGTCGATCCTCGTCAGCGCCCTCAGCTGGTGGCGCACCACGTACGAGGTGGACGAGGACGGCGTGACGCTGCGGTCGGGCCTGCTGACCCTCACGCGCCGGTCCGCGCCGCGCGACCGCATCGACTCCGTCTCCATCGAGCGGCCCCTGGTGCCGCGCATCCTTGGGCTCGCGAAGGTGCGGGTCGAGGTCGCCGGGGGCTCCGACTCCCACCTGGACATCGCCTACGTGGCCTCCGGCGACGCCGAGACCCTGCGCCGGGAGATCCTGCGGGCCGCGCAGCAGGCGCAGGCCCCGGAAGCGGGGCCCGACAGCGCGGAGCTCCACAGCGCGGGACCCGGGACCGGGGCTCCCGAGGAGGCGGCGGCGCGGTCCCCCCGATCCCTCGACGTCGACGCGGTGCGGTCCTTCGCCTACGACGGCGTGACCGACGGCGAGGAGATCGCGACCGTCCCCACGAGCCGCCTCCTGCACTCGCTCCTGCGCGACCTCGGCCTGCTGATCGGGCTCGCGGTGACGATCGTGTGGGCCGTCGCGGTGATCGGTGCGGATCTGCTCTTCGGAGACGAGGGCCTGAGCGTCGGCGCCCTCGCCGGGCTGCTCCCGGCGCTCCTGCTGGCCCCGCAGATGCTGTTCCGCCGTGTCGAGAGCGGCTGGGGCTTCGTCGCCCGGCTCACCGAGCGCGGGCTGCGGATGCGGCGCGGGCTGCTGAACACCCGCACCGACGCCATCGCCCCCGGACGCATCCAGAAGATCGCCCTGTCCCAGACCCTGCTGTGGCGCGGACCCGACTGGGTGGCCGCCCGGGCCACCGTCGCCGGCATCGGCGAGGAGATCGGCGAGACCAACAGCGCCGGCTCCGTCCTGCCCGTCGGCACCCGCGAGGAGCTCGGCCGCACCCTGGACTGCCTCATGACGCCGCTGGGCACCGACGACGATCTCGCGGCCGCGCGCGCCCTGCTCACGAGCCCGGCCCGCTCGCTCGCGGGCCACCGGGCCGTCCACCCGCTGCTGTGGATCAAGCGCCGCACCCAGGCCGTCGTGCTGCTGCCCCACGCGATCGCCGTCCGGCGCGGGATCATCACCCATTCTCTCGAGATCATCCCGCGCGAGCGCATCCAGGGCGTCTTCGTGACCCAAGGGCTCCTGGGCCGCGCGCTCGGCGCCGCCGACCTGTCGATCGCCGTCGCCGGGGCCAGCGTCCTGGTCGAGGGACTGCCCCTCGCGAGCATCGAGGCGCTCGCCTCCGAGCTCGCCGTCGATGCTGCCTGCGGCCGGCGCTACGGGGAGCAGGAGACGTGGCTGCGGCCGCGGCGAGGGCTGCCGCAGGAGCCGGCCGGGGCGGTCGCCGCATGAGCGCCGCGCCCCGCCTGGGCATCGGGATCATCGGCGCCGGCCGCGTCGGCGCGGTCCTCGGGGCCGCGCTGCGCGCCGAGGGCCACGCGATCGTCGGCGCGAGCGCCGTCTCCGCGGCCTCCCGCGAGCGCGCCGCCGCCCTGCTGCCCGGCGTCCCGATCCTCGGGCCCGAGACGATCGTCGAGCGCGCCGAGCTCGTGCTCCTGGCCGTCCCCGACGACCAGCTCGGACCGCTCGCCGCCGGGCTCGCCGCCGTCGACGCGGTCCCCGGCGGGCAGGTGTTCGTCCATGTCTCCGGGGCGCACGGCACCGGGGTCCTCGCCCCGCTCGCCGAGCGCGGATCGACCGTGATCGCGATGCACCCCGCCATGACGTTCACCGGCACCGCCGCGGACCTCCCGCGCCTGATCGGCTGCCCCTTCGGCGTCACCGCCCGCGGCGGCGCCGAGGCGATCGCCCACGCGCTCGTCGTCGAGATCGGCGGCGAGCCCGTGCCCATCGCCGAGGCCGACCGCCCGCTCTACCACGCGGCGCTCTCCCACGGCGCCAACCACCTCGTCGCCCTCGTCGCCCAGGCGCGAGCCCTGCTGGCCCAGATCGGCATCGTGGACCCGGGGGAGTACCTGCGCCCGCTGCTCACCGCCGCGCTCGAGGAGTCCCTGCGCCGCGGGGCCGCGGCGCTCACCGGTCCCGTGCGGCGCGGCGACAGCGGCACCGTCGCCGCCCACCTGGAGGCGATCGCCGAGGCCGACGCCTCCCGGGGGAGCACCCAGCCGGGTGATGTGGCCGACACCTACCGCGCCCTCGCCCTCGCGGCCCTCGCCCGGGCGGGACTGAGCGCGCAGGACGAGGCCCGCGTCCGTAGGATCCTGTCGCCCGAGCCCGCCGCGGAGGCGGGACAGGCAGACCAGGAGGACCCGTCGTGACCGCACCCGCCACCGCCCAGCTCATCACCACCAAGGCCGAGCTGCGTGCGCGCCGCGCCGCTTTGATCGGCCCGGTCGTGGTCGTCATGACGATGGGCGCCCTGCACGACGGGCACGTCGCGCTCGTCCGCCGGGCCCGCGAGGTCGCGGGCGACGAAGGCGCCGTCGTGGTCACGGACTTCGTCAACCCCCTGCAGTTCGGCCCCCACGAGGACTTCGACGCCTACCCGCGCGACCTCGCGGCCGACGTCGCCCGCGTCGCCGGCCTCGCCGACATCGTCTTCGCCCCCGCCGTCGAGGAGATGTACCCCGTGCTGCCGCCGCTCGTCTCGGTCGCCGTCGGGAGGCTCGGCACCGTGCTCGAGGGCGAGTTCCGGCCCGGGCACTTCGCCGGGGTCGCGACCGTCGTCACCAAGCTCCTGCAGCTCGTCCGGCCCGACGTCGCGGTCTTCGGCCGCAAGGACGCCCAGCAGCTCGCGCTCGTCCAGCGCCTCGTCGCCGACCTCGACATCCCCTGCCGCATCGAGCCCGTCGCCATCCAGCGCGAGCCGGAGGGCCTCGCGCGCTCGAGCCGCAACGTGTACCTCTCCGCCACCGGGCGCGAGCAGGCCCTCGCGCTGTCGCGCACCGTCCGCGCCGTCGAGGCCGCCGCGCCCAGCGCCTCCGGCATCCTCGCCGCGCTCGCCTCGGAGGCCGGCGCCCCCGGGCTCACCTGGAACTACGCCGCCGCCGTGGACCCCGCCACCTTCGAGCCCATCGACGAGTCCTACCGTGGGGAGGTGCTCGTCGTGCTCGCCGCGCGCGTCGAGGGCACCCGTCTGCTCGACTCCACTGTGGCAGAGGCGACAGAGGCCTGAGGCTCCCGGACGCCGTCCCGCGGCGACCGTTTGAGACAATCGCTCCCATGAGCGACGCCCAGCACCGAGCCCCCGCCGCGACCGACGCCGCCGCGGCAGATCACGAGGTCCTCGACACCTCCGACCAGATCGCCGTCCGCCGGGCCAAGCGCGAGCGCCTGCTCGAGCGCGGGGAGGAGGCCTATCCGGTCTCCGTGCCCGTCACCGACACCATCTCCCACGTCCGCGAGGCCTACGGGCATCTCGAGGCCGGCGAGGAGACCCAGGACGTCGTCGGCATCGCCGGGCGCGTCGTGTTCATCCGCAACACCGGCAAGCTCTGCTTCGCCGCCGTCCAGGACGGCGCGGGGGAGCGGGTGCAGGTCATGCTGAGCCTGAAGGAGGTCGGCGAGGAGCGCCTCGCGGCGTTCAAGGCCGACGTCGACCTCGGCGACCACGTCTTCTTCCACGGCCGCGTCGGCAGCTCCCGCCGCGGCGAGCTGAGCGTCTTCGCCGACGCCTGGCAGATGGCCGCCAAGGCCGTGCGCCCGCTGCCCGTGCTGCACGCCGGGCTGTCGGAGGAGTCGCGGGTGCGGCGCCGCTACGTCGACCTCATCGTCCGCCAGGAGGCCCGCGACACCGTGCGCCTGCGCTCGAAGGTCATGACGTCCCTGCGCGAGTCCTTCGCCGAGCGGGACTTCGTGGAGATCGAGACGCCGATGCTCCAGGTGATCCCGTCCGGCGCCGCCGCCCGCCCGTTCGTGACGCACATGAACGCCTTCGACATCGACGTCTTCCTGCGCATCGCCCCGGAGCTGTACCTCAAGCGCGCGGCCGTCGGCGGTCTCGAGCGCGTCTTCGAGATCAACCGCAACTTCCGCAATGAGGGCGCCGATTCCACGCATTCCCCGGAGTTCGCGATGCTCGAGGCCTATCAGGCCTACGGCGATTACGACTCCATCGGCGTCCTCACCCGCGAGCTGGTCCAGGAGGCGGCGCGGCGCGCCACCGGATCGGAGATCGTCACGCTCGCCGACGGCAGCGAGTACGACCTCTCGGGAGAATGGGAGCAGATCACCGTCTACGGCTCTCTCTCGCAGTCCCTCGGGCAGGAGATCACGCCGGAGACGAGCGTCGAGGAGCTGCGCGCGATCGCCCGCTCCCTCGACCTCGATCTCGACCACCCCAAGTACGGGCACGGCAAGCTCGTCGAGGAGCTCTTCGAGCACCGCGTCGGCGACGACCTCCACCGCCCCACCTTCGTGCGGGACTTCCCGGTGGAGACGAGCCCGCTGGTGCGCGCGCACCGCTCCGTGCCGGGCGTCGTCGAGAAGTGGGACCTGTACGTGCGCGGCTTCGAGCTGGCCACCGGCTACTCCGAGCTCGTGGACCCCGTGATCCAGCGCGAGCGCTTCGAGCAGCAGGCCCGCCTCGCGGCCCAGGGCGATGACGAGGCCATGCGCCTGGACGAGGACTTCCTCGAGGCCATGGAGCACGCGCTCCCGCCCACCGGCGGCATGGGCATGGGCATGGACCGCCTGCTCATGGCCCTGACCGGCCTGGGCATCCGCGACACCATCCTCTTCCCGCTGGTCAAGCCGGAGGCCTGAGATGGAGCTGCTCTACGAGCTCGGCTCGCTCGTCCCGCCAATCCTCACGGGTCTGGCGTTCTGGTTCGTCATGCGCGCGCTCCTGCGGGCCGACCGCCGCGAGCGCGAGGCCGAGCGGGCCGCGGAGCGGGAATGGGAGCAGCGGCACGAGAGCGGCGGGGGCGTCGGCCCGCGGGACTGAACGCCCGATGGCCTCGTGCGGAACCCCCGGCGGGTATTCGATTCCCGTTTTCCCGGAGCAATCCCCGAGAGCTTTTCCGGCTCTTCGCAGTTGACGGTGTAGTCGGGGGTGGGCGGCTGGTTCGTGGATAGACGTCGAGGTCTTCCAAGATGGAAGTTCCTACACTGCTCATCCGCCGGAAGACCTCGACTTGCACCACGCTACCTTCGCCGCGCCCGACCTGACCACGTTCTGCCGTCTCGACGAGCTCGGCCTCGAGGTCGTTGGGCAGCGTCTCGAGCCAGATCGGGCGGTGATCGAGTGCCGCGTCGTCGAGGACGACCCGTGGTGTCGGAAGTGCGGCGCCGAGGGCGCGCCACGGGACACGGTGACGCGCCCGCTGGCGCATGAACCGTTCGGGCACCGGCCGACGACGCTGCTAATCCGGGTGCGCCGCTACCGGTGCGTGTCCTGCCGCCGCACCTGGCGGCAGGACACGTCGAAGGCGGCCGCGCCCCGGGCGAAGATCTCCCGCGGCGGGATCGGGTGGGCACTCACTGCGATCGTGGTCGACCACCTCACCGTCTCGCGCGCCGCCGCCGGTCTCGGGGTGTCGTGGCACACCGCGAACACCGCGATCCTCGCCGAAGGCAAGCGGCGCCTCATCGACGACCCGGCCCGGTTCGACGGGGTCACCACGATCGGCGTCGACGAGCACGTCTGGCGACACACCCGATTCGGCGACAAGTACGTCACCGTGATCATCGACCTCACGCCCGCCCGCGAGAAAACCGGCCCCGCGCGCTTGCTGGACATGATCGAAGGCCGCTCCAAGTCCGTCTTCAAGCAGTGGCTCGCCGCCCGCCCTGCGGACTGGGCGAAGCGGATCGAGGTGGTCGCGATGGACGGCTTCGCCGGGTTCAAGACCGCTGCCGCCGAGGAACTCCCCGACGCCGTCCCCGTCATGGACCCGTTCCACGTGGTCCGCCTCGCCGGCGACGCGCTGGATGTCTGCCGGCGTCGGGTCCAGCAAGACACCACCGGTCACCGCGGGCTCAAGGGCGACCCGCTCTACAAAGCCCGCCGCACCCTGCACACCGGGGCGAGCCTGCTCACCGACAAGCAGCGGGCACGCCTGGACGCAGTGTTCGCGAGCGAGGAGCACGTCGAGGTCGAGGCGACCTGGGGCATCTACCAGCGCATCGTCGCCGCCTACCGGGAACCCGACAAGAAGAAGGCCAGGCAGGCCATGCAGGCGGTGATCGCCACGATCACCACCGGGGTTCCCGCGGCGCTCGTGGAGATCCGCAAGCTCGGCCGCACCATGAAGCAACGCGCCGCCGACATCCTCGCGTACTTCGACCGGCCCAGCACCTCCAACGGGCCCACCGAGGCGATCTGTGAGTCTGGATCTGGCTGGTCTGGGACTGGCCGGTCAGGATGGATGTCGGTCGTATCGAACCGGGTGTGACTCTCGAAGCAATTGGCCCGCTTGCGGTGTCTTCCCGTTGAATTGTCCGCCCGGTCGGTGCGGCCGACACCGTCCGGCCCACCTCGGTGACCTCATCAGGAGACTGCCCGGCCCTCGGGCCGTGGCCCATCACAGATTCGCCC
>NZ_FWFG01000066.1 GCF_900163655.1 Brachybacterium nesterenkovii
CCGCCCGCCCGCGCCGCGGGATCCGCCTCCCGCGCCGTCCGCGCCCCGCCGCTGACGGCCTGCGCGAGCGCGCCCGGCGCGCGCGGTCCGCGATCGGGCGCGCACATGCCGCCCACGTCGCGCCGCGACTCGAGGTCGTCTCGCCGATCGGCTGGACGGTCGCGCTCGGCGCCGCCGCGTGCTGGACCGCGGGCCTGCTCCTGCACGTCACCGAGCTCGTGGTCCTCGGCGTCATGCTCACCGTGCCGCTGCTCATCGCGGCCGTCTTCGTCCTGGGGCGCTCGGCCTACCGCGTGACGCTGGACCTGTCGGCCAGCCGCGTGGTCGTGGGGGAGCGGGCGATCGGCACCGTCGAGGTCGCCAACGACTCCTCGCGGGTCATGATGCCCTCGCGGATCGAGCTCGCGGTCGGCGGAGCCACGGCCCAGTTCCTCGTGCCGCGCCTGCGGCCCGAGCGCAGCCACGAGGAGATCTTCGCGATCCCCACGCGGCGCCGCGAGGTCCTCGTCGTCGGGCCGGTGCGCTCCGTCCGCGACGACCCGCTGGGGCTCATGCGGCGCCAGGTCACCTGGGCCCATGAGCAGGAGGTGTACGTGCACCCGCGCACGGTGCGCCTGGGCGGCTTCGAGACCGGGTACCTCCGCGATCTCGAAGGCACGCCGTCCTCCGCGCTCTCCTCCTCCGACATCGCGTTCCACGCCCTGCGCGACTACGTGCCCGGCGACGACCGGCGCCACGTGCACTGGCGCACGACCGCGCGGACCGGACGCCTCATGGTCCGCCAGTTCGAGGAGACGCGGCGCTCCCACGTCGTGGTCGCCCTGGCGAACTCGGCCGCGCACTACGCCCACGACGAGGAGTTCGAGCTCGCCGTCTCTGTCGCCGCCTCGCTCGCGGCGCAGACCATCCGGGAGGAGAAGGACCTGACGGCCCTGACCATCTCGGGGCGCCAGCGCACCGATTCCTTCCGCCGGCTCATGGACGACTACACGGTCATCGAGGCCGAGCGCGCGCGCCACGGCCTGCGCGATATCGGGCGCGCCGCCTCCGAGACGGCCCCGAACGCCTCGGCCGTCATGCTCGTCGTCGGGTCGCAGGCGTCCCCCGCCGAGCTCAGCTCCGCCGCCGCGCAGCTGCCCGCCGGCGTCGTCGCCATCGCGATCCGCTGCGCGAGCGATGAGAAGGTCCGCCGTTCCCACATCGGCGCTCTCGAGCTCGTGACCGTCGGCGAGATCGACCAGCTGCCGCGGGCGCTGCGGGCGGTGGCGTGATGGTGCACCTGCCCAGCCCCGCCTCCGGCCCCGGCGCGCACGCGACCGATCCCGGGCACCCCGCGCGCGGCCGGAGCGCATCGCCGCGCACGTTCTTCCGCTCCCGCTCGCGCTGGGGGCGAGGGGCCGATGCGGTCGCCCTGTCCGTCCTGATCATCATCGCGCTCATCGGCTTCCGCACGGTCTACGGCGGGGCGCAGTACCTCGTCACGGGCATCGTCGCGATGCTCCTGGGCCTGCTGATCGCGCTCGCCGGGGCCCGCTGGTCCTGGGGGCCGCTGCGCATCGCGCTCGCCGTCGTGCTCGTCCACCTCGCCCTGGGCACCCCCTTCGCGGCGCCGTCCCGCGCCCTCTGGGGCGTGGTCCCCACGCTGGGCTCCCTCCTCGAGCTCCTCGTCGGCCCCGTGCGGGCGTGGAAGACGACCCTGACCATGGCCCCGCCCGTCGGGAGCGCCCAGGGCGTGCTGATGGTCGCGTGGATCTCCGTGCTCCTGACGTCGGTCCTGGCGTACTCCATCGCGCTGCGGACCCGCCGCGCGGCTCTCGCCTGGATGCTCCCGTTCCTGCTGCTGGGCGTCACGGTGGTGTTCGGCACCACGGAGGCGACCGCGCCGGTCCTCCGCGGCATCGCCTTCGCCGTCGTGTCGATCGCCTGGCTGAGCTGGCGCTTCGAATCCTCGCGCCTGAGCTCGGTGCGCTCGACGATCATCTCCGACTCGAGCGCGCCGGGCTCCTGGAAGAACCCGGTGCTGCGCCGCCGTGTCATCGGCGGCGCCCTCGTCCTCGCCCTCGCGGCGGGGACGGCCGTCGCGCTGCGGGAGCACCTGGATCCGCCCGAGGGCACCGCGCGCTACGCGCTGCGCGACCGGATCGTGCCGCCGTTCGACCCCTTCGACTACACCTCGCCGCTCGCGCAGTTCCGCGGCTACCGCATGAATGACCGCGAGACGACGCTGTTCACCGTCTCCGGGGCCCGGCCCGGCGAGCTGATGCCGCTGGCGACGCTCGACGACTACGACACCGAGGTGTTCCGGGTCGCGGGCAGCGCGGACAAGGACTCGGCGTCCGGGGCGTTCCTGCGGACCGCCGCCGGTGTCGACCTCGCCGGCGACATCTCCGGGACCCGCACGGCGACCGTCACGGTCGCAGACTACGACCGCGTCTGGATGCCCAGTCTCGGGGAGCGCACCACGCGCGTGGACCCGCAGGGGACCGCGTCGGTGTCGATCGCGGAGAACCTCTTCTACAACCAGGCCTCCGGCACTCTCGCCGACCGCTCGGGGCTGGCGACGGGCGAGTCCTACGGCCTCACCTACGTCCCCTATGCCGAGCCCTCCCGCGCCGAGCGCGATCGCCTGCGCTTCGACGACGAGACCGCCGCGGACCTGCCCGCGCTGCCGGCGCTGGACCCGAAGGTGCGGGCGCTCGCGCAGGAATGGATGGGCGGGGCGCGCACCGACTTCGGCCGCATGGTCAATCTGACCACGCGGATCAAGTCCCATGCGTACTTCACCCACGGCCTCGAGGGGGAGACGGTCTCGCCGCCGGGGCACGACGAGTTCCGCCTCGTCTCCATGCTCGAGGACGAGCCGGGCTTCGACTCCGACGGCCCCGCCGCGAGCCCGGTCGGACTCATCGGCGACCAGGAGCAGCTCGCGGCGCTGATGGCCGTCCTCGCCCGGTCCGCAGGCATCCCCGCCCGCGTGGTCGTGGGCTTCGAGGTCCCCGAGGGATCCGGTGACATCGCCGTGACCGGGGACAATGCGACAGCCTGGGTGGAGGTGAAGTTCCGCGACCGCGGCTGGGTGCGCTTCGACCCCACGCCCGATGAGGACCTCGACCCCACGCAGCCGGAGGAGAAGCCGATCGATCAGCCCAAGCCCCAGGTCGCGCAGCCTCCGCCGCCGCCCGTGGAGCCGCCCCGCCTCCCGCCCGAGATGGTCGGGGAGACGGGCGACCGCCCGGAGCCCGAGCCGGAGCCCGAGCCGGCATGGAAGACGATCTCCCTGCTCGTGGGGGCCCCGGTGCTCGGACTGGCGCTGCTGCTCGCGCTGATCGTCCTGGTCAAGGCGATGCGCCGCCGTCGTCGGCGGCTGCGTGGGCCCGCGCACCGACGGATCGGCGGCGGGTGGGTCGAGATCCTCGACCGTGCCACCGACCTCGGCGTCCCGCCGCCGTCGCGCGCCACGCGACGCGAGGCCGCGCGTCACCTCAGCTCCGCGTTCCCGCAGGCCGAGCTCGAGGAGATCGCCCGTCGGGCCGACCGCGGGGTCTTCGGCCCCGAGGACATGGCGCAGTCGGCGATCACGGAGTACTGGGGCCAGATCCGCCGGGCGCGCACGGCGATGGGACGCGAGCGCTCGGTCCTGCGCCGTCTCGTCGCCGCCGTCTCGCTCCGCTCCCTGCGGCCGCGCCGATACACTCGGCGGGCGCGGGCGCGGGCGCGGGCGAAGCGGACGCGGAGGGGGAGTGCGGACACATGATGCAGACGCGGTACTGCAGCACGTGCGGCGCGCTGCTGGCCTCCGAGGCGGACCTGTGCGGGGAGTGCGGCGCCCGCTATCGGGCCTCGCCCTATCAGCAGCGACGCGCCGATGCGCCCGGGGCCTGGTCCGCCGCTCCCCAGCGCCGGGCGGACGCCGCCCCGACAGGCGCCGCCGGTGCATCGCCCCAGAGCGCCGAGCCGTCAGTCGAGCTCGTCTCCCGGGAGTCGCTCGTGCCCCCGGCTCCCGGCGCGACCCGCATGCGCGAGGGCATCGCCCAGTACGATCGGCCCATGTCGATGCCCAGCGCCCCGTCGGACTCCGGGTGGACGTCGCCTCCGAGCGCCCCCGCGCAGGACCCCGCGGGTCTCGCGCCGCCCCTCGACGGCTGTGCTCCGGGCAGCGCGCTCGCCCGGCTCGGAGCCTCGATCCTCGACGCCCTCATCTCCGCGCTGGTGTCCGTCCCCCTCCTCATCGGCGTCGTCCTCATCGTCCTGCACGACGGGGCCACGCTGCTCGCGCAGATCCTCATCGGCGTCGGCGCCGCGCTGCTGGTGGCCTACGGCCTCGTCCTGCTCTGGCTGCACGGGGGCAGGGCGCTCACCCCGGGCAAGGCGGCGCTCGGCCTGCGCACCGTCGGCCTGCGGACCGGGAGGCCGATCGGGATCCTGCGCGCGCTGGGACGCCAGATCCTCCTCGGGATCCCGCTGGTCTCGCTGATCATGGTCCTGCCGATCCTCCTCGACACCCGCACCCGCCGCGGGCTGCACGACCGCGCCGTCGGCTCGATCGTCGTCAGCATCCGCAGCGGCCGCAACCCCCTGCTCGCCCGACCGGATGACTATGCGCGCGAGAGCGCCGCGCACTTCCTGCCCTCCGGTCCGGTGCCGGTGAGCACCCACGACAACCTCATGAGCACGCCCGGCGCCCCGTGGGGCATGCAGGAGCACGACTCGGGGGCGCTGTGGGAGCAGCCGGCCGCCGCCGTCTCCGAGGGGCTCATCGAGCGCTCGCCCTGGGCCCCGGACACCGGGAAGCAGCGCAGCCACCGCACCGACGCCGCCCCAGGGCCCACCGGAGCAGCGGGGGAGGGAGCCCGGGAGGCCGGATCGTCGCGCGCGGGCGCTCTCGCGGACACCGCGGCGCCGCGTCCCGCCCCGCCCGAGGACGAGGACGACGATCTCGACCGCACCCGCATCGCCCGGCCCCGCACGCCCGTCGAGCCGCGCCTGCGCGTCGTGCTCGAGGACGGCAACGCCCTCGACGCGACCGCCCCGGCGGTGCTCGGACGCAACCCCTCCGGGGCCGAGGGCGAGGCCGTGCTGGTCATCGCCGACACGACGCGCTCGATCTCCAAGACCCACCTGCGCCTGGAGGTCGAGGACGACGCGATCCGCGTGACCGACCTGGGGTCGACGAACGGCACCGCTCACGAGGACGGCGCAGGCGGCCGCGAGCTGCTCGAGCCGCACCGCGGCGCTGCCGTGCGCTCCGGGACCCGCCTCGTCCTGGGCGACCGGGTGCTCATCGTGGAGCGCACGGCATGAGCGCACCGGGCACGATGACCATCGCCGGGGCGGGCGTGCGCGTGCGCTGCGCCGCCGCGACCGATATCGGCCGTGCCCGGTCCGTCAACGAGGACTCCGTCCTCCTGAGCGCCCCGATCTTCATGGTCGCCGACGGGATGGGAGGGCACGAGGCCGGCGAGGTGGCGAGCTCGATCGCCGTCGAGGAGTTCTCCCGCCTCACCGATGCCCGCACGCTGCGGATCGAGGACCTCGGCGCCGCGCTGCGCTCCGCCCAGGCCCGGATCGAGGCGCTCGGCAGCGGCGGTCCGCACGCCGCGGGGACGACCGTCGCGCTCGTCGCGACGATGGCGATCGACGGCATCTCCTACTGGGTGGTCCTCAACCTCGGGGACTCGCGCGTCTACCGCGTCTCGGAGGACCTCTTCGAGCAGGTCAGCGTCGACCACTCCGTGGTCCAGGAGCTCGTCGACAAGGGGGAGCTGACGCTCGCGGAGGCCCGGACCCACCCCTACCGCCACATGATCACGCGCGCGCTGGGCGCGGGCCCCGCCTCGGACCCGGACTACTGGCTGATCCCGGCCGAGACCGGCGACCGCGTGCTGATCTGCTCGGATGGTCTGAGCGGGGAGGTGCCGGACGCGACGATCGAGCGCACGCTCCGCGACGCGCCGTGCCCGCAGGCCGCCTGCGATGCGCTCGTGGAGCTCGCGCTCGCCGCCGGAGGGCACGACAACGTCTCGGTGGTCGTGATCGAGGCCGTCGAGGTCCTGGGCACCGGCCCGGCCGAGACCACGGCGCCGGGACCCGGGGCGGACAGGACACCGACCCCGCTGGAGGAGGACACCCTGCCGCGGCCCGTCCCCGTCGACCGGCGCGGTGCATCATGAGCAGCGCTCCGCTGCTGCCCGCAGGCACCGTGTACCAGCCCGGCCCGGCGACTCTCGTCCGGCGCGGGGAGGGCTTCGTGATCCTCGTGCCGGGTGTGGCCAAGCGGCTCATCGACGCCGCCTGGTCGGCGCTCGCCCGGACGCCCAGCGGCGAGGACTTCCTGGACGTCCTCGCCGAGAAGGGCGAGTACGAGGACCGCGATGCGCTGCCCGCGGTCTTCTACGGCGCGCTCGGGTCCGACCGGGCGCTCATCGGGCTCAAGGGCAAGGCGACGGTCGCCGTGTACACCGCGCAGGAGCGGACCATGGTCACCGGCGGCGATGAGGCGATTCTGCGGGAGTTCGAGGCGCCGCTGCGCATCGCCTTCGGCGACCTCCCCCCGGAGGAGCGGCCGGGCCTGCTGGTCGTGGAGTCGGGCATCGTGCGCATCCGCGGCTTCGTGCACATGACCACGGACCCGGACGATCTCGAGGACGAGGTGCGCGCACGCCTCGCGGAGCTCGTCGCGGAGGACGAGCGGTCGATTGAGGACGAGGAGGCCAAGGCGAAGAGGAAGGCCGCCCCGCCGCCGAAGCCGCGGGTGGTCGTGCAGGCCCCGGAGCGGACGACCCCGGCACCGCCCCCGCCGCGCCCGGCCGCATCGCGCGCTCCCGCCGCCGCGCCCGCGCCGGATGCTCCGAATCTCTTCGCCGATCTCTTCGGCGATGGGCCGTCGGCCCCGCCCACCGCGCAGGACTCCGCGCCCGCGCAGGACTCCGCGCCCGCGCAGGACTCCGCGCCTCCGCAGGCGCCAGCGGGGGATCAGGCGCCTTCAGGAGATCGGGCACCGGCAGGAGATCAGGCACCGACGGGGGAGCAGCCCGTCGAGAGGGAGCAGGTCCCGGCCGTCGCGCCCTCGACCCCGACGGCGGCACCGGTCGCGGCGCCGCCCGGGACGACGGAGGGGACGGCTCCGACGGAGGCGTCTGTGGCGCCTGCGACGGAGGCGTCTGCGGCGGGGACACCGGTGAAGGCTGCGGCGGAGGTGTCGGCAGAGGCTCCGGCACCGGAGTCCCCGGCACCGGATACCCCTGCACCGCAGTCCTCGGTGTCCGCGCCGGTCCATGCCCCGCAGGCCCCTCCCACCGCACCGGACGCCCCGGTGGAGAGGCGCTCGTCGACCGCGCCGCGCCGTCGCCTCCTGAGCACGTCGCTCTTCGACCGCGCCCGCTCGGCGACGCAGGAGCGCGCCGCCGCGGCGATCCGCACCGAGGCACCGGGCGATGCCGCCGGTCCCGCGGGGCTCGCCGACGATCTCGAGACGACCCAGGATCCGGCGCGTGCGTCGACCGCCGAGAACGGCGAACCGATGCCGCAGAACGCGTCGCCGCAGAACGTGTCGGTGCAGGACGCGCCGATCGCCGACCCTGCCCCCGAGCCCGAGCCCGAGCCCGAGCCCGAGCCCGAGCCCGAGCCCGAGCCCGAGCCCGAGCCCGAGCCCGAGCCCGAGCCCGAGCCCGAGCCCGAGCCCGAGC
>NZ_FWFG01000110.1 GCF_900163655.1 Brachybacterium nesterenkovii
CCAGGCTCCCGCCCGCCCCGCACCTCCGCGGCAGATCGTCCTGGTGGCCGGGCCCTCGGGCAGCGGCAAGGGCCTCATGACCCAGCGCAGCGGGCTGCCGCTCGTGCAGCTCGACGAGTTCTACCGCGACCTCGACGACCCGGGTCTGCCGCGCCGCTTCGGCATCGTCGACTGGGACGACCCGGCCTCATGGGACGCCGGCGCCGCGCTCGCAGCGCTCACGCATCTGGCGCATGAGGGCCGCACCGAGATCCCCGAGTACTCGATCTCCGCGTCGCGCCGCACCGGCACGCGGGAGCTCGCGGCCGGCGATGCGCGCCTGATCGTCGCCGAGGGCATCTTCGCCGCCGAGCTGGTCGAGCCCCTGCGCCGCGCGGGCCTGCTGGCCGATGCGCTCGTCCTGTCGCGACCCGCCCCGCTCGTGTTCGGCCTGCGACTGGCCCGGGACCTCGCCGAGTCCCGCAAGCCGCCGCTCACGCTCATGCGGCGCGGCTATGCGCTCGCGCGCGAGCAGGGGGCCTCGATCACCGCCTGGGAGGCGGCGGGCATGCGCCGCGTGGGTCTGCACGAGGGCCTCGCCCGCCTGCGCGCCCTCGACCAGCTCGCTGACGCCGACCGCCATGTGCGGACAGCGGGCGGCACTGAGGACGTGCTGCGCATCGCGGCCGTCTGCTTCGTGCGGATGGGCGCAGGCGGCCTCGAGGTCCTCGCCGTCCGCAAGCGCGGCACGGGCTCGTTCATGCAGCCCGGCGGGAAGCTCGAGCCCGGCGAGGACGCGCGCGCCTGCGCGGTGCGGGAGATCGCCGAGGAGCTGGGCGTGGGCCTTGACGAGGACCAGCTCGAGCTGCTGGGCGAGTTCACCGCGCCCGCCGCCAACGAGCCGGCCACGCGCGTCGAGGCCAGCGTGTTCCTCGCCCCGGCGGAGCTCCTCCCCCGCGACGTCGAGGTCATGGCCGAGATCGCCGAGGCCCAGTGGTGCACGGTCGCCGCTCCCCAGACCGGACGCCGCTGGGCACCGCTGATGACCGAGCACATCCTGCCGGCGCTGCGGGTCCTGCCACTGTGAACGCATGATGACCGGGCCCGACACGCTGACCTCACGGCAGCGCGAGCTCCTCGCCCTCTGGTTCCCCGACGCCGACCTCATCGCCGACCTCTCCTGGGGCCTGATCGGCACGACCGTGCTGCACCTGCGCACCGAGCACGGCGACGTCATCGTCAAGGCCGGTGACCAACGGGACGTCCATATCGCGCGCGAGATCCGCGCGCACCGCTCCTGGACCGCCCCCTGGCTGCGCGACAGGCGCGTGGGCCGGCTGCTGCATGCGGACGACGACGCACGGATGCTCGCGACCTCCTACCTTCCCGGTGCCCTCGTGCAGGAGACTCCCGCGGAGACGGATCCGGAGGTCCACCGCCAGGCCGGGGCGCTGCTCGCCCTCTTCCACGGGCACACGGCATGCGCGGATCCGTCGTGGTGGTCGCACCAGAGGGAGCACGTGCTGGAGGCCCTCGCACGGCCTCACCGCATCAGCGACGGCATGGCGCGGACCGCCCGCGCGGACGTCAGCGCCTGGCCGGATGAACCGGCCGTGCTCGTCCCCACCCACGGCGACTACCACGGGCGCAACTGGCTGGTGGACGGCGATTCCGTCCGCGTCATCGACCTCGGCCGTGCAGATCTGCGACCGGCGCTCGAGGACTTCACCCGCCTGAGCGGGCGCCTCTTCCCCGCGCATCCCGCGTGCGAGAAGGCCTTCATCGCCGGCTATGGCTCCGATCCGCGCGCCGAGGACCGCTCCGCATGGCGCCGCATGCTGTTACGCGAGGCGATCAGCACCGCCGTGTGGGCCTTCGGCGTGGGCGACGAGGAGTTCGAGCGCCATGGCCTCCGCCTGCTCGACGACCTGCTGAGCTGATGGCGACGCACCGCCCCGATGGATCAGGGCCGCTCAGGCGATGCGGTCGAGGACGATGCGCCGCGGTGCCGCCGAGCCGTCCGCCGTGATCGTCCACGCGCCGTCGATGGCCTCGAGCGAGCGGCCGAAGCGCTCCGGGGTGTCGGTGTGCAGCGTCGCCAGCAGATCGCCCGCGCGCACGCTGTCCCCGATGGTGCGGTGCAGCTCGACGCCCGCGCCGGCCTGCACGGCCTCGCCCGGGCGGGAGCGCCCGGCACCCAGGCGCCAACCGGCCACACCCACCGCCATGGCATCCAGGCCGGTCACGACGCCGTCGGCGGTCGCCCGGACCTCCTCGGTGTGCCGGGCCACCGGCAGCGGCGCGTCCACGTCGCCGCCCTGGGCGGAGATCATCGCGCGCCACGTGTCCATCGCGCGGCCGTCGGCGAGCGCGGCCTCGACGTCGGCATCGGGCTGCCCGGCGGCGGCGAGCATCTCGCGCGCGAGCGCCACGGTCAGCTCGACCACGTCGGCAGGTCCCCCGCCCGCGAGCACCTCGATGCTCTCGCGGACCTCGAGGGCGTTGCCCACGGTCAGGCCCAGCGGCGCGGACATGTCGGTCAGCAGGGCGACGGTGCTCACGCCCGCGTCGTTGCCGAGGTCCACCATCGTGCGGGCGAGCTCGCGAGCATCGGCCTCGTCGCGCATGAACGCCCCGGCGCCGGTCTTGACGTCCAGCACGAGCGAGGCGGTGCCCTCGGCGATCTTCTTGGACATGATCGAGCTGGCGATCAGCGGGATCGCCTCGACGGTCCCGGTCACGTCGCGCAGCGCGTAGAGCTTCTTGTCGGCCGGGGCCAGTCCCGCCCCGGCCGCGCAGATCACCGCGCCCACGGACTCGAGCTGGGCCATCATCTCGGCGTTCGTGAGATCGGCGCGCCAGCCGCAGATCGCCTCGAGCTTGTCGAGGGTGCCGCCGGTGTGGCCGAGCCCGCGCCCGGACAGCTGCGGGACGGCGACGCCGAAGCTCGCCACGAGCGGCGCGAGCGGCAGGGTGATCTTGTCCCCCACGCCGCCGGTGGAGTGCTTGTCGGCGGTGGGGCGGGACAGGGCGGAGAAGTCCATGCGTTCGCCCGAGGCGATCATGGCGTCGGTCCAGCGGACGATCTCGCGCCGCTCCATCCCGTTGAGGAGGATCGCCATCGCGAGCGCGGCCATCTGGCGCTCGGCGACGACGCCGCGGGTGTAGGCGTCGATCACCCAGTCGATCTGCTCATCGCTCAGGGTGCCGCGATCCCGCTTGGTGCGGATCACGTCGACGGCGTCGAAGGGCTCGACGCGCGCTGCCTGCGCATCCGGGGCGGTGGTCTCGGCGGTCATCGGGGTTCTCCTCCGTCATCGGGTCGGGCATCAGCGGTCGGCGCGCCGCCGGATCGGGCGGCACCGGCCAGGTCATCGGGCCCGAAGGCCTGCGGGAGCACCTCGGCGAGCGTGCGCTCCCCCTGCGGGGTGAGCATCGTGAAGCCGTCCGCGGCATGCTCGGCCAGCAGCTGGCGGCAGCGCCCGCACGGCATGATCACCGCGCCGTGCCCGTCGACGCACACGAAGCGCACCAGGTGCCCGCCGCCGCCGGCGATGAGCTCGGAGACCATGCCGCACTCGGCGCACAGGGTCACGCCGTACCCGGCGTTCTCCACATTGCAGCCCGTCACCACGCGGCCGTCGTCGACCTCACCGGCCGCGCCCACCCGGTACCCGGAGTACGGCGCGTAGGCGAGCTCGGCGAGGGCGCACGCGCGGGCGTGCAGGGCGGCGAAGGCCTCGGGGATCACGACGTCACTGCTTGACGTAGGGGACGCCGTCGGCGGCCGGGACGCGCACGCGGCCCACGACACCGGCGACCGCGAACAGGGTCACGATGTACGGGAGCATGAGCAGCACGTCGCTGGGGATGCCGCCGCCCCCGGCGCTCACGGCCGAGAGCTTCAGCTGCGTCGCATCCGCGAAGGCGAACAGCAACGCAGCGGCCAGGGCCCCGGCCGGGTGGTAGCGGCCCAGGATCATCGCGGCCAGGGCGATGTAGCCCTTGCCGGCGGACATGTCCTCGCCGAAGGCGACGTTGGTGCCGATGGTCAGGGTCGCCCCGCCCAGGCCCGCGACGGCCGAGCCGAGCAGCACGTTCGTCCAGCGGGTCCGGTTCACGTCGATACCCACGGTGTCGGCGGCGCGGGGGTGCTCGCCGACGGCCCGCACGCGCAGGCCCCAGCGGGTGCGGAACATGGCCACGGTCAGCGCCGCGACGATGATCCACATGAGGTACACGAGGATGTTCTGGTCGAACAGCACGCGCCCGATCACGGGCAGGTCCGCAAGGATCGGGATGCGCCAGTGCGGCAGCACGGAGGCGGTGTTGAAGCGCTCCGGGTTCTGGCGCATCACCGTCCCGAAGAAGAAGCTCGTGAGACCGACCGCGAAGACGTTCAGGACCACGCCGACGATGATCTGCTGGACCTGGTAGCCGACGGCGAACAGCGCCAGCAGGGCGCCGATCACGAGGGCCATGAGCGGGGCGGCGACGAGCCCGGCCCACGGGCCCAGCGCTCCCCCGACGAGGGAGGACACGAGGGCCGCGCCGAACGCGCCGAACAGCAGCTGCCCCTCGATGGCCATGTTGATCACGCCGGAGCGCTCGGACAGGACGCCCGCCTGGGCGCCGAAGGCGAGCGGCACCGCCAGCACGATCGTCGTCTGCAGGAGCGAGCCGATGCTCATCGTCTCGCTGCCCGCAGACGCCCAGGTGAGGAAGCCCAGCACCCACAGCAGCGCGAACAGGGCCAGCAGGCCGATCCGCACGAGGGGCCGCAGGGCGACGTTCGCCCACTGCGCCCACCAGAAGAACGCGGCGATCGCCAGGCACAGCGCGGTCAGGACGATCGTGGCCGGGCCGGTCGGGACGGTGACCGTCTCGGGGATGATCTTGCCGGGGTTCAGCGCGGCCTTCTCGGCGAGGCCGAACGTCGTGGAGGCGCCGGCCTTGGCGCGCAGGCCGAAGAACACCATCGCGGCGAGGGCGAGCACGGTGAGCGTCGCCGGCAGGTGCCACCAGGAGCGGGAGCGGTCGGCGAGGACGGTCCGCTCGATGACGGTGTCGTCGGCGACGGGCGGCTGGGGGGCGACGGCGGTGCTCATGCGTTCTCTCCCTCGGCGGGGCGCGCGGCGGGGGCCGCGGGGGTCGTGTCCTCGGCGTCGGTCTCGGCGACGGCGGTCGAGCCCGTCGTGGCGCTCGGCTCGGCGGCCGTCGCCTCGGCTGTCGCCACGTCCGTCGCCTCGGTGCGGCGGCGAGCGCGGCGCTTGCGCGCCGTGCCCGGACGGTCGACGCCGCCGAGGCCGACGAGCGAGCGCACGAGCGGCGGGGCGGCGATGAACAGCACGACGAGCGCCTGGATCACCTGGACGAGGTCGAGGGGGACGCCCTGGGTGGTCTCCATGAAGCGGCCGCCCGTGCCGAGCGCCGCGAACAGCAGGCCCGCGAGCAGGATCCCGATGGGGCCGGAGCGGCCCAGCAGGGCGACGGTGATCGCGTCGAAGCCGACGGAGCCCGCGATGCCGCCGGTGAGCTTGTGCTCGGTGCCCAGCAGGTGCACCGCACCGGCGAGGCCCACGAGCGCTCCCGCGGTGACCATGACGCCGATGGCGCTGCGGCCCACGTCGATGCCCGCCACCTCGGCAGCGCGCGGGTTCGAGCCGACGGCGCGGAAGCGGAAGCCGATGGCCGAGCGGTTCATCAGCCACCACAGGAACACGATCGCGCCGATCGCGAAGACGATCCCCAGGTGCAGGCGGAACTGCGGGCCGAGGATCTGAGGCAGCGCGGCGGTGTCCGCGACGGCCGGCGAGACCGGCTGGCTCTTGTTGGCGCCCGTGAAGGCGGTGGTCTTCAGCGCGTAGTTCAACCCGTTGACGGCGATCCAGTTCAGCATGATCGTCGTGATGACCTCGTTGGCGCCGAAGCGCGCCTTGAGGAAGCCGGCGATGCCGCCCCAGATCGCGCCGGCGGCCACGCCCGCGACGAGGGCGACGAGCAGGTGGAGCACCGGCGGCAGGTCGACCGTGAAGCCGATGTACGCGGCTGCCATGGCGCCCGTGATGAGCTGGCCGGTGCCGCCGATGTTGAACAGGCCCGCGCGGAAGCCGACGGCCATGCCGCATGCGGCGATGATCAGCGGCGTCGCGATCGTGAGGGTCTCGGTCAGGGGCTTGATCGCCCGGGCGGGGGTGCGCGCCTGGTAGTCGAAGATCGCCCCGCGGAACATCGCGGCGTACGCCTCGGTGATCGCGGTCCAGGCGGCGCCGAGGGTGTCCTGCGGGCGGGCGAAGAAGTAGCCGGCCGCCGCGCGGACGTCCTCGTCGGCGACGATGATCAGCGCCGAGCCGATGAGGAACGCGAAGACGAAGGCGAGGACGACCACGAGGACGTCGCCGCGGACGATCCGGTCGGCGAGGGAGCGCTCGGAGGCGGGAGCGTCCGCGGGGGCGCCGCCGCCGAGCAGGCCGGTGCCGGCCGGGGCGGCCGCGCCCTCTGCCGGGGCGGAGGCCGAGGGGGCGGCGCTCATGCGATCTCTCCTTCGTCCGCGAGCTGGGTGTCTGTGGTGCGGGCACCGCCGGCCACGGCCTCGCGGGCGGCCTCGGCCGTGTAGCCGGCCATCATCAGGCCCAGCACGTCGCGGTCCTCGTCGCCGGGGACGATGCCCAGGATGCGACCGCGGTACATGACCGCGATGCGGTCCGAGAGCTGGGAGATCTCGTCGAGCTCGGTCGACACGATGACCACGGGGGTCCCCTTGTCGCGCTCGGCGATGATCCGGCGGTGGAGGAACTCGATGGACCCGACGTCCACGCCGCGGGTGGGCTGGGAGGCGATGAACAGCGACAGGTCGCGCCCCAGCGCCCGCGCCATCACGACCTTCTGCTGGTTGCCGCCCGAGAGCGAGCCGACGCTCTGCTCGATCGAGGAGGTGCGCACGTCGAACTCCTCGACGCGCCGGGTCGCGTTGGCGCGGATCGCGGCGAGCCGCAGCGCGATCCGCGAGCCGAAGGGGGCCCGGTCGTACTGGTCGAGCACGAGGTTCTCGGCCACGGTGAAGTCGCCGACGAGGGCGTCGTGGGTGCGGTCCTCGGGGACGAAGCCCACCCCGGCGTCGAGGATCTGCTTGGTCGTGCACCCCACGAGCTCGCGGCCGTCCAGCCGGATCGAGCCGCGCACCTGCGCCTGCAGGCCCAGCAGGGCCTCGCTGAGCTCGGTCTGGCCGTTGCCCTGGACGCCGGCGACGCCGAGGATCTCCCCGCGGCGGACCTCGAAGGAGACGTCGTCGAGCAGCTGCACGCCCGCGGCGTCCGCGACCGTCAGGCCGGAGACCTCAAGGGCCACGTCCCCCGGGGCGGCCGGGGCCTTGTCGAGCTCGAGCGCCACCGAGCGCCCGACCATGAGGGAGGCGAGCTCCGTCTGGTCGGCGGACGGGTCGGCGGAGCCGACGACGCGGCCGCGGCGGATCACGGTGATGCGGTCCGCGACGGCCTTGACCTCGCGGAGCTTGTGGGTGATGAAGACGATGGAGGTGCCCTCGGCCTGCAGCTGGCGCATGATCGCCATCAGCTCGTCGGTCTCGTGCGGGGTCAGCACGGCGGTGGGCTCATCGAGCACGAGCACCTCGGCCTTGCGGGAGAGCGCCTTGATGATCTCCACGCGCTGCTGCGCGCCGACGGGCAGGTCCTCGACCACGGCGTCGGGATCGAGCTCGAAGCCGAAGCGCTCGGAGATCTCCCGCACGAGCCTCCGGGCGGCGGCGAGGTCGAGCATCCCGCCCGCGGTGGGCTCGTGGCCCAGGACCACGTTCTCGGCGACCGTGAAGACGGGCACGAGCATGAAGTGCTGGTGGACCATCCCGATGCCCGCGGCCATGGCGTCGCCGGGGCCGGAGAAGGAGGCGGGGGCGCCGTCGAGCAGGATCTCGCCGCCGTCGGGCCGGTACAGCCCGTACAGGACGTTCATCAGCGTCGACTTGCCAGCGCCGTTCTCGCCGAGCAGGGCATGGATCTCGCCGGGCTCGACGACGAGGTCGATGTCGTCGTTGGCCACGAAGGTGCCGAAGACCTTGCGGATCCCTCTGAGTTCGAGCTTCACCTGGGTTCGCTTCCGTGAGCTGGGCCGCGGCCGGGCCGATGGGGCGCCGTCGGCGGAGCGACAGGCCCGTCCGATCCTACCGGGCGCCGCGGGCGGTGGTGCGCGAGCGCCGTGGCCCGGGGATGTCCCCCGGAGCCACGGCGCTCGGTCGTGGTCGTGCGGTGCGGCGGAGCGGTCAGGCCGCCGTCGGCGAGGCCTGCGACTCGACCTTCACCTTGCCGTCGATGATGTCCTGCTTGAGCTGGTCGACCTCGGTCTTGAGCTCCGCGGGCACCTCGGCGTCGAGATCGTGGTACGGCGCGATGTCCACGCCGCCGTTCTCGAGCGTGCCGACGTAGGGCTTGTTGTCGAAGGAGTCCTCGGAGGCGGACTTCGTGACGTCCTCGACGGCCGGAGCGATGCCCTTCATGACCGAGGTGAGGATGAGCTTCTTGGAGGCCGCGTCGTCGACCGACTCGTAGCCGTCGGAGTCGACCCAGACGACCTTGGCGCCGTCGTGCTCCTTGGCGGAGGCCAGGGTGCCGGAGCCCACGGGACCGGCCACCGGCATGACGATGTCCGCGCCCTGGTCGTAGAAGCCGTCGGAGAGGGCCTTGCCCTTGGACTGATCCTCGAAGTCGCCGGTGAAGGAGCCCTGCTGCGCGGCCTTGTCCCAGCCGAGGACCTGCACGTTCGTGCCGTGGACCTCGTTGTACTTGGCCACGCCGTCGGCGAAGCCGTCCATGAAGATCGTGACGGTCGGGATGTTCATGCCGCCGTAAGTGGCGACCTTCCCGGTCTTGGAGGTGCCCGCGGAGACGTACCCGGCGAGGTAGGCGGCCTGGGCGGTGTCGAAGGAGACGGGCTTGACGTTGGGCAGCTCCACCGGGTTGCCCTGGTCGTCCTGGGCGGTCGAGTCGATGATCGCGAACTTGACGTCGGGGTTGGCCTCGGCCGAGGTCGCGGTCGCGTTGGCCAGCAGGAAGCCGACCGTGAACACGACGTTGCAGTTGCTGGAGACCAGGTTGTCGATGTTGGGCACGAAGTCGGCGTTCGACTTCGACTCCGCGGTCTGGGTCTGGATCTTCAGGTTCTCCTTGGCGGCGTCCAGGCCGTTCTTGCCGGACTCGTTGAACGACTTGTCGTCGAAGCCGCCCGAGTCGGAGACCATGCAGGCCTTGAAGTCGCCGGAGGCCGAGCCTCCGTCGCTGCCGCCCGAGGCGGAATCGGGGGCGGAGCCGCAGGCGGCCAGGGCGAGGGCGCCGACTCCGGCGAGAGCGGCGACGCGGGGCAGATGCTTCACGGGGGTCCTCCAGGGACGTGCGAGGGGCTGGTCCCGGGGGTCCGTCATCGGCATGCCCGGGCGGGATCGGGGATCAGGGTCTGAGACTAGACCCGTCGACGCCTCCGCGGACGGGACCGGGGGTCCGGGCCGACAACCGTTATGACACCGAGACCCAGATGCCTCCGGGACCCGCGATGCCCGGCTCAGCCGAGCGGGAGGTCGCGGTGGACGCACACCCCGGCGAGCAGCGCGGCGCCGATGCCGATCGCGCGCTCGTCGATTTCGAAGTCGCCCATGTGGAGGTCGTAGGTGCGTCCCCCGGGCGCGCGCGTCCCGAGCCGCGCCAGGGCCCCGGGGACCTTCTCGAGGTACCAGGCGAAGTCCTCGCCGCCGAGGGACTGGCGCGCGGAGTCGACGCGGTCGCGCCCGTACGCCGAGGTCACCGCGTCCTCGAGCAGGCGCACGCTCAGGGGGTCGTTGGAGACCGGCGGGACGCCGCGGTCGTGGCGGACGTCCGCGCGCACGCCCCAGGCGTGGGCGATGTCGGCGACGATCGTCTCCATCAGCTCCTCCGCGCGGTCCCATGCCTCGTGGTCCAGGCAGCGCAGGGTCCCCTCGAGGGTGCCCGACGAGGGGATCGCGTTGAAGGCGCTGCCCGCATGGACGCTGCCCCACGTGAGGTTCACGCCGCTGCGCGGATCCATGCGCCGGGTGAGCGCGGCGGGCAGCTGCGTGATGATCTGCCCCATCGCGTAGACGAGGTCCTGCGTGAGGTGGGGCCGGGAGGTGTGCCCGCCGTGGCCGCTGAGGTCGATGCGCACGGGATCGGTCGCCGAGGTGATCGGGCCGGGCTTGAGCCCCACGTGCCCCACGTCGACGCCCGGGTCGCAGTGCAGGGCGAAGATCGAGTCGAGGCCCTCGGCGACGCCCGCCTCGATCATCTCCAGAGCTCCGCAGGGGTGGCGCTCCTCCGAGGGCTGGAAGACCAGGCGGACCGTGCGGGGCAGGAGACCGCGGGAGGCCGCCTCCGTGAGCGCCATCGCCGCTCCGAGCACGGCGGCCATGTGCACGTCGTGGCCGCAGGCGTGGGAGACGCCGTCGACGCGCGAGCGGTAGGGCAGGTCGGTCAGCTCGGGGATCGCGAGCGCGTCCATATCGGCGCGCAGGCCGACGGGCGCCAGGCCCGCATCGGCCCCCGGGATATCGCAGTGCAGCCCGGTGCGGGGCATGAGCACCGGATCCAGCCCCAGAGCCTCGAGGCGCTCGGCGATGTACGCGGTGGTCGCGTGCTCGGCGTGACTGGGCTCGGGGTGCGCGTGGAGGTGGCGGCGGATCGCCCGCAGCTCCTCGGAGCGCTGCTCGATCACCGTGCGGAGGAGGCCGTCCGCCCCGAGCAGCGCCGCGCGCGATTCCGCAGCCGCGCGCGATTCCGCACCGGTCTGCATCGCGGAGGTGCTCGTCATGTCCCGTCCCTTCCTCGCCCGCGACCCGGGGGCGAGGTCCGTCCACGGGCGGGCCGGGGACTCCTCAGCGCAGCTCGCCCCGGCCAATCGCCTCGAGGAGGTCTCCGAGGGCCGAGAGGTCCTGCGCCCGGGCGTCGCCCAGCACCAGCAGGGCGTCGTCCGTGTCGACGACGCTCACGCCGTCGACGCCCACGAGGGCCACCAGACGACCCGGGGAACCGTACACCGTCGCCCGGGCGCCGACGGCGACCGTCTCAGCGCCACCGAGGGAGACCACGTCCTGGCCGCCCCCCGTCGGCGCGTCCTCTCCTCCCGGTCCGCGCAGCTGCCGGGCCAGCGCCGCGAAGTCGCCCACGTCGTCCCAGCCGAAGGAGCCGGGGACGACCGCGACGCGACCGGCGGCCGCGAGCGGCTCGGCGAGCGCATGGTCGATCGAGATCCGCGTCAGCGTCGGCCACACCCGCTCGAGGGTCTCGGCCCCCCGCTCGTCGGCCCTTGCGGCCGCGAGGGCCGCGGCGATCTCGCGCGCCCCTGCGGCCAGTGTCGGCAGCTGCTCGGCGAGGGCGTCGAGCAGCACCTGCGCGCGCACGACGAACATGCCCGCGTTCCAGCGGAAGCGACCGCTGGCGACGAACGCCTCGGCCGTCTCGCGGTCGGGCTTCTCGACGAAGCGCACCACGGGCAGCGCCCCGACGGACCGCAGCCGGTCGGCGAGTGCGGCGTCGCCGCCAGGTGCCGCTCCCCCGGGCCGCGCCGACGCGAGGCTCGCGCCTCCCTGCGCGGCACAGGCCCCATCGGCCTCGGCGTCGGCGGTCTCGATGTAGCCGAAGCCGGTGGCGGGTCCGGTCGGCTCGATCCCGATCGTGACCAGCATGCCGAGCTCGGCGGCGGCGCGGGCCCGCTCGACGGCCTCGGCGAACGCCGCCGTGTCCTCCACAAGGTGGTCCGCCGCGAAGGATCCGATCACCGCATCGGGATCCTCGCGCAGCGCGACGGCGGCCGCCAGAGCGATCGCGGGCATCGAGTTGCGCGGCGACGGCTCCGCGAACACCCGGGCGCGCTCCCCCAGCTGCTCGCGCACCGCGGCCTCATGGACAGCGCCGGTGACGACGATCGGGGGCCGGTCGGCCAGCGGTGCGACGCGCTCGATCGTCTGCTGGAGGAGGGATGAGCCCGTCCCCGTCAGGTCGAGGAGGAACTTCGGGCGCGCCCGGCGGGACAGGGGCCACAGCCGCGTGCCGGCGCCGCCGGCGGGGACGATCGGGACGAACGGCGCCCGGCCGCGGCGAGCACCCGGTGCCCCGGCACCGCGGGCGGCAGGGTCGGCGGCGGCGACGGATCCGGCGGAGGGGTCGACGGGAGGCATGCCCGCAGGCTATCCCGGCCCCCGCCTCCGCGCCGCCCCTGCCTGCACCGGTGCTAGGGTGGCAGGGCCCCATCCGGGTCCGGCCGCCCCGCCGGATCCGACCGCCGCAGCGGTGCCCGGGCGGCCCTCGGACCGTCTCCCGCACCGCCCGGCGATCGCGGAACAGGACCGACCGACGACGTTCGCAGCCCCGCCCTCGGTGCAGCGCCCCGCGCGACGTCCCCGCCCGCGAGCTGTCCGTCGTCATCCCGCCTGTCCCCTCTGGAGGCCTCCGTGGCATCTGCGCAGTCCGGCACGCTCTACCGTGGGCGTGAGGGCATGTGGTCCTGGGTCGCTCACCGCATCTCGGGAATGCTCATCTTCCTCTTCCTCCTCGTGCACGTCCTCGACACCGCCCTCGTGCGGGTGTCGCCCGCGGCGTACAACGAGGTCATCGGCCACTACAAGCTGCTGGTGTTCGGCTTCGGGGAGATCGGCCTGGTCGGCGCGATCCTCTTCCACGCGCTGAACGGCCTGCGGATCATCCTCGTGGACTTCTGGTCGCAGGGCGCGCGCCGCCAGCGCATGCTCTTGTGGGCCGTCGTCGCCGTGTGGATCGTCCTCATGCTCGGCTTCGTGCCGCGCCAGCTCATGCACATGTTCGGAGCGTGATGACCATGACGTCTGCATCCCCCACCCGCATCCCCGAGCCCACCACGCGCTACCGCCGCACCGGCCAGCGCGGCATCAACACCGAGATGCTGTCGTGGCTGTTCATGCGCGCCTCGGGCGTGCTGCTCGTGCTCCTCGTCCTCGGCCACCTGTTCGTGAACCTGTGGCTCGACACCGGCGTGCAGCGGATCGACTTCGCGTTCGTCGCCGGCAAGTGGACCTCGCCGTTCTGGCAGACATGGGACCTGCTCATGCTGTGGCTGGCGATGATCCACGGCGGCAACGGCGTGCGCACGATCATCAACGACTACGCGCGCTCGCCGCGGACGCGCCTCGTGCTCAAGGGCCTGCTCTACCTCGCCTCGACCATCACGATCGTGCTGGGCACCCTCGTCATCTTCACCTTCGATCCGTGCCCGGCCGGTGCCGATCCGAGCCTCCTCCCCAGCATCTGCAAGTGACCCAGGAGTTCTGACCCCCGATGCAGACACATACCTATGACGTGGTGATCGTCGGCGCCGGCGGCGCCGGGATGCGCGCGGCCCTCGAGTCAAGCACGCGCGCCCACACCGCGGTGCTCACCAAGCTCTACCCGACCCGGTCCCACACCGGTGCGGCCCAGGGCGGCATGTGCGCCGCCCTCGCCAACGTCGAGGAGGACAACTGGGAGTGGCACACCTACGACACCGTCAAGGGCGGCGACTACCTGGTGGACCAGGACGCCGCCGAGGTGATGGCCAAGGAGGCCATCGACGCGGTGCTCGACCTGGAGAAGATGGGCCTGCCGTTCAACCGCACGCCCGAGGGCCGCATCGACCAGCGCCGCTTCGGCGGGCACACGCGCGAGCACGGCGAGGCGCCGGTGCGCCGCGCCTGCTACGCGGCCGACCGCACGGGCCACATGATCCTGCAGACCCTCTACCAGAACTGCGTCAAGCAGGACGTCGCGTTCTTCAACGAGTTCTACGTGCTCGACGTGCTCATGACGGGCGACCCCCGCACCGACGAGGACGTGCGCGCGGCCGGCGTCGTCGCCTACGAGCTCGCGACCGGCGAGATCCACGTGTTCCGCGCCAAGTCGGTGGTCTTCGCCTCCGGCGGCTTCGGGAAGATGTTCAAGACCACCTCGAACGCGCACACGCTGACCGGCGACGGCCCGGCGATGGCGCTGCGCCGGGGCATCCCGCTCGAGGACATGGAGTTCTTCCAGTTCCATCCGACAGGCCTCGCGGGCCTCGGCATCCTCCTGTCCGAGGCGGCCCGCGGCGAGGGCGGCATCCTCCGCAACGCTCAGATGGAGCGCTTCATGGAGCGCTACGCCCCGACGCTGAAGGACCTCGCCCCGCGCGACGTCGTGGCGCGCGCGATGGCCAACGAGGTCCGCGAGGGACGCGGCTGCGGCCCCAACAAGGACTACGTGCTGCTGGACCTCACGCACCTCGAGCCCGCGCACATCGACGCCAAGCTCCCGGACATCACCGAGTTCGCCCGCACCTACCTGGGCGTCGAGCCGTACACCGAGCCGGTCCCCGTCTTCCCGACGGCCCACTACGGCATGGGCGGCATCCCCACGAACATCCGGGGCGAGGTGTTGCGCAACGAGTCCGACGTGATCCCCGGGCTGTACGCCGCGGGCGAGGTCGCGTGCGTGAGCGTCCACGGCGGCAACCGCCTGGGCACCAACTCGCTGCTGGACATCAACGTGTTCGGCCGCCGCGCCGGCATCGTCGCCGCCGAGCACGCCCAGGAGGTGGAGATCGCCGAGCTCCCCGAGGGCTCCGAGATCCCCACCGTGGACCTCCTCGAGCGCCTGCGCGATCGTCCGGCCACCACCGACCGCATCGCCGACATCCGCCGCGACCTGCAGGAGACCATGGACGCCAACGTCCAGGTTTTCCGCACCGACGAGACCTGCCGGACGGCTCTGGCGGACATCGCGGAGCTCAAGCGCCGCTACGAGACGGTGGCCGTGCAGGACAAGGGCCGCCGCTACAACCTCGACCTCCTCGAGGCCGTCGAGCTGGGCTTCCTGCTCGACCTCGCCGAGGTCGTCGCGCTCGGGGCGCTGGCCCGTCGCGAGTCCCGCGGCGGCCACTTCCGCGAGGACTACGACAAGCGCGACGACGCGAACTTCCTGTGGCACACGATGGCCTACCGCACCCTCGACGGCCAGGGCGAGGAGGGCACGTCCCTGCGCCTGGGCACCAAGCCCGTCGTGATCACCCGCTACGAGCCCAAGGAGCGCACCTTCTGATGAGCACCGCAGTGCAGGAGCACGACGCCGCCGCGCAGCCCCAGGCCGCGGAGATCCCCTCGTTCGAGGTCACGCTGCGCATCGCGCGCTTCGACCCCGAGGCCGCGGACCCCAGGCCCCGCTGGGAGGACTTCACCCTCACCATGCACGGCACGGACCGCGTGCTCGACGCCCTCCACGAGATCAAGTGGCATCTGGACGGCTCGCTGTCCTTCCGCCGCTCGTGCGCCCACGGCGTGTGCGGCTCGGACGCGATGCGCATCAACGGCCGCAACCGCCTGGCGTGCAAGACCCTGCTCAAGGACCTGAACCTGAACAAGCCGATCACGGTCGAGCCGATCAAGGGCCTGCCCGTCGAGAAGGACCTGATCGTGGACATGGAGCCGTTCTTCGACTCCTACCGGGAGGTCATGCCCTTCCTCGTGGCCAGCGGCCAGGAGCCAAGCCGGGAGCGCCTGCAGAGCGCCGAGCAGCGCGAGCGCTTCGACGACACGACCAAGTGCATCCTGTGCGCGGCGTGCACCTCCTCGTGCCCGGTGTTCTGGACCGACGGGCAGTACTTCGGGCCGGCCGCGATCGTCAACGCGCACCGCTTCATCTTCGACTCGCGCGATGATGCCGGCGAGCAGCGTCTGCAGATCCTGAACTCGAAGGAGGGAGTGTGGCGCTGCCGCACGACCTTCAACTGCTCGGAGGCCTGCCCCCGCGGCATCGAGGTCACCAAGGCCATCGCCGAGGTCAAGCAGGCGGTCATCACCGGCCGCGTCTGATCACGCCGCGGGACTGCGCCGCCCGGTCGGTCCCCGCGAGGGCCCCGTCGATCCTGCGATCGCCGGGGCCCTCGCGCATGCGGACCAGAATTAGCCGCCCGCCGCTCGCGCGGTGCCGTCCGATCGTTCCCGCCCCAGGGCCCGGCCGCTCGCGCGGTGCCGTCCGATCGGTCGCCCCGCTCAGGGGTGCCCGATGCCGGGCCCCTACACTGCGGGCACGGTCCCCGTCACGGGGACATGCACTCGGCATCGTCCGGATCGTCTGGAGGCTCCCATGGCACGCCGCCCCGCCCTCTCCCCTGCCGCCGTGCGCGCGGCCGATCCCCGGCCCGTCCTCCGCCGCGCGGCTGTGTCGCTGCAGATCGGCGCCGAGGTCCGCACGGTCCTCCCCCAGGCGCCTCGCCGCCCCTCCCCGGAGGACCTGCTGTTCCTGGCGCGCGTCCTCGCCCAGGACGCGGTGCGCGCGGAGTTCGTGCGGGAGGGCCTGGACGCGATCGCGGTGCCCGAGGGCTTCAGCCGGGCCGACCTCGCGACCGCCGACCTCCTCGCGGACCGCGACTACCTGGCCTTCATGGATCGCACGCTAGCCGTGCTCGACGTCCGGGCGGATGCGCCGAGCGCCCGCGAGGCGCGCGCGGTCGCCCTGTCCCCGAGCTCGGCCGATGCGCACGGCTTCACGCTCGAGGCGACCAGCACGCTCGCCTCCTACCTCGTGGACGCCGCGGCCCGGCTGCAGGGCGTGCCCGACAGGCCCGCCGACCGCGAGATCTTCGCCGAGACCCAGCAGCGCCTGCTCCGCGACGGCGCGCGCGAGACGCTCAGCGCGCTGGTCACGGCGCCGCAGGAGCTGCGCTGGGCGATGGCCTCGCGACGCCGCATCGCCGAGGGCGCGGCCGACGCCGCGACGGGCGGCCCCGCGCAGGCGGCGGACGAAGGAGCTGGCATCGGCACGACCGGGGCGGCGGGCGCCGCCGCGGGCGGCGAGAGCATCCGCATCCCTCGGTTCTTCGGGGCCGAGCAGGCGCGGCCGCGGCAGGGCGGTGCGGCCAGCGGCACCGGTCCGAGTGGCCGGGAGCGGAAGGAGCGGGAGCGCTGGCGCCCCTCCGACGTGCGGCGCGTGCTCGACCTCGCCGACTCCGCCCGGGGCGTGGCCGACTCGGCCAAGGGATTCCTCGAGACCGAGCAGGGCCGCGCGGCGCTGGACCTGCTGAAGAAGGGCTCGGCGGCCGTCGCCGAGCGCGCCGCGCGCACCAGCGGCACCTCTTCAGCCACCAGCACGGGCAGCGGGACGGGCACGAGCAGCAGCACAGGTGACAGCACGGGCAGTGGCACGGGGAGCACGAGCAGCGGCGCGGGAGCAGACAGCACCGGTTCGACCGGCGGCTCCTGATCCGCACACCGCCCGGCCCCTGGTCGCCGCGCCTGGGGCTCACGGTGACCGCGGCACGGCGGTGCCGCGCGGCTCCCCACCGCACGGCGCACCACCGCGCGGAACCGTCATCGCCGCTCAGGCGTAGGTGACCACCAGCGGTGCGTGGTCGGACCAGCGGGTGTCGTAGCTGGGCGCCCGGTCCACGCGGGCGGAGACCGCGCGCGCCGCGAGCTCGGGCGAGGCGATCTGGTAGTCGATCCTCCAGCCGGAGTCGTTGTCGAACGCCTTGCCGCGCTGGGACCACCACGTGTACGGCCCGGGGCCCTCGCCCGCGAGCGTCCGGTGGACGTCCACCCACTCGCCCTCGACGAGCAGGCGGTCGAGGTAGGCGCGCTCCTCGAGGAGGAAGCCGGCGGACTTCAGGTTGCCCTTCCAGTTCTTGATGTCGACCTCGCGGTGGGCGATGTTCCAGTCGCCGGTCACCACCACGTGACGGCCGTCGGCGCGGAGCTCGGCCATGCGCTCGAGCATCCGGTCGAGCATCGCGTACTTGTCGATCATGGTCTGCGGCTTCTCGGTGTTGCCCGAGTGCAGGTACAGCGAGACGACGGTCAGGTCGTGGCCGTCGCCGAGGGGGTCGGCGAGGTCGGTCTCGAGCCAGCGGCCCGTATGCGCATCGCCGTCCAGGCCGATGCCGCGGCGCGTGGCCTCGAGGTCCACGCCCTCCCGGCCGGCGCGCACCGCGGTCGCGACGCCGGCGCGGCCCTTGAGCAGCGAGGCCTCCCCCGTGATCTGCCAGTCCTTGCCGACGAGGCCCTCGAGCAGCTCGTCGGGGGCGCGGACCTCCTGCAGCGTGATGACATCGGCGTCGGTGGACGCGAGCCAGTCGACCATGCCCTTGCGGGCGGCGGCGCGCAGGCCGTTGACGTTGACGGTGGCGATCGTGAGAGGCATGCCGCCAGTATTCCAGCCGGGGCCGACGGACGAGGGCCGGGCACCGCGGGTGCGGCGCCCGGCCCTCACGTCCGGGTCCGGTGCCCGACCCTTCGTCCCTCGCGCCTCGGGGCGGTCCCGGCCCGGTAGCGGCGCGCGGCGCCGCCGGGGAGCAGCGATCAGGCCTTCTCAGCCCCCGGTCCCATGCCGGCGGCGCGCTCGGCCGCCTCGACCACGTTGGTCACCAGCAGCGCGCGGGTCATCGGCCCCACGCCGCCCGGGTTCGGGGAGATCCAGGCGGCGACCTCGGCGACATCGGGGTGCACATCCCCCGTCAGCACGGCCTTCCCGCCCTCCTCGTCGCTCTCCACGCGCGAGACGCCCACGTCGAGCACCACGGCCCCGGGCTTCACGTCCTCGGCCGTGACGAGGTGCGCACTGCCGGCGGCCGCGACGATCACGTCCGCGCGACGCAGGTGGGAGGCCAGGTCCACCGTGCCGGTGTGGCACAGCGTCACGGTCGCATTGTGCTCGCGGCGGGTCATGAGGGCGCCGATCGAGCGGCCGACGGTCACGCCGCGGCCCACGACCACGACGTCCTTGCCGCGCAGGTCCAGCCCGTGGCGGGCCATCAGCTCGATGACGGCGCGCGGCGTGCAGGGCAGCGGCGTCGTGATCGGCTGGTTGGCGTTGAGCACCAGGCGCCCGAGGTTGGTGGGGTGCAGGCCGTCGGCGTCCTTGTCCGGGTCAATCAGCTCGATCAGCGCGTCCTGGTCCAGGTGCTTGGGCAGCGGGAGCTGGACGATGTAGCCGGTGCAGGCGGGATCGGCGTTGAGCTCCTCGATCACCGCGGCGACCTCCTCCTGCGTCGCGTCCGCGCCCAGGTGCTTCTGGATCGAGTTCAGGCCGATCTGCTCGGAGTCGCGGTGCTTGCCGCGCACGTAGGCGGCGCTGCCGGGGTCGTCGCCCACCAGCACGGTCGCCAGGCCCGGCTGCGGGTGCCCGGCGGCGACGAGCGCGGCGACGCGCTCGGCGAGCTCCTCCTTGATCTTCTTCGCGGTGGCCTTGCCGTCGAGGATCTGGGCGGTCATGGTGCTCCTGTTCGTGACGTGTCGTCGTCGCGTCTGCATGGTCTGCGCCGGCGCTCGGGTGGCGCGCCTGCGCGGTCGTCGTGCGCCGGGTCCCGGCGCACGTCCGGCTGTCCGTCGGCGAGGGCGCCGATGCCCTCGCCTCGTACAGGGTCCCGGGCCCGCGGCGGCGCGGACCCGGGACCCGGGGTGCATCAGTACTGCTGGAGCCCCGCGTACAGGGGCTTGGCGTCCGCGAGCGCCGCGGTGCGGCGGCGAAGGGACTCCGGATCGGCGCCGTCGGTGAGCGCGAGCGCGATGACGTCGGCGATCTCCGTGAACTCCTCGGCCCCGAACCCGCGGGTCGCGAGCGCGGGCGTGCCGATCCGCAGGCCCGAGGTGACGCGCGGCGGCCGCGGGTCGTTGGGGACGGCGTTGCGGTTGACCGTGATGCCGACCTCGTGGAGGCGGTCCTCGGCCTGCTGGCCGTCGAGCGCGGACTCGACGAGGTCGACGAGCACGAGGTGCACGTCCGTGCCGCCCGACATGACCTTGACCCCCGCCTTCGCGGTGTCGGCGGCCTGGAGGCGATCGGCGAGGATCGTCGCGCCCTCGAGGGTGCGCACCTGGCGGTCGCGGAACTCCTCGGAGCCGGCGATCTTCAGGGCGATCGCCTTGGCGGCGATCACGTGCATGAGCGGTCCGCCCTGCTGACCGGGGAACACGGCCGAGTCGATCTTCTTGGCGTGCTCCTCGCGCGAGAGGATCATGCCCGAGCGGGGGCCGGCGAGGGTCTTGTGCACGGTCGTGGAGACGACGTCGGCGTGCGGGACGGGGCTCGGGTGCAGGCCCGCGGCCACGAGCCCGGCGAAGTGGGCCATGTCGACCCACAGGGCCGCTCCGACCTCGTCGGCGATCTCCCGGAAGGCGGCGAAGTCGAGCTGGCGCGGGTATGCGGACCAGCCGGCGACGATGACCTTCGGGCTGTGCTCCTTCGCGAGGGCGCGCACGGCGTCCATGTCGATGCGGCCGGTCGCGGGGTCGACCTCGTAGGCGGCGATGTCGTACAGGCGGCCGGAGAAGTTGATCTTCATGCCGTGGGTCAGATGCCCGCCGTGGGCGAGCGAGAGACCCATGAGGGTGTCGCCCGGGCGGGCGAGGGCGTGCATGACGGCGGCGTTCGCGGTCGCGCCCGAATGGGGCTGGACATTGGCGTGCTCGGCGCCGAACAGCTCCTTCGCGCGGTCGATGGCGATCTGCTCGGCGACGTCGACCTCCTCGCAGCCGCCGTAGTAGCGCTTGCCCGGGTAGCCCTCGGCGTACTTGTTGGTGAGGACGGAGCCCTGGGCCTGCAGGACGGCGCGCGGGACGAAGTTCTCGCTCGCGATCATCTCCAGGGTGCTCTGCTGGCGGGCCAGCTCCCGGTCGAGGACCTGCGCGATGTCGGGGTCGATCTCGACGATGGACTGGTCGTTGACGCTCACGGGCTCTCCTGACGTGCGACGGCGCTGGCCCCGGCCGGGGCATGCCCCTCATCCTAGGGGCGCTGCACGGCCTCCGGCAGGGCGGCTCAGATCTCGACGCCCAGGCGCACGGGCTCGGCCTCGAGGCGCACCCCGAAGCGCTCGGCGACGCCCGCCTGCACGGTCGTCGCGAGCTCGCGGAGGTCGTGGCTGGTGGCGCCGCCGCGGTTGGTCAGCGCGAGCGAGTGCTTGGTCGACAGCGACGCGCGCTCGGACACCGCGAAGCCCTTGTCGAAGCCCGCGTGCGAGATGAGCCAGGCGGCGCTCGTCTTGACGCGCCCCTCCCCCGCGGCGAACCGCGGCGCGTCCTCGGGCAGACGCGCGGCCTCCTCGGCCGTCAGGATCGGATTGGTGAAGAAGGAGCCGGCGCTCCAGGTGTCGTGGTCGCGGCTGTCCAGCACCATCCCCTTGGAGGCGCGGATGCGCAGCACCGTCTCGCGGACCGCGGTCATGGGCGCGCGGTCGCCGACCTCGACGCCCAGCTGCCGGGCGAGCTCGGCGTAGCGGATCGGCGCGGAGAGATCCCCCTGGCGGTGCTGGAACGTGACGGACAGGACGACGTAGCGCCCGGTGGCCGACGGCACGGGGCCGCCGTAGGGGGTGCGCTTGAAGATCGAATCGCGGTAGGCGAAGGCGCAGTCGGCGGCGAAGAAGGTGCGCACGGCCCCGGCCTCTCGGTCCCAGGTGCGCACGCGGGTGATGGTCTGGGCGACCTCCTGGCCGTACGCGCCGACGTTCTGGATCGGCACGGCGCCGACGGTCCCGGGGATCCCGGAGAGGGCCTCGATGCCGATGAGCTCGCGCTCGACCGCGTAGCGGACGGCATCGTCCCAGCGGACCCCGGCGAAGTGCTCGACGATCACGCCGCCGCAGGTGGCGCCCGGGATCTCGTCCGAGGCCGGGTCGACGGGGCGGCCGTCGGGCTCGCCGGATGTCGGGATCTCGCAGGAGGCGTCGAGCCGCGGCGCGCCGCCGCCGTCGCGGACCAGCACGACGGTACCCTCGAACGGGGCGTCGGAGGCGACGAGGTTGGAGCCGCCGCCGAGGACGAGCAGGGGCTCCCCTGCCTCATCGGCCTCGCGCACGGCGGCGATCAGCTCGTGCTCGTCCCGCGCCTCGACGAGGCGGCGGACGGGGCCGCCGATGCGCAGCGTGGTGAGGTCGGCCAGCGTCGAGGCGGACGACGGCATCGCGGGCGACGCGGATTCGCTCATGCCGCGCTCCCGGCGGAGGGCAGCGCGACGGTGGCCCGGGCGCGGCCGAGCACGGAGGCTCCGCCGACGACGGCGGTCAGGTCGATGCGGACCGTCCCGGCCTCCGCGTCGATCGCGCCGACGGTCGCGGTGACGGTCAGCTCGGTGGCCTCGAGCGCAGGGACGGGCACGGGCCGCGTGAAGCGGGCGCCGTACTCGCGGATCGCCCCGGGGTCGCCGATCCAGTCGGTCACGGCGTTGACCGCCGTGCCCATGGTCAGCATGCCGTGGGCGATGACGCCGTCGAGGCCGACGGACCGGGCGAACTCGTCGTTGTAGTGGATCGGGTTGAAGTCGCCGGAGGCGGCCGCGTAGCGCACGAGGGTGTCGCGGCTGATCGGGAAGATGCGCTCGGAGACGACGTCGCCGACGGCGAGGTCCGCGAGGCGGACGGGCGTGGTGGGAGTACTCATGGGATCTGCTTTTGGCTCCTTCACTCGCCGCGGACGACGAGGCTGCTGCGGACGGCGGCGACGTGCTCGCCCTGCTCGTCGGCCATCGCGACCGAGGTGGTGATCATGGCGTTGCCGCCCACGAGGCGGACGGACTCGACGGTCAGGGTCGGCACCAGCACATCCCCGGCGACGATGGGACGCGCGAGCGCGAAGCGCTCCTCGCCGTGGACCACGCGGGAGAAGTCGATGCCGGCGGCGGGGTCCTCGATGTAGGCGGCCTCGGTGCGCTGGGCCAGGGAGACCAGGAAGGTCGGCGGGGCGACGACGTCGCGGTGCCCGGCGGCGCGCGCCGCCTCGGGATCGGTGTGCAGCGGGCTGGTCGCGCCGGTGGCGGCGGCGAAGGCGGCGATCTGCTCCGCGGTGACCGCGGACGCCGGACCGGCGGGGTAGGTCCGGCCGGCGAACGACGGGTCGGGGGTCGTGCTCATCGGGTCTCCTCGGTCGGGAAGGGCGGGGTGCCGCGCAGGGGCGTCACCGGCATCATCGCCGGTGCGCGGCCGCGGTCCCGGGACGCGGGACCGGGAGCGGTCTCCGCATCGGGCTGACAGGACCGGGCCGGGATGCACGAGAGCCACCCGGGGGCTGTGCCTCCGAGTGGCTCTGGTGCGCGGTGCGGACCGTCAGCGGGTCTCGCGGTGCGCCGTCTGCTTGCCGCAGGTCGGGCAGAACTTCGAGAGCTCGAGCCGATCCGGAGTGTTGCGGCGGTTCTTCTTGGTGATGTAGTTGCGGGCCTTGCACTCGGTGCAGGCCATCGTGATCTTCGGACGCACGTCAGAGCTCTTGCTCGCCATGACTCGCCTCTCTGAGTCGGGCGCGCGCTCTGGCCCGCGCGCCGGTGGTGCCCTCGCATGCGAGGGACGGATGTTCGTGCACTCCCCGCCGCCGCGGGGCGGAGGGGAATGGTACCGAGGGCGGGGATCGAACCCGCGACCTCACGATTATGAGTCGTGCGCTCTAACCGTCTGAGCTACCCCGGCCTGATCGGCATATCGGCCCGGCCTCGTACGAGACCGGGCCGATGCCCATCAGAGCCCTGAAAGGGAATCGAACCCTTGACCTTCTCCTTACCATGGAGATGCTCTGCCGACTGAGCTATCAGGGCAAGCCCGGAGAACTCTACAGTCGCGATGACCTGCGGACAAACCGCGCGAGTCCTTCGGTGCCTGGGATCACACGCATGCGATCCTCGGCGTGGCAGGTGAGGGATTCGAACCCCCGTAGGCATAGCCAGCTGATTTACAGTCAGCCCCCTTTGGCCACTCGGGTAACCTGCCGGGAAGGCGTTCGGCGCCGCGCCCCCGAGCCGTGAAGCCGGGCGACCGCAGAACCGGACTGGATCATCCTACAGACCTGCCCGGGATCGCGCGAACCGGGGGCGGGCCAGCGGCGCATGAGGCTGATCACAGGGCCGATGCCGCCCGTCTACAGTGGGCGGCGGGCCGAGCCGGCGCGGGCGCCGCCCGCGCACCGCCCCGCACACCACGAGCACCATCCGCACACCACGAGCACCACCCGCACACCACGACCAGAAGGACCGTCATGGCCGATTCCTCGTTCGACATCGTCTCCAAGCTCGACCGCCAGGAGGTCGACAACGCCGTCAACCAGGCCGCCAAGGAGATCGGGCAGCGCTACGACTTCCGCGGCACGGGCGCGAGCGTCACGCTCTCCGGCGACGAGATCGTCATGGTCGCCAATGCCGAGGAGCGCGTGCTGGCCGTCCTGGACGTGCTGCAGTCCAAGCTGATCCGCCGCGGCCTCTCGCTGAAGTCGCTCGACGTGGGCGAGCCCAAGCAGTCCGGCAAGGAGGTGCGCCTGGTCGCCGCGCTCAAGGAGGGCATCGCCTCCGATGAGGCCAAGAAGATCTCCAAGATCATCCGCGACGAGGGCCCCAAGGGCGTCAAGGCGCAGATCCAGGGCGACGAGCTCCGCGTCTCCTCCAAGAGCCGCGACGATCTGCAGCAGGTGATCGCGCTGCTCAAGGGCAAGGACCTCGAGACGGCGCTGCAGTTCGTCAATTATCGCTGATCCCCCTGGCCCCGGGCCCGATCGGTCCGGCAGGCGCAGAGCACGAGGCGGCCGCCACCCTCCCTCATGGGAGCGGGGGGCGGCCGCCTCTGTCGCATCCGGGCGACAGCGGGCCTGCCCTCCGCCGCACCCTCGCGGCTCGCAGCGAGACTGCGGTACGACTCCTGGCGGCTCGCAGCGAGACTGCGGGGCGACCCCTCGCGGCCCGCGGCGAGACTGCGGGACGGGCCTGTCAGCGCATCGCTCCGAAGGGCCCGGACGGCATGCGACGGGCCATGTCCTCGAGCCGCGCGATCCGCTGCTCCATCGGCGGGTGCGTGGAGAACAGTCCGCTCACGCCCTCGCCGGGGCGGAAGGGACTGGCGATCATGAGGTGCGAGGAGTTGACGATCTCCTGCTCGGGCCGCAGGGGCCGCGCGGCGACGCCGCCGGAGATCTTCGCGAGGGCGGAGGCCAGCCCCAGCGGGTCCCCGGTCAGGCGCGCCCCGTCCTCGTCGGCGTCGTACTCCCGGGTGCGCGAGATCGCCAGCTGGATCAGCGAGGCGGCCAGCGGCGCGAGGATCATGGCCGCGAGCGCGCCGATGATGCCGCCGCCCTCCCGGTCGCGGCCGCCGCCCGCCCACAGCGCCATCTGCGCGAGAGAGGTGATGATGCCCGCGATGCCCGCGGCCACCGAGCTGGTGAGGATGTCCCGGTTGTAGACGTGCATGAGCTCGTGGCCCAGCACGCCGCGCAGCTCGCGCTCGTCCAGCATCCGCAGGATCCCCTGCGTCGCGCAGACGGCGGCATGCCGCGGGCTGCGCCCGGTGGCGAAGGCGTTGGGCTGCTCGGTGGGCGAGACGTAGAGGCGGGGCATCGGCTGTCCCGCCTCGCGGGCGAGCTCCTCGACGATCGCGTGGAGGCGAGGGGCTTCCTGGCGGCTCACCGGGACGGCGCGCATGGCGCGCAGAGCGATCCGGTCGGAGTTCCAGAAGCTGATGAACGTCCCGATGAGGCCGATCAGCGCGAAGATCCAGACGAACCGAGCGCTGCCGTCCCCGATCAGCCAGCCCAGGGCCAGCAGGACGCCCCACAGCGCCCCGAACAGCGCCGCCGTCTTCACGGTGTTCATCGCTCCGCGGCCCATCTGCACCCCGGCTCCCTTCCGCACCCCGGCGTCCTTCGTCCACGCGGCGAGGGCGGGCGCGCACCCGTCCTGCCTGCGTGGCGGCCAGTGTACGAGCGGTTCCGGACCGTCAGCTGGGCGTCCCGGACGCACCGCGGCCCCGCAGCTGCGAAGGAGGCTGCGGGGCCGTCGGGCCTGGGGCGCTCGGAGAGCGCCGGCTCAGTTCTGGTTCGAGGTGTCGTCCTGCTCGTCCGCGTGGGTGTTCAGGTCGGTCGACTTGGTGTTGTACAGGTCGGTCACCTGGGCGACGATGCCGCCGACGTAGCTGGTCCAGTCGCCCTTGAAGGTGTCGGCGTCGGGGCCGACCCACTCGACGCCCTGCACCTGGCCGGTGAGGGTCTCGAAGAGCTCCTGCGTCTGGGTGCCGGCGTTCTTGATCGCCTCAGCGGTGTCGCGCCCCTGGTCCGGGTTCATTCCCTTGAAAGCCATTGTTCAATCCCCTTCGTGTGATGTGAGTTCGTGGTGGAGGCGGACCCGGCTCAGGCGGAGGCCTGGCGCTGCTGCTGGGCGTTGGTGGTCAGACGCTGGGCGAGCTCGGTGCCCTGGCGCACGAGGTCCTGGACCTGGGAGCCCAGGTCCTCGAACTCGGAGACGTAGCGATCACGGTCCTCACCGGTCCAGTCGAGGCCCTCGAGGGCGTCGCGAGCGGTGTTGTAGAGCTGCGTGGCCTGGTCAGTGGCGTCCTGGACAGAGGTCGCGAGCTGCTCGACGGCCTCCGGATTCATGCCCTTCTTCATGGTTACCCCTCCGTGTGTTCGTTGGTGTTGCTCTCGGTCCCACCGACCGGGAGCTCCGCGGCGTCGCGCCGCTTCCTCGATCCCGTCCCTCGGTGATGGCTCCAGATTAGGGAGACGCGGGCCACAGGGCGATGGGGACAACTCCCCATGTGGATCACCGTGCTTCCGCCGCTCCTCGCCTATCCCGGCCCATGCCGCAAAGAAACACCTCTGACCTGCGGTGACGCTTCGATCAGGACCGGCGGCGGCCAGCGCTCCGCGACTCCTCCACACCCCGCGGAGCCGGACGTTCACCGGTCCGACGCTCTGCGGTCATCAGCGGTTCACCGCGCCGAGCGCGGTCAGGGCGCGATCAGGGGATGTCGATCCGGACGGAGTCCTGCATGCCCCGGATGATCTCGATCTGCGTGTCAGCCCGCTCGGCCCCGCAGCTGCCGACCACCTCGACCACGTCGGTGGCGCTCCCCCGGTCCAGCACGCAGTACCGGGATGCCTGGACCACCGTGTCCGCGCCCGCCTGCGTGTACCCGTACTCGCTCGCCAGCCAGCTGCGCCCTGCGATCTCGAGCTCGCCCGTCCCCAGGTCCTCGTGCGCGGGCAGCTCGGCTGTGCGCCGCGCGAGATCAGCGGCGACCGAGGACAGCTCCGTGCCGGCGGCGGCCCGCTGGACGCTCACGACGAGATTGGTGCGGAAGCCCGCGTCGCGCGCGGGCTCGGCCGCTGCGATCTGGACGCCGGGGACGGTGAGGATCTCCCAGCCGTCGGGGAGCGACAGGGAGATCCGCGGCGGGCCGGGCAGCTCGGCGCTCGGATACGTGACTGTCGTGGGCATCTCGCAGAGTGCTCCTCGGGTCGGTGGCGCCCAAGATACCAACCCCGCGATCCGTCGTCCTCGGTTCTGCGGCAGGGCCCTCGGTTCTGCGGCGGTCTGCGGCCCCGGATGCGCGAGCCCCCGTCGGCGGCGAACCGCTCCCCGGAGGGCGGAGCCGAGTTCTCGGTCCGGTATCCGGGGAGCAGTCCGACGGTGCCGACGGGGGCTCCGTCCCCTCAGGCGTCCTCCCGGCCGGGAGCGACGCCGCGGGGAATGCTCAGGAGGAGGCCGCGTCCTGCTGCGCCGCGTTCGACTCGGCCGTGGTGCCGAGCTCGCCGACCGACTGCGAGATCTCCTGGAGGGCGGGGACCATTTCGCCCTCCCACTGCGAGCGGAAGCGATCGGCGTCCGGTCCCGTCCAGTCGACCTCCGCGAGGCCCGCGGTGAGCTCGTCCTTGATGCCCGTGATCTCCTCGGAGGCGTCGGCGAGCATCTGCGCCATGCGGCGGACCTCCTCGACGGCCATGCCCTTCGTCGCGTTCATGCTGGTTCCCTTCCCCTGCGCCAGTCCCTGCGGTTCCGCTCGGCCCCTGCCCCGGCGAGGGCGGGCGGCCCGGCCCGGCCGACGGCCGACCCCGCGTTCGATGTCCTCGTCAGCGTAGGGCGCGCCGCGGGCCGCGGACATGGGGAGCACTCCCCATGTGGACGGACACCGGTGTGGAGGAAACGCCGAGGACGGCGCATCGGGAGCAGGAGCGTGCGCACTGACCTGTCCGTCAGCCGGTCACCTGCGCCACCTGCACCTTGACGGCGCGTCCGGACGCGACGAGGAAGCCGCGGCCCGGCGGGAAGTCCTTCTGGCGCACGCGCCCGAGCGGCGTGCCCAGCAGGGTGTCGCCGTCGCCGTCGGACGGCTGCAGCAGCAGGCCGCGGCGGCCGGACTTGAAGGGCTTGGCCAGCTGGTAGGCCTGCGACCAGGTCGACGACTCGTTCTCGCCCACGACGAACTGGCCCTCCCGGGTGGCGGCGCGGATCAGCTTCTCCAGATCGTTCTCGGCGCCCGTCCCGGTGAAGTCCGCGACCCCGTCGATGAACAGGGCGAGGCGGCCCTCCGGGACGGCGCCGGCCTCGATCGTCTGGGTCAGCTGCTGCGCGAGCGCGCGCACCTGCTCCGGATCCGAGGCCTCCACGTCCCAGACGGCATCGCCCGTCAGCGGCGTCCGGCGTGCCGAGAAGCGGACCAGGCGCATCGGCACCTCGAGCGCGCGCAGCCCGGTGGCGAGGGTCAGCTGGGCCGTCGTGCGGCCCGCCCCGATGGGCCCGGAGATCATGAACGCGCCGCGCGGCTCGAAGGCGAGCTCCGCCATCGTCTCGTCGGCCAGGCCGAGCACCGGCTGCCCGTCCACCAGCGGCCGCAGGCCGGACAGCTCGACGCGCTCGGGCAGGGGCGCCACCGGAGGCGCCTGCGCGACCCCCGCGCGCCGCATCGCCGCGGCGAGCTTGGAGACCTCGCGCGACTGGATGGCGACGTTCGCGTCGCCGCCGTGCACCGCGATCTGGACCTCGTGCCCCTCGAGGATCGCCCGGCCGGGGGGCGAGGAGCCGTCGAGCACGTCCTTGGTCTCCCCGAACATCCCGTAGTCGTCGGCCGAGGCCATGCGGTGGATCAGGCGGCGCTGGATCGACGAGCCCAGCGACGCCGGCACGGCGTTGGGCCGGTCGCCCGTGACGATCACGTGCACGCCGACGGGACGGCCGTCCGTCGCGATCTGCACGAAGGTCGTGAACCACTTGGCGAGGTTGGAGTAGTCGTAGGCCTCGCGGAAGGCGGCCATGCCGTCGACCAGCAGCAGGATGCGCGGGGTCTCGGGCGCGCTCGCGAGGCGGCGGTACTCGGTCACCGAGCCCGCACGCACGCGCGCGAACTCCTTGGCGCGGTCGTCCACGATCTGGCGCAGGGTCCGCAGGAGGCGGATCACCCGCTCCTCGTCGTCTCCCGGGATGATCGCGCCGACGTGCGGGAGCTCCTCGAGCATCGTCAGGCCCGAGGCCCCGAAGTCGAGGCCGTACACGTGGACCGGCCCGCCGCGGACCGTCGAGGCGGCGGCGATCGCGATGGTCCGCAGGGTCGTCGACTTGCCCGAGCCGCCGGTGCCGTACACGGCCATGTTCCCGTCGCGGTCCGGGACGTAGGAGACGGTCGGCTGCGCCTGGTCCTCGGGGACGTCCATGACGCCCAGCAGCAGCTCCTCGTCGGTGCGCCGGGTGGGCAGGCGCGACAGGTCGTAGGCGGCGGCGAGCTCCGACAGCCACGGCTTGCGGGGCGCGGGCACGCCGGCGTCGTCGGCGGCCCGCGTGATGGTGCGGACCATGCGGGAGATGTCGTTGGGCCCCGGGTCCTTGACCTCGGTGACGACGGGCCGCGGGATGTCCCAGGCCTCGCCGGTGCCGAAGGCGCGCTCGACGATGTCGATCCGGGCGCGCTCGGGCTCGTCGGTCGTCCAGCCGCCGGCGTAGCCGGTCTGGAACGTCGCGATGCGGCCCGGCCCCGTCTTGGCGGCCGCGCGCCCGGGGATCCCCGGGTCGAAGTGCGCGGCCATCTGGTCGCCGAGGATGTCCTTGGAGTCGGCCTCGTCCGCCATCCGCAGGGCGATGCGCAGGTTTGTGTTGGCCCGCAGGTTCTCCTTGATGACGCCCGCGGGGCGCTGGGTGGCCAGGATCAGGTGCAGCCCGAGCGAGCGCCCGCGCGCCGCGACGTCCACGACGCCGTCGACGAACTCCGGGATCTCCTTGGCCAGGGCCGCGAACTCGTCGACGATGATGATCAGGCTGGGCGGGCACTCGGGGTCGCCCGTGCGCTCGAGCGAGATCAGGTCCTTGGCCTTCTTCCGGTTCAGCAGGTGCTCGCGGTAGTGCAGCTCCGCGCGCAGCGACGTGAGCGCTCTGCGCACCAGGTGCGGGGACAGGTCGGTGACCAGGCCGACCGCGTGGGGCAGCGTGATCGCGTCGGCGAAGGCGGCGCCGCCCTTGTAGTCGACGAACAGGAAGGTGACCCGGTCGGGGCTGTGCGCGGTGGCCATGCCCATCACCCAGGCCTGCAGGAACTCGGACTTGCCGGCGCCCGTCGTGCCGCCCACCAGGGCGTGCGGGCCCTGCGTGCGCAGGTCGAGCGAGAACGCGTCGGTGCCGTCGTGGCCGATGAGGCCGCGCAGGTTCCCGTCGTGGCTGCGGCGCACGGGGGCGCCGCCGTCGCGCGGGGTCAGCGAGCCGTTCTCCTTCCAGCGCTCCACGATCGCCGTCGGGTCCTCCGCGAGCTCGGTGCCCGCGAGCTTGAGCCAGTTGATCGACCGCGGCAGGTCCGAGTCGTCGTCGATCGGCACGCCCGCGTCGACCAGGGGCGCCAGGTGGCGGGCGACCCCCGTCGCGACGTCCACCGACACCGTCTCGACGGTCACCGGGTAGGAGCGCTCGCCGCGCCGCACATGCCCCGAGCTCGCGCCCTCGACCGCGGCGTCGACCGAGACGTAGGTGCGGCATGCGGCCGGGAGGGCGGCGACGTCGGCGGCGCACCACAGGACGTGCACGCCGACGTCCGGCCCGCGCTCGGCGATGCGGACCAGGCGGGCCCGGTCCACGGGGGCGTCGTCCTCGACGACGAGCACGAGCGACGGGGTCACGGGCTCCGCGGGCTCCTCGGGCGGGTCGGAGACGTCGATCGTGAGGGGGCGTCGCAGCTGCGCCGGGGCGCCCTCGCCGCGCTGCTCGATGAGCTCCTCGATCCGGGAGATGAGCGAGATGCCCTGCAGGCGCGTGGATGCGAGGTGGTCGCCCGGCAGCGGCGAATGCGGGCTCGAGGTGTGCGGCAGCCACTTGAGCCATTCCCAGTCGGCCAGGCTCGTGCTCGACGTGATCGCCGCCAGCGCGACGTCCGCCGGCGAGTGCAGGCCCGCCAGCTGCATGAGGATCCCGCGCGCGGTCCCGGCGGCCTCTCCCCCGGCCCCGGCCACGCCGATGCTGCCGCACTCCCGCAGATCACCGACGATCGGCACGCCCGCGATCTGCGAGTACTCCTCCTGCATGTCGAGCAGCTCGTCCCAGAAGCGAGCGATGCAGTTGTTCTCGTTGGGCAGATCGATGCCCACCCGCGAGGGCGCGATCCCGATACCCAGGCGCACCGTGCCGAAGGCGTCGTGCTCCGGGCGGTGGGTCCACAGCAGGCGCCCGAGGCGGAACGCCGAGTCGACCGTGTCGGCGGCGCCCGGCGTCTCGACCAGGCGCACGGCGCGCTCGAGCTGCTGGGCGGCCGCGACACGTCGCTTGAGGGAGGCCATGCCCTCGCCGAACTTCTCGATCTGCCGTTCGAGGTCCTTCTTCTGCTGGTAGCGGCGGTTCATGTATCCGGCGCCCGCCATCAGCGGCATCATGAACACGAACATGAGCGAGCGCGGCGAGCCGGTGAGCATGAACATGAACGCGCCCATGAACAGCGGGGCGAACAGCATGAAGATCGGGAACACCTGCGGGTTCTGCTCCCGCGGCGGCTCCGGCGCCCGCAGCGGCCGGTAGGGGAAGCGCGGCACCACGCGGGGCGAGCGGTTGAACTGCACCACCGGCGAGGACGGAGCCGCCCCGCCGGGCCGGTGCAGCAGCACCACGGCGAAGGACGTGTCGCCGATCAGGACCGTGTCCGCAGGGCCCATCACGGCACGCTCAACGCGCTCCCCCGCCATGACCACCCCGTTGGCGGAGTGGAGGTCCACGACCTCCACCGTGTCCGCGACGTTCACGCGGCAGTGGCGCCGGGAGAGCGCCGGGTCGGGGATGCGGATGTCGACGTCGCCCTCGCGCCCGATCGTGGTCGCCCCCGTCGGGAGCGGGAACTCGCGGCCCTCGGCAGGACCGGACAGCACGCGCAGGAGCGCGACTGCCGGCCCGCGGGCCTCCTCGCGGGTCGAGTACTGCGTCGAGGAGCGCGCGATCGAGACGACGCTGCCCGATCGCAGACCCGCCTGGATCAGGTCGATCTCGCGGTCCAGCGCCCGCACGCCCGTCGGCCCCGCCCCGGGGTCCTGGATCTGCAGGGTCAGCCCCTCGGGCGCCTGCACCCCGGCGCGCATCGGGTCGGCGAGGTACAGCGCGGTGGCGACGTCGGCGACGGTGGCGGTCGCGTCGGCCATCACCTCGAGGTCCGTCAGGCGGTCCTCGGGGCGGCGCAGGGTGAGCTTGATGCGCATGGGAGGGGCTGCTCCTGGGGGTGCGGGAGGGTCGTCGGGGCGGACGGGTCAGCGGGGGCGGTCGGGCACCGTCCGCGGCAGACGATCGGGCGCGAGGGCCCGGCGCAGGTCAGTCCTCGTCATCCGCGGACTTCTCGAGCAGCGGGAGGTCGTCGATCGTCACGAGCCGCGAGAACACCGCGTGCTCCACGAGCCGGGCGCGCCGGTTGCTGGCGAGCTTCCCGGGCCCTCCCCGCAGTCCGCGGACGCCGATGCGGTCGAGCTTGTCGCACACGTTGTCCAGCTTCCGGTTGAACTTCGTCGACGGCCAGCCGAGCCGGGCGGCTGCCTGCGCGGAGGTGGGCACGGAGGAGATACCGGAGCCCTCGCGGGTGAGCATCGGCTCGGCGAGCGCGAGGATGAGCTGCTTCTGGCTCAGGGTGAGCGCGATCGGGCCGACGGTCGTCTCCCCCACCGGGTCGTCGACGCTCGGCGTGCGCTCGAACTCGGGCGACTCGGCGTGGATCGAGAGGTCGTAGGTGGTCGGGCCGGCGGTGAACACCACCTTCGTCACGTCGAAGACGAGCGGGATGCGGGCACCGGGGGCGAGCCAGGCCTGCATCGTGCCGGTGGTGTCGGTGATCGTGGCCGACAGCCGCGCCCCGATGTTGACCAGCCACCACATCGAGTCGACCTGCACGATGGAGAGGAACTGCCGGTGCAGGAACGGGTTGTCCTCGTCGATCGTGAGCTGGGCGTCGCGCCCGATCGTGAGCTCCTCGCCCTCCTCGATCCGGAACCATTCGCCGCAGAACTCCACGGAGACCGCTGCCATCGTGCTCATCCCTCCCTCGTGCCCGCCGCCGGGATCGGCGACGGGGTCCTCACATGCATGCCTCGCCCGCGGACTGCGCCGCGCCGCTGGGCACGCGCACCGCGACCTGCACGCACGCGTGGTCGTGATGCGGCGGCGCGTTCATCACCATGGACTCGCGCCCTGCCACCTCCTGCGGCTCCCCGAACTGCCGGTAGCCGTCCTCCATATCCTTCCAGCTGACGAGGTAGACGTCGCCCTGCGCGAAGCCCTGCGGGCGGCTCCACGAGATGCGGGCCTTGTCGACCTCGGTCCCCGGCATGTCGATCTTCTCGATCCGGATGTCCGTGGGCGCGGCGACGTCGCGGTCGTCGAAGGCCACGGGCTCGGTGGTATCGTCCGGCGGCGTCGGTCCCTCCTTCTCGGGGAACGCCGCTCTGACTCCGAGCACGGCGCCGACCCCGACGGCGAGCACGAGCGCCCCGACCACGGACAGGACCAGCCACGGCGGCAGCCCCAGGCCACGCCCCTCCGGCTCCGGGTCCGGATCCGCCTCCGCCTCGAGGGGCGAGCGCGGGGGAAGGGATGCGGACGGCCGCAGCATGGTGCGCGGTGCCGTCGACTCCCCCGGCGCGGCTGCGCGCGAGGCCGCGAGCTCGCCGGGAGCCGGGGCGATGCCCGCGAACGGGTCGATCTCGCGCTGCGCGGGCGAGTGCGCTCCCGGTATGCCCATTGCGCCGTGCATGCCCTGCGCTCCCGGCACGCCCTGCGCCCCGGGGGCGCCCTGCATGCCCGGGGCGCCCGGGGCGATCGTCGTGATCGAGCGGATCCGCGTGTGCATGTCGAGGTCGTCGGGCTCGGCGCGGGCGGCGACCGGCTGCCGCGAGCGGTCCTCGAGGACGTCCATGGCCGTGACCGGCAGCGAGAGCTCCGCCTCGACCTGCTGCAGGGCGCGGCCGAAGGCGAGGGCGCTGTCGTAGCGCGCCGCGGGGTCCTTGGCCATCGCGACGGCCAGCACCCGGCTGAGGGAGGCCGGGGCGTCGGGCCTCTCCAGCGGCGGCAGCGGCATCGTCTCGATGCGCCGGATCAGCTCCGCGGCCGTGTTGCGCCGGTCCGTGGCCTCGAAGGGCGTGCGGCCGGCCAGGAGCGAGTAGACCGTCGCCGCGAGCGAGAACACGTCCGAGCGCACATCCGCGCGCGGCGGGTCCGCGAAGCACTCCGGCGGCGACCACGGGATCGACATCCCCGTGGAGTCCTCGATGTCCCCGGCCTCCGTCGTCGCGATCGAGATCCCGAAGTCCGTGAGCGCGGGACGGTTGTACTCGGTCACGAGGATGTTGGCCGGCTTGATGTCCCGGTGCAGCACCCCGGCGCGGTGCGCGGTCTCCACGGCACCGGCGATCATGACGCCCACGCGCAGGGCCTCCTCGACGGCGATGCGCTCGCTGCGGAAGCGGACGCCGTAGTTGGGTCGCGAGCAGTACTCCATGACAATGCACGGGCGCCCGTCATCGGCCACCTCGGCCTGGTGGATCGTGACGATCGAGGGGTGGGTGGACATCGCGGCCATGACGTTGGCCTCGGCCTCGAACTGGGCGCGCACGCCCAGGTCCCCGATGCCGGAGAGGAGCACCTTGACGGCGACCTCGCGCTGGGGGCGCTCCTGCCGGTACAGGAACACGTCCGCGAAGCCGCCGCCGCCGAGCACGGAGCGGAACTCGTAGCCGTCCAGCCGCGGCGGACGGGAGGGCGCGCGGGGGCTCATGCGCGCTCCGTCCAGCGCAGGATCACGCCGTCCCCGATGTCCAGGGCGTCGCCGCTGCGCAGCAGGACCGGGGTATGCGGTCGCAGGCGCACCTGCGCCTGCTGACCCCGCATCAGGCGGGTCCCGTTGGTTGTCGCGAGGTCCACCACCACGACATGCCAGCCCTCCGGCCGGATCTCCAGGTGGGAGCGGGAGATGTCCTGCTGGGGGCTCGGGACCGTCACCAGCAGCGGCACGTCGTCACCGCTCACGCGGGAGGCTCGCGGGCGACGCCCGAGGACGACCGTGCGATCCAGCCGCACCGAGCCGCCGGAGGAGATCTCGAGCGTTCCCAGCGGCGGCCGCTCGACGGAGCGGACCGACCCGTCCAGAGGCGCACCGCAGACGCGGCAGACACCGCTGTCCGGGGGCGACGGGTGCCCTGCGGCGCACAGCTGCGCGGCCACCATCACGGGGGCACCGGACGACGTCGACGGCTGCGAGCTCGGCGCCTGCGACCCCACGGCGGCGGGCGATGCCGCCGGCACCGCCGATGCGGACGCTCCGGGGTGCGGCGGGAGACCGCGGGCCGACGGGGTCGAGGACCCGGCGGCCTGCACAGCGGGCTGGGCCGGTCCGGTCGGGCGCGCTGTCGAGGACGCGGTGGCGGGAGGCGCCGTGGGCGATTCCCGAGGGGGGACCGACGAGGCGGAGGCGGAAGCGCCCGCCGCGGTCCGGCCCATGCCGGGGACCCAGTCGATGAACTCCACCGGGGCCGGAGCGTCCGCGACAGGAGCGGCCGGCGCCTGATCCGCCGCGCTCGGCTCCGGCACCTGCGCGGGCTCCGGATCGGGCTCAGGACGGTCGGCCGGATCGTCACCGCCCGGGCGCACCGCGGCGTCCTCGATGCGCCGGTGCAGCGTCGCGCCGAACAGCTCGTCATACGAGGAGTCCACGGGCTCATCGGGCGTGCTGCCCGGGGCCGCCGATGCCGTCGCAGGAGACGGCACGTCCGCAGGAGGCGGCGGATCTGCCGGAGGGGGCGCGGGAGCAGAAGCGGGAGCCGACCAAGGCGCAGGGGACGACATGGGCTCAGCGATCGGCGCGGGAGCCGGGGGCGGCGCCGGGGCTGGGGATGGTGCAGGAGCGGGCACAGGCGCAGGTGCAGGCACAGGCGCGGGTGCTGGTGCAGGTGCAGGCACCGGCACAGCTGCAGGCGCAGGCGCAGACTCGGCCGGTGCAGGGTCGTCGGGGACGAACTCCATCGTGGCGGGATCCTGCGCCGGCCGAGTCTGCGCCTGCGCCTGCAGCTGTGCCGGTGCCTGCACC